>CAZPRJ010000084.1:5337-34443 GCA_964588805.1 uncultured Microcoleus sp. | reverse complement strand
CCCTCACCTTCAGGGCGGATAACTGGAATGTTGCCCAAACCGTAACAGTAACAGGAGTCGATGACTTTGTGGCAGATGGCAATATTCCCTACAGCATTATTACTGCTGCCGCCGTCAGTATCGATGCTAATTACAATGGGTTGAATGCGGCTGATGTTGCTGTTACTAATACTGACAATGACATCCCTGGCATCACCCTTACTCCTATCAATGGTTTAACTACCACTGAAGTAGGGGGAACCGCTAGCTTTAGCCTTGTCCTCAATACCCAACCTACTGCTGACGTTACCCTGACATTAGCGAGTTCAGATACTAGCGAAGGTACAGTTTCTGCTTCTACCTTCACCTTCACCGCGGCTAACTGGAATGTTCCTCAGACGGTAACAGTAACAGGTGTTGATGACTTAGTACAAGATGGCAATATCGCCTACAATCTCACCGCTACTGCCACTAGTACTGATACTAACTACAGCACCCTCACGCCAGCTAGTGTCGCCCTCACCAATACTGACAACGATACAGCCGGCTTCACCATCACCCCCACCACTGGCTTAACCACCACCGAAGCGGGGGGAACCGCTACCTTTACCGTCCGACTCAATAGCCAACCAACTGCTAATGTCACCTTAGGGCTAAGTAGTTCTGACACCAGTGAAGGCACAGTTTCTACTCCCAGCCTCACCTTTACGGCTGAAAACTGGAACGTTGCCCAGACGGTAACAGTAACAGGTGTCGATGACTTAGTACAAGATGGCAATATCGCCTACAATCTCACCGCTACCGCTACTAGTACTGATACTAACTACAGCACCCTCACCCCAGCTAGTGTCGCCGTTACCAATACCGACAACGATACTGCCGGTTTCACCATCACCCCCACCACTGGCTTAACCACCACCGAAGCGGGGGGAACCGCTACCTTTACCGTCCGACTCAATAGCCAACCAACTGCTAATGTCACCTTAGGGCTAAGTAGTTCTGACGCTACAGAAGGCACTGTTTCCACTCCCAGCCTCACCTTTACGGCTGACAACTGGAACGTTGCCCAGACGGTGACAGTAAGGGGTGTCGATGACTCCTTAGTAGATGGCAATATTGCCTACAGCATTATCACTGCTCCGGCGGTGAGTGCTGACGCCAACTACAACGGACTCAACCCCACCGATGTTACGGTTACTAACACCGACAATGAGGCGGGGTACAACTTTATTAATGGCACTTCTCTATCCGAAACCATCGTAGGAACTACCCTCAATGACCGCATTAATGGTTTCGATGGCCAAGACATCATTAGTGGTGGCTTCGGGAAAGACCTGATTTTTGGGGGTGCAGGCGATGACGAACTCATCGGTGATTTCAGGAATTTGGTGGGTGAATCCGGAGGGGATGACGACATCATCTATGGGGGCGCAGGCCAAGATCGAATCTATGGCGGCGCAGGCAATGACTCCCTCTATGGTGATGAAGGCAATGACCAAATCTGGGGCGATGCAGGCAATGACTTGATTTGGGGCAATCTAGGCAATGACATTCTCACAGGTGGTTTAGGTCGTGATACATTCGTCCTTGCCCGAGGTGAAGGCACAGACACTATCAAAGACTTCCAAATGGGTCAAGATTTCATTGGTTTAGCAGGCCCGATTACATACGGTCAGTTGTCGATTACTCAGATGGGAAGCAGTACTCTCATTACTGATACTTTCAATCGCCAACCTTTAGCAATTTTGACGGGAGTGAATGCCTCAACTCTTATCAGTCAACAGGCGACTACATTCGTCAGAATCTAGTAGTTCATGCCATTAATTAAGTCGAGCTTGTAGTAAGTGCTTTAGCGCTAAAGCGCTTACTATGAACCTAGGACAACTAATGTGATAAACACTAGCTGATACTCTCTATCCTAGAATCATAAATTGCGTTATTTGTAAAGTATTTTTTGACAAAATTAGCTCTTCACACCAAGTGACCAGTTTCCCCTCAAAATCCGGGAAATTAGTCACTAATTTGCTGTTTTTTATTTAGCTATTAATACGAAATAAATTTCTAAAATCATCCGGTTCATTCAATTTGTTTCCGTATTTACTACTAGTTATTAATAGGACAGTTAAAATTCCTGTCCACCAGAATATAGATTTGCGAAATTGGGATGCTCCCCTTCATTGTGATAGAGAACTGGTATCAACTCACTTCTGTATCATAATTTTGACCATCATCCTTGCAGAAATTTCTTGACTCAACCGCAGTATCAGCCTTCTGAATAGAAGCTGAAAATTAATTACCCATCCGTCATTTTTTTGCCCCTTAAGCAGTGATTTAGCACAGTTACTCTGTGCAAAGGGGCTTACGACTCAAACCTATCCAGCTAAAAGAATGCCTGTAAAAAAATCAGCCCTCATTTTTCAAATGACTTGCCTCATGTTGGGAAACTTATCCTCAACGGCAAGAGCTCAAGTTGTTGATTCTGAAACGCAATTCTCTCCAGCTACACCCGAGTCAACTAATCTTGATTCACCCAAAATTAACGAAAACCACCAGATTCCCCCTTCCACCATTCCATCTAACTTAAGTCTCCCGGAAACAGAACCCCATCCCTTACATAGCAACCCTGTTCGTTTGTCCCAAACTCAAAGTGAAGAGAATCAGCCATCCTTAGAGGTGCAACCGCCTCCTGCACAACCTGATGAATCCCCCGTTATTGAACTTGAGCAACCCTCCCGCCCCCTCACTGAAGCCGAATTTCTTGCTGAACCCGTTAACCCTCCGACTACAACCCCACCCGTAGAATCAGAACCCATTAATCCCAATACGGCTCAAACTTCTGAAACTACTCCCTCATACTCCCTGAAAGTTAACCCTCGCTTAGGGGTTCAGTTCACCACCGGGCCGGGTGTGGGTTATTCAGATTCTTATGGGAGTTTTGAAGGTTTTGTACCTTTAGGGCAAACTCCAGGCAGCAACCTCACCTTCTTAGAAGGACGCTTACTGTTATCCACCGAAAATGCTCTGGCAAGCGGCAATATTATATTAGGACATCGCTTCTACAGCCCCAACAACAACCGCACTTTTGGTGGTTATGTAGCTTTTGACGCTCGCAATACTGGCAACAGCAGCTTTAATCAACTTGGGGTAGGTGTGGAAACCCTCGGTGAAACCTGGGATGCTCGCGCTAATGCCTACTTCCCGATTGGAGATACGCGCCAACTTGCTCAAGAACAAGTCTTCAATTCCCCTATTTCTGTTTCCGATCCTTTCTTCCAAGGGAATTTTTTGGCTCAGACTCGCAATCAGCAACGCCTGATTAACCGTCGCTATGAAGCAGCGATGACTGGATTTGATGTGGAGGCGGGTGTAAAAGTCGCACAACTTGGGCAAACCGGGGATTTACGAGCCTATGGGGGATTGTATTACTATGATGCTCCCGGTAGTTCGGGGGGTGTAGGCTGGCGCACTCGTTTAGAAGCCCGTCGCAGTGATACCTTTAAGTTAGGGCTAGCTGTCTCCGGAGATCCGACGTTTGGCACGAATGTAGTTTTGAGTGTGGGACTTTCCTTCCCCAGTTCTCGTCCGAGTCGCATCAAGAAATCTGACCAAGTTGTGGCTCGTTTAGGGGATTCGGTGACTCGTAATTCCTATATTGCAGTAGATGAACAGGTTGAATCTCAGTCACTGACTTTGCAGGATACAGTGTTTGTGACTAATCCTGCTACCGGACAACCCTGGAGATTTCGCCACGTCAACTTAGGAATAGGAACCGGTAACGGTACATTTGAGAGTCCAACGGGGACGATGGCCGAGGCGCTAACGGTGGCTCAGGCTAATGATATTGTCTATGTACAACCGGGTACGAATCCTGGAGTTCCCGCTTTTCAAATTCCGGATGGGGTGTCTGTATTGTCCACTGGCCCCGTACAGCAAATTAATACCGTACAGTTAGGGACTTTCCAACTGCCTTTGTCGGGTGCGGGTGTTTTCCCGACGGTAACAGGAACGGTGACAATGGGTAACAATACGACCCTATCTGGTTTTGCCATCAGTTCGACGACTGGCCCCGGTGTGTTAGGTACTGGGGTGAGTAATGTCACACTTCGCGATAATGCGATCGCTAATTCTGCTACTCAAGGTATTTCACTACAAAATGTCACAGGAGCGGTGATTCGCAACCATACGATCTCCAATTCTGCTAGTGAAGGTATTTCCCTAAATAATGTTACTGGAGTAGAGATTGGCAACACTGCGATCGCTAATTCCGCTACTCAGGGTATTTCACTGCAAAATGTCACCGGAGCAGCGATTGGCAACAGTACAATTACTAATTCCGGCAGTCAAGGCATTTTAATGGAAAATGTCAATGGAGTAGAGATTGGCAACAGTACAATCACTGATTCGGCTAGTGAAGGAATTGCCCTGAACAATAGCGCTGAGGTAGTGATTCGTGACAATGCGATCGCCAATTCCGGTACTCAGGGTATTTCCCTTGGGAATATCACCGGGGCAGAGATTCGCAATAATACAATTGCCAATTCTGGTAGTGAGGGCGTTTTACTGGAGAATGTGGCAGGGCAGGTAGTCGCTACCAACAACCGCATTACTAATTCCGGTGCTGAAGGTTTTTCTATTAATAATAATCAGGGACAAATTAACCTCAACCTTACAGAAAATACCATTACTGGCAATGGAGCTTCAGCCGACGATGGAGATGGAGTCAATATTGAGCTTCGCAACAATGCTCTAGGGACTTTTAACATTGCCAATAACCAAATTGCTAATAATAGTGGTGTAGGTGGCATTGCGGATGGTATTGATATCAAACTGTTTGACGCCGCTCAGTCTCAATTTAATATCGCCAATAACCAGATTCTCGATAACCAATTTAAGGGAACAAGCATTGAGCTAGAATCAACAGCTAACGGAACATTTAACCTGATCGGCAATACTATTGCTAATAATCAAGGCGATGGAGCTGCTATTCGGCTATCAGATAGCGCTCAAGGAACAGTGACACTTGCCAATAACCAAATCACCAATAATGGTATTTACGGTGTGGGTATATCTTTATCAAGCAATACTCAAGGGACATTTAATATTACCAATAACACGATTTCTGACAACACAGACAATGGCATTTTTGCCCAAATTTCGGATAATGCTCAAGGAACGCTTAATATTTTAAATAATCCTGAGATTGCTAGAAATGGGTTCTATGGGATTTTGACAGCGACGAATCAAAATGCTATTTTGCGGACTTTAATTGAGTCCAATAATATTGTCAGTAATCCTTCTTCTGGGCTTTCAATATCCAGCTTCGATGAAGCCCAAACCTTTGCCGGAGTTCGGTTTAATACCCTTACTGGTGGGGAATTAGGTGATGTGGAAGCAATAACCATCAGTCCGGATGCTACCATCTGTCTGCAACCCCGTAATAATACAATTGGTACTCTATTTTTGTTTGATTTGCTAGGAGGCCCGATACAGGTAGAAGAAGGGACATTATCCACCAATACCATTACGACCAGCAATCTTGATGGTTGGTCAGGCACCACTGTTCCCCTGGGAACTTGTGGGTTTTAGGATGACTGGGTGAGGATGAATGAAATTATATCGGTTAAAAATTGCATAAGTCCGGCAACTCCAGAGCTATATGCACTTAGACTAGACATCCTCAGTGTGACGAGTGCCCTCTCTGGTTCCTGCCTGGGTTCCATTTTTGCCAGTGGGGGTTTTTTCTTTGGGCAATTCCCCAACTCAAGTGTATGAAGCGAATCAGCCAAAAACATTGCCTAATCCATGTTCCCCGCACCCCAGCTCCCCCGCACCCCAGCTCTCCCACTAACCCTCCATCACCGACTGACGCCACCATTCATACAATGAAGTTAAAGATATGTTAAATGGGCGATCGCAGGATGGATTTGCAAGAAGTATCGGGTAGCTGGGTTTTAATTCCTCCCCGTCCCAAGGGAGTTGTACATTTTTTGGGTGGGGCATTTGTAGCCACAGCCCCTCAACTCACGTATCGATGGTTAATCGAACAATTAGCGCGTCAGGGATATGCCGTGATTGCAACGCCATTTGTGAATACTCTAAATCATGTGGCGATCGCACGGGATGTGCTCAACCGCTTCGAGACAACTCTCTCTCGCTTGCAGGCAAAAACCGTTTTAAGCAAGCGCTATCTCCCTATCTACGGCGTAGGGCATAGTATGGGCTGTAAACTGCATTTACTAATCGGCAGCTTATTTTCAGTAGAACGGGCGGGAAATATTTTGTTGTCCTATAACAATTATCCAGCTCGACGCGCTATTCCATTTATTGAACAGTTAAATATTCAGCCGGCTTTTGATATTGAATTTACGCCTTCCCCCTTAGAAACGAATAAACTCATTATTCAGCGCTACGAAGTCCGCCGTAATTTATTAATTAAATTTGCCAATGATGACATTGACCAAACCACACAATTAATTGAAGTCTTACAACAACGCTTTCCGGATATGGTAGCGATGAAAATGTTACCCGGAAATCATTTAACTCCCCTAGGGCAAGATATTACCTGGAAAACAGGGGATGTCTTTACACCCTTTGATGCCGTCGGGCAGTGGATGAAACAAGGCGTTTATCGGGAATTAAATCTCCTCAATCGAGAAATTTGTCAATGGCTTGACCCCTTTTCTGTAAAGTGAACGTTTGAATAATTCCACTCATTTTCCATTAAATTTCCCTCAATTAGGTTCGTAGTAAGCGCTTTAGCGCTAAAGCGCTTACTACAAACGGAAGTAGGGGCACACCGACATACACCCTGAAGCATAATGCCCGTCCCTTACCCTTCAACTCACTAGCATAGACACCCATAAACTTACATTTACGAACGTTGGGATTAAAATCTTTCTCCCCTGACTCCTGACTCCTGACTAGGCATGAGTACCCCAATATTGTTGCAAATCCGAGAAAAAAGGGTATAAGTCCTGCAAGTAAAGGACATACTTGAAAATGAAATCAAGTCTGGCCTCAGAAATTTACAGCGTCTTAACCTGGATGTGTTTTCCTAGTTAGCAACACTTGTAACCTGAGCTGCCAATGAACTGATTTTCATTCTGTAGAATCTTCTGCAACGAACCTCATGAATATAAAGACCGTATCCACCCAACCTTTTCCAGACCAAAAACCAGGTACATCGGGACTGCGTAAGCAAGTTCCAGTCTTTCGCAAGTTTCATTACCTAGAGAATTTTGTTCAGTCTATTTTTGACAGTCTGGAAGGCTATCAAGGGCAAACCTTAGTTTTGGGCGGTGATGGTCGTTACTACAATCGTCAAGCGATCCAAATCATTCTCAAAATGGCGGCCGCTAATGGCTGGGGACGTGTGCTAGTGGGCCAGGGAGGTATCCTGTCTACACCAGCCGTTTCTTGTATTATCCGCAAAAATAATGCATTCGGTGGCATTATCCTTTCTGCCAGCCATAACCCAGGCGGGCCAGAAGGGGATTTTGGCATCAAATACAACATTAGTAATGGCGGCCCAGCACCGGAGAAGGTGACTGAGGCTATCTACGCCCGGAGTAAGGAAATTGATAGCTATAAAATTCTGGAGGCGGCGGATGTCAATTTAGACGAACTCGGCACCTTTAAACTCGATGAAATGACGGTTGAGGTGATCGATGCCGTCGCTGATTATGCCGACTTGATGGAATCGCTGTTTGATTTTGAGCGCATTCGCCAACTCCTCACCTCTGGTAATTTCCGGATGTGTATGGATTCCCTCCATGCTGTCACTGGCCCTTATGCTCATGCGATTTTCGAGCAACGACTCGGTGCCCCCACCGGAACAGTCCAAAATGGAACTCCCCTAGAAGACTTTGGCGGTGGACATCCTGACCCCAATTTAGTCTATGCCCACGACTTAGTGGAGATTATGTATGGGGAAAATGCACCCGATTTTGGGGCGGCCTCCGATGGCGATGGCGATCGCAATATGATTTTAGGGTGTAAGTTCTTCGTGACGCCCAGCGATAGTTTAGCTGTGTTAGCCGCTAATGCTAAATTGGTTCCTGGTTACAAAGACGGTTTGGCAGGTGTGGCGCGATCGATGCCCACTAGTGCTGCCGTAGACCGAGTGGCCAAAGAGTTAGGAATTGACTGCTACGAAACACCCACCGGTTGGAAGTTTTTTGGCAATCTTTTGGATGCAGGAAAAGCTACCCTCTGTGGCGAAGAAAGTTTCGGCACCGGTTCTAACCATGTGCGGGAAAAAGATGGGCTGTGGGCGGTACTGTTTTGGTTGAATATCCTTGCAGTACGGCAACAATCTGTCGAGCAAATTGTTAAAGAACATTGGCAAACCTACGGGCGCAATTACTACTCCCGACATGATTATGAAGGCGTGGAGAGCGATCGCGCCAACACCTTGATGGACAATTTGCGTTCTGCATTACCCGACCTCAAAGGTAAGCAGTTTGGTGCTTATCAAGTTGAGTATGCTGATGATTTTAGTTACACCGATCCCGTCGATGGCAGCGTGAGCAAAAAGCAAGGGATTCGCATTGGTTTTACCGATGGTTCCCGCATTGTCTTCCGCCTTTCGGGGACAGGCACTCAAGGAGCAACACTCCGGGTTTATCTCGAAAGCTATGAACCCGATGTGGCGAAACAAAATCTAGATCCCCAGGAGGCATTAGCTGATTTTATTGCCATTGCGGATGAAATCGCCCAAATTCGTACACTTACAGGCATGGATAAGCCCACCGTAATTACCTGATGTAATTGGATAGTTTGACAGGGTGACTAATCCAGATCGAGGCTAAACCAACAGCCTCATACCAATTCACGAAAAGCCTACTACAGATGCTTTTCTTTTCCCCCCTTTACAAGGGGGGTTAGGGGGGTCAATCTGTAGCGTAGTAAAAGTGAAATGGTATCAATTGAATTAAATGCTCCCCCCTCGTTTCTAACGTCCCCCTTACCCTACGCCTTTGGCGTGCCCGAAGGGCTTTAGGGGGGATTAGGGGGGCGGGGGTTGGAGGGGATCTAAATCTGAGGCAGAAACTTGAAAATACGCCTTAGTCCCCCAATCCGAGTTTGGTTCTATACGACTAAGCTATTCCACATTTCACTGCATCAGGACTGACGCAACTGGCATATTATATTGAGTTCGTAGTGAGAACTTTAGTTCTCATTCCAAAGGGAATCGAGCCCTTACTACAAACAGATTTTTGTGACACTTGTGTAAGTCCTGTTCATGAAGAGGGACGGGCAAGATGCCCATCCCACAAGTTTTTTGTTAACAACCCTAGTGCAAACTAGAAACTGTTCACAGATAACAAAATACTCAAGTTCTACCCATAGGGTGTTCTAAACCTGTAAGCATTGCCGATATAAACCCAAACAGATGTGATTTAATCCCCATTACGAGAGGGCAAGTCCGGACATTGATGACATTTAAAGCTATGTACGCCATTAAACTCGAACTCAAATTGAATAACGCTGAACGCACTTTGATGGCGAAACACGCTGGCTTTTCACGGTTTGTCTACAACTACGGACTCGCCCTATACAAGCAAGTGATGGACATCAAAGGAGGTTTGACCAAAAAGATTTCAGCCATCCGCAAAGTCTTAACAAACCTCACCAAGAGAAGAAAAGAATTTGCCTGGATGAATCAACTCTCCTCTCGTGTCTACCAAAACGCTTTCATTGCTCTTAAAAACGCATTGACTCGATGTTTTAAAGGCTTAGGGAAGTTCCCAGTTTTCAAGCGCAAAAAAGACAGAGATTCTTTTACCGTTGATTCATCCAACGGACTGGTAACAGTGAGTCAAGGGAACAAAATTAAAATCCCCACATTAGGGACATTTAGGTTGCATGAACCTGTTCCATTTATATGTGCCAGTCAGACATTCACTTTATCTCGTCACGCTGATAAATGGTATGTGTCTTATGCGATTCATGCAGACAAACTACCTCCCTTATTCCATGAAGTGGAGAGAGTGGGCATCGACTTAGGTGTAAAAACCTTTGCCACATTCAGCGACGGGACAACCATAGAAGCCCCTGCAACCATTAAGCAAGCGAAAATCAAGTTAGCTAAATTGCAGTGGCGTAATCGCAATAAGCAACTGGGGAATAAAAAGGCAGGAATACCCGCGTCAAATAACGCTAAAAAGTACTACAAACAAGTCGCTAAGCTTCACGCCAGAATTGCTAATATTCGACGTGACTTTTTGCAGAAGCTAACAACAGATATTAGTTGGAAGTATCACGTTATTCGGATTGAATATTTGAATATCAGTGGGATGATGGCTAATTCAAAACTAGCCGATGCAATTAGTAACTTGGGCTTGTACGAATTTAGGCGGCAACTGACCTACAAACAATCCATGTTTGGAACAGTTGTTGAGTTGGTAGACCGTTGGTTCCCTTCATCCAAAACGTGTATGAAGTGTGGACACATTCAACCGATGAAGTTGAGTGATAGGGTATTCCATTGCCAGGGATGCGGTTTGATTCAGTGTCGCGATTTCAATGCTTCACTGAATCTGGAACACGCACCCCCCAACAAAGTACGGGCGGCTTGCTCGGAACTTTCAGGCTGAGCATAGTCGAAGCCCAACGCCTGTGGACAAGAAGCAGCCGACTGCCTTGGATGAAACAGGAAGTAAACATCAATCTCCGGTTATGTTCGGAAAAGTATCAGTTTTATGGAGCAGTTTAGTTCTCACTTGACCCGCTCATAGTCGCTCAGTTAGCTTTAGCTCTCAGCCACCATGAAACCTCTAACTCACCGTACAAAAATTGTTGCAACCATAGGCCCTGCCAGCAGTTCCCCCGACACACTCCGGCACATGATTATGGGAGGAATGAGCGTGGCGCGGCTCAATTTTTCTCACGGAAGCTACGAAGACCATGCCCGAATGGTTAAACTCTTGCGTACAATTTCCGCAGAATTAGACTATCCTCTCACTATTCTCCAAGACCTCCAGGGGCCGAAAATCCGGGTGGGTCAGTTGCCAGAGGGCAGTATGACCTTAATTCCAGGGGAAACAGTAACACTCATACCAATCGCCAACTCGACTTCTTTACCCAACACCATCCCCATCGACTATCCCCATGTAGCAGAAGAAGCCCAACCCGGAACTCAAGTACTCCTTGATGATGGACTCTTAGAACTAGAGGTAGAAAAGATTGTAGGCGATGCAGTCTCTTGCCGAGTGATTGAGGGCGGCGTACTTAAGAGTCGCAAAGGTGTCAATTTACCCACCTTGAACCTGCGCCTACCCTCTCTAACCGAAAAAGATCAGCAAGATTTGGACTTTGGTATTGCTCAAGGTGTAGATATTATCTCCCTAAGTTTCGTTCGCAAACCAGAGGATGTTCAGACTCTTAAAGAACTCTTAGCAGAAAGGGGAGCAGATATCCCCGTACTAGCCAAGATTGAAAAACCCCAAGCCGTTGCCAATTTAGAAGAGATTATCAATGAGTGTGATGCCATTATGGTGGCACGGGGAGACTTAGGGGTAGAGATGAGTCCAGAAAAAGTCCCCCTCATCCAAAAGCGAATTATCCGACTGTGCAATCAAAAAGGGATTCCGGTGATTACAGCCACTCAAATGCTAGACAGCATGATTCGCAATCCCCGTCCGACTCGTGCTGAAGCGAGTGATGTGGCCAATGCAATTATTGATGGTACGGATGCGGTAATGCTGTCGGGAGAATCGGCAGTAGGAGAGTTTCCGGTAGAAGCCGTGAAAATGTTGGCGCGAATCGCTACGGATGTGGAGCCAGAGACAGAATTTGTCAACTATCCTCCTAGTGAACTTGATGAAACCCATGTGATTAGTGAAGCCCTCAATCTCATCGACAAAACCCTCGATCTCCAATGCATCGTCGCCTTAACCGAGTCGGGTTACACCGCCAAACTAGCTGCTGCTGAGCGTCCGAGTGTTCCTGTGGTTGCCTTTACGCCCAACGAATCGGTTTACCACCAACTTAATTTGGTTTGGGGGGTAAGACCTATTTTGTTTCAATACCAAGAGGATTCTATTGAGGAAATTATCAAACAAATGGAAGGCTGTTTAATACAACGAGATTTTGCAGCTCCAGGTGACAAAGTATTGATTATGGGAGGCATCCCAGCTCATAAAACCCGAGGAACCAATTTTCTGAAAATTCACACGATAGGCACGAGTAATTAGTTTCTAGTTACAGCAGAAGTCAGGAGTTAGAAGTTAGGAGTCAGGAGTCAGGAGTGAAAGCGCTTACTGTTCAAGTTTTGTTTTTTTTGTACCTTACTCACTTGCAATCTGCTGTATTAACACTCTCACTAATCACTAATAACCAACAACCAATAACTAACAACAAATTAGCACCATGTCTCAACTGATTTTGATTCGACACGGACAAAGCCTCTGGAATGCTGCTAATAAATTTACAGGTTGGGTGGATGTACCCTTGAGTGAACGAGGCCGCGCTGAAGCTACTGTCGCCTCTTGTAAATTGAGAGACTATCGGGTGAATGTCTGCTTCACCAGTAAGTTGATACGGGCGATCGAAACTGCCATCATTTGTCTAACCGAATGTGATGATATCTGCGGGGGTAAAATTCCCATCATCCAGCATGAGGCAGATGACGAAGACTGGCATGGCTGGGATAAGTATGACGGCAACGCCAATGAAGAGCTTCCTATTGTCACCAGTGCCGCCCTAGACGAACGTTACTATGGGGACTTGCAGGGGTTAAATAAAGCCCAGACGGCTGCCAAATATGGCGAAGCTCAGGTTCATGAGTGGCGGCGTTCCTATTCCGTCCGCCCTCCCGGTGGTGAGAGTTTAGAGGACACCCAAGAGCGGGTAATTCCCTACTTCGACAGATGTATTTTGCCCCACCTGCAAAAGGGTGAAAATGTTTTGGTGTCAGCGCACGGTAATTCCCTGCGCTCTATCATCATGAAGCTGGACAAGCTCACTGAGGAAGAAGTGCCAAAATTGGAACTGACAACCGGCGTTCCGATTGTTTATAACTTGGATGAGTCGGGCGAAGTTGCTAAAAAGACAATCCTGCTGAACTAAACAGGACTCAAAACTAAACGGGTAACGGCTCACAGCTTACTGATAACTGTGTACATCTAAGGAGTAGAGATGGCTAAAAGCTTATTAGAGCAACTACGGGAAATGACCATTGTAGTGGCAGATACGGGAGATATCAAGGCAATTGAAAAGTTTACGCCGCGAGATGCAACGACCAATCCTTCCCTGATTACCGCCGCCGCTCAGATGCCCGAATATCAGGAAATTGTTGATAAAACCTTACTGCAAGCCCAACAAGATTTAGGGGCTGGTACACCTGCACAGGAAATTGTTACTCTGGCGTTTGACCGCTTGGCGGTTGCCTTTGGACTGAAGATTTTAGATATTATTCCAGGCCGGGTATCTACAGAAGTGGATGCGCGATTGTCCTACGATACTGAAGCCACTGTTGCTAAAGGCCGTGACTTGATTGCTCAGTACGAAGCGGCAGGTGTTTCTAAAGATCGGGTGTTAATTAAAATCGCCTCAACTTGGGAAGGAATTCGGGCGGCGGAAATTTTGGAGAAAGAGGGGATTCATTGTAATCTCACCTTACTATTTGGTTTACATCAGGCGATCGCCTGTGCCCAAGCTGGCGTTACCCTCATCTCTCCCTTTGTGGGGCGGATTTTGGATTGGTTCAAAAAAGAAACGGGACGCGATTCTTACCCCGCAGAGGAAGATCCAGGTGTGTTGTCCGTCACTCAAATTTATAACTACTACAAAAAGTTTGGTTATAAAACCGAGGTGATGGGAGCAAGTTTCCGCAATATTGGGGAAATTACGGAGTTAGCCGGCTGCGATTTACTCACCATTTCACCCGCCTTATTACAAGAATTGCACTCGACAACCGGAGATTTACCCCGCAAACTCGATCCGGCTTTAGCCTCCGAAGCTGAGATCGAAGAAATTCCCATGGATAAAGCCACCTTTGACCAAATGCATCAAGATGATCGCATGGCGTCTGAGAAACTCACCGAGGGTATCAATGGCTTCTCGAAGGCACTGGTGGCTCTAGAAAAACTGCTCACCGAACGACTCAAGCGCCTCGAAGGGCAAGATACGATTAATATTGCTGCTAAAGATGTCTTCCGAGTTTATGACTTAGATGGCGATGGTTTTATTACCCGCGAAGAGTGGGCGGGAACGGATGCAGTTTTTGATGCCCTCGATGCCAACCACGATGGGAAAATCACCCCGGAAGAAATGGCAAGTGGACTAGGAGCAGCCTTCCGTCTGGCAACAGCATAAATCATTCAGAATCGATGAGTCTCAAACTCTATTTAGTGCGGCACGGGGAAACCATCTACAGCCAAACTGGGGGCTACTGTGGCGAACTCGATCCGGAGTTAACGCCCGAAGGCACCCAGATGGCTTCAGCGCTTGCCCAAACTTATCAATCTATTCCTTGGAATGCGATTTATGTCAGTCCTATGAAGCGAACCATGGCCACGGCAAAACCTTTGTGTGATGCAGTGGGTATGGAGATGCAACTACGGGATGGGCTTAAAGAAATCCGGTATGGAGAATGGGAAGGGCAAACGCTGGAATTTGTCAAGGAAAATTATCTGGATGACTACCTGCACTGGCTAGCAGAACCGGCTTGGAATCCGCCGACTGGGGGAGAAACAGCCGTGGAGGTGGCTAGCCGTGCCTCGCTGGTGATTGCCGAAATTCAGGAAAAGTATCCAGAGGGCAATGTGTTGGTGGTTTCTCATAAGGCAACGCTGCGGATTATTTTGTGCAATCTACTGGGTGTGGATTTGGGACGATACCGCGATCGCATCGATATGCTGGCCGCCTCTGTGAGCGTTGTTAAATTTGATGTTCATGGCCCTTTGTTGCAAGTGTTGGGCGATCGCACGTATATGAGTGAAGCTCTGCGCTTGCGGCCGGGGACTTAGGAGGCTGGGGAGCAGGGGAGCGGGGGAGGTAAAGCTTTGAACTCTATAGGGCTTTATCATTTTGAAGGCGTGATTTTGAATAGTTTCTAAGCCTATGGGTTTAATGCTGTATTTTCTCCGTCATGGGCAAACAGCTTATAGCCATACCGGGGGTTATTGTGGTACGTCTGCAAATAATCCGGGTTTAACGCCAGAAGGGGTGCAAATGGCTCAAGCGTTTGCTCGTACCTACTCTTCCTTACCCTGGCAAGCTGTATTTGTGAGTCCTCTCCGCCGTACCATCGAAACAGCTAAACCCTTGTGTGAAGCGATCGGGGTTGAGATGCAACTGCGAAAGGGATTACAAGAAATTGCCTATGGAGAGTGGGAAGGGAAACCCCCTCATGTTGTCAATCGTGAATTTCATGATGAATACGTGCAATGGCTCACCGATCCCGCTTGGAATGCTCCAACAGGGGGAGAGAGGGGGGTGGATATTTCCCGTCGTTCGTTAGGGGTACTCGAAGAAATTGAGCAAACTTACTCTAGTGGTAATGTTCTACTCGTATCCCATAAGGCAACTATCCGCATCATGTTATGTTCGTTGTTAGGGATTGATGTAGGTCGATACCGCGATCGCATGGCTATGCCCGTTGCGGCAGTGAGTGTGGTAGAAATGGCACCTCGCGGCCCTCTATTTCACGCGATTGCCGATCGCTCCCACCTCGGAGAATACCTACGTTCCTTACCTAGCACATAGGTTAAATTCAAAATTCAAAATGAAGACAAATGAAGAATAAATGTTGAATTGGAGACTCCCAACTCCCAACTTCTAACTCCCAACTCCTGACTCCCTAACCCCCATTCCCAAACCAGACTCGTGAGCCTAAAGATCTATTTTTTGCGACATGGAGAAACAATCTCTAGCCGCATGGGAAGTTACTGCGGTACATACGATATCGAATTGACAGAAATAGGGGTAAAGATGGCAGAAGCGTTTGCAACTGCTTACCAATCTTTACCTTGGATGGCTGTTTACTCCAGTCCCCTACGCTGTACTATTGCAACGGCTAAACCGTTATGTAAAGCTGTGGGTATCGATCTGCAAGTGCGGGATGGGCTTAAAGAAATGGCCTATGGTAAATGGGAAGGCAAAACCCCTCAAGAAGTGGATCGCGAATTCCACGATGATTATGTACGTTGGCTCTCTGATCCCGGTTGGAATGCGCCTACAGGTGGAGAAAAAGGGATAAATATTGCTCGTCGGAGTTCAACGGTATTGGAGGAGATCGATCAAACTTATAGTGAAGGGAATATTCTTGTAGTTTCCCACAAAGCAACGCTGAGAATTTTGTTGTGTTCTCTAATTGGTATTGATGTAGGGCGTTATCGCGATCGCATTAGAATGCCTGTAGCTTCTGTGAGTATTGTGGAATTTGGTGAGCAGGGGCCTCGATTGCATGCTCTGAGCGATCGCTCTCATCTACCCGAATCGTTGCGGAATTTGCCAGGGACTTAATCCGGCTATAGAGTAAGGAAGCTCAAGCCAAGCCGAAAAACAGAATTTATCACAACGGGCTTAGCATTCTCTGAAACTTTTGGATGTGATCAGCGTCAATTACACTGGGGGAACTTGAAGGAGCTAAAATATCCCCCATCTTCCCATTCCTGAAACCGCCACAGCCCCAACTAAGCTCCCATTCCCGAATATTGCTTAAGTCCCTTGCGCCACAACCAGCGATTTAAGATAAAAAACAGCAAACACCAACCCAGCATTACTAAAATTCCCTGCCCAATATTGACTGGTAATCCAATTAAGATAGCAGCCGGAAAATGAATGAGATAAGGAAATGGTGTCCAAAGAGCGATCGCGCGGACTAACGGCGGAAACACCTCCAATGGAGCAATCACGCCTGAAAGAAATAAATAAAACAAAAACGAAAATTGCTCAATTGCGCTAGCTCGTTCTGTCCAAAATGCAAAAAGAGCAAATGTGTATTGCATCAAAAAGCGCAAAGTAAACGCCAACAATACAATCAAAAAAAATAACAATACGCTTCCTAAACTAGGAACCCAAATAGCTTGAGGATAAAGTAAAAAAAATAAACCCGCCAGCGCCAATGCAAAGGGTAAACGGGCAAACCGTTCGGATAAGTGCATTGCTACATGGTGCCATACAGGGTCAATGGGTTGTAAAAGGCGAGGAGACAATTTCCCCTGTACAACTTCCTTTTCAAACTCCCAAATCACCCAAACAACATTGAACTGACGGACAAAAAATACTGTGAGAAAATAGCGTGCAAAATCGCTAGGTTCTAATCCAAATTGTCCTCCCTGAGCTGCCTTTGTCCATACTCCCATAAGAATTAGGGGTAACGTACCAGACAATGCCCATAAAAATAATTCCGCTCGGTACTCCAGCATATAAGCGTAGTAAACCACGAGGAACGCTTGAACCTTGCGAATAATTCGGTTCATGTCACTACCCCTGCCCGAAAAACGCGACCAATCACTTCTTCAATCGGTGGCTCAGTAACACTTAGATCAACAACAGCTAAATCGGCTAAAATCCGAGAAACCGTACTTGTCAATACTTCACGCTTTACCAGAAAACGCACCTCTCGACCTTCTACTGCTTCTACTTCCCCATACTTTGAGAGTTTTTCTGCTGGTAAAGATTGCTCTAATTCCACTTGCACTTCACGATAAGGGGCGAAGCGGTCAACTAATCCCTCAAGAGAGCCATCATAGATAAGCTGCCCTTCGTAAATAAGTAGCACTCGCTGACACAGGGCGGTAATATCTGCCATGTAATGGCTGGTCAAGAGTATAGTTGCCCCAGTGCGCTGGTTGTATTCACGCAAAAAGTCACGAACCCCCACTTGAGCATTAACATCTAATCCCAAAGTGGGTTCATCTAAAAAGAGTACCTGAGGTTGGTGCAGGAGTGCGGCTAAAAGTTCAGCCTTCATCCGTTCACCCAGTGAAAGCTTCCGCACCGGTTGAGTCAGCTTGCCTTCTAAAGACAGCATCTCGGTGAGTTCCCCAATCCGATGCCGGAATTCTTTGTCTGAAATGCCATAAACCGCCGCATTGATTTTCAGGGAATCCAGTGCTGGCAAATCCCAAAGTAACTGCTGCTTTTGCCCCATGACTAGGGTAATCTTTTGCAAAAAGTTGCTTTGCCTGCGGAATGGAACATGGCCTGCCACTCTGACTTGACCGCTAGAGGGGTGAATCAGTCCGGTGAGCATCTTGAGTGTGGTGGTTTTTCCCGCGCCATTGGGGCCTAAAAAACCAACCACTTCACCCATCTCAATTTGAAATGAGATGTCTTGAACAGCTTTAACTGAGCGGTAGGTACGGCGCAGAAAGTGAACCAACGTGCCTTTCATGCCGGGTTCCTTCACTGCTACCGGGTAGACTTTGCTCAGATTTTCAACCACAACAATACCCATACCCTTTACTGTAATAGATTGGCAGTCCCTCTGCATCTATTTAACAGTCACAGAAGTCGGTACTCGCGTGATCGGAAATAATTGCTTTTTATCTCTCTTGTCAGAGAATAACAGTACTCAGTCTTGAGTAGTGAGTAAAAATCTTCAAATTGTACGTTTTCTTGCCTAACCATTCAATAAACAATGGCATCAATTTAATCCATTAAACTGAACTTGTAATAAAGAGAAATCGTCATCTAAAACTTGATTAACATTTAAAGTCTGGATATGTTTTAACACTCGATCCAAATTGTTGATGTTGCTTTGCTGGTAATGGGAGAGAAACTCACTCAAGGCATTAAGACCCCAAATCTTACCATCAGGTTGATGAATTTCGTAAACCCCATCGCTAAATAAATACAGAGTACTGCCTGGTTGAACCTCAGAGAAATTATCATCAAATTCAGCCTCAGGCAGCATTCCAATCGGTATACCTGGTTTTCCTAATTGTTTTACAGAGACGGTTGCTGATGCTTGAGAGAGCAAAATCGCTGGAGGATGTCCTGCACAAGCGTAAATGAGTTGGTCTTGAGTAGGATTGTAAACGCCATACCAAATGGTGAAATAATCATCTCCCGTTTCACCCATCTGGAACACTTGATTAAGAGCAGATAACACCGCACTAGGTTGATAAAAATTGGTATTGGCCAGGGATTGCGATCGCAAAATATTCAACACCGATACCGACAGCAATGCTGCCTTCACCCCATGTCCGGCAACATCCAATAAACAAATGACCAAATGCTCTTGATCCAGCCAGTGATAATCAAACGCATCACCCCCTAACTGTAAAGAAGGGATAAATTGCTCCTCAATGCTTACCACTCCACTCAGGCGACGAGGTAAGAGCGATCGCACATACTCAGCCGCCTGATTCAATTGTGATTGTAAAACTTCATTTTGCTGCTGTAGCTCCTCCTCTGCCTGTTTGCGTTTAATAAATTGACCGATTTGGCTACCAATCGCCGCCATAACCTCCAGTAAATCCGTATCCGGTTGTTGAATCTCGCGGCTAAAGAAGGTGAGAACACCCAACCGCTCATCTCCAGCTAAAATCGGAAAACCGAAAGCCGCATGTAGCCCAACTTTTGCTGCTACTCCAGCACGAAGAAAGTTAGTGTCTTCCACCACATCCGCAATCCATATCGGTTTACCACTGGCCCAAACAGAACCAGGCAATCCCGCTCCCCACGAAAAGGTAAGCTGATTAGTCATAGCCTTAAACTCCAATAGAGATGGAGAAGAATCTTCCCCAGTCTCCAGTACTGCATCATGCCAGATTTCTACCCAATGCAACACATTCTTGCTGGCATCTACAGTCCACAATTCACCGAGTTCCCACCCCAAGCTTTGACAAATAGCTTGCAAGAGTTTTGGGGTAGCTTCCCTCAAATTAGAAGACTCTGCTAAAACATGAGTTGTAGTGTGCTGTACACTCTGATGCTGTTCTCTACGCTTACGTTCAGTAATATCGTTGAGTGTGCCAGAAAGACCGATGATCGTGCCGTCATCTGCACATAGCACACTAGCATAAACCTCAAGATGTGCCACACTGCCGTTTTTAGGCAAATAACGAATGGGATAGCGGCATTTAACTTGTAGGTGTTCGAGCAGGGATTGAAGCTGGTGATTGTGAAATTCACGATCATCGGGGTGAATAAAGTCAATCAAACCCTTTCCTAAGCTTTCTTCTAAGGAAAATCCCGTGATTTCTGTCCAGGCAGGATTAAGAAATGTTAATCGTCTGGCCGTATCCATCTGGAAAATCACTTCTTTAAGATTTTTTACAACCGAACGATACTTTTTTTCGCTCTCTCGCAGTGCTTGTTCTGCCCAACTCGCTTCAAGAAGACGACGCAAACGCTGACGTAGGACGGGAGGATGAATGGGTTTTGTGACATAATCAGTTGCACCCGCCGCAAATGCTCGATCCACCGACTCTTGATCATTGAGTCCGGTAATCATTAATACAGGAATGCGAGAAGCAAGAGTACTGCTACATTTAGCCCCGTTATTGAGGTGAGAAGCATCGTTCAATGAAAAATTTTCTGTACTGATGGTTTGCAGTTGGGTGCAGCAAGTGAAGCCATCCATCACAGGCATCATGGCATCAAGCAACACCATATCAGGCCGCTCATTAAGAAAGGCCGTAAGGCATTGGGCTCCATCTCCTACTTCATGAACCCGATACCCATCTTGTTCCAAGATCTGACGCAGCCTGATGCGGGTGAAGCGATCATCATCGGCCACGAGGATGAGGGGAGCATTTTTCGGGATTGTTGTATTCATCGGTGTTTCCATCAAAAAAACTCTAGCTATCGGGGTAGGGGTATTTTCATATACCTTTGCGTGAACATACGGTTGTACCCTATGTCCTCCTGAAAATCAGCGAAAATGGGGCAAAACAGACCGAGATTGGCTGCCGGGATGGCAATCAGAGCGAGATTCAGCAGGCAGTTACAGCATATGAAGAGTGAATGAAGTACAAACAAAACTCAAACAGCAAGCGGCTTTGACTCCTGTCTCCTGTTTCCTGACTCCTGACTCCTGAATTCGGCTGTAATGTGAAATCTCTTCTAGTATGTCGGGAAGGCTAATACAAAAAATCCGTGAAAATACGGTCTATAAAACTGTCAAGATTCAGTAAAGTCGATACAGTGACTTTAATAAATCAAAAAATGGATAACAACAAGAGTTGAGTTCTCAGCCGACCAATTGAACCCAGTTGAATATTAGTAGCGTTTTAAACTTGTAGTTGATGCTTTAAAACGTTTATACCTGTTTAGGGAATATATTTATGCATTATTATTCAAAAATATCTGCTAGCAAATTTTGGGTTCATTACAATTACGTTTTTTGTACTGAGTAAGGAATAGAAATCAAGCTATATTTAATCGATGAAATCAGTTATTCAAAATTGATATTACAGATTAATTCTTGATATTAGTTTTAGGCGACACAGTAGAAACCCTAAGTAGAGAACCTAGATATGAACACGAACATTCACAAGAATTCTGCTCTGATTCTAATTGCAGATGATGATCGCTTTACCAGGATGCTACTGCGTCAGATTATGCAAGAAGAAGGGCACCGTGTACACGAGGTAGAAGATGGAGAACAATGCTTGGCTGCATATACTCAATTGCACCCAGATATGGTGTTGCTCGATGCAATGATGCCGGTTATGGATGGCTTTAAATGCTGCCATCAATTGCATGCTGGGGTAAAACCAAGCGATCGCATTCCTGTCTTGATGATTACTGGATTAAACGATCAAGCCTCTGTAGATTGGGCTTTTGAAGCAGGTGCAACCGATTTTGTAACGAAACCGATTCATCCGCCTGTGCTACGTCGGCGTGTTCGTCGCCTGCTGGAAGCCAGTTGGGCAGAAAAAGCACTGCGGGAAAGCGAAAAAAAGTATCGCTCGGTCGTAGAAAATGTTAAAGAAGTTATTTTTCAAACTAACGCAGATGGAGACTGGACATTTCTCAATCCAGCTTGGACAACGCTGACCGGGTTCACTGTAGAAGAAAGCTTGGGAACGAGTTTTTTTAATTATGTCCATTCAGATGATCTATTGATGTCAAAGGAACTATGGCAATCACTGATTCAAGGAGGAAATGAATCTTGTCGGCATGAGATAAGATTTTTAACCAAAGCTAGCGAAATTTTTTGGGTAGAAATCCATGCCCATTCTACCTTGGTAACGGATGGTGCAGTGACAGGGCTTTCCGGCATCCTTCAAGATATTACTAAACGTCGGGAAGCAGAAGCATTAGAGAAAGAAAAAATCAAACTAGAAAGTGAAATTATCGAGCGCCAGCGTACAGAAAAAATTATTCGTCACACTCTAGAAAAAGAACAGGAGATAGGAGAATTTAAATCTCGTATAATTACTACTATTTCTCATGAATTCCGCACCCCATTAACCACTATTTTGGGGTCTGCTGAATTACTTAGGAATTATGGACATAAGTGGACTGAAGAGAAAAAGAAAACACATTTTCAACGTATTGAGGCTTCAGTAGAACACATCACTAAAATGCTGAACGATGTGGTTCTTATTGGTCAAGCTGAAGCTGGGCAATTACAATTTAATCCAATGCCTATGAATTTAGAAACAGTAGTGCAGAGGATTTTTGCAGAGCTACAGCAAAGTTTTGAAAATCAAAAAGAAGGCTATCAAAATGCTATCCCTGCTCTAGTTTTATCAAGCAATAATTCAGACGTTGTAGTAAATCTAGATGAAAATTTAATCCGGCAAATTTGGACTAATTTAGTCTCCAATGCTGTTAAATATTCACCGAAAGGAGGCATAGTTCATTGTAGTTTAACCTGTCAAGATAATCATGCCATTTTCCAAATTCGGGATGAAGGTATTGGCATTCCTTTAGAAGATCGAGAACGAATCTTTGAAACATTCTATCGAGCCAGTAATGCAGGCACCATTCAGGGAACGGGATTAGGACTGGCAATTACCAAGAAATGTATTGACTTACTTCAAGGTCAAATTGCATTACTCAGCGAAGTGGGTATAGGAACTACTTTTATTGTGACCTTACCTATAAATTGAAACTTTACCTCTAAACCCTATATACTGAGGGCGCACGGGGAGAGCGCCCCGACTGATACCATTTTACTTTTACTACGCTACAGATTGACCCCCCTAACCCCCCTTGTAAAGGGGGGAAAAGAAAAGCATCTGTAGTAGGCTTTTAGTGAATTGGTATGATAGTCGTTCAAGAACAAATTTGCATAAGTCCTAATATTGATGGGTTTATGTACTCAGCTTTTATTTGAAGTCTGAAAAGTCATCAGTCATTGTTATTAGTATGACTTAGTACTCCAGACTCATGACTTCATGGAACTCAACATAAAATGAATGGGTATGGCAGCTTAAGACTTTGAAATCTGATCTTGATGCGACTCTAGAGATTTGATTTTTAACTGTAAGTCTAGGTCATTAGTACCCGCAATCGCTTCTAAATTCGCGACTCGCTCCTCTAGCTGCTGTAACTGATGCGGTTGGAGCGATTTTTTTGATTTTTTATCGGATTGCCACACAAATACAGTACTTCCTGCTGCACCTGCCACCACCGCTAGAGGGAGAATAACGTTATTTTTCATGGGTGCAAAAATTAAGGACAGTGCTAGCATTCCCGTTGCATAAGACCAAATTTTTTGGGTCGTTGTTACGCGAATATCTTTTTCGGATTTAGAGTGTTTCGCCATGAGTCACTATTTTTTTAGAGATTTCTACTCCTAGAGTGCCACTGTGAACCCTAAAATCACTTCCTACTATTGGGTTCCTGCTAGTGAATTAAGTATTTTTACTTAGTTAAAGCAAGTAATCAGGGCTGAGGATGGGGATGCGATCGCCTATTCTTCTCGACAACTCATACATCTTTGAGAATTTAAAACCCTTATTAATCAAGGGTTATCTCACTTTAATTAAAGGGGATCGACAAAAAGTAAACAATTGTTAAGCATTTTTTATTAAAAAACATTGCAGTTTGCCGAGAAGAGTTGCTAGTGTGTGCATTATGTGTTTCTTCTGTTAAATCCTTGTAACTAGGAGATGTGTCATTTATGCTCTACGCCAATCTCGGCTGTTTACGGATTCACTGACTCCAGGAAGGCTGGAAATATAGTTCTTGGTCGGGTCTACACAAGCTATGTTAAAAGACGACTAAGATATATCCGAGTGAATGACTGGGCTAAGTGGGGGATAGTGTTATCTTCAAACTCGCTAATCAACAATTCCCTATTGTCAGTCCAATCAAACAATACAGAAGTCTCATCCAAGACATTTCTCTTGAGTTTGCCTACATGAGTGTTCCCTACAAAATGTCCGAGGAATGTCTGGCTCTAACTAGGTAGAGCTCAACTCATACTGAGATCAACCCTTACATTCATTTCACTGCATGTGAGCAGATAGATTCATGTGTTTCCCTCTTTCTGCTCAAAACTGAATCAATTGCGCGGTGAAACACTACTACAAACATTCAAAGAACTCTAAAAGTCCAAAAGGTTTCAATTTATGAACATTCAAGGCAAAATTGCCCTGATTACAGGGGCTTCCCGTGGAATTGGACGTGCGATCGCCATAGAATTGGCGCAACAAGGTGCAAAACGCTTGATACTCGTGGCACGCAATCGCCAACGCCTAGCGGATGTGGCAGCCGAAATCGAAGCGCTGGGTGTAGAAGTCGTAACCTTGGCATTGGATCTGACTCAACCTATTGAGCTAAATATTGCCCTCGCCCGTGCTTGGAAAAATTATGGGCCGATTCATCTGCTGGTTAACTGTGCTGGAGTTGCCCACCAAGCCCCCTTTTTGAAGTCTCCATTACCCAAAGTACAGGAAGAGATTGCCACAAATTTAATTGGAATGTACGCGATTACGCGGATAGTAGCCCGACGCATGGCAGCACAAAAGGAAGGAACCATCGTTAATGTTTCCAGTTTGATGGGCAAAGTTGCAGCACCAACGATGGCAACTTATTCTGCCACCAAGTCTGCAATTTTAGGATTTACTCAAGCCTTACGGGGTGAACTTGCCGAACACAACATCCGGGTGATTGCTTTGCTGCCAACCCTAACGGATACTGATATGGTGAAAGACTTACAGCTATTCCGGTGGGTAGTGCCGATGACCACTGAACGTGTGGCCAAGGCGCTAATTGTCGGACTGCGTAAGGACTCACCAGAAATTTTAGTCGGATGGCAAAGCCATTTAGCCGTATGGTGCAGCCGCATTGCCCCCTGCTTGTTGGAGAAGATTTTAATGATGGCTTCGCCGTTGCCAAAGGATAACCAGCAGCGTTATTCGATACTCAAACACGCTGGGGCTATCTTACGTTAGAACACATGGACAGGGCGGGTTTTGAAGGCATGGAACTGTTACATAATCAGGTTTCGGGCTAAACCCGCCCCTACAAATGTTTTCAAAAAAGGTCTAGTGGATTGAGGCTTAAACGCTTGCTACCGGACTCTCACAAAATCTTGGATTTGAAAAATGTGGCTTTGGCCGTCACGTAACTTATGAGTGACAATCCGGCGATTGTTGGGGTCAATAAAGTAGTGGTTGTTAAAAATTTGAGATTGAGATGCCATACTTTCAACCCTAAAAATATAGTTGTAGGGCGTTAACTCAGTCCCCTCAATTTTTAGCTGTGCATCTTCTCCATAGCAAGTTTTTCCTGTGACTTTAATATCACTATGGAACACAATCTCTCCATATCCATACAGCTTCTCAAAGTGTTCATGGAAATGCCAGATATCAGAGGCAATCCAGTAAATATCAGCATGAACGGCTGAGGCTTCTAGAAAATTACCCTCAAGGTCAAAGGTTTTGCATAAGCCTTCCCACTGTCCCATAAAACACTGGAAGGGTCGCACAAGAGGAGTTCCGTAATCTTTTGTGATAGGCTCCATTGATTTGTACTCCAAAATTGATTGAATAAAATCCAAAATTAGCTGGATTGCAGCTATCGCTCTAACTCAGTATCCTAAGCTCAATTCAAATCAAAAATTGAAGCAAAATATTGTAGGAGTCGGTCATGAGTGATATCATTCCCAAGCGCCCTCATCGCCGTCGATCGTGGGCTGAACCGTACAAGATTAAAGTAGTTGAACCGTTGAAGACGATTCCTCTACGAGTTTATACTCAGGCACACATGGATATTACAGCAGAGACAGTGGAGGAGGTTTATTTCAATCGCGAGAAGGTGCGGGGATTGAAAATGGTCTATGAACCGAAGTATTTGCGCTTTTTCCAAGCTCGGTTTGAGTTGTTATGAGGTAGGTTCAGGCTTTGGTCTTATTCTTGGCTTTGTCCCTGAATCGCTGAGATGAACTCATTAACGGCGTCGAACTGGTCATAGTAGGTGATGTATAGAGTCAGAATGTCGAGTGGTAAATCCGGTAATAGTTCGCTTTGTTTTACCGGTTCATAACCATTAGTCCGCAAGTGGTGGATGGTTAATAAACCATCTTCCCAAAACCAGACTTCGCTGACTCCCATACGCTGATAGCCAGTCAATTTGTCTACTCCACCACTAGTAATGACTACTTCAACTACCAAGTCAGGAAATTTCTTTTTTGTCTCTAGATTGTAAGATTCATCCGGCTCACTTCTGGCTCCGAGCTCTCGGTTGCCTAGAGATGGACTACCGCGCATATAAAAGCGGATACCTTTTATCCGCATATAAGCTTCCAAGAGCGCTCTGATGGTTGACTTGGTGTCCTCATGCTCTGGACTAATGGTCATGATTTCAAGTGTTCCATCCAGATAGGCAAATTTCACCCCCACAATGCTTTCAAACGATTGCTCGATAAGTTCAAATTGCTCCCAACTCACGTTAGGGAAGATTTGAGCTTCTTTTTTCTTGGGTTGTAGTAGGGGTGTACTCATGGCGATCGCCTCTTAATTTGCCCTCTCCAGGAAATTTCCTTACACGGTTGTACTGGCCAATGGTTTGACTAGCAGTTGGCCATTAGCATCCACGCTCATGTCTTTGCCGGGGATGTATCCTTTGGTAATCAATTTCTTGTAAATCGTAACGGACATAATTTTTTGGATTTCCTGCACCACATCTGCAGGAATGAGATGTTCCATAGACCAGAGAACGGCATCTGTATCAAACCACAGTAATCGTTCGATACTGACTAGCAACACCCCAGCAACTTCTGTCAGCGTCATCTGACCTCTCAGGTGAGTGATAAGAGCTGACCCTATCATCCTGTTACGGGTCATCATCGCTCTGGCCATTTTAGAAATTTCTTGGTCTAAATCTAAAGAGTTCATACTTGGCTTTTGTTTTTCCTTGCCTAAGGTGTGCCGTTCTAGGGTCTCCCCAAGAGACTCGCATTTTGCCAAGTATACCCAAAGATAGATGAAGAGATAAGAAGTATATTTTACGAAAGGCTCAAAGTTTTACTGAAGTTTGCTAGGCGATCGCATGGAGTCGAGCTGTGTAAGCCTTACACTAAACAGCTTTCAATCGTTGCTACCACCGATTGAGCAAGAGCAGCAAGATGATAACCTCCTTCTAGACCAAACACAATGCGACGAGTCAGTTGCAAGCAGTAGTCGGTAAATACCCCAAAGTCTTGAGGTTCGAGGGCAATCCCTGCTAAAGGGTCATCCGCATTGGCATCATAACCCGCACTCACAATCAGTAAATCGGGCTGAAACTCTCGAAAAAAGGGCAAGATTCTCTGCTCAAACAGGGGTTGGTATTCAGCAAGGGTACTGCCAGGGGGCATGGGCAAATTGAGTACATTTTTATACAAACCTCGTTCGCTGGCATTACCTGTACCCGGATAGCAGGGATGTTGGTGTAGCGAACAGTAGGCAATTTGAGCATCGGTTTCTATTAAATCTTGCGTCCCGTTGCCGTGATGAACATCCCAGTCTAAAATACCAATGCGGTGAATATCTGGTTGCTCTAAAGCGTAGTGAGCGGCGATCGCAGCATTAGAAAAGAGGCAAAACCCCATTCCTGTATTCCGTTCGGCATGGTGTCCGGGCGGACGTGCTAATACAAAGGCTGGATTGTTTGTGGCAAGTACCTGATCAATGCCATCTAACCATGCACTTACTGCCAGTAAGGCCACGTCGTAACTGTAGGGAGAAACGGGAGTATCAGCATCAAGCATTCCGCCTCCATCCCGAGCAATTTGCTCAACTTTCTCAATGTATTGGGGGTCGTGTACTTGTTGCAGTAAGGGCATGACTGAACGAGTTTCTACGGGTGTTGGCAGTTGCCACTCTATTTTGTCTGCCCAAGGTGCAGCTTTGAGGGCGTTGACAATAGCGATTAAACGTTCCGGTCGTTCGGGATGAAAGCGGCCGTTTTGGTGCTTGAGGAATTCATCGGAGTAAATAACGGGCAGCATAGATTGAGTTGGAGAAGGACAACAATGGCACTAGAGGGTATTCTTCACGATAGCAATCTAACTGCACAGGTGGGATAATAGGTAGTTGAAAATTCAATTTACTCGGTTTTTTAACGCAGAGGTCGCAGAGGGAGGCGCAGAGGGTCGCCGAGTTTTTGATGCGAGTTTTCGCTATTGTCTTGGATGCCTATTACAGACGGCACACTGACTCGGGTTGAACTGGGCAGGTTTTATCGGTGATGGGGTTTCTGCGTAGGTCGAGTTGAGTGAGGTTAGTGAGCGATCGCAAGGGGCTAATATCTTTAATTTGATTGTTATATAAGTCGAGCCAGGATAGTTGGGTTAGAGGTTGCAGAGGACTAATATCTTTAATTTGATTATTAAATAGTAAAAGTTCAATCAGGTTGGTTAGAGATTGCAATGGGCTGATATCGGTAATTTGGTTGTTGCCTAGGGAGACTTCGGTGAGGTTGACTAAAGGGGTTAATGGCTGGAGGTCAGAGATTTGATTGCCGAAGATGGTTAGCCAAGTTAGTTTTTTGAGAGATTGTAGCGGAGTAATATCTTTAACTTTATTACCACCAATGGCAAGGCGAGTGAGTTCCTTGAGAGAAGTCAGAGGACTAATATCGGCAATTTGATTGTCAAATAGGGAGAGATTAGTCAGATTGGTGAGAGATGCTAGGGCGTTAATGTCGGTAATTTGGTTATCGAACAAAGATAGAGTGTTGAGTTGAGTTAGAGAGGCTAGGGGACTGATATCTGTAATTTGGTTA
>CAZPRJ010000084.1:0-5237 GCA_964588805.1 uncultured Microcoleus sp. | reverse complement strand
TAGAGTGTTGAGTTGAGTTAGAGAGGCTAGGGGACTGATATCTGTAATTTGGTTACTGTCCAAAAAGAGGTGTCTGAGGTTGGTTAAAGACGCTAAAGGGCTGATATCTGTAATTTGATTGACATCCAGCGAAAGGGTTTCGAGATTGGTTAAGGATGCCAGAGGGCTAATATCTTTAATAGGATTGCTACCCAGGAAGAGAACCTTCAAATTGGTCAGGGTAGCTAAGGGGCTGATATCGCTGATTTGATTGCCATTGAGAAGCAGTTGCGACATCCCTAAAAGTTGTTCGTTTGCTTGCTGACAATCGGTTGTACCTGCGACTCGCAGCAGTAAATTGACCGTATATCGAGTATTTTGGGTTAGTTCTTCTTGGTTTAAGCACCATTGAGCAAAATTACTAAAATTTGGTGCTGCCTGTTCTTGGGCTAATGCTGGCAACTGATGCATCCCCAGAACTAGAGTAACCATTGCTGTAAGTAAGAGTGTCCATAGGGATTGTTTTATCCTAGCTACCTTGAGTGGGAGAAGGACAGATAGGTTCAGTTTTTTTGGGCTTTTCTGATTGACCTTCATGTTATTTTGCTGAGCTGGGTTGGTACAGTGGAATCTATTAATGTCATTTAACTAAATTCTCGAACTTCCTTATCTATAGATAAAGTTTGATATTAACCATTGGCTTTAATCCTCAAGTTCAAGGATAGCTAATTATTAGGTTCAATGATTACCATAGATATTTCTTGATAGTACGAAGCTACATGAACAAAAAAGGAGTATCCTAATAAGTTAATTTATAAATATCATTTAAGATTGTTTTCAGATTACCCCCTGAAAACTAACTATTAATATTCCAAAGGTGGTAAGCTGATACTCAAGTTGAAATTCAATACAGCAATCCGTTCCCCACGCAGGAAGCTAGCTCAAAAGTCTTCATTCGTAGGCGATGGGCTTGAATACAACTTAAGATTCAAGGCAATTCGATTGGGTTAACGGTTGATTTAAGCCAACATAAGTTTTTAGACTTGTCTAGGAAAAGTTTTTGGACTTGTCTAGGAAAAGTTTGCTCGGTTTACGCAAAACCAAGCAAACTTGGCTTATTGTCAGCCATCTTTAAACCTCTTCTCAGGCTTTTAACCCCGTCAAACAATAGCAAATTTTGTGTAGCCCTAAACCAAGGATTAGCTGCAAGGAGTTTTTATGTCCAATTTTTCCAGATTATCTCGCCGAAATTTCCTAATCACTGCGGGAGCTTCAGCCGCAAGTTCTATACTGCTTAAAGGCTGCTTGGGTAATCCCCCATCTGCCACGAATGCAGCAACGAATGCACAGCAAACTCCGGCTGCAAACATCAATCCAGCCGATGCCCCGGAAGTCACTAAAGTGAAGTTGGGATACATTCCCATTGTTGAATCTGCGGCCTTAATTATTGCCAAAGAAAAAGGCTTCTTTGCCAAATATGGCATGACAGAAGTGGATGTTTCTAAGCAAGCCAACTGGGCATCCGCACGGGATAACGTCACCATTGGTGCAGATGCAGGTGGGATTGATGGTGGACAGTGGCAAATGCCCATGCCTCATTTAATTAGTGAGGGGATTATTACCAATGGCAAAAAAATCCCCATGTATGTGCTTGCACAGTTAAATACCCAAGGAAATGGGGTGGCAATTGCAGGAGTTCACAAAGGCAAGGGACTGGACTTAGATATTAGTAACGCTGCCGACTATATCAAAGGGTTCCAAAAAACCAATGGCAGAAAATTCAAAGCAGCTCATACCTTTCCTAACGTCAACCAAGATTTCTGGATTCGTTACTGGTTTGCGGCGGGTGGTGTAGACCCCGACAGCGATATTGACTTGTTGGCAGTACCCCCCGCAGAGACAGTGCAAGGGATGCGTAACGGAACCATGGACGCCTTTAGTACAGGCGACCCCTGGCCTTACCGGATTGTTGCCGATGATATCGGTCACATGGGAGCTTTAACGGCGGAAATTTGGAAATTCCATCCTGAAGAATACTTGGCAATGAGGGCGGACTGGGTAGACAAAAACCCCAAAGCTACGAAAGCCATATTAAAAGCAGTGATGGAAGCGCAGCAGTGGTGCGACCAGCCAGAAAATCGGGCAGAACTGGTTAAAATCGTTTCCGGACGGAATTACTTCAATATTCCAGCTAACATTCTCGAACCACCTTATGCCGGTAAATATGCAATGGGTGATGGTCAGCCTGAAATTAATGACTTCAAGATGGGGCCATTGTACTGGAAGGATGACATTGGAAGTGTCTCTTATCCCTACAAGAGTCACGACCTTTGGTTCTTAACAGAAACGCTGCGTTGGGGATTCCACAAGGACAGTATTAAAGACATCGACCAAGTGAAGAAAATTGTTGATGCTGTCAATCGCGAAGATATTTGGAAAGAAGCGGCTAAAGAAGCGGGTATTGCAGCCGCCGATATTCCCAGCAGTACATCTCGCGGCATTGAGAAGTTTTTTGATGGCAAAGAATTTGACCCCGAAAATCCAGAAGCTTATCTCCAGAGTTTGACGATTAAGAGAGTTTAAACCAGCCCATGAATAGTCAGGAATCAATCCTATCTATTAATTTCAGTTCCTAAAACCTGACCCATCTAAATACCTTTCCACCTTTCATTACTTACGACACATAGGGAAGAGAACAATGACTGTCAACACCATCAACCGTAATGCAGGCGTTAGTCCGATTGATAAACTTAGTTCCTTTTGGCAAAAAAACGCTAAAAATATTTTGCCTCCAGTCATCGGAACTTTAATTTTTCTTGTCGTATGGCAACTTGTTGCTAGTTCCGGCTTAACTCGATTGCCAGGGCCATTGAGTCTTTTTACTGACCAACGTACCCGAGAATTACTGTTTTATCCCTTTTATGACCGGGGGGGTTTAGATAAAGGTTTATTTTGGCAAACATTGGCCAGCTTAGGGCGAGTGGCTAAAGGTTACTTAGCGGCGGCTGTTGTTGGAATTAGCGTTGGTGTTTTGGTTGGAACACAGCCATTAATCGATAAGGCATTAGATCCCATTTTCCAATTCTTGCGAATGGTCGCACCTTTGGCTTGGGTGCCGATTGCTCTAGTCGCCTTACAACAAAACCAACCCGCCGCAATTTTCGTAATCTTTATTACCTCAGTGTGGCCAATTTTGATTAATACTAAAGAGGGAGTTAAGCAGATTCCTGACGACTACAACAACGTTGCCAAAGTGTTGCAACTGTCTCGGAAGGAATACTACTTCAATATCCTATTTCCCTCTGCCCTTCCTTATATCTTTACTGGATTGAGAATTGCGATTGGCTTGGCATGGTTGGCAATTATCGCGGCTGAAATCGTAATGTCCGGGATTGTCGGGATTGGCTTCTTCATCTGGGATGCTTACCAACAAAACTACATCAGTGAAATCATCTTGGCAGTAATCTACATCGGTGCAATAGGCTTGCTCCTCGACCGTTCAATCGCCTACTTGCAAAAGTGGATTGCTCCTGGGGAATCGAAATAGTGATGAGTTAGTAGGGGCGGGTTTGTGGATGCGCGATACTTAGATATTTCAAAACAGAATATCTTGATAATCCGCCCGTACTCATCATAAGAAAATGAATGACTCATGTACCCATACTCAACGACTAATGACTCGGACTAAGGACTAAGGACTAATGAGTATTTTTGTTGCGGTTGACCAAGTTGATAAAGTCTTTCCCTTAACAGGTGGTGGAGAATATGTTGCACTTAAAGGGATTGACCTGAAAGTTAAAAAAGGGGAATTTATCTCATTCATCGGTCACTCCGGTTGCGGTAAATCCACCCTATTAAACATGATTGCCGGTTTATCGTTGCCTACAGATGGGGTAGTGACATTAGAAGGACAACGGATTAAACAACCCGGCCCCGACCGGATGGTAGTGTTTCAAAATTACTCCCTATTACCTTGGCGGACAGTACGGCAAAATATTGCCCTTGCGGTTGATTCAGTAATGAAAGATATGCCCGCAGGCGAACGCCGAATTATTGTCGAAAAGCATATTGATTTAGTTGGCTTGCGTCCCCATGCAGATAAGCATCCGGCGATGTTATCCGGTGGACAAAAACAACGGGTTGCTATTGCACGAGCTCTAGCCATTCGCCCCAAATTATTACTCCTCGATGAACCTTTTGGGGCGTTAGATGCTCTTACACGGGGCAACTTGCAAGAGCAGTTGATGAAAATCTGTGAAGAAAACGAAGTTACGGCCATCATGGTGACGCACGATGTGGATGAAGCCGTGTTGTTATCTGACCGGATTGTGATGTTGACCAATGGCCCGGGTTCCAAAATTGGTCAGATTTTAGAGGTGGATATTCCCCGGCCTCGCAAGCGGATGGAAGTGGTTGAACATCCTAGCTACTACAGCTTGCGAAGTGAGATGATTTACTTCCTCAATCAACAGAAGCGGATTAAGAAAATTCGGGCGAGGAAGACAGCAGTTATTGCCCGTCACGGGTTGGAAAAAGTGAACCTGGATATTGGTTTTGTTCCCCTCACCGCCTGTGCTCCCCTTGCTGTTGCCAAGGAAAAAGGCTTCTTTAAAAAGCATGGTTTAGATGAAGTTAATCTCGTGCGCGAAACCAGTTGGCGCGGGATTGTGGATGGGATGGCTGGGGGATATTTAGATGGGGCACAAATGCCATCGGGAATGCCTCTGTGGTTCAGCTTGGGCGGCCATGAAAACCGACCTTTGCCTTTGGTAACATCCCTAACCATGACTCGTAATGGCAATGGCATCACCCTGGATAAACGCTTCTACGACCAAGGGATACATACCCTTAGCGATTTTAAAAAGATGCTGCTAGAGTCCTCAGACCGTCAGCATCGATTAGGGATGGTGCACCCCTCATCCATGCATAATCTGTTGCTCCGTTACTGGCTAGCGTCTGGCGGAATTGACCCGGATAGAGATGTGGAACTGAAAACCATTCCTCCTGCACAGATGGTGGTAGATTTGCAAGCCGGAACCCTCGACGGGTATTGTGTTGGGGAACCTTGGAACATCCGGGCAGCAATGGAGGGAGTAGGTTTCACCGTTGTCACCGATTTAGAACTTTGGCCGGGACACCCTGGAAAGGTTCTCGGCGTCCGCGAAGACTGGGCGAATGCTTATCCCAACACTCACATTGCACTGGTCATGAACCCACTGCCTAAAGGCAGGGGCTTGTAAAAAACAATTCTTGCCTTG
>CAZPRJ010000083.1:0-34631 GCA_964588805.1 uncultured Microcoleus sp. | reverse complement strand
CCTTCATGTGGCGCAATGGTCAGATTTTCAACCTCAATGATTTGTTGCAGCCCAACTCAGGTTGGACATTATTCTCAGCCACTGGTATCAACAACAATGGACAAATTGTTGGTATTGGAGACTTTAACGGCCAACGCAAAGGTTTTCTCTTGACGCCTGTTACTGTCACGAATTGAAGAGTCTAAGTGGCCTGAACAACTATGGCTATGAACTTTTTTAACAACCTGCATAAGTTAAGCCGTTAGTTCCGATAGCTTGATCGAAGGCTACTCGAAGGTGCAAATATCATGAACAGCCGCTTATTGAGGAATTTCTTTCTCAGCTTAGTAGGTTTAGTAGGTGCGGTAGTTCTAGCCGTAACTATTTCTTGGTTTACTGCGACCACTGCTGCTACCACGTTCTACTATGCTGTCACTGAGATTAATCCTCCTGCTGGTTATTCCAATCAGTTTAGTCCTCGGGGGATTAATGACTTAGGGCAAGTCATTGCTCGAGGTTATAGTGGTCATTTTCTAAGCAGTGAGTCAACGCATTCATTCTTGTGGCAAAACGGCACAACGACTGACTTAGGAACGCTAGGAAGCGGAACGCTAGGAAGCGATTTTACTTGGGCTGTTGGCATCAACAATGTAGGGCAGGTAGTAGGTAGTTCAGTTGCCAGTGATGGATTTAGGCACGCCTTTTTGTGGCAAAACGGTGCAATGACCGACTTGGGAACCTATGGCAGCGATAACTCGAGTGTTGCTGTAGGAATTAACAACAACGGACAAGTAGTGGGTTCGTCATATCAAAAGACTGTCCCCAGTTTTACCGCGCATGCAGTCTTATGGCAAAACGGTGGCATTACTGATCTAGGAGTTCTTAATGGGAATGATGCCAGTAACGCTTACACCATCAACAACTTAGGACAAGTTTTTGGTGATTCCTTTAAGTACGATACCCCCATTTCAACTCTAAATATGTTCAAATGGCAAAATGGCACAATGAGCAACTTAGGTAATATACCCATTAATCTTACTTCTCAGAATATTTACATCTATTCGATTAACAATCAGGGGCTAGCAGTCGGTGAGTTAGACAAAGGGTATCATGATGGGAACTTTTATTGCTCTGCCTTTTTGTGGCAAAACGGTATCATGACCGACTTAGGCAATTTGGGCAATACGTGTACTGGCGCATCTGATATTAATGAGGCTGGGACAGTAGTAGGAGGCTCCTCAAGCATAAGCACTGGCTCTGCGACTGCCTTCATGTGGCGCAATGGTCAGATTTTCAACCTCAATGATTTGTTGCAGCCCAATTCAGGTTGGCAACTAATATCAGCAAATGGTATCAACAACAATGGACAAATTGTTGGCATTGGAGACTTCAACGGCCAACGCAAAGGTTTTCTGTTGACGCCTGTTACAGTCACGAATTGAATTCTAATACAATTAACATACGTCCGACTGACGCAATTGACCTTAGAACCATCATCGGTGGGGTTTGTGCGTTAGTTCTGGTATGGATAAATAGTAAAGGGGTCGTATCTAATCACTCAACCACCCCTATAAACATCTTGGCATTACAGATTCTGTAGATTTATGGCAAAGGGGAGTCTAAGTAACAGCGTTAAAGACTGGTCATGGCCATTTTGGCCAGCCTTGCCCCTTTACCCCTACGGTAGGCGACGAACGCTTCGTCAAGAAGTTGTTAAAGGCACCATCTGGACATTTGACCAAGTGCAAGGTGTTCTCTATACCGTTGTTCCCATTCGCATGAGTGTGGTGAAGCTGGAAAAAGGTGGACTTCTCGTCTATGCACCTGTTGCGCCCACGAAGGAGTGTATCCGGTTGATTCGGGAATTAGAAGCACTGTACGGTGGGGTTAAGTATATTCTCCTGCCGACTGCATCCGGTTTAGAACATAAGGTATTTGTGGGGCCATTTGCCCGCAAGTTTCCTCAAGCACAGGTGTTTGTCACGGCAAATCAGTGGAGTTTTCCCCTCAATCTACCGTTAGCTTGGCTTGGCTTTCCTACCAAGCGGACTCAAGTGCTGCCAGAGTCTAGTGGTCAAGCGCCATTTGGAGATGAGTTTGATTATGAAGTACTCAGTATTAATCTGGGGCTTGGGTCGTTTGAAGAAGTGGCATTGTTGCACAGGCGCACTCGTACATTGCTAGTGACAGATTCAGTGGTTTCTGTGCCGGAGAAGCCACCGGAGATTGTACAACTTGACTCCTACCCGTTACTATTCCACGCCAAAGACAATGCATTAGATGGGGTGGAAAATACTGAGGCCAATCGCCGCAAGGGATGGCAGCGTATTGCGTTGCTGGCTTTGTACTTTCGTCCGGGCAGTGTGGACACGATGGGACTCGTGCAGACAGTTCGCGATGCCCTCAAAGCCCCAGAGCGGTCAAGGAAGGCGTATTTTGGTTTGTTTCCATTCCGATGGCGTAGTAACTGGAAGCAGTCATTTACTGCATTGCGAGGGGGTGGCCGTTTGTTGGTGGCACCGATTTTACAGACGCTGATTTTCCCACAAGCGCCGAAGGATGTAATTGATTGGGCGAATAAGGTGGCGAAGTGGTATTTTCTGCGGATTATTCCTTGTCATTTTGATGCACCGATTGAGGCTAGTCCGCAAGAATTCCGGCAGGCGTTCACGTTTTTAGAGAAAAATCCTTCTATCAGTGAGGTAGGAAGTGGAAATCAGTCTTTGCTGGAGGAAGATGTTGAATTTATCCAGAAACTTGAAGAAAATTTGACGAAGTTGGGCATTACATCGCCAGGTCAGGACAAGGTGTGATTGGTAATTAGATAAACCTAGGGGCAGCAAGGGTTTCAAGCGTAGTGGTCTGTCTCATTGACAAACCAGATTGATTAACACAACATGGAATCAGCATATAATTTCATGCTGGCTTAGGCTGTCAGCCAAACATCCTATGATCGATCTGAGAGATATTTACTCCCTTACTGACTTTCAGCGCAACGCCAAACAGTATATTCAGCGCACGAAGGAAACTCATAAACCTATTGTCTTGACAGTCAACGGCAAAGCTGAGGTTGTGGTTCAAGATGCTGAAGCATATCAACAATTGTTAGAGCGTTTGGAGTATGCAGAGTCAGTTGCAGCTATCCGCAAGGGAATAGAAGAATTTGAAAGCGGACAGGGAAAACCAGCAAGAGAATCCTTAGAGGAGTTACGAGCCAAACATGGCATTTCGCGTTGAAATTTCTCCCTCTGCCTTGGCTGATATAGAAGAGGCTTTTCTTTGGATTCAACAGGAATCACCGTCAACAGCAGATGAATGGTACAACGGACTTGTTGATGCTATTCTCAGTCTAGAAAACTTTCCCAATCGTTGTTCCCTGGCATCAGAGAGTGAAGATATTGGGAGGGAAATTCGTCAGTTACTTTACAGGCGACACCGCATTTTGTTTGGTGTAACTGGTGATGTTGTGCAAGTTTTCCGGATTAGGCATACTGCACAAGACAGGCTTTCACCTGAGGAGCTGTAAATAGTGTTGGTTTTTTACTACCATTTGGCTAGACTAAACAAATTAATGACCTGACTTGTACTTAACTTTCAGCCGTGAAAGCCTTACACCGAGCGCTTCAACATTCATCCAGTGCGAATTAGATACGGCAATATCTTTTTTAGCCAAGTCAACTTTATCACTTTTAACCTTCACGCCAGGTAAAAATAATTTGCTCGTCAGCTTGCCTAAACTCAATATTAAACTTATCAAATACAACTTCTCGCCCTAGAAGCAATTGCTCTCCACCGGTATTGCTTTGTAACCATGCCACGGGAGCAATAAAACTTTGTTCATCAATTGTCATTTCAACATTACGTAAAACATACTCAACCCTTCCGCCTATAGTCTCCGCTAATAAAGTTGATTCCGCATCAGCTAAAGCATATCCTAAATCTTGACCAACTTTTAACGAAATTAAACTCAGTTCCGCCCCAGAGTCTACTAACATTGCTGCTGAAATTTCTAAATCTCTATGCTTCAGTTTCACATGATAATTGGGCTGCCAATCATGGCGAGTAACTGTACCAAAGCGAATTGGTAATATTTGAATAGAAGCAGTACGTCGTGGAACTAAGTAAATTGCAAAACTCTCTCCTGAAGCCTCTGCTAAGTTCAAAACTTCACGCAAATTTTCACTATGAGCAATTAATCGATTAGCATTGTAAGCAACATATTGATTTCGATATAAGTCTAACAACATCCGGCGGTTACGGTTGAGCCACTTCAGCATCTCACGGCTTTCATTTTGAGAGAATGTTGTACTCATATACTCAGAAACGTGGATAAGGTGGGCAATACCCACTCTATTAATACTAAATTAGCTCAAACTTGGGATAATCGCTAAATCCCTAATAAGGTGCAATGCCCATTTTCGGTATTGTTTATAGTAATCTGTCCGATTTATCTCTTGAAGATAATCAACGAAAAAAAGAGCGATCGCGCATCCGATCGCTCATACCGATATCAGAAGAGACTCTTTTCTTACCCCCCTCTCTTTGTAGGGGAGGGGTAGGGGGAGAGGTTAAACCTTCGCTTCTTCCTTCACCAACTTCTCCCAACCCAATTCCTTGAGGTTATTATTCCGACGCAACGGACGAGTTGCCAACTCTAAAATATCCCGTGCATTCGTAAAGCCGTGAATTTGAGCAAACGTAAATTCAACCGACCATTTAGTATTAATACCTCGTGCTTCCAAAGGATTGGCATGAGCCATACCTGTAATGACCAAATCAGGTTTCAATTCCTTAATACGCTGAATTTGATTGTAATTATCAGGTTTTTCAACAATCCTTGGTGTCGGAACACCCATTTCATGACAAGTCTTTTCTAGCAATGCTAATTCAGCCGCTTGATAACGCTTGTCCATATAAGGAATACCAATTTCCGGACAAGTCATACCACAACGAATCAGGAAACGAGCCAGAGAAATTTCCAGCAAATTATCACCCATGAAGAACACAGACTTGCCGCGAATCAACTTGATATAATCTTCCAAATTCGCCCAAATTTGTGCTTCCCGTTCATCTAATCCTTTGGGTTCAATACCAAATACCGAACAAATCTTTTCAATCCATGCACGGGTTCCATCCGGGCCAATCGGGAACGGTGCGCCAATCAGTTTGCACTTGCGACGACGCATAAATGTAGTTGCCGTGCGGGAAAGGAAGGGGTTAACACCTGCAACGTAGTAACCTTCTTCAATCACAGGCAATTCAGTATAACGTTTGGCGGGCAACCAACCTGAGACTTTAATTCCCTGCTTCTTCAATTCCAGAGTAAGGTTAGTAACAACCGGGTCAGGCAAAGAACCAAATAATACTAAAGGTGGATGATCCACATATTCCGACTCTTGGGCAACGACTTCTTCTTTCTTGCGTCCGAAGTTGAGGAGTTTAGAAATAGCATTGCGCTCTTCTTTTTCTGCTTCCGCTTCAGGTGCTTTTGTCGGACACTTGTGAACCATTGCCGCTAATACGGTATCTTCCCCTTGAGTAAAGGCGTAATCTAAACCGTTGGCACGAGCGGTAACAATAGGAATTCCGATCTCAGCTTCTAGCTGAGGAGCCAAGCCTTCCAAATCCATTTTGATGATTTCAGTGGTACAAGTACCAATCCAAACAATTACGCTAGGGTTGCGATCGCGCTTAATTTGCAAACACAACCGCTTCAATTCTTCGTAATCATTAAGCTTGGCCGAAATATCCCCTTCTTCTAACTCCGCCATCGCGTAACGAGGTTCAGCAAAAATCATTACCCCCATTGCATTTTGCAGAAAATAGCCGCAAGTTTTGGTGCCAATGACTAAGAAGAAACTATCTTCAATTTTTTGATAAAGCCAAGCGACGCAGCTAATGGGGCAAAATGTATGATAATTTCCGGTTTCACATTCAAAATTTAAAGGTTCTGGTGCTGCAAGAGTCATGAAAAAATATCCTCTCAAAAATTATTCAGAATCTGGCAATAAAGCGATAATCTCTGCGTCTTGAGGTTGGGTACTTTGTTCTGAGCGTTTAGCGAGTTCCTTTTCTGGGTCAAAATTTAATCCCAACACTTCTACTAGCTTGTCTGCATCAGAATTGAGTTGGTAAAAAGGAACCATTAAATTTCCTAATTTTGGCTCTAGTGCAGTCGCTACGCCCAATATCATGAAAGAGGGAGGACGTTGCCCACCATCAGGAGTTTTCACGGCTGCCACTTTCATTTGCAGGATTATCCAAGAGCGATTGGATTGAAAATAGTCCAACCACTTCTGCTTCAAAACAATAGTAAATTTTTCAAAGAAGGTCATGTCTTCATTAGCGGCAAAGGAGACAAAGTAACACCGCCCTCCTTTGCCAGCTTATAACTAGACCATCATTAAATCTAACTCTTCATCCTCAGTTTTTACCTTCGGTTGCTGTGGATTGAGGTAGAAATCAGATAGCAACGAGAACAATTCGCGATCGGGTGCATCATTGGGTACAACCCCTTCAGGAGATGCCAAAATCTGGTCAGCAATGTTCAGATAGTACTCACAAACGTAATTGAGAGAAGAGTCTGTTTCTGCCATCTCAAACAAGGTTTTACCCTTAACGCGAGACACACGAATATCTTCAATTAGTGGCAGAACTTCCAGTACCGGCATCGGTACAGCTTCTATATACTTGTTGATTAAGTCACGCTTAGAAGTGCGGTTGCCAATTAAACCGGCTAGACGCAAGGGGTGAGTCCGCGCTTTTTCTCGCACGGATGCGGCGATGCGGTTGGCAGCAAACAAGGCATCAAAGCCATTATCGGTGACAATCATGCAGTAGTCGGAGTAGTTGAGGGGTGCAGCAAAACCACCACAAACCACGTCACCCAAAACATCAAACAAAATTACATCGTACTCGTCAAAAGCATTGAGTTCTTTGAGCAGCTTCACCGTCTCACCGACGACATAACCACCGCAACCTGCACCGGCTGGGGGGCCACCGGCTTCGACGCAATCAACACCACCATAGCCTTTGTAGATCACATCTTCAGGCCAGACATCTTCGTAGTGGTAATCCTTTTCCTGAAGCGTATCGATAATCGTGGGAATTAAAAAGCCTGTGAGGGTGAAAGTGCTGTCGTGCTTAGGGTCACAGCCAATTTGTAGCACCTTCTTACCCCGCTTAGCTAGAGCAACGGAGATATTGCAGCTTGTCGTAGATTTACCAATGCCACCTTTTCCATAAACTGAAAGCTTCACTCTGGTTCCTCTCCTATCGTTGGTTTGAATGAAAAGTTGAATATTTTTTTTCTTGTCTGCTTGGTGGGGATGGCATTTTTGCGATCGCCCTTATCGCCAGCAGTGGTTACTTGATTGGGTGCGTTGATTGCATTATTGACCAACTCCACGGGAAAGGAAAGGGCTTTTTTGAATAGAACGGGTATTAAAATCGCGTTATCAAGCTTATTAAGCTTATTTTTTTATATAAATATACACAGTTCCAGTTAAGCGTAAATTAAAGCAATTAATTTAAATTTGTAACTATAAAAATATTAAATATAAACAAAAAACAAAAATAAGACATCATACCGACCAACCATCGCTGACGGCCAGCGCTTTACCTATGGCTTGCAACTATAACTCTGACAGCCAAACTACCTATCTCAAAGGGTTTCAAGCGATTTATGCCGATATGTGGGTATTGAGACTCCTGCCTGAGAAAGTGCCGTAAACGGGGTATGCTAGCGGAACTCAAGGTATTGCTGGGTGAAGAATAGATGTAGAGATACCCAATCCCATGAAAATCGCTTTTTTGGGAAACATCCCCAAGATTAGGCTGGAAATCCTTACTCAATAGGCACTTCCAGCACTTTGATACAAACTCAGGGTTCTCGATTTCGGGATATAGGACTCGGTATGATCCGCGCCGCCTGGAATTTTGTAAAAAAACAATAAGTTTTTAAGGAGCGAACACACTCTTCGAGCTATTGACGGATTTTATATCAAAGATAGACTCACTCTATGAAGCACGTATACCCTATATAGACGAGAAAGTGCGTTACGCTTCGCTAAAATTAGGGGTCTTGGCGGTAAAATTCAATGATATTGTTTTTGATTGTGTAGTTGTAACCTTCTAAAAAGTCTTGACCAAGTAATCCCATATCTACTGCCTGTGGTGTGACGGATACTTCCATATCTCTCTTAATCCGATTAGCAATTTTTTGGGATTTGACAACTGTTACTCCAAAGGGAACCCTGGCACCATCTGCAACTCTCACAGCTTTTATTCGTAGTAGTTTTAAGTCCATTTTCTCAGCCATTGCCGGGGTAATTACGGTGCCGGTTGCTCCTGTATCAAACATCATCGGAAAAGTATGCTTGTCATTAAAAGTTACTGAAATAACAGGGATACCATCTTCTCGGCGTAGAATAGGAGCTTTGAATGATTTAGGGTGAGTATCGACTAAACAAGCGCTCTTCTTCTGAGTGACTGAGGCAGTAGAACTCCGACGACGAAATTCAATTACATTTTCTTTAATTGCAATATCATAACCTTGATAAAAATCTTGCCCTAAAAGTCCAATTCTCATTTGAGGAGGGGCAATAGCAACCGGAACTTCCATGCGAAATCGACCATCAATTTCTTGAGATTTGACTTGAGCAATCGGAAAAATCGAAATTGAACCATCGGCAAGTTGTGCCGCTCCTAATTTTTCGGGAACTAATTTTAATGACTCTGCCATTGAACTAGTAATTAGGGTTTTAGACGCACCGGTATCAAACAGCATCTCAAATTTATGGTTATCATCAAAAGTCATTTCAACAAGAGGAATACCTCCCAATCTCCCTTTGATAGGAACCGAGAAGAATGCTGGATTGGTATCACCTGAACAGGGTTTTTTAGGAGAAGGTGTAGCTCTCAATTTAGCTTCGGCTAAATAAGCTGGATATTCATTTAATTTTTTTTGCGCTAATTTATACTTTGGATGGGAAGCAGGAACAGCTTTTAATGAATTAATTGCTCGTTGCCAGTGATTGGCAGCTAAACTCCAATCGTCTCGACTGACAGCAGATTTACTGATAGTGATTGCCCCTGTTGCCAAGTCAATAGCATCTTGGTAATGATTAATTGTTTGAGGCGTTTGAGTTTTTTGTGGCGGAGATGGAGCTACCTTTGGTGATACGGTTTCTTTGAGAGTTTCTGTAGCAGAAAGTACAGGAGAAACTAAAGTTAGATCTGATTTTTGTTCAGAGACGTTAGTTGATTCTGGGTTAGCGCAACTGACAAGGTTAACCAGTGAAACTGTACTGAACAATAGCATTAAGGTTCTGTGATTGAAAAAATATTTCCGCATAATCGAAGTCCCTGTTTAGTATAAGTTTGTGTGGAAGATTGCAGCCTTATATACAGAGTGTTCCCTATTTAGATATAAATTGAACAAGCGATCGCTTAACCTGATAAGCTATAGCTCCGATGGTGATTGAGGTATGCACTTGAACCGAAGCCATTGAGAAAGGAGGGTATAGCGGGTGCGTATCTAAGCCATTCAAATTTCAAAATGCCCAAACCTCCTGAAGTTAAGCTTTTGAACAATTCCCAGATTGCAACAGCTACAACGGCTTAGGATAGGGCTAGTCACCAGCCGTAATTATCGGTTGCTATACTACTTATCAGGATGAACGTGAGATTTTATGCAATTTTTAGAGCCGTAGGCAAGGAATGGGCTAAATTTAACAATTTTTTTTCAATAACACAGGCAGCGCATACATCCAAAGCGTTACAGAGGGAAACACCCAAGGCAGCAAAATTGCCCCGGAAATGTACAATTGCAAACTCACTAATCCATAAATTACGGTTCCCCCAAGTAGCATTCCCCCCAAGCTGTATCTGCGATGTGGCTTCATAGCCATTGCTATTCCTTTACCCAACACAACAGCCATCCCTAGTAACCAAATATCTGGAATGGGTACAACTAATCGGCGGTTGAGATAATGGTGAATCATGTAAACATGGATTTCTCCACCTGTGAAACTCCGGCGCCAAATGGAGGGTTTGCTGTGTTCAAACCAATAACTCACAGCAGCCGGTAACGGTGGATTATCTTGCCCTTCTTCAAATACTCCTGCTTCTCCATATCCCCCAGGTGCAATCATGACAACTTGTTGCTGAATACGGCTGAGTTGAGGTGAATTAGGGGAACTTTTTAAAAGCTGCCAAGCCGGAATCGTTTGATAAATTTGTGCGGGTGGAATGGAAAAATCAATGATGGGGTGCAACCACATTTGCCCCCAATCATAGGAAAAGCTAGTAATAGGCTGAAGTTGTGCCCGAGGAGAAAAGACTGTTTTATAGTTCCGCCCTTTTTCTTGACGTAGATGGTGGTTGAGTTGAAAGAAAAAGTCTGTTTGACTATTAAGTTTAGGATGAATAGTTTGGAATTGATTTTTATTTTTTTTAGCCAAAGCAACAAAGGATTGGCTTTGTTCTTGTAAATTGGAATTAGGAGCGATAAAAGCCGTCGTTTCTAATTTGTTTTCACTAATGAGAGGCTCTTGATTGAGTTGATAAGCGAATGCCAATATATAAGCAAAGGGTAGTTTCTTAAATTCGGAATTACTATTCCAAACAAGCCCCATATATCCGGGATATAAATTGATATAGCCTTGTAAACTCCAATTAGGACTTGCAATTTCGGGTAATACTTCTAGCCACTCGGCTGTCTCTTCCCGCAGTGAGGCGAATACAAACCAACTCGGATGAGGTTGGCGAAGAACCGCCGATTGTAGAGACTGGGCTAAAATTTGATCATTGTTTCCTTGAGGACGATCTAAGAGATAATCAATACCAACCACTCGAGCATTTAATTGAGAAAGTTTGTCTATCAAACTAGCTAAATATTTACGATCCATTGGTCTGGGATTAGCAATCTTTGCCTCTTGAATCGATTTTTCATCAATTTGTATTAATAGAATAGAGGGTGAACTGTTTACAGTAAATTGCCTGGTGTTTTGGCGGTATATAGACTGAATTAATAGTCGTTTTTCTAATAAAAAGTCTTGTACTGAAAGCGATAAACTCAGCAGCGTTAAAAATGAAAGTATAATGGCTTCTTTTGGGGTAGGTAAAAGCTTTTTAAGTTGTTTCTTCCATCCAGACGGTTTAATCTTAAATAAAGTTGAATCAGGATGGCAAAATAAGGAAGGAATTAGGTAAGCAGAAGGATAGGTGAGGTTTTTTTCCACCTTGAGAGACTGACAAGCAGAGAGTAGGGAATCATGGACATCTTTCTGTTCTGCTAATCCTTGTAGAAATTTGCGAAGAAATATCTGCGCGACAGCATTATGAATGGGTTCTCGCATCACGGCCACTTGACTCAATCCTAAGTCAATGAGTGAGGCAGCAATCTTTAAACCGCAGCAGGAATTAAACAATGCAAACTGCAATCCTCGTTGTTTTGCCCAAATTAGTTGAGGCATAATTTCACGAATGGACAGAGAAACATTGGGGGCGATCGCTAATTCTCCCCCTGTCATTAAGGTTTCATTACTATGTCCAGCAAAAAACAGCACATCCCAACCGCGTTTATCTGCAATTGCAGCAGAGATTTGAGTTTTGAGTTGACTAATATTCTGTCCGGGTTGCCAACCTACAAATTCAATCTCTGCGACTCGAGAAAGCGATCGCACTGCCTGCTTATCTTGTTGAAAATTCAGTCCCGTTTCATCCCCTAAAATCACTAAAATTCTTGCCTTTTTCCGGGAAGATGCAAGCTTGGAATGAGTGGGTTCGTGAATTGTTCCAGGAGTTCGAGCAATCCGAATGATTCCCGATGTAGGAAACTCAGCGCCAATTTCCCAAACTTCCCAAGGGAGACGCTCTAATTCAATCGCATGGCATGTTAAAAATACATTGATGCTTAAGAATTGATGATTATAGGAACTAGTGGGGTATTGCCTACTAACTGAAACATTTTGTTCCTGGCTGACTAATTGACTCTTAGCAATAACGGCTCTAATTTCAAATAACTCAGCACTCCGCAACCAATGATGAAATTCTGATAAAAATTTAGCTTCCGCTTGCACAAGCTTCCTGTGCCAATCAATCGGGGGTGTCGTTAAACTCCCGCTATCTTCAACCCAACCCCGCAATCCCGATTTATAGTAACTGAGGTAAACACGCTGCCAGTCTTGGTAGGCTATACTCAGTGATTCTGGATATGCCAAGGTTGCTGAAAGTTGTTGTCCTCTGCCCCAAAATAACTCAAATACACAAGTTTGCTCAAACTGCCGTACATGAAGCTGGAAATTAACCATTTGCCATTAGTTGTTAGTGATAAGGGGTGAGTGATGAATCAATCTTACAAACAACCAACAACTCACAACAAATTATAAGTTAGGGCGAAAAACAAATGGCGGTAACGTCATTGATATACCCTGTGTTGTTGTCAGAGTTACATTAAACGCTTCATCCCATGTACCAGCTACCCGTGCATACAGATATGTTTCCTCTGAATTAGGTTCTAAAGTTCGTTCGAGTAATACATGATTCTCATCCTTCAGCCGCAATTTCACGCTATAGGGCAAGGTTGTACCTGGTGTTCCTCCTAAAATTAATAATAATGTCCAAGCCGGGATATTTTCAGGCGATAATCGCGGCCAAGTAATGGCATAAAGCCGCAATGAATGTTCTGCTAATGTTAAGTCTTGGTAAGCTCCGCGAGCAATGAGAGGAACCGAGTTTCCACTATGTTCTAACTGTTTAAGGATAACTTCTAGTTCTTGAATAGGCGATCGCAAAGGAACGGCCTCAGGTGCAAAAGCAGGAAGCAATACCCAAGAGAGTTTCTGTGCAAATTCATCAATTTCATCATGTAACCAAAGCCCCACATTTACAATCGGCGGCTTAAAACATTGGGTTCTATGGTTAGGATTGAATTCGACTTTGTGAGTCCTTTCAGGCTCATGTTGAGTCGTCCCAAAAATCCGATGGAGTAATGGGGAATGAGTCAGGAGGACTGCACCATATTCCCAAGATAGTACATCCCACCAATGACAATCTGGAGATTGTAAATGGGGTAACAAAGTTTGCAGCTCAGCCTCTATTTTAGGGGGAACGACGGAAGATTGGGAAGGGCTTGAAGGTAAGGCGATTGCCTCAGGTTTTAACAAACGTAAATACCCCAATAATTGATTAGAATCACCTTCAAACCAACTTAAGGGTAATTGATAAGTCCAATTAGGTTCAGCTTGTAAAGGATGAGATTGAAACTGCTGCATTAAGTAGTCATACCTTAAGAACCCTAACAAATTTACCTGTGCTAGCTCTTCAATCACTTCCACTACAACATAAAAATGAGCCGCAAATTCTGACAAATCAATGATTGCCCGAGGCACTGTAATCACTTGATCGGTAAAACTCCCCATAGTAACTAAACATATTTTAAATTCTCCTATATTTAAATTAAAAACAGCATCAATTGTATTGGCATAATGAAGATTAAAGATTGAACCGTTTTCTCGATTGAAAGGCAGCTCTGGAGCGCGTTCTATCAGCCATTCTTCAAACCCAAACAAGGCTAAAGCATTGAGATAAGTCTGCCATTGGCCGCCTTCACTCAGAACTTTTTGACTTAGATTGATTGCCTGATTAATATGCGTTGCTTCTAAAGTAATAGTTTCAATTGGCAACTCTTCAAATTCAAAAGCAGCGTCAACAAAGTAATTCATCATCGTTTTGTTCTCCTGCGAATGCTGCCCATCATGAGAGCTATCCCCGCAATGTTTGTTCTGTAGATTTATATCTCCGGGTTTGACTAGGGTATGCAGTCCCTAAAACTGAGTTGTGAGGAAAATTTCATCTAATTTACTCCATTAAGTTACTGAACAATAAGAATCATAAGTTATAGATGCTTAAAGGTTATCCTGTCTCAAAATTTAGAGTTAATGATTGATAAAGGAATCAGGAGTCAGGAGTTTTGTTTTTCTGTTTGTACTTTATGCACTCTTCATTGGCTGTAACTTTCACTTTAAACCTAGCCTCCAGGAATCCTGATGAAGTAAATGGCACAGTCTTCGGGAAAATAAGCTTTTAAACGGCTTATTGCGGTTACTATTTACCTCAGACTCAATCTCAGCTTCCTGAATAATTTTAGTAATTTCTTCATCAAGGGCGACCTCAATTTGTTTAGCATCTAAGGTGGATGAGCCCTCAGATTGAGTCAAGGACTGCACTTGCTCTAAGATAGAATCCAACAGAGCGTTTAACATTTTCTGACCAACATCAGCCCGAAGTTGCTTGAGTTTTAGCAACCGACTAACTTGATATTGAGCTTGCAACTCTACGATAGGAGCAATTTCATTCATTGCTTTACCTTGGCAGTGAAACAATTGTAAAGCGGTCAGGAATTGTTTCGATTTATCATTTTTTTTTCGTTTCAGATAAGCCAAACGTTCGTTAATGACTTGCTGTAATGCCCGATCTAAACAATAAATCACTTGTTGATTATAAAAATTCAAAAATTCAATTTTAAGCTTCTCGGATTCGTCCGTCTCTGTAGCACGTTCACAGATTTGAACTTGGGATTCTCGACTAAATTTAGGGTCATCTAAAGACTCCGTGGGTAAGCGTCCACGCCGCACACAAAGCCGATATTGTCGCAATAATTCAGCCATTCCTTGCAGCCGTTGCCTCACCTCTGAAGATGTGAGCATCCCATTTGTTTTAGAGTGGAAACGTTGAGCAATTTCCTGAAGTTGCTCAGATGTCGGTAACGAACATTGGGACTGAATCCCCGTTCGGGGTGCAGACAAGCGATCGCGACGGTACACGGCATGGTAACTTTCTAAAAGACTACGAGCATCCTGAATTTCTACCTCTGTTAAATGATGGAACTCAGTAAAAATTCGTGACAATTGCTCAGGGGTAGTATCATTCAAAATCGCCCAATCACTGACTAAATACACTCCTTGTTCTAATAAAAATGCCTTAAGTTCACGATGGTGTTTGACTAATCGCGTTGTCCAAGTGGCTAGGCGACTGCGATCAGAGTCAAATGTTCGTAAAATTTCTGTTGTGAGTGAAGTATAGCTTGAGCTGACATGGCGGTTACGTGCCACCACATCAGTGAGTACCAAGGGGAATAAATCATAGCGCGTGAAACCATGAGTATGACCAAACTTTGATTCCAGTTGCAGACAAGCTTGCTCAATCTGCTTGGAAATATAACAACGCAAACACAACTGAGCTAGCGTTTGTTTTGTCGGAGTTTCATCCAATTCTCCTCCTCTAGCCCAATTTAAAAGTTGACGCTGAACGACTAAATCCGGCACCGTTTGCCTGGATACAAATTCAGGAAATTGCTCTAAAAAAAAAGCTTTCGCATCTGGAATTTCCTCCCGCTTACAACCACCACGCGCATCGATCATGATGAGATTCCAGTAGCTCGATGCAGCACTCATAACCTTCTCACGAACCTCATAATAGCTGGCATAGGCTAAAAATTGTTACTCTTTCACTGATACCTAGTTCTGGGCAGCTTCGTCCTATGCAGTTTGAACCATTGCTGATCGAGAAAAAGAACGCTCAACTCTCATCCCCTGTGTTTGACTTCAGGAGATTATGCAAGAGGTTGTTATTGGTTTTTTAGAGTTTGTATTTTTTTACATATCACCCCTGTGAAGAAGGGCAAAGGAAATGGGACGAGAGAACATGAGAATTACCAGAGCTCGCCACCTCATCATTACCGCTTTAATCAGCATTTTTGTGATAGTTCTAGGTTGGATGGTTTCACCAGTCTTACCCACTCGCTCAGAGGCAACCTCACAAATTTTTGCCCAAGTCTGGCAAACTGTGAATGATAACTTTTATGACCCGAAATTTAATGGCGTTGATTGGTCAGCTATGCGGAAAAAGTATGAACCGCAAGTTACACAAGCTAAATCGAGTGAAGAAGCGGCCGCACTCATCAATCAGATGCTTTTGGAGTTAAAAACCTCTCATACTCACCTGTTTACGGCCGATGAGCCTGCCTACTATCAAATTTTAGGTATTTTTGTACCCCGATCGCCTGAATTACGAAAGCAACTCCAGACGTTTTTTCCTGAGAGCAAAATTGAATATAGTGGCATCGGGATTGTAACTCAAGACATCGAAGGTAAGACGTTTATTCGTGCCATTTTAGAAGGTAGTCCGGCGGCTGAAGCGGGGTTGCAAATTGGCGATCGCATTTTAAAAGTTAATCATCGTCCCTTCCATCCTATGGAGTCCTTTAAGAATAAAGCCGGACAAAAGGTTACGATGTCCATTGAGCGTTCCCCTGGCAATCAGCAAAACATTATCGTTACCCCGAAATTGCTGGATGGCACCACCATGTTCTTAGAGGCTCAAGCCGCCAGTACCCAAATTATCGAACGGGAAGGAAAAAAAATTGGCTATGTGCATATCTGGTCTTATGCCAGTGAACAATATCAAGAACAACTCGAAGAAGACCTACTCTATGATCGCCTCAAAGATGCAGAAGCCCTAGTATTAGACATCAGAGATGGTTGGGGGGGTTCACCTGCAACGGTTTTGAATATCTATACCGGTCGAGGCCCTAGCATCACCAACATCGGACGTAATGGCCGAGCATTTACCTACGATTCGTATTGGAAACAGCCAGTTGTAATGTTAGTTAATGAGGGAAGTCGGAGTGCAAAGGAAATTCTGGCCTATGGCTTTAAGCAGTACGATATCGGCCCAGTGGTCGGCACTAAAACAGCCGGTGCCGTGGTTGCCGGCCGTCCTTTTTTAATGGACGATGGCAGTATCTTGTATGTGGCGGTGGCTGATGTTTATGTGGATGGAAAACAACGGCTAGAAGGCAAGGGCGTTACACCCAATATCGAGGTTCCATTCCCCTTAGAATATGCTCAGGGAGTAGACCCGCAAAAAGAACGGGCGATCGAGATTGCACTAGAAGCGGTTAAAAATCCTTAGAAAAAACAGGCAGCGAAATTCGAGATAGGAGTGGTTCAGGGCGTTGTTGGGATGGCACACCCTATTGGAATTGGACAAGATTTATCCAGTATGAACCTGGTAAGCGTGAGGGGAAGGCTTAACTTAAAAGACGATGGCTTACACAGAGTTGATTGAGAATTGGATCATCTTGCCCAGCCACCCAGTTAGCAAAGCGTTTAGCTAGGGGGAGGACAAAGACTAGGGGGTTGGTAAAGCCGGAAAAGATGTAAGCGTTTTCTGGACTACTGAGTGCCCCAACAACTGGGAGGCGATCGCAACTGAAAGCAACTAAACAATGATGCCAAGTTCCGGGTAGCTGTTGTAAACGGGGTAACACGTTCCCGACTTGGGTACGAATGGCTGCTTCACTAGCTGCTGAATCTACCTTAGCATAGGGGTCGGTGAGAACGCGACTGAGTTGACCAATTCGCAAACTATTATCTAGAAACTGAACGGCTCCCGCATCTAAAATTGGGGGGATTGGCTCTTGGCCTGGTTGATTCCATAATGGCTCGATTTCAGGTGTGCTGGCTTTGGCTTCGAGAGCAAACCGTTGGGTATTCGCGGGCATGACAAGGGTTCGCATCTGGATGTCAACGGGCGGGGTTTGAATCATTTCCGCATGGGTGAAATATAAGCGGATGGGAATTCCTGCCGCCTGGAGTAAGGCGCGACTGAAGCCCCCAGCACAGACAACGATATTAGCCCCATGATAGGTTTGGTTGGGTGTTTTGACGGCTTCTATGCGATCGCCTCGTCGCCATAATTCCACAACCTGATCGATTTTCAGTTCTCCCCCAGCACGGCGAAAAGCATCACAATAGGCTTGGTTCGTTTTTTCGGGGTGAATGTGGCCATGGCGAACCGTCATTGCACCGGCGATCGCATTTCGATTCAGCAAGGGTTCTAACTCACAAGCTTCTTCTACACTCAATAACCGAGGAGTAATCGCAAACCCTGCATAGTTACTTGCTAGCTGTTCTGGATTTTCATTGGCCGCAATATATAGCAGTAAATCGAGTTCGCGAAACTGGGTATCTGCGTCTAATTCCTCGGATAATTGACGGTGTTGTTCGATACCTTCCTGGCATAGCTGACGGCTTAACTCGGATGTTCCCGACCAGTAGGCTAGTCCCCCATAACTATAACGAGTAGCATTTTGTAGGGTTGCGTCTTGTTCTAAGAGTAAGACACTAAAACCTTTTGTGGCCAATTCGTAACCCACTGCTGCCCCCGTAATCCCGCCACCAATTACAATCCAGTCATAAGTTTTCATCGCTTTGCACTCCTATAATTGCCTTCCAGGTTTAGCCTGATTGTAATGACTAATATCAAATCCGGGTTAATTACGCCTGTTTTAAAGGGCAGAAGGCAGAAGGCAGAAGGGGAGCAAGGCTTCAAAGTCCCTCTCCAAAAGGGAGAAGGATTTAGGGTGAGGGCTGACAAAGGTAATATACTCACTTTAATAAGTGGCTTGTAAACGACTTATTAAATAGTCTCCTGCTGTAATAGGAGGATATAAAGAGGGAAAATTAGGTGTTTTGCAAGTCTCCAGACAAGCAATTTCAACCTCATTATTGGGATGGCAGAAAAAAGCAATTGAATATCGGGAATATTTACTTCTTTCAGACGCTTCGCTATCGGTAGGAATCATCACACGATGTTTAGTGGAACAGAATACATGATTTGTCCACCGTTGCATTAAATCTCCTGTATTAACAATAATAGTATCCGGAATATAAGGCGCGGCTATCCATTCCCCTTGTGCGGTACAAACTTCTAATCCCCCAATTTCATCTTGAAATAATAATGTAAAACTACCGTAATCGGAATGCTCTCCTGCTCGTGCTTGTCCGGGTTTAGGGGGTTGCACTAAAGGGGGATAATGAAGAAGGCGGAGGGTATGGTGCTGCTGGTTGTGTCGTTCTAAGAAAAATGACTCTGGGAGTTGGAGGGCAATGGCAAAAGCTTGACAAAGGTGGTTTGCAACTTCTGAGCTAGCTTCGTAAAAGGCTAGCATAGTTTCTGGAAATTTATCGGGTTTTAGTAACCCTTGATGCAGAAATAAAGCAGATATATTTTGAGCCAAATTAAATTCTTTACTAATATTAAAGGCTTCTTTTAAATCTCCAGCTTGATACGGATTAAGGCGTTCCCGTTCTAGTCCAACATATCCCTGATTGCTGAATTCATCAGACCAAGATAATTTATTTTTAATTTCAAAGGGAAGAGAAAAAAACTGTTTAGAATCAGCGAAAATTTGATAAATTAATTTTGTAGAAATTCCTAAATTTTTGAGATACATAAACCCAATTTCGTGACAAGCTTGATAGATTTGACGAGCAACAACTTGCCGCGAATCAGCATCACCACGGATAAAGGGTGCAAAATCAATTACTGGAATTTCCATCATTTATTACCGATTTAGCCCACAAAATTATGGCGAAGATTGCAACGGTAGAACAGAAGGAATGGCACGGTTTGTTGGCATCAAGGGCGAACGATTACTCTGTTCGACTTGCTCCGGTGGAATCGAACCGCGATAAGCACCACAGTAATACACACTCATCACTGCTTTGTATGCCCAATGAGTGGAGGGTACATCAGAAAAGGGATTGGGTAAAGTCTCTGCTTGGTCTTGAGCGCATACTTGCAGAACTTGAACACCATCTATTGAGGGTTTATCGAATGTCCAATCTGTAGGGGTTTCTTGTGCCTTAAGGGAATTGGCGAAGCTGATGGTAGCCAAAAGTGCAGTGGTGAGCAAAAATGGGAGCTTCATCGGAATTGTGGAGTGTGATAGGTATAAGACAAAAGATGAAGGGTTAAAATTAATTTTATCCTTTCGCCTTTTTTGCCTTTTGCTCTATTTGTTGACGCACTAAATTGGCTAAACGTTCCGCGCTATCTGTTACGGCTAAATCGGCGGCTTTTTGGGACATATTGTGTAATACTTCAGGCGATCGCAGTAAATGTGATACCTTACTTTCTAAAAGTTCCGCCGTCAGTTCCGATTGACGAAAGACTAAAGCCGCTCCAGTATTAACAAAGCTGGCTGCATTATAAGCTTGGTGGTCTTCTGCTGCGTAGGGATAGGGAATCAAAATTGCAGGAGTCTGCGTCATGGCCAGTTCAGTCAATGTCCCTGAACCTGCACGACTAACTGCTAAATTTGCTCGTTGTAGTAATCCTGCCATATTTTGATAAAAAGGCATGGGAAAATAGTGCGGATGCTGTAGCGATTGAGCGTCAGAGTCTTTTTCTCCGGTTAAATGCACAATCCACGCACCTGCCTCCAGCCAAGTTGGCGCACATTGGCGTACCAATTGATTAACGGCAATGGCTCCCTGAGAGCCGCCCACTACCACAATTAAGGGTACATCATCAGGAATCGGCAGATCCAGGGGTTGAGGGGAGTAAAACTTGGAGCGCACAGGGGTTCCGGCGTAAACAGTTTTCACCTTGGGTAAGTATTTATCGGTCGAGGCAAACCCCAAAGCCACGCTAGTACATAAAGGACTCAACATTCGAGTGACTTTACCGGGGATAGCGTTAGATTCGTGTAGAATAACCGGTAAGCCCTGCATTCGAGCAGCGATGATGGCGGGGGCGGCAATATAACCCCCTGTCGTGAACACGCCATCAAAATTGCCAGTTTTGAGCAATTGCCGTACCTTGAGGATAGAACCGACGAGGCGTCCGAAGATTCGCACCGTACCTAAGCCGAAGCCTGTTTGAAAGCCTTCTACAGAAATCGTGTGCAGAGGATATTGAGACGGGACAAGTTCTCTATCTAGGCGGTCGGGGACACCGAGCCACTCAATTTGATAATCTCGTAATTGGTCAGCTAGGGCGATTGCGGGAAATAGATGTCCCCCAGTACCACTAGCGGCAATCAACAATCGAATCGTTGGGTGATGCAAAGTTTCTTGTTCTCCTAGAGGCAACAGGACTCTCAACTACAAGCAAAATTTAATTGGCGATCGAGAATGAGATGCCAATTTATTCTTATAAACTATTTCTTTCGATTTTCCTAATATCTAATCCGGTAAATTTAATGGGTTAGCTGTTGGGAGTCCTTTAAAAACGGCAGTTCAGGCGAGTTCGAGGGAGATAAATTTCTCGGGGGTAGGCAAATCTCGATCACCATTACCATTTTCAGTAACCCATACCATTGCTTGGCAACAGGTCAACCCCCCATCGGCTATTCGCGAATGACTCAGTTAAAATCAAGAATCGGCTGTTCATAGATAACAACACAATCGTCCTGGTTGAGGATTTAAACGCCCATCCTTTGCCTAAAGTACTTCCTAACTATTTTCTTCATGCTTAATCTGACAACTTCACTTCGTCATCTGACTCAATCTCTCACCCCCACAATCCCTTCCGGTTCCCGTAACTGGTCGGCATTGTTTTTACTGAGCGTCGGTTTAACGGTAGGATGGGCAGGGATTGTCAAAGCCCAAAGCCCTGAAACTGCCCCCCCACAACTGCAAACGATGCTGACGCAAATCGATGCAGCCGCTAATCGCAAAGATGTCAAAGGGGTGATGCAATTCTATGGCGCTAATTTCAAGAATTCTGATAATTTAAATCGTGGTGCCCTCGAGAAAGCCTTAACCCAGCTATGGCAGCGCTACCCGCAGTTAAATTACACGACACAACTCCAATCGTGGAAGAATGAGGGTAATGCCATTGTTGCAGAAACGGTGACGACGGTTACAGGTACTCGGCAAAGTGAAGGCATGACGATGAAGCTGGAATCGACTTTGCGATCGCGCCAACGTATTGAAAACCAAAAGATTGTACAACAACAAATCCTGGGAGAGAAGACCAAACAGATGTCGGGTGCCAATCCTCCCACGGTAGAAGTGCTCTTACCTAATCAAGTCCGTCCCGGACAAGAGTTTAACTTTGATGTCATTGTCAAGGAACCCCTAGGAGAGGATTTACTCTTGGGGGCAGCGATGCAAGATACTGTTAAACCCAATCTTTTAACCAAACCCAGTGACTTTAAGCTCAATTTACTCCCAGCCGGTGGTATTTTTAAGCTGGGTAAAGCTCCTACGAAACCTGAAGATCATTGGCTTTCGGCTGTATTGGTTCGCAGGGGTGGAGTAACAATGGTGACGCAGCGCTTGCAAGTGGTTAATCAACCCTCAAGTGCCAACAAGTCTGCTCAATAACTGATGGTTTTTGTCGGATAGGCTCTTTGGCCTGCCCTAATTATTAGACCTCTTGCAAAAGTCGGAATTACCCCCCTTACTCCCCCCTTGGTAAGGGGGGAAACTAGCTCCCTCCCCTTACCAAGGGGAGGGCTGGGGTGGGGTTTGAAGGATTTATACAAGAGGTCTATTATTTGCTTTTAAAATATCAAAGGCGGGTAAGACGCCCATCTCACAAGTGACTCCAATTTATTTTTATGGCTTCAATTAAAGACCAAATTGTTTTAATTACGGGTGCTAGCAGTGGTATTGGTGAAGCTTGTGCCAGGGTGTTTGCTCAAGCAGGGGCGAAAATTATCTTGGCGGCAAGGCGTCAAGAACGATTGGAAAAGTTGGCAGAACAACTCAATAAAGAGTTTACTTGTGAACTTTATCTTATGCCCTTGGATGTGTGCGATCGCAATTTAATTCAATCCACTCTCGATAACCTACCCGCACCTTGGACAGATATAGATATTCTGATTAATAATGCTGGCTTAAGCCGAGGCTTAGATAAGCTTCACGAAGCCAGTATTCAAGATTGGGAAGAAATGATCGACACGAATATCAAAGGATTACTTTACATGACACGGGCAATTGTACCTGGAATGGTTAATCGAAGTCGAGGTCATGTGATTAATATTGGCTCGATTGCCGGTCATCAAACTTATCCAGGCGGTAGCGTTTATTGTGCTACGAAAGCGGCTGTTAAATCCATTTCTGAAGGCTTAAAGCAGGATTTGTTGGGAACCCTTGTGCGAGTCAGTTCTGTAGACCCTGGAATGGTAGAAACTGAGTTTAGTCAGGTACGGTTTCGGGGTGATAACGAACGGGCAGAAAAAGTATATCAAGGGTTAACACCACTCACACCGGATGATGTTGCGGATGTGGTATTTTTCTGCGCGACACGCCCTGCCCATGTCAATATTAATCAAGTGATTCTCATGCCAACGGCTCAAGCGAGTGCTACGTTAGTGCATCGACAAGTTTAATCGGTTTGTAGTTCCCACTTTAGTGGGTTGAGCGCTAAAGCGCTTACTACAAACTTTAAATTCAATAGGCTTGTAGTCGCCACTTTAGTGGCAGAAATGTTTCCGCATTTACATCACTTATTTAAGGAAAAACAATGGAGAATATAGCCGAACAAAACCGTTCTAGAGTGACTCAACTGACTGCAATTAACGCAGCTAAAACCCTCACTATTTTTCTGCTAATTTCTTTTGCAGTAGTTTTTGGAATTCAAGACATACGGCAAGTAATTTACCTGTGCCTGCATATTAGTTATTGTTTGTGGTGGCTCTTAGAACAGTGGATTTATCCCCAGCGACGACAACAGATGTTTAGTGAACCAATTGGGATTGTTGGCTTTGTCTTTTGCTTATTATTTGTGGGAGCCTTTTATGTTTTGCCAGGATATTTAGCCTTCACTAATCCAACTCCACTCTCTTTGATAACGGCTGCTATCGCACTACCGCTCTTTATTTTTGGTTCTCTGATTAATGCCACAGCAGATATTCAGAAAATGACCGCAAAGCAGTATGGAGCGGGTTTAGTCAGTGATGGAATTTGGCGCTTTTCTCGTAATATCAACTACTTTGGTGATTTATTGCGTTATCTAAGTTTCAGTGTTGTTGCTGGTTCAATTTGGGCTTATTTAGTTCCTGCTTCTATTACATTGCTTTACCTCCAGCGTATTTTTGCTAAAGAGCAATCCATGCCTGAGAAGTACCCCAATTATCAAGAGTATCAACAAACTAGCTCCCGTTTGATTCCATTTATTTGGTGAAATTCAATGATTAAGAGTTAATGTTGAAGAATTTACTCACCAACTTGGCTAACTCACTAACAAACTCCTTGTGTAGTTATTAAATAACTTCATGAGGATTTGCGTATTTTCCCCTATCTTTCCATCTGCAATCACAATATCATCAACTTGAACCACAGGCATAATTTCTTTAGTGCTTGAGGTAATGAAGGCTGCATCACAGTGATTTAAATCGCTGTAATCAATCGGTTTTTCCACTATTTCAAATTGATTTTTGGCAATTTCTAAAACCACATCTCGGGTGATACCCTTGAGAATATTCTCATTCGGCGTAATTAATTTAGAGCCTTGAAAAATAAAGAAGTTTGTTGTTGTTCCTTCCCATACCTGCTTGGCTTGATTCATATATAAGGCTTCAACTGCATTCTGCTGTTTTGCCTGTTGAAGTGCCATAATTGCAGAGATATAATTGAGAGTTTTGGCATTGGAAAGAGACCGCTCCATCGCCACAGTAATAACTTTTATCCCTCGTTCGTAATAATCCACCGGATATTCAGAAACAGGATTAATTAAAACCATTAAACTTGGTTTACCGAGAGGAGTAATTAAATCGATTGAATACCCCCCAGTCACAACAATCCGAATATTAGCTTCTGGGAGATTATTGCGTTTTAGCGTATCTTGCGCGATGGCTTCTATTTCTTCTGTTGACCAAGGTAAACTTAAGCCAATTAATTCTGCTGATTTTTGCAGCCGTTGAACGTGTTCTCGCAATCGAAATGGCACTCCGTTATAAGTACGGAGAAAATCAAAGACTCCATATCCTCGAACAATGCCTAAATCGTTGAGTGTCAGGCAAGCTTGCTCAGATGTGACATATTCTCCGTTAACGTAATAGATGGATTGAATCAGTTTCATGGAATAAAGTCCCTCGTATGGAATTTAGTATCAAAAAGCTATCAATCAATAGAGGCGATCGCACAATTCTCTCGTTAAGATAGATTACCAGGACAGGTAATCTACCGACTCAACATTACAATGCGTTCGACTTTTGCACCCCATCAACACTCAAACGCTACTCCTGAACCCTGGTTAGCTGTTAATCTCTCGATGTTTTTTCCCGGTATTGGACAGCTTTATGCAGGTGAACGCCTGAGGGGTTGGGGGTTAATGGGGGGTCAACTGGTGCTGATTGCGATCGCAGCTTGGTCTATACTCAGTCCCAATGGCAATACTGTGATGGGACTTGGTTGTTTGTTGCCGATAGTCATTATCTACATTTTGAATCTATTTGATGCCTATATTTGTGCCAATAATAAATTAGGCGGCCAGGTATCTGAAAAAATTCCCAGAACCCAAAAAGACCCTTGGTTTGCTGTGTTTCTATCCCGCATCTTACCAGGATTAGGGCAGCTATATATCGAAAAAGCAATGGTTGGTGCTGTGCTGCTATCCTTAATTATTATTTGTTCCGGACTGGCAAGTCTCTCCTCTAACCTAAATCTGTTTATTCCTATTATTTCATCCGTAGCTTGTTACCATGCGTTTATTGCATTTCCTAAATCTCGAAGGCAAAAACAGCATTTAATTACAATTGTTGCTTTATTTGTGTTTGCTTTTGGCTTGGCTAGTCACTATGTACCACAATGGATTGAGCAAAATATCGAGCTTTTTGAGATACCCAGTAAATCGATGTTACCGACACTCCAGGTCGGAGATAAAATTTTAGTCTATAAACCCAATAACTACCAACCCAAACGGGGAGACTTAGTAGTTTTTAGAGTTCCTGATGCGCTAAAACAGTTAGAAAACCAAGGCAATACCAACGAAATTGAGTATTTCATTAAGCGTGTAATTGGTGAACCTAACCAAATTTTTCAAATTACTAATGGCATCGTTTACATCAACAGCCAACCGCTCCAAGAACCCTATATTACAGAACCCCCTGCTTATGTTTGGGAATCAACGACGATACCTCAAAATTCTTATTTTGTCATGGGTGACAATCGCAATAATAGTTTAGATTCCCATATTTGGGGTTTTCTCAAGCAAGATTATATTGTTGGAAAAGCCTATAAAATTTACTGGCCTCCAGAAAGAATCCAGTCGCTTTTAAGTAGTAAGTAAATTAACCCTCACCCTAGAAGTCTGGGGCTATAAAAACGAAGTCCGCCTTCGCGGACTTAATGCCTGCCTACAGAGGCAGGCTTTTTTGTAGGCAATTGGTAAAATCGGGATGCTCCCAAGTAAGCAAGTTACTCTCTTGAATTTTAATCTGAGCAAAGCAAATGACTGCGAGGATTTAAAATCTCACCCCAACACCACCTTGCACCGAAAACGCAGTTCCCCCTCCATCGCGAAAGGCATCGAAGGCAATAATGGCATTACCAAAAAGAACGGTATTACTATTAGGGACGATATAATCTACACCAGGTTGAAGTGCAAAACTGGTTTTATCTCCCACTGGAGAAGGGGTATCACCACTCGCAAAAGCCACCCCTGCTCCTAAGTAAGCATCCGTTTGCCAGTTTAGAGGGACATCGTAGGAAACGGTGGGCACAACTGCAGTACCCGAACCAATTAGCGCTTGTGCTCTAAAGGAAATGGGGAGTTCTAGGAGTTTGTAGCGAACCGCCAGGACTCCACCCACTTGCTGACTCCCTCCACTGATACCTATAGTCGGGCCTGCACCCACATAACTTCCATAAGCGGCCTGAGCGGATGCTGGATTCGATGCTAGAGCCAAACTTGTAATTGTGGCAAGACACCCTAGAGTCGCACTGGTTAGTCTAGCCCACCAACCCTGGAGACAAACCATTTCCTTTCCCCTCACAAATACTTAGTTAGAGCAGATCTTAGCCTAATTTTGACCGATCACTGGGAATTGGGTAAATGATAAATTTTCATCTGAGAGCAGAAAAGTATATTTTTAGAGTAGGGCTTTTTGCAGCCTGCGATCGCGACGACAGAAGCTCAATAATTTTGGCAGGGGTTCGGCCTTCCTCCATCTAGCCGACTGCTTATTCTTACGATAATTCAGTTAAGAAGAAGCTATTTTAATTCCTGTTCATCCTTGTAAAATTTCCAGAAAATAATCTTTTAGGCTAGGAAACACCGCTCAAAAAAATCTGTGCAAATCTATCCACAGAAACGCTACCCAGCGGTATGGTAACTTCCGGTTGGATTTTCACCAACTGCCCCAAGCCCATGACTGATTGCAGCAGCCGAACGTATCCGGTCTGTGCGTAACCTAGGGTAGGCTGTTAGCCTCGGCTGATAAAATGAGTGTCTTGAAGAACCTTTGATTCGTTTTGACACTCGGCTCCAGTCTGACCAAACGTGTTTCTTGGCTTCCGTGCCCAGGTAAGCGGTATTGGCTGGAATTCTTTCACTTAATCTCATAGCGCGACGTGCCAGCACAAAAGCTGCTGCCGTCGCGCTATTTAGTCCGTACAATACAGTTTGGATTAAGGTCTACACCTAATGCTCCCCAGTGAACGCTACTCGATTTAATGGGTTGAGGCTGAACATCAACGGTAATGTGTACATCCCAAGTCAAGAGTGTTTTACGAATAAACCTATAGGTAATAGCTTGGTGGTTGAACCAAGCAGATGCTAACTCATCTTTCCCATGCTTGGGTAGATTGAGTTTAACTGCAACGTACTTCCCATATTGTTCTTCCAGAAAATAGGGAACTCGGATGTGTAATTCCTTACCCAGAAAATCTAGCTGACAAATCTGATTTCCAGATGACTCGTCTTTGGAGCCTACCATCTCTACGGAAATACTGTTCCCTAAGTTTACGTGTAATGGTGCGTTTTTAAGGTGTTGTATTGCCCTGGTTAACTTGTGAGCGTAGCGCTTTTTGTTATGAAGTTTAAGTTTAGCAAATTGATAATGAGTGAGGTGATGGGCGCATCGGACTGGGCAGGCATCGGGATAGCGAGGCTTGAGTGTTTTAGGCATCTTCTTTTTGATGCCCCTATTTACGGCTTCAAGTCTATAAAGATATTTTCGGTGTGCAGCTATCTTTTTCTCTAATTTCTTAATAACGTTTGATACGTGCTTGAGTTTGCCCTGTAATTGCTCTGTTGTATTACTGCGACAAGCCTTGGCACTTTTTACCATGCCTTCAATATAAGCAATGATGCTGTTGGCTTGTCGCTTGTTAAACCCAAACTCATGTTGCACTTCGGTGTTGATTTGGGATTTACTTAATTTCCCTGCTAAAAGAAGTTTTAAACAGTGCCGCTTGGCTTCTTTAGCCTGAGTCCAATAGTCTCCTAAGAATAAACCTGCCACAGGGTCTTTGAATGTTGTGACGTAGGTGCGAGATTGGTTAGACACGGGATGCTGCCTCCCGTAGCTCCATAATCAATTTAAGTCTTGTTTTTGGTCATGGCTGGATACCCTAGCGTAGCAAATTGTGACCTTTTCGCTGCGCTTTAGTCGAGGCACTATTCCAGTTAGCTGGCTCAGGTCATAGCGTCTATGACCATTTGCCGTGCGTTCTGGAACAATTTTCCCTGCTTTCTCCCATCGGCGCAGGGTTGTTATTGATACTCCTAGTTCTTTGGCTGCTCGACTGATGCTTACTTTCATTCCATAATTATATTCATCTTGGATATAATTGGCTAGGAATGATTAGATTTATTTCAGCAGTTAAAAACCCTTCTAAAGTTAGGTGCAATATGATAATAAAACCCAATTTTGAGGATAAGTTAAGGATATTTAAGAAAAAATACCTCATTTTTTTTTAAAATTTATTAAGAAAGCATTGTCCCACAGATAAGGATAAACAAATGCCTGATATTGTCGATATTGCAGTCGGTGCGGGTTCGTTTGAGACTTTAGTCACCGCCGTTAAAGTAGCTGGCTTAGTAGAAGCATTGAAAAGTCCCGGCCCTTTCACCGTTTTTGCACCCAATGACGACGCTTTTGCCAAACTTCCACCGGGAACTATACAAACTTTAGTTCAGAATACTCCGCAGCTTGCTCGGATTTTGAAGTACCATGTGGTGGCTGGGAAGTTAACCAAAGCTGATTTAGAAAAAGTTGATTCTGTTACTTCTTTAGAAGGTTCACCGATTAGGATTGATTGCTCTGAGGGTTTTGAGGTTAAAAATGCTACTGTTGTTGCTGCGGATATCGAAGCGGATAACGGCGTTATCCATGTGATTGATAATGTCATTTTGATGGGTTAACTCATCTTTCGCTGACAAGACGAGGGGTGTCAGCGTTATTGGAACTAGAGCCGCTATTATACCCATAAGGTTAATAGTCGGTTCTAAGTACAAGTACTTTTACCTATGAAAGAGTTAGGAAAGGGACATGCAAGCAACCAGCCATCTAACTTAACTTGGCAGTGCTGGTTAGTTAACAGGAATACACAAGAGGAAATCCTGATTGCTTACGATTATCTCTCTTTAGAGGAATGTAAAACAGAAGCGAGGGATATTCTGGCGAAATGGGACAAAAATTTGTATCCAAGCCATCAAGGCTGGACACTCATTTATCGCCGGGATAGTCCATTAAAAATGGCACAGTATTGGCAAAACTACTACCAAGGTCAGAATGATTTTTGGAACCAACGCTGTCAGCAAATTATATCAAATAATCAACCTTTTTGGCTCCCTGAACAACAACCTTATCCAATAAATATTCAACCCAAAAAAATACGGCGCAAACGGGTAAAAATTAAAGTATCAAATACTTTAAGACCTCGAAACCAACGAGCCATTGCTATCGGAATTTGGGTGGGGCGGCTTTTAGCCAGTACTTTGCTGGTTATGAGTGCACTTGAAGTTATAGACTGGCTGAATAAACTCGCGAATGAGCCCCGTTTGGTCGTCCAACGTACAGGAGATATTCCCTTGAGTATTCGCGAGTTATTTGGCAGTAAAAAAGCACCCGGTTCAATCGCTGTGGGAGTCGCTGAAGGCAATCTCAGACCCAGTGGAAAACCAACAGCTATTTATAAAGGACATACAGACCCCGGAAATTTTGCCACAAATCGAGGGTTTTGTAGTTGGAATAAATCTCAAGGGTTGTCTGTTGCTGAGGCAGACCGACGCTGTATTCAAACATTACAGACTAAATCTGTGGCGACGGAAAATCAGTTGTTTCACTTAGGACTCAATCCAGAAAAGCATAAAACTGCAATTGTTATGGGTTCTGATTTATGGAATCAATCCAACTCAGCAGGCCCTATGTTTCCCTTTACTTATAAAGCTGCAACTGATAAAGGATTGAGCGGACAACAAGCTTATGTGTGGGCAAGAGTGGAAGCATTCCGCAATGAACAACGAGAACTGGATGCTTCAGGGTTATTTGGTATTTGTAGACGAGAACCCTTCTATCGACAGAAGCTTACAGGCTTAGTTGAAGGTTCAGAAGAATGGCGTTGGAACTGCATTAAATTAGACCAATTACGGCGAATCAGAGAAGTGGAAAAAGTTTTACAAATACATTTACTGTGAGCATGGGAGCGATCGCTTTTCGTTGATAATAAAATAGGCATGAGTTTTGGTCTTATGCATTGCCCTTGTCCCACTGCAAATTTTGTATGGATTTAAAATTAATGTCTCAAAATTTTACATCTCTTACCCTTCAAGAAGCACAACAACTTTTAAAAGCGTTCAACTGCATCGAAAATAAATCTATTCACTCAGAATCAGAAAAAGCCCTAATTCGCCAAGCATTACTTTTAGTCGCTGAACATTCGGATTACCAAATATTAGGGATTTGCGCGGATACATCAGCTCAAGGATTATCTGCTCTCAAAAGCTATGCAGACGCTTTGGGCTATCAACCCCCACTCAAACTTGACCCCATTGATGGGTCAGTTTATATCAAATTTAATCCAAAAACAGGACTTTGCTATCTCGATTCCTATACTGGAACCCATCGCGGCGTATTAGTTTCTTATCAATCTGCCTACGAAGATGGTATTAACGAAATGTACGGTCATTTACCTCTGAATTTATTTGAGACATCGGTAAATACTTCAGATTGAAACCGACTTCAACACCTACAGATTGTCACCAAAAACCAAAATCACACTCTTCTGACCCCTGATACCAAATGGGTTTGAATTTGGCAGATATTCTCTCTTGCTCCCCCCTTTTTCTAACGTCCCCCCTTAACAAGGGGGGATTAGGGGGGTGGGGGCTGGGGGGTTCCAAATGTGTCACTGTTAAACTCAATTGGTATGTCCCCTGACTGATTCAAGGGTTAACTTCAGCAACTTGTTTTACATGAAAATTAGTTTCATCAGTAGTTAATTCCATCACTTGTAAACTGTATCCTCTATTTTTCACAATCCGCTTAGCCTTGGCTTGTGCTTGACTGGATGTGGCAAATTTCATTGCCCCTCCTGGATGAGGACACCAATCTAAGCGTTCCATCCCTCCTAATGCCTCTAAAGATGCTAGATAATTTTTCCTATTAGGTTCAAAGAGGAGATACTGAACTTTAGAGGGTGGGTTTTGTGAAGTTTCTTGTGGTTGAAGATGACGTTGTTGCTTGAGTTTGGCGGCACGACCCATAGTTACCTCAATCGTTCTACAAATCTTGAATGGCAATTGATGTATTTGGCATATTACAACCGATCTGAGAGATTTGTATCAGCACATAAGAGTGTAATAATGAATCTTAGTATTGTTGATAACTTATTGCGAATCGCTCAAAAAAATTATTTTTACTCTAGAGCAAAACCAAACGTTGGCAAAGCGAATTGTTGAGAGTAAAGGTTCAGTGGGAAGGATTGGAAAAGATGGGTTGGGCGCTTAAAAGTGCCCAATTATGACTCATTACAGAGTCGTTGCAAAGTTGTAGTGAAGTCAGGATAAGAGATAGCCGCCGCTTCGGCACCGTGAATGATCGTCGTACCTGTCGCATTGAGTGCAGCGATCGCCAAACTCATAGTAATACGATGATCGGTATGACTATCTACATCAGTTCCAACTAAAGGAGTACCGCCCGTAATTTCCAAACCATCGGGTAATTCGGTGACTCGTGCTCCCATGCGGTTGAGCTGGGAGGCCATCACGGCCAGGCGATCGCTCTCCTTAACCCGCAGTTCAGCCGCATCCTGTATGATGGTCGTACCTTCAGCAAAAACAGCGGCAACAGCTAGAATCGGAATTTCATCAATCAAACGGGGAATTAAACTGCCTGCTATTTTGCATCCTTTGAGCTGCCCGTAACGTACCCGTAAATCTGCTACAGGTTCTCCTGCAACCACTCGCTGATTTTCTAACTGGATATCAGCACCCATCATTTCTAGGGCTTCTAAAATGCCTGTACGGGTGGGATTAACGCCAACATTTTCAATCAGCAATTCTGAACCTGGCACAATTGCACCCGCCACTAACCAAAACGCAGCAGAGCTAATATCACCGGGAACAATGACTGTTTGTCCTCGTAACTGAGCCAGCCCTGTTACAGTAACGCTATGGGTTTCCGGGTCAATCGTAAGTTTTGCCCCAAATGCTTTGAGCATCCGTTCACTGTGGTCACGGGAGAGAGCTGGTTCTGTGACAGTCGTTTCTCCTTCTGCCATCAAACCCGCGAGTAGAATACAGGACTTAACTTGAGCAGAGGCAATGGGAGAATGGTAGTGAATGGGTTTGAGTTGTTGTCCTTGTATGGCAAGAGGGGCGAGTGTTGCACCCTGACGCCCCCAGATTTGTGCTCCCATTTGTTGCAAGGGTAGGACGACGCGAGACATAGGACGCGATCGCAGCGAACTATCCCCGGTTACGGTAAAAAATCGTCCGGGGTGAGAGGCCAAAAGCCCTAACATGAGTCGCACTGTTGTGCCGGAGTTACCTGCATTCAGTACATCAATGGGTTCTTGTAAGTTTCCCAAACCAATGCCCGAAATTGTCACCTGTTCTGTATTCAGTTCGGAGATAACCGCCCCCATAGCCCGAAAACAGCTAGCGGTGCTACGGGGGTCTTCTCCTAAGAGGAGCCCTTGAATTTTGGTTTCTCCTTGTGCGATCGCTCCCAACATTAAGGCTCGGTGAGAGATAGATTTATCACCTGGCACTCTGAGACTTCCCTGTAGAGCTATCCCTGATACAGAATTTTGAATGAGTAATTGGTGCTGATGTTCAATAACATTGAGCGTGACAACGGCAGTGGGCATTGAAATAAGTTGGCATGAAATTCCTCATAGAATCCTACCAAGCTTTGGTCAACTTTATTGGAAACCTCGCCCGGTCTTCTGTTTCTTTTTACCTTTACTCTTCGACTTAGATTTATGGACTTCTGCCAGTGCTTCTTGGAATAGGTTGTGTAAGTGTAGGGGTACACTCGCAATTTCTGGTAATTCGGGTTCTAGAGGTTTGCCGTGTTCTTGTAATAAAGCGTCTAAATCAGATTCGATTTTAAAATCTGGACGCTCTAAAACAGTTTGCACCACCTTTTCTAAAGGTTTGGGATATTGCTCTGCTAATTTATGCCAAATAAAGACATTAATGGTGGGATCTTCCAGGTATTTGCGAACCAGCTTATTCGTAGCGGGATTAGTTTCCCAGTCTTCAGATTCTAGAATTGACTGGAACTGAGTGTAAGTTGGCAGAAACATTTGTCCCCAACGCGGATGGGTAAATACTGTTACTTGTTCAGCTTTCTTAATTTCATCAGGTAAATCAAATTTAGGTGTCACCATTTTAGGTTTCCCTTGGCTGTTATCAAATAACTGGGAAACGGCTGATGAATCAGCCCCCGCTTCTTCGGCAGCCGTTTTCATTTCTTCTTCGGTGATGCCTGCTTCTTCTGCCAAATCGGAGAGGGATTTGGACTCATCAATACCGGCCTCTACCAATTGCCGTTTGGTCAATAACTCCTGAAATTCCGTAATTTTTTTATTGAGTTGATAGCCAGGTAAAGTGATTTCGTCGCTTCCAAAAAAGTCTACAAACTGATGATGATACTGAGCAACTGATTCCCAGGCTTCTTGTAATAAACCTGGAGCATCGCTGTACAGGGCATCTTTATGATTGTCTTTAAAGTTACCAATGGCCACTGCCAACTTGGGTTTACCTAAAGACCCCATCGGTCTGCATGGACCGGAAAACATCCAATCAGAGTCCGTTACTGGCGAGATACGAGTTAGTAGGATTTCACCTTCCTTAAACCGTGCCATTTCTTGCAAGGTGAGTGGATCGTTTGGCTTGACTGTGTAATGTTTAGCCGTTGGCCAGTTCATTAACTCAAAACCATTTGGCAGGATTTGGGTAACAGCAAACAAGCCGATGAAACTACGTTCCCAACTTTTCACTAAGGAGCGGTCGCTCTCGGGAAGTTCGGGATGGCTGTCTACGAACAAATCCAGAGGCGTTTTATCTCCTACTCTCCCTTGAGTCACGAAAGAATCAATCAGCAGATTTTGCTCGTAAGCTGCATCATGACGAGTCCCTTGAGAACGGGACTTAGCCGCAACATAGGACTCTAAGGATTGAGCTAGATCTCCTTCAGTTTCAAGGACGAACTCAACTAATATTTGTTTTAGCTCACGCGCTCGTTCTAATATTGCATCCACGACAGAATTTTTTAGCTCAACAATCCTTAGCTTATCGACTTTCAAGACAAAAAAATTAGAGCCTCCTACTAATGAAAGTAAGGAGACTCTGGGATTAAGAATAAACCTGGCACCGAGCTATTGTGGCAGTCG
>CAZPRJ010000082.1:0-35143 GCA_964588805.1 uncultured Microcoleus sp. | reverse complement strand
TAGCGGCACGCAGTGCGGGGCTGAGGGGCTGTCCGTGCAAACCTGACATGCTCCCAATTGAATAACCCCCCATTGCCCATTCGTTAACCAATTAGAATCTTCCCGATTCAGTCTCTCAATTTGGTCTGCTCCAAGACCGGCAGCCACTTCAGATTTGAGTGTACGTAGCGCTACAAATGCGGCGGGAAAGTAACTAACAATGTCTTCAAAAGCCGTGGTAAACGGCCAGTGGCGATCGCCCAAACATCGCCGATAATTCGCATCTCCTTTAACCAAAATTAGCGCCGATTCAGCTAAATCCTGCCGTAAAGGTTCCGGCATTTCCCAAAACACCAAGGGAGATGTCCAAAAATAATCATCCCGACATTGCAACCGATCTTTTGCGATATACTCCTGCAGGCGATGAGCGAGTAACTGCACGTTCCTATCAGTCTCAGACGCCATAACCTTTAAAGTCCGGTACACATCCTCGATTGTGGCATCCGAGACAAACGTAGGATGAGGTTTCAAGTGCAGGTAAAGTGTTTTAGCCGTCTCAGTTGCCAGCAAAAAGTCTGCCACACACAAATCACAAAATAGTTCAAACCCGGCGTTATCGACGATGATATCGAAGCGCATTCCTTGTAAATTAGCAACTCGATCTGCAATGATCGAGGTATCATCCACAAGAATCTGAGATTGTTCTAGATGAATCTCCTGGCTGAAATTGAGCTGTTCAGTATCAATCGGCCAAAGGCTCAAATCGGCACGGTTCCCCCACAGAACTGAATAGAGTAGAGCAATCAAACTATTCTTTTCACTTTCACTCCCTTCATTTTGTTCCTGTTCAATCCAAGCATTAACTCGGGTGCTTAGTTCTCGGATAGATTCTTTAGCTGTCTCTAAACCCCTGCGTTTTTGCAGCGCGAACGGATCGACACCTTGATATGCTCCCGGTTGGAAGTACTGTGTTGCTTCCACAATCCGACGATAAAAGTATGCCTCCGCAAAGAACCAAGGAATGTCTAACCAGCGCTTTCCCAGAAACGGTTCTAAGTATCGTTGCCATTGTGCTAAATCTGGAGCTGAGTCATCTTCGAGCGATCGCACAATACCCTCTGGCAATTCCTGAATCAATCGTTCTAGCTTTTCCTGAATGGATGAGGGAAAGTCGTTTTCCTCAATGACTTGTTGTGCAATGGTTGGCATCCGTTGAGTGAGCGTAAAGTGAGCAAAAGAGCCCGCTTGTGACATCATCAACGGTTCAGGAAGCGGTAATCGAGGGGATGGAGGTTGAGATCGGGTCAATTTCTCCGGTTCAAGCACGAGGTTATCGGTGTTTACGGTGAGGAGTGATTCTACTTAGACGGTATCAGGCGATCACCCGGTTCACCCCTTCCTCAGAAAACCTTTACATTTTTTTACATTCACAGACTACGTACCCCTAGTGTCTGAACGCTTACTTTTCACGGTGATTTGACGCTTTGGAGATTACTTAGTCTATAAGCAAGGGGTTTGTAACCCCCTAATCGGGTGAGTGCTTTAGGCCACAATATTAGATACCTTAAGACTTACGCACATCTATACCTATCCATGTATTTCACTCCCAGCAGATTTCCCCAAATTTTCCTTAAAAATCATGGAGATTATATGGAAGTTCTGTTAACTCTTACTCATTTCCCAGCATTTAAGTGCGTTTTGTCCAGAGTTTCTCCCTAGGGAATCAGTCACCTTTACTTCAATGATGCCGGTATGCCACAAGCACGATTCAATCATGAGGAATCGACATCTCTGCTGAAAAAACTTCGGATTCAGGCGGGTTTAACTCAAGCTGAACTCGCCAGACAAATTCCGGATAAAACAGGAACCAAGCCTATCTCTCAAAGAGCCGTAAGTGCCTGGGAGAGGGGAGAATATCAACCCGAACTCACCATTCCCCAAATGAAGGCGCTTTGCAAAGCTTTAAATGTTTCGCTTGACGAATTGCCCAATGATTGCGGCCCACCCAAGCTCCAATCCCACAAGCAACATGATTGAGCAAACTTATAAATTACCGCCCGAGTATGTTCTTCGTCGAGCTCGTGCTAGCGATATCTGGACAATTCGGAAATTAGTGCTGTTTGCCAAACTCGATCCAACTCAAATCCGTTGGTCGCAGTTTTGGGTCATCGAATGCAAGGAACGTGTGGTCGCCTGTGGACAGTTACGAAACTTTTCTGAGGCGCAAGAACTGGGAAGTTTAGTAGTTGCCCCAGCGTGGCGAGGTCGGGGTTTAGGGCGCTATCTGGTCAAACATCTGATTCAGGTTGCCACTGAACCTCTGTATCTCGAATGTCTTGGCAACCAGTTAGCTGAGTTTTACACTCGCTTTGGCTTTGTCCCGATTGCATGGCAAAATCTTCCCCCTCCCCTAAAGAGAAAGTTTGGCGTTTCTCAACTCGCTACTCGGTTCCTGCCGATGCTTGATGTCACGATTATGCAGTACAAAGGAACTGAGCTATCTCACCATTCTTAAGAGGTAGATAGTCCAGCAGGGAAACGATGGCACCGTTTCCCTTTTGTTACTTTTTAGGATATTCGTATCGATAAAAACATGACATCCTCCCCTGGCGAACCCTTACAACACCCCTTTAGAACTGGGAATCATCCCAGCACGACGGGGATCGACTTCTACGGCCATCCGCATCGCCCGTGCAAATGCCTTAAACGTTGCCTCAATAATGTGATGTGAGTTAATCCCATCCAGTTGCCGAATATGCAGCGTCATTTGACTATGATTCACCACCGCGACAAAGAATTCCCGCACTAACTGCGTGTCATAGGTTCCTACACGCTGCGTGGGAATCTCCAAACCGTAGCTTAAATGAGGACGCCCGGAAAAATCCAACGAGACTTGAACCAACGCCTCATCTAAGGGGGCTAGGAAATGGCCAAAGCGAACAATCCCTTTGCGATCGCCTAATGCCTTCCCCAACGCCATCCCTAGCGTAATTCCCACATCTTCATTGGTATGGTGGTCATCGATTTCCAAATCCCCCTCGGCCTGCACCTCCAAATCAATCAGTCCATGAGAAGAAATTTGATGCAGCATGTGGTCTAAAAACGGAATCCCTGTCGCCGCCCTACAAACCCCCGTTCCATCCAAATTCAGAGATACTTGTACATCCGTCTCACCCGTTTTGCGGCTAACCGTTGCCGTGCGTACAGGAAACCGATTCTCGTAGTTTTGGGGGTTAGGAATTGGGCGATCGCTCTTGAGATCGGTAGAGTTATCACTGATTTGCATAAAATTCCAACTCCTGTGTCTTCAACTAACCCGTTCCATGCTAATCACCTGAGATTGAGTCATCCAACCCTGACCAATAACCTACATCCCCATTGTTTCGTAACCTGCATCCACGTATAAAATCTGTCCCGTAATCCCACTAGCGAGATCGCTACACAAAAAAGCTGCTGCATTGCCCACTTCCATCTGAGTAACACTGCGCCGCAGGGGGGCTATTTCCTCCACATGATGAATCATATCGAGAATACCGCCAACGGCTGAAGAGGCCAACGTGCGAATTGGTCCGGCGGAGATGCCATTGACCCGAATATTGCTTGGCCCCAATTCCGAGGCTAGGTAACGGACACTCATTTCTAGTCCCGCCTTCGCAATTCCCATCACGTTGTAGTTGGGAATTACTTTAACACCTCCCAAATAGGTAAGAGTGACAATACTGCCGCCTTCTGTCATCAAGGGTTTAGCTTGTTTGGCCAACTGAGTCAACGAGTAAGTACTGATTTCCAAGGCTTGGGTAAAGTCAGCTCTAGAAACATTGCTAAAATCTCCTGACAAAGCATCTTTGTTAGCAAAAGCCAAGCAATGAATGAGAATGTCTAGTTTGCCCCACTGTTGTGAAATGGCTTGGAACGTTGCTTCTACTTGAGCATCGTCTTGGACATTACAGGGTAGAAACAGAGTCGGTGAGAGAGGTTCTACTAGTTCTTTGACCTTTTTCTCAAACCGGCCTTTGTCATCGGGCAGATATGTCACACCTAAGTTGGCACCCGCTTGGTGCAGTTGCTGGGCAATTCCCCAAGCAATAGAGCGGTTATTGGCAATACCCGTTACTAGAGCGTTTTTTCCAGTCAAATTAAGCATAATATTTTATCCTAAAGCTAATTGATGATTCCTTGCATAGGTGTTGCAAAATCAAGCTATACGGTGTATGACGGTGTATTATGGCTACTCACTCATTGAGTTGTGAGCGTACAGTGTATGACATTTGACTTTAACTTCAAAGCTCTGCTCTCGACTTATCAAGTTAGTTGGTCACTGAGTTACCCACAAACCCCCAATTAATTATGTAGTAAAACATACAAAAATCTATCTTGGACTCAGATTAAGTAATCTTGGATACACTTAGAACCTTATTCGAGTCGGTTCAGCTACAAGCTTTATCGACAATAAAATAAATAGACACCAAGTCGCCAGGGCGTTGGCAAGAGAGCAAATAGAATCATGGTCGTGACGCAAGTGCAAAATAGACCGTTAGCTGTAGTGTTCCGTCAGATGGGGGGAGGAGCATTTCCGCCCGTCGTAGAAACATTTGAGCGGGGCAAGACAATTTTTTTTCCAGGAGACCCAGCAGAACGAGTATATTTCTTGCTCAAGGGTGCTGTAAAGCTATCGAGAGTTTATGAAGCTGGAGAAGAAATTACGGTAGCTCTACTGCGAGAAAACAGTGTGTTTGGAGTCTTGTCGCTGATTACAGGACACCGCTCAGATCGGTTTTACCATGCTGTGGCCTTTACACCGGTCGAACTCCTTTCTGCCCCGATTGATCAAGTTGAGCAAGCGCTCAAAGATAACCCAGAGCTATCAATGTTGATGCTACGAGGTTTATCGTCTCGGATTTTGCAAACAGAAATGATGATTGAGACGCTAGCACACCGAGATATGGGTTCTCGGTTGGTGAGTTTCTTGTTGATTCTTTGCCGTGACTTTGGGGTGCCTTCGGCTGAAGGGATTACGATCGATTTGAAATTATCTCATCAAGCGATCGCTGAAGCCATTGGTTCAACCCGTGTCACCGTGACTCGCTTACTCGGTGATCTACGGGCTGAAAAAATGATTTCTATTCACAAAAAGAAAATTACGGTTCATAATCCGGTTGTGTTAAGTCAACAGTTCACTTAATCCCATCTTAGGGAGCAGGGCAGTCGCAACGAAACAGTAAGCCTACAACAGGGGTGAATCAATCAGAAAAAACATCGTAATCCCCTATAACCATAAGATAGGCTGTATCTGGACAGACTAAGCGTATGCGATGACCAGTGCTTACATCCTGATTGCGTCAATATTACTGTTGGGGGGGATACTCGCAACCTTAGGCGATCGCATCGGCACGAAAGTGGGGAAGGCGCGATTAAGTTTGTTTAATCTACGCCCTCGCAAAACTGCCACGTTAGTTACCGTCATTACCGGTAGCCTGATTTCTACCTCAACCTTGGGAATTTTATTTGCCACGAGTGGTTCACTGCGGGATGGGATTTTTGAACTCGACAATATTAAACGCAGATTAAGAGTTACCCGTGATCAAGTCAATCTGTTAGATGCACAAAAAGCCCAGACCGAACAAGAGTTAGCAAAAGCCAGAACTCAGCAAGCCACAGCCCAAAAGCGCTTAGATGCCATTAATCAAAATTTCCAGAAAGCCCAAGCTCAATTAAAGGATATCTCAAAGCAAGCAATGGAGCTGCGTTCAGAAATTCAGGCACTTCTGAGTGAACGTCAAGCACTGATGCAGCAACGAAATCAATTGAGCGCGCAAATCAGTCAACTTCAGTCTCAAATTCAGCAACTGAGAGCATCAATCGATGAACGCGATCAAGAATTAAGCAAGCGAGGCCAAACCATTGAGCAACGAAATCGTGAACTTGCTCAAAAAAACCAAACCATCCAACAACTTGATCAGGAATTAGCTCAAAAAGCTGACGCGATCACAGAAAGTGAAGAACGTCTCAAAGAACTGCAACGACAATTCCAACAAGAACTGGCTCAAAGAGAAAGTCGCTTTCAAGAACGCGAACAGCAATTAAAACTGGCGATTGCTCAACGTGAAACGCGCCTACAAGAACTAGAAAAACAACTACAAGGGCGAGAAAAACAACTCGCTGAACGCGATGAGCAACTACAAGAGCGAGAAAAACAACTCGCTTTTTTACAACGGCAAGCCGAAGCGCTCGAACAATATTATCAGAACTATCAAGTCCTGCGCCAGGGGAATGTTGCCATCATTCGTGGCCAGGTTTTGGCCTTTGGTGTTGTTCGCATTGTTGACGCCAAAGCTGCTCCTCAAGCGGTTGAAGAACTATTACGAGAAGCGAATCGTAAAGTGCTGGAAATCACTCGTCAAAATTCCACGAATGCCAACGAACCGGTTGTCCAAATTCCGACTTCACAAGTTGAGCAGTTAATCAAGCAAATTCAGGACGGAAAAGATTATGTAATCCGAATTCTTTCGGCTGGTAATTATGTTGAAGGTGAAAAAGATGTACAAGTTTTTGCCGATGCAGTACCGAATCAAGTCGTTTTTGAAGAAGGCGATTTACTCGCTACTATTTCCACTGATGCTTCAACCATGACGGATGAAGAAATCCGCAAGCGACTCGATCAGTTAGTAGCTGCCGCTCAATTCCGTGCCCGTCGCGCTGGTATATTAGGTAATATTCAAATTGGAGATGGACGCATCGTTACGATTATCAATTTTATTGAAGAAATCGAAAAGTATAATCAACCTGTCGATATTAAAGCGATCGCCCAAGAAAAAGCCTCCGCAGCCGGCCCTTTGAAAATGCAGTTAGTTGCGATGCACAATGGGCAAGTTATTTTTAGAACTTAAGTGACTATCTTTCTCATCAATTGAGGTGATTGTCGAGATGCCAAAGGAGAAGCAAACACACAGGTATATCCTGTTGCACCTGAAAATAAACCTCCAAGCTGAATCAACAGATTTTGCATGGCAACCGCTACAATTCGGACTTAGCCTTGCAACATTTCTAAGCTTAATCGATTTAATTCACTAAGTTGTTTTTTCCATGCCTCCTGATAGTTATATTGGGATGTTGTATCTGCTTGATCAGCTTCTAAATCATATTTTGGAACAGCCTCTTCAGAGTGACCATATCTACGATCCCAAATGATTTGACGAGTCATTCCGTTTGCTATAACGGGAGGAATATCTGGATACTGAGTGGCGATAAATTCTGCAATTATTGTTGCGTCGTCTATAGTTAGGTTCCGTGTTTTTTTGAATTTCTCTTCGGCTTCTACATACTCTTTGGAGGTTACATATTGATCACCTAATTCTTTCTCCCGTTCCTCTTGATGAGGTTTTTCTTGTTCTGATGCAACCCTGACTTGGCTCATGACACTAGTAAGCTGATCTCCAAGGGCAACGTTAATAGGATGAGTAGTTGCTATCTCGGTCATGTGTGTATTGGCTTTCAGTGGATTATTTCGATTATCAAAGTGATTTATACTGCTGGCTAATGAGAGAACATACTGCGGAATAGAAGACAGCATTTTTGCAGTCGTATTGTCACTATGACTTTTCAATAAATTATATAATTTAATGTAGTCATCATATAGTTCATCTAGTAAAGTATCTAGTTCCTTCTTGGCTCTTTCTTTTTCTTCTTTCTCGGTTTTTCTGTCTGAGATTAACATCAATATTCTATTACCTTCAATTTCGACTTCCTCTACCTTGTTTCTGACTTCATTAGCCGTGGAGAGTAAGTTATTTAGGTCTTGCCCCTCCGACGCTTCATTCGCCGCATCAATTACTCTGGCAATACTCTCGCTATGATGCTTATAGCTAACCTTCTCTGCTAGACGATAAGCTGAACCTCCCAATATTTTGAAGCTTGGAGCATCTTTTTCTTGAGATTGAGGGACTTGCAATCCAACTACACTAACCTCCATTCTCCCTTCTCGTGTTAGTTCGGAATGTTTACGACCGAAATCTGGTGCCTCAAAATCTTTTTTTCTTTCAATGTATGTTTGATATGTTTTTATAAGGTTCTCAATTTTTTCTTCATTAAAGGTCAGTTTTTCGTCTTTATATTCATTTATTGCCCAGATTTTTATTTGTTCTTTGATATTAGAATTATCACTACTATCATAAGCACTGCTGATTCGGTTGCTCCGATCATAAATCGGTTCTAGTTCTTCTGCTGTCTTTCCTTCGGGAAGAAATTGATCTAAGAAGTCTCTCTCTGGGCCTAGCGCATAAACTAAAAGATCGCCCTCCTGAGGGGGACTTTTCTCCGTAGCTGCAATCACTTTATTTCCTTTTATTGCCACGCTCTTAAATCTATTCTCATCTAATTTAAAAGCATCAGAATCATCCTTTTTCTTTTCAGCCACGTCTTTCCCTTTTGCATTATCAGTTCCCTTCAAAAAGGGTATTCCGCTTAAATCTCTGCCAGTAATCCATACAAATTCACATAAACCTTGTAGAAGTCTTGCATATGTTGTTACAGCATCAATTCCTGCATTAGGTCCAGCCAAAATCATTACTGGCTTTTTCTGGTGTTGTTTTTCAAATTGAGCAAAAGTATTCTGTAATCTTTCCTCACCTATTGCTCTTTGGAATTCATCCAATGACATTATTCTTGGAAGTGACAATATTTGATGTTCTTCAGGCTCCGGTAAACCCTTATTCTGCTCTTTAATTTCATCATATCCTTCAGGCTTGGCATGAGGGCCAATCCCTATCGCAAGAATAACGTTTTTTGTTTGGATTAGAGGCTGATTTTCTCCTTCTCCATCGATTTCAATCTGGTAATGCTCATCAATTAATGCAGGATGTTCCTTAATCCTGTGTTTTTTCCTTGTTATCTCTGTTTGTGACAAAATGTTCTCAACCCATTCTGAGAATGATCCGATGTCTTTTCTTTCTGCTAATCCTTCCTTTGCTTCTGGCGGACGGTCAGGGATAATTTGTGCCATTGGATGGTTGATTCTTCCTGGACCTCTTTCTTCTGCCCAAGGTTGATCGGGTCCTATAACTAAGATTTTCTTACCCTTTAAAATTTCTATATTCTCCTGAATATAGTATGCTGTCGTAGCTCCTGCTCCAATAAATACATAGTCATAACTCTCAACTGTACCTTTTTCATATCCAGGATCGTTTTGTCTAACGAAAAACTTTTTACCCCTTCCTCTCCGTTGTATGCGATACTGCCATTGTTTTTCCTGAAATGAAGCTTTTACAATTGAGAAAAAAGTGTTGTCTGCTGTTCGTTTTACTAATGTTCCTTCTAAAGCCCCCGGGCCAATCTTTCGCTGAATAGTTGATGCATCCTGCTGCATCACATGCGTTAATTCATGGGCAATTAACTCCTGCCCGCCCCGACTCTCTGGCTGATACTCCCCCCGCTTAAAAAACAAATCCTGCCCCGTTGTAAACGCTCGTGCCCCCACACTGCGATTCAATACATCCGCCCGCCCATCCGTATGCACCCGCACCCCACTAAAATCCGCCCCCATCGCCTGCCCCATCTGCGCCTGCAACTGCGGCGCTAAACTGTGCCCACCTCCACGAGCAGCATTAATCTCCCCCTCCAAATCCGCCGACACCGCACCCCCTTGAGCTCCTACCGACGGAGTACTTGGCTTCAGTTGCAACTCATCGTCTTCTTCCATCTCCTGCCGTTGCACCCCAGCACCCTGAGATGTAGTTGAAGCTGGAGCATTAATCTGCTTCACCACCTGAGTTGCTACCTGATCCGCCTCCTGCTCATACTTATCATTCGGTTGTCCAATCGTTAACTTGGGCTGAATCGGTAGTGCTGGTTCAGTTGGCTGTGTTGTTTCAGTGTTGCGAACGAGGATTTCCAACAAGTTGGGGCGTGATTTTGCTTGTTCCCGTTTCTGCGCCCAAAAATCATCCATCTTGGCTTGCAGCACACCCAACTGTTCCTGCTCTACAGGCGTAATCTTGCCAAGCTCTGCCTTACGCTGGAGTCTAAACGCCTCAAACTTATTTTGGTTGAACTGTTCGTTCTCAATGTCTTCCTGGGTGGGTTGTTTTACTGCAGCAGCAAAAGGGCGCGGAGCTAATGGAGAGCTTTTTTCCTGGCTTGGGGAATTCCAGGTGGAGGATTTGTTGATTTGTTGATACTCCATAATTAATCCTTGCCTAGTTATTGAGTTACTTGTATTGCCTGCTCCTACCCCATCAACCTTTTATTTCTGCCTAACTAAATGATGAAGCTATTCCACATTTAACTTGCATATTTGCGGCGGGCTTTTCCACCCATCCACAAGATTTTTGTCAGCAACGCTAGTGCCAACTAGATGTGGAGCAGCTTAGTAATGATTAGAGAGAAATTTTCCACTTCAGGAGATGAGGAAGCGATCGCATAGAAGTGCCTACATCATAAAGCGTTCCATCAGATTTGGAAACAGTTTAAAAATGACGCAGTTTATCGGTGAGGAGAGCGGGTTTTGAACATAAGTTATTGGTGTATGCCTAAGTTATATCTCTAAAGTGAGCCCCTACACATCTTCACTCCCTCTCCCTGAGGGAGAGGGTTGGGGTGAGGGTTATTTTACGATTCCTTTAGACTGGCTATATGTGATTCAATTTCATCTAGCCCTCTGTGTACCTGATAGGACACAGTCGCGAGGATATCACCCCTAGTTAACCTACTTCTTCTTAACCCATGACTCATTTTATTTTAGGGTTCGATCCAGGACGAGATAAATGTGGTTTAGCCGTCATGGAAAGAGAAAGACAAATTCTTTACCATCAAGTCGTGCCATCAGCAGACGCAATCACAACCATCCAACAATTGTGTCAGCAATTCTCTATTACAACCTTAGTAATGGGCGATCAAACCACAGCAAAACGATGGAAACAACAGCTAGCTAACACCTTATCACCGTCCATACCGATTATCTTGGTTGATGAACGTTATAGCAGCTTAGAAGCACGCGATCGCTATTGGAGCATGTATCCTCCCAAAGGGTTCCAACGCCTTATTCCTCAAGGCTTTAGAGAACCCCCGCGTCCTATTGATGATATTGTTGCAATTCTATTAATCGAGCGCTATCTTAAACAAGTTTAGAGTTAATTTAAAGTTCTGCCCGAATTTTAAACGCATAGTCGCCTCCGGGTTCTAATTGATAATCACAACGCTCTAAAAATCGCCCTAAAGGTTCTTGAATTAAAGCACGGCCTAAAGACGGTTTCACTGATAACTGTCCCTTGCGGAAACACCATTGAAACTGCCACTTGTATTCTGCTGCATGAACTTCCCCTTCCATTTTGCCTTGTTGCCAGGAGTGTTGCGTTATCCTGACATAAGCCGTTGTTTCCGGTAAACTCATAGACTCACAATCTGGATAGTAATTTCTTACGACGTTGAGATAACTTGCGACTAAGTTTATTTTTGTACACAATAAAAAGACTTTGGTAATCTTCAATTTTTAACCACAAATCGGCACTGATTCCGTTATAGCCTCGTTCCCGATGCAAAAACTGCCGCCTACAAAAACTCATGGGTTCTGCATAGGTTTTAGCCGTTGATAATCTTGGCTTTGGGCCACACCAATGAATTACTGTTGCCTGTTCATTTTGCACAGTCGGCCCAAATTCCTTCACGGGAAATCGCTGCTTCAACTCCTCCGTTTCAAAATCCGGGACAATAAGTTGCATCTCCACTTGGCCTAAACGAATTTTTCCCGCATCTGCTGCCCGAAACAGCATGAAATTCAAAAAACCCATCTCACCGTACTTAAAGATACCGGGATATTTTTCCGTAAAATCTAAAATATCAATGTATTCCTCCAAACTAAACATATCTCGGGTTGCGAAAAAAGTCCCTGTACAGAAATAATCCTGGCAATGAGCTTGCCAATTAAACTCAGGAAAATGTTTTTCAATTTCTGATATTTCAAAGAAAAACTCAGAGACTTTTTCATCCGAATAACCGTATTGAGGTCGGTCTATAATGGCATCATAATTATTAAAATCTGCATATTTTAAAACATTCCCCCATACATTTGTATCAGCATCTAAAACCAGAAAATGCTTCCAGGGACTTTCCCAAAAAGCAATCATTTTTGTTTTGCCCCAACCAAAACTTCTCTTTTTTAAGATTTCGTTGCTTACGGTATGATGATTGAGAATCTGAACTCCGTAAGCCTTTTCCAGGGAACTCGTCGAAAATGTTCCATCCACAATTAAGGCAATTGGAACATCACCAAGAAAATGGCGGATACTGGCACAACAACCCTTGGCAAATAAGTAATCTTGGTAGCAGCAGGCAACAATAATTCCAAAATCTTCCATAATTGCTTTAGAGTAACGTACTAGGGTTTTATACTTAAGTTGCGCTAAAATTCTATCGATCATTCTAATCTTAAGATATTCTTATATTTGTCTAGGCAGTAGCAAATAACCTCGGCTATAGCTAACCTACTCAATTGATCAGGCACAATTTCTGTATATTGAAATACAGAAAAATTATTGTAGTTTTATGTGTCCTTTAAGGCTACTACATCCAATGAACTGCGATCGCATAGCCGCACTCTTAACTTGCCATAACCGCAAGTCAAAAACTCTAGCCAGTCTTACGGCCTTATTTAACCAACAACATCTTCCCACTACAGTCACAATCGACGTTTATTTAGTAGACGATGGCAGTACCGATGGTACGGCAGAGACTGTAGCCCAGTCTTATCCCCAAGTGAAGATTCTTCAAGGAGATGGCAATCTCTTCTGGAATGGGGGAATGCGTCAAGCTTTTACTGAAGCGGTTCAGCACGACTACGACGCATACCTCTGGCTCAACGATGACACGGTGCTTTACCCCCATGCCATGAGCCAACTTCTCGATACTTGCCATCATTTGCGTGAGCGTGGTGAGCAGCAAATTATTGTCACTGGGTCTACTTGCGATCCTCAAACCCAGACTTTAACCTATGGGGGAGTGGTACGGCGGAGCTGGTTGCGACCCCTGAAATTTGACTTAGTAGAACCCGGTGAGCAAGTCAAACCCTGCGACACTATGAATGGAAACTGTGTACTGATTGCCCGAGAAGTCGTGCAAGCTGTCGGCAACCTAGACCCAGCTTTTACCCACTATGCCGGAGACTGGGATTATGGTTTACGTGCTCGCCAACAAGGATGTACTATCTGGATTGCTCCTGGATATGTGGGCACCTGCTCTCAGAACTACCAACCCGGTGCTGCCGTGAAGTTGTCTGTAGACTTGGGCGAAGGCATTAAAAAAATCGGTCAACCCAAAGGCTTACCGGTACGAGAACAAACCCTGCACCCATTTTGGGAGTGGAAGGTATTTGCCCAACGGCATGGAGGTTTGTTGTGGCCGATTTACTGGTTTATTCCTTACCGCCGATTATTTTGGATTTGGCTGATGGGGGATGCTAAACCCCAGCAGGCCAAGGCATGAACTCACAGGAGTTGAAGGGCAACATCAAGCCACCAGTTTCCATAGGCAGCGCCCGAAAGGAAGTAGAAACCACTGAACTCTTGTTTGGTTGAGAATGTCGCACTTTCGGTTATTTTGCGATAGTAATAAATGGCAGAGATTTGTATAACGCAAGGGAAACCGTATGGAGGCTAGTAAGAATCTCCGCATCGCTTGGTTAGTTCCTTCAGTAGAACTGGGGGCTTACTGGCAGCCAGTGTTGGAAGAGTTTACTCATGTTTTTAAAAATACGATTTTTTATACTGGCTTAGTTTGGCCTGGATTTAATCCTGAAGCTCCTGGCGCTAATGTGATTAAAATTGTCGGGCAGATGAAATCGTTAGAGATGACCAAAACCCAAGGGTATAGCCATCGTTTGATGGTTCTTTCTCCTGGTATCATTAGTCACTTACTCGAATTCAAGCCTGATGTAGTCTTTGCCCAGGCTTATTCGTTATGGACTCTGCTGGCACTTCTGGCTAAACCTTGGGGGAAGTGGCGATTTATTATTATCTACGACGGCAGCTCCCCCAACTCAGACTTCCAAGATTCCAGGGTTCGCTCGTTTTTTCGACGAATCATGTCCCGTTATGCCGATGCTTTTATCGCCAATAGTTACGGAGCCAGAGACTATCTGATTAAGGGAGTAGGAGCCAAGCCAGAACAGGTTTATACTCGAACCTACTTAGTGCCAGATGCTACCACCTTGCAACAAAGTCTAGAAACGATTGAGCCGATTAATCAAACGTTCAAAAGCAAACACCCAATTTTTCTATATGTTGGACGCATTACGCCTCGAAAAGGACTTAAAGCTTTATTACAAGCCTGCTCGATTTTGCGATCGCAAGGCTACCACGATTATTCCTTGCTTGTTGTTGGCACCGGTGAACAACGACCAGAACTTGAAGAATTTGTGAAGGAACATCATTTAGAGGCACAAGTGCAGTGGGTTGGCTGGGTAGAGTACGGTCGCCTCGGTCAATACTTCCAACAGACAGATGTTTTTGTCTTTCCAACATTAGAAGATATCTGGGGGATGGTTGTGCTAGAAGCGATGGTTTTTGGCAAGCCAGTGCTGTGTTCAAAATGGGCAGGAGCCTCAGAAACAGTGATTAATGGGAAAAATGGTTATATTTTTGACCCCTTTCATCCCGAGGAATTAGCAATTGCCCTACGCCGTTTTTTAGACGATCCCCAATTGATTGACTCTATGGGTCAACAATCTCAGCAACTGATTTGCTCTAAAAACCCGTCTTCAGCCGCACAATCATTTATAGAAGTCATGGCTAAGGTTTTGGGTTCATAGTCTTAGTGGCTCGATGAAATCGTTTGTTGTACCAGTAATTGAGGAGTAAAGTGTGAGCGTTGCGATTATTACAGGCTCTGCGGGTTTAATTGGCTCAGAAGCAAGCATGTTTTTTGCAAAACAGGGCTTGGACGTAGTAGGCATTGACAATGATATGCGTCGTGTATTTTTCGGTGAAGACGCTTCAACAACATGGAATCGTCAGCGCTTGCAAAACAATTTGAAGGGGCAATACACCCACATAGAAGCCGATATTCGAGATACAGATACCATCACCGAAATTTTTCAGAAGTATGGCAAAAATATCGCTCTGGTGATTCATACGGCCGCTCAACCTTCTCATGATTGGGCAGCACGCGACCCCATGATGGATTTTACCGTCAATGCCAATGGGACACTTAACCTGTTACAGGCCACTCATCAATACTCTCCGGAAGCGCCCTTTATTTTTACCTCTACCAATAAAGTCTACGGAGATACCCCCAATCGCCTCCCCCTGGCCGAACAAGAAACTCGTTGGGAAATTGACCCCAATCATACCTACAATACGGGTATTCGCGAGGATATGTCCATTGACCAAACTCTCCATAGTTTGTTTGGTGCTTCTAAAGTCGCGGCTGATATTTTGGTTCAAGAATTTGGGCGCTATTTTGGATTGCGTACCGCTTGCTTTCGGGGGGGATGCCTCACCGGCCCCAACCATTCCGGAACCCAATTACATGGATTTTTGGCGTATTTAATGAAATGTGCAGTTACAGGTACGCCTTATACGGTTTATGGTTATAAAGGAAAGCAAGTACGGGACAATATTCATAGCGCTGATTTAATTCAAGCTTTTTATGAATTTTTTAAAGCACCCAGGGTGGCAGAAGTCTACAACACAGGAGGGGGTCGCTATAGTAATTGCTCAATGTTGGAAGCGATTGATATCTGTCAAACGATAGTGTCGCGAGAGATGCAATGGACATACTCTGATCAAAACCGCATTGGCGATCATATCTGGTGGGTCAGCGACAATAGCAAATTTTCTCAACATTATCCAAACTGGAAGTTAAAGTACAACGTCCCGCAGATTTTGCAGGAAATATACGAATGCAACCACGAACGATGGAACAAAGGGGCTCTATGACGACCAATGCAGGTAAGCCAAATATTCTCGAACCCAACAAAGATTTAGACGAAGCCACTCAGGGACAACAGCCAACCTTTCGTGATGCAGGCAAGCAAAACATCCTAGGAGTGCGGGTAGACGCGGTGGATTATGAAGGGGCAATCCACAAAATTGTTACTGCTGCCCGTCAAGGACAAAAACTATCGGTGTCAGCACTAGCGGTTCACGGCGTGATGACAGGAGTCCTGGATGAAACTCATCGCTATCGTCTCAATCGCTTAGATCTAGTTTGTCCCGATGGGCAGCCGGTACGCTGGGCGATTAACTTGTTGTATAAGCTAGGACTTCCCGATCGCGTCTGTGGACCGGTGTTGCTGCTAAGGATTTGCGAACGTGCTGCTCAAGAAGGGTTGCCAGTTTACTTCTACGGCAGTCGTCCTGAAACACTAGAAGCGCTCAAAAAGAATCTTTGTGCTCGCTTTCCCCAATTAATCATCGCCGGTTCTCAGCCCTCCCGCTTCCGCCAAGTTTCGGTGGAAGAGAAACAGCAGATTGTTGAAGAAATTCGTAAAAGCGGTGCGGCCATGACCTTTGTCGGCTTAGGATGCCCCAGGCAAGAAATTTGGGTGTATGAATATGCTCAAGATTTATCCATGCCTGTCATGGCCGTGGGCGCCGCGTTTGATTTCCATTCAGGGAGAATAAAGCAGGCACCAGTATTCATGCAAAAGTGGGGACTGGAGTGGTTTTATCGGCTGATGCGAGAACCGACTCGTCTCTGGCGACGGTACGTGTTCTTGAATCCTTTGTATATTTCCCTATTTACATTGCAATTTTTGAAAATCGTCTACTTCGATCCAGCCAACGCTACTCCTCCCACCGAAGAAATGCGGTACGGGTAAGTTCTAGCCTTCTTTAAGAAGGCTTTTTACCATTATTTCAGTGAATACATTATTCTACCGCTTGTTCTTCACTCTTAACCCAAAAATCCTCTTATCACCCATTCCCATCACTTTTAGCTGCCCGTGATATGAACAACCACCTCACGGTGGTGGCTGTGTCGTCGATGTTCCCAAATATAAATACCCTGCCAGGTGCCGAGTAGTAATCTACCTCTGGCGATCGGAATTTGTTCGGAGGTTTTTGTCAGCGCTGTGCGGATGTGAGCGGGCATATCATCCGGGCCTTCGGCATCATGGATGTAGCTTTTCCCATCCTCTGGTACTAATTTGGCAAAAAAATTAGACAAATCTTTCAGAACATCGGGATCGGCATTTTCTTGAATCAGCAAGCTAGCTGAAGTATGGCGCAAAAAAATGGTACAAAGCCCTGTATCAATGCCCGATTCGGCAACAATTGCCTGTACTTTTGAGGTAATTGCCGAAAAAGATTGACCGGTTGTTTGAATTCTCAAGAGTTGTTGATGTTGACTCATAAAGCCGTTAAAACTTATCTAACCCGTTAGTTCATCGGTGGGGGTTTCTTCGAGGGATTCGGCCTTGTCGGGTTGTTCCCTAGACTCATTTTCCTCCTGCTGATTGGACTCTTCTACCCAATTGGCGATCGCTTCAGCAGAGCCTAAGTCTTCAGACTGTTCGGCGATAGAATCTAGGTTTTGTATCTCTGGGTTAGCCGATGAGTCAGTATTCGGTGTTGTCTCCCCCTCCACTTCCTCTGCCCCTTCCTCTTGGCCCTCTCGCCAAGGAGAATCATAATGATTCCAAGGGATAATCGGCGTGTTGGGTAGATTCCGCGTTAAAACCGTTATATTGTCTGGATCGGGTTCCGGTAGAGTCAGCGATTCTCCAGTACTCATCGTGTCAACAGGTTTAGATTTCATACGTTTGAGTTTAGCCAACACTAATGGAGTGAAGTCACGGGGACAAAATAAGTTGCTACAACGTGCATCAAAAGAATCAGCGCAATTCCCCAGGTGACAAAGGCAGAATACTTCAACGATAGCGAAACGTCCTCTAATCGTTGCCTGTTTGCATTATAGGTCTCTACTAGATTTACAATCATTTGCAATTGATATTCTTCGGGCGTTAGCACCAGATAGCGCTCGAGAAACTTTTTGTCTTCTAGGTTCGGGCTGACGGCAACCTGACGGGGGAGAAAGGCGTTGATTAGTAGTGTGAAATTTAGCAGAAAACCCAGGATTTCGGCAATACTAAAAGGACTCGGAAAAAATAATAATCGAGAGATGATTAAGCTGGTTAATAATGCACCATTGGTGACAAATAAAATATTAAGCTTTGTTGTCATAGTTTGACTACGCTCTCGTTGCTGGTCTATAACCAAGCGAACATCTTGAGCAGCCAGCTCTAGGGTTGAACGAGAACGGTTGGCGTGAATTTCTGGAGTAGGACTCTCTGGTGACTCTGGGATGGCGTTATTGGGGGAATCTACGGCTTGAGGGGAGGTTGGGTGATCCGGTGGTTCAAGCCGGAAATTGACGGCGGCTGTCATTGCTTAAGCGGGGTATGCGTGAGTCTGGTAGTAGTTAACGACGGCTTGGGCGATCGCTTCGGTTCCATCTTTGGCGATCGCCTCAGATTGTTGGGGTGGCTGCGGGGGATGGCGCAAAAAGTCCCAGTTGCCTTGGAAAAATTCTTTGGGGGTGAAGATTTGATGATACGCGTGCTTTTGGATACCTTCCATGAGTAAGGCCGATTCGGCAAAGCCCTCACGGGTGAGAGACGCAATCGGGATATTCTCGCGTATCGATTCAGAAAATGTACTAAACCCCGGCTTGGAAACCACTCGCCCACACAAAGGCATAAATTCAACCGGTCGGTATTCTTTTCCGGAAACCTTCAGTAAATTGGGCAATTCTGGGGCTTGGTCATCGAAGGTGATAAATTTCCAATCAGGAAACTGATTGAGTTTATCGTAGGGGAGTTTTTGAAGATTGAGTCCTCCGAAGGTGAGTAAGATGGTTTTTTCTGGAGGGGTATGGATATTAAATTTTTCCCGCAGTTGGTCTATAGTGTAGCGCGGTGTACCTCCCGTTAGCCCTACATCCGTGATATTGGGGAAGGCACTCATCGGTTCGTGGAAGGGAAGGCGAAATAGGCGATCGCAACTGCTGTAACATTCACTCATCCAATCAGCAATCTCTGCAAATTCTCCACCCCAATCGCGGTAAATAAAATCCCAACCAAAATTACTCATCATCCAACAAGGAATTCCTGCCTTTTGCCCAATTGTTGCCGCTAAAGGGGGAATATCCGCTAACATCAACCCAATCCGATTGGTGCGAATGTAGTTCACCTCACTTGCCACCAGTGAGCCCACCGACTTACGAAGCTGCCGCAGTTGTTCGAGAGTGGCGTCTTTATCCATGTTGATGCTATCCGATTGAATGACACCCACATCCAGCGCCCTCTGACGATGGATAAATTCACCCGGAATATAAGTTTCTAACAACCATCGGGGGGCAGTTGTGACTAAAGCTAGCAAGATGTCCGGACACAGTTGTTGAATGGCAGCCGCAACGGAGGCAGCCCGAACCGCATGACCAAAACCGTGATTCGTGATGGCAATGTAGAGAACAGGTCGAGACATATTTTAGTCCAGCTTAGAGTTAAGAGTTGTAACGCGATAATGATACCCTGTTCCAGACGGATTGCCTCGATTTTGAGGGATTGATACTAAGAATTTGTAGTTCATAGTAGTAGACAAGGAGATAAAGGAGATAATCTATGAGTCAACTCCAAACCCAACTACCAACAGATACTTGGGTACTATTAACTTGGGATGAATATATTGAGCTTATTGAAGACCCTATTTATAAAAAAGCTAAAGGCTACTATCACAATGGACAACTAAGATAGGACATTATATTTTGCTGTAAAAACTGATGCGACTACCGCTTTATTCAAGAACTCAATTTACTCTCCTATTCTTAATAGAATAGCCGCATGAAGCTTTCCCTCAAAATGGTACACTTGCACCAGCTATCTTCTAGCTGACGTAACAAATGTACACAAATGAACAAATCAGACAGCTTTTTGGTTCTGATGTTCTCAGTTATCTGGCAAACAAGAATCGGGGTGGAATCAGTGGGGAGAAAGGCAATATCTATGAAAACTTCTTTGCAGTTTACCAGCTAGCTTTGTTGGCAAAAGAAGTCATTGACAATCAACGAGAAATAAACTTTTATAGCCAAATCATTGCATTTGTTGACGATTTAATCATCGTTTGTCAAGATGATATCACCGTTCAGCACTATCAGTTAAAAAACCGCACAGATGTTACTTGGGGGAGCGGAACCCAATCAATAACCGATGACTTCAGCAAGCAATATGCTCTGAACCAGTCAATGTCGAGGGAATCAAAACTCCACTTAGTTGTCTCCAGTCAAGAACTTAGCGTCAGACTCAATGAAAGTCTACCTGCTGCGATTAAAGTCTACAGCCAAGTTCTCCACTTTCCCTACGAATCCAGTTTAGTGAAAGTCATTGCCCAACAGCCTGATTTCCGAGAAGCTATAGAATACCTGTGTGCCTTTGAGAATCCAGCTCCAGATAAGATTGAATGTGTAGCAGCAGTACTACTGGGAGCCTGGGTATCCAGCGATAAGTCCGGTGTTTCTGTCGTGGAAATTCTCATCAAGGCTCAACAGTCAACACCATCCTTTATCCGTTCCTTCAGCCAGGAATGGCAGCTAGACCCGGAAGTAGAAAGTATTTTGAGTAAGATAGAAGGTTTATCCTATAATCTGACCAAAGGTTTTCTTCATTGGGAGTACGGTAACGGATTGGACAAAGGAACATTGCCATACAGTATCGATAGCGAAAAATTTAGGCGATTTCAAGCACTGCTCAAGAGAAACAACCCTACTTCTTTTGAGGAACTCGAAGCTTTTTTAATATGACCAGAGTATACTCAGACCTTGCCAATCAGAATATTAAGGTTCTGCTCGACACTATAGCTGATAAGAGTAGTGAGCCAACCGTTTACCGGGAAACCATGACCAAAATTGGCATGAGCCTTGGTGATGCACTCCTAGCTGAAATCGATAACGACGAGAGCAGTGTTTACCTTGCCTGTACGGTTGAAGATGCTGATTTTTTGGCGAGAGGAATACTGAACCGTCTAGAAAAACGGCTTCATACAGTCGCCTTCGCCTGCTTCTGGAATCAACGATTTTCTCCCTTTGAAGTTGAAGACCTGAAAGTGGCTCCAATCATCAAAAAATATCAAGAACCTACTGAAAAAGATGTTAGCTATTTAGTAATAGTAAAATCCATCATCTCTGGAGCTTGTGTAGTCAGAACAAATCTCATTGACCTGATTCCAAAAATTGAGCCGGAAAAGATTTTTATTGTTGCTCCAGTAATGTATTACAACGCGGAAGAGAAACTGAAGAGTGAATTTGAAAAGGATATCTACGATAAATTTCAGTTTTTCTATTTGGCTAAAGATGACGAACGTACCTCTCAAGGTGAAGTGATTCCTGGAATTGGTGGAATGGTTTACGACCGCCTTGGCTTTCAAGGACAAGAAGGCAAAAACAGCTATATTCCTGAAATTGTCAAATCTCGGCGTTCTAAACTCATCAAGGTGTAAAGTATCTTTAATATAAAAAAATTCCCTGACTAAGAGCCAGGGAATGAATCAGTAATGACAGTAGCAGTTAGCTAGTAAATTCAGACAATCTGCCTGTTAGCCAACCAACTGACATAATTGTTCGGCAAAGTAAAATTTATCTGCCAGGTCAATTAGTTTGTAACTGGTTACACCTCGCCGACCAAAAACAATCACCTGCTTCCCATGAAGCCGCAGTTCACGAACCAAGGAAGCAAATCCTTTATCTCCAGACACAAGAATAATGATATCGGGAGACAAGCTGCTCAAGAGTTCTGCAAGACAGTCAGACTTTAATTTCAAATCTGCACTGTTTTTGAACTCCTCCTGGACATCAACCCGCTCAAAACCATAACGGTATAGTTCACATTTTGAATGCCAGGTTTCTCGCCACCAGTGGGAGTAGACCTTCTTGGTAACTACATCCCCTCTGGATCGAGCGAAATCTATCAAGCATTTAACTTGATTGGGGATTCTGACATTCTCAAAATCCCAGTAGATAGCAACTGAAGAGTTTAACTCATTTGTCGGTGTTTGCGAGGAGAGTTGAATGATTTTTTTCATTGCTAGAATTTGCTTAATTGTGAGCATTAAGCACCTAGCGCATACCCGGAGTTCTCCAGAAATTAACCTGGAACCTCCTTAGTAAGATTTAAAGTGAGACAATATTCAGACTCTCTCGACATAGCTTAGTTAAACCTATAGCTATGCTGAATCTACGGGCTACTTCACAGCCCAAGCCTGAACACAAACCATGCTTAGAATATTTACACCTACTTATATATATAAATACGATAGATTACTGACCAGTTAAGCTAGCGTACCTATATATACAAGTAGAGGTAAATATGCCAAATATGACTTTCTCTTTGTCCGCCCTTTCAGCACTTACTAGATGCTTTTAGGTGCGTGCCTAGATTATAAACTCAGAAATCAATCTCTGCAACTGAATTTATGCAAAGTTTAATTTAACTTCTCTCACTTGCGAACAACTCACCCTGCTATTCTCAGGCATTCCTGACAACTGGGACTTCAACAAAAAGCTTCCTGAAAATCAACGACTTACGAATACAGGCATTTGTTAACCAGGAACTCGAACGGAGCGAACTCTAGCTCGACTCCCTGGTACAACTCGATCCCGCTTACAAAGCTGGCTCCAGGTAAAGGGAACAGGGGAACAAAAAAAATGTCCTAATAATTGTGTTTTGGCCTCTTTAGTTTTCTCCATAAGTTGGTTAACCCAACTGAAATCCCAAGAGATTCCAGTAACTTAAAAAAGACACAAAGCCCAATCCTGCCAGTGTAATTAAAGCATAGTGGACACGCTTAATCGTTGACCAATATTGATTTTTCCAAGCTAGAACTGTAAAAACAAGCAATCCCAGTGTCAACCCTGTAGTCACAGGTGGAATCAAAAGTAGAGCCAAGGCCACCTTTGGTACTCCAAAGAAAAACTCCAAAAAATCCGTATTAGCCACAACCCACCCTAACCCGATTAAAAAAATCAAGTTTAAGGCACTCACTAAAACGGCTAAAAACTGTGCTAGCCGAGCGATTTTTGATGTTTGAATTGATGAATTACGAGTACGGTCAATCAACCCTACTACACAGGCCGAGAAAAACATCAGGCTACAAAATACCACCAGCTTGATCTGAAAATCTTTAGTTTCATACCATGCCAACTTTTCTAAAGCACCAAAGGCGGAATCACCTAAGAACATATAATTGATGTACCCTCGTTCGTTCTGCCGAAATCTTATAGAGGTATCAGAATGCAGGGTATGAAAAAATAGCGGTTCTGTCTCTACGGCTTTGTTTTCGGGTACATAAATGGATATCGTACTGTCCTGATTGACAAAAATTGGAATTTCAGGCGCTTCTCCAAACACTGCCGCCAGCTTTTCAAGAGTGTGGTGGGGGTAACGGTTGTAGCGATAAGTTCCGCCCGCCATTTGAATCAGTTCTGGAGAACTAGGACGGCCTGGGGAGGGTGGGATAGGTTTCTCTGTAACTGGATAGTAGCGATCTAAAAACGCCTTCACGAATTTATCGTTTAAAGACGTAGGATTATTGTTACAGGTAACAATTAGTCCTAAGTTCTGGTCGGGAAGCAATGCAAACTTGGTCGTATATCCATTCTGGCGACCGTTGTGTAAGATTAATAGCTGATTGTTGATTAAATCCTCATAGAAGCCGTAATCAGATCCAATCATGCGAGGATCATTAGCAAACTGTCGCTGCTGCATCTCCTTAGCTGTTGCTTCTTTCAAGATGCGTGCTGTGTCATAACGGCCATTTTGTAACTGGGCGATCGCAAAATGGGCAAGGTCTGTTACTGTTGCCATCATGCCATTCCCTGGGAACGTATTACTAAAAGCAAAGGGTCGTTGCTGATACGTACCATGTTTATACTTGTAGCCCACCGCTAAATCAGACGCGAGTTGAGGGGGAAGCGTCTGCACAAAGGTACTGCGGCGCATATCTAGGGGCTGCAAGATATTTTGCTCGATGTATTGAGGGAAGGGAACTCCGGAAATCTCCTGGACTAAATAGCCTGCTAAGTTCATTCCCACATCGCTGTAGAGAAACACTTCACCGGGAGGCAAGATGCGTGGCGGTAGGCGTTTGGCTAGAAATTCATCTAACGGTGTCATCTCAGAGGCGCTGCGGGCAAAAGCACCAATACCCCAACCTGAGTCGAACCCATCGCTATGAGTCAGTAAATTGGTAATAGTAACGGGTTGGGGGTAAGTGTTCTCAACTGGAAAGATAGATTTGGGGTAAGTTTTCTCAACTTGAAACCGCTTGAGATACTGATTGACATCCTGATCTAATTTCAGTTTGCCTTGTTCGGCCAGTTGCAAGACGGCAGTGGTTGTGAACAGCTTGGAGATAGAACCAACCCGAAACAGTGTTTTGTCAGGAACAACGGGTATTTTCTGTTCCAAATCAGCATAACCATAACCTTTAGTAAAAAAGATTTTACCGTCTTTGACTAGAGCGACTGCTGCTCCGGGAACGTGTTCAGTGGTCATTTTCTCGGCAAAAAAGCCGTCTAGAAAGGTTTCTAGCTCTTCAGGGTTGGTTGGACTTTGAGGCGAAGTGGGTAACTCTTGAGCCAAACCAGGTACTGCCCAGAGAAACCCGATTAAAATTAGTCCAACGAATACAGCTCCAAGTGTTCGCACTGCCTTATAGGCAAAAGCATGGGCAGCCTTGAGAATTACAAGATTCACGGTCTGGGAGAGGCTAGAGTACATGAGATTGCAGTCTTGTGTTCTCTACTCTAGCCTCTGAATCATGCGATCGCTAATTTAGCGCCGTCTTCTACCACCCGTGCCAAAGCTGCGGTTACTCCGGCGAGAATTAGAACCACTGCCAAAACTACTGCGGCTCTTCGTGCGGCTAGGAGCTGATTTACCCGAAGTGCGTAACCGACTCGAACCATAACCCGACCCTGTAGAGCGATTAGCATTACTGGGTGAACGGCGAATTGTTGTATTCGGTCGAGTGGTCGATGGCGAACGTAAACGTCCCGTTGTTCGGAAGGTTTGACGATTTCTCACTGCTGGGGGTGGGGCTTGATAGCGAGATTGATAACGATTCACTGCTTCCCCGTAGGTGCTACCATATCCACCAAAACCTCTCAGTGTTCCTCCCGGTTGATATACAGGTGGCACATAGTAACGCGGAGCGAACAACAGATTACCTACCGCTTGTCCCGCCACGGCACCCGCAAACGGAGCCCAGAATCCGGATTCTCGACGTACAATCACGGTTTCTTGTTGACCAGTTTGAGGGTTCGTCTGGGTTTCTGCAACGTTATGAATGTATTCAATCTTGAAGTCCTGGGCGAGGTGCATCACCGCCTGGTTGCCTTGAACTTCTAGATAACTCGTCTTACCACTGGCCATTTCTTCGTCTGTTAGACGCGCCATCTGCAAATCCGTCGTCCGATAAGCCGAAGGAGTACCCGGTGGGGTATTGAGCAACATGAGAGTGTACTCTCCGTTGGCATCGTTGTAGGTTGCCTGTTGCACTGGATATTGTCCCTGACTCAACTGAGTAGGAGGGGGTAATGTCGCACCGTTTGAATTTCGAGGAGACGTTGTTGAGTTAGGAGAACTACAAGCGAATGTAGTCCAACACAAAGACAGGGATATTAAAAGGATTGTTAGTTTACGCAACATATAATTAATCTGAAAATAGGGGTCAGGGGTCAGGGGTCAGGAGTCAGGGGGATTTTTATCTATTCTTTTCTTTAATCTTTAATAAAGTAATAGCTCATAGGGTCTAATCCGTTCAATATTGGGGGTTCAACATCAGGACAATTCACTCCGCGTCATGGGAGTGGGAACAAGAAAGAATGTCTGGATTTAAGTCCTACAAAGGTTTAACTAACTTTCTCCCACGCCCCATTCTTCTTTACAGGGGAATGAGTTCAGGAAAATTGACCAGTAGTTGATCGTTAGTCAGTTCATCTCCGAATTGAGCGGGAGAAAAGTGGACTTGGATAGCTTCTAGTTTGTCTTGATAGTGGAGATCGATCAATGCTTTTAGAGCCTTTTTCAGTGCATCTAAGTTAGCCAAATCGGTTTCTAGGGCAGGAACTTCACCCGTGTATGCTACTGCGATCATAACAACTAGGTTACGAGTCACGGGTAAAGACAAGGGTTCATCTAGCCCTGATGTTTGCTGAAAATCGGGTTCGCTTAAGTAACGTTGAGCGGAGTCTGTGAATAACTCATTCACGTAATCCCCAGCTTCACCTTCATTCCAAAACACATCGCCTTCGTTGGCGGCTGATTGCCAATAGAGGTCATACTGTAACAGGTTTTGACAAATTTCAACCAGCCCTTCTCCTAAAACCTCTAACTCTCCATCGGATTCGACGGCTTGTCTGGCCGTGCGGTTGAGGACTCCCAACAGGGGGGCAACCTCTTCACCCGCTAAATGGATAAATAAACGACAGACCACGAACCGAGTTTGGCCACTCAACCGACCCAGGCGATCACGCCAAGAACTCATTATTTCCTCAACTGCTACTTACAAACAATATATAAAAGTCAATTAGTCTTTATTTTTGAGTATAGCCAATGCAGTGCACTACGCCATCTACCGCAAAGGGGAGCTGAGGTTGCACAGGTGTCTTTGTCTGAATCCTGATTGCCAAAAATTCTTCATTTTTCCAGTCGATTGGAGATTGCCGACAAAAACTTATCCACATTAAACGGTTTGAGGATATAATCATTCATCCCCATATCTCGAATTCTCTGGAGATTGTTGCGATCGGCACTAGCCGTGAGAAACATAAAAGGAATCATGGCAGTTTCAGAATCTTCCCGGAGTGCTTCCAAAACACCATAACCATCGAGTTCAGGCATCATCACATCGCACAGAATTAAGTCAGGTTGATAGTCTTTGGCTAACCGTACTCCAACAAAGCCATTTTCAGCCCCAACTGCATCAAACCCTTCAATCTCCAGCAGTTCGATTAAATTTTCCCGGATAAATACTTCGTCCTCAATCACTAAAATTTTTTTTGTCATCGGTTTCGCTCTGACCACACTAGAGGAAGTAAAATTCTATTAATTTTCTCATTAGAGAAATAAATCTAATTTCTCAGAAAATTGCTATTTTTAAGAAAAAAATATCGCTTGAGCCAGCTTACGGCAGGAATTAAGAACACCTCATGGCGTGATCATAAACACTCAATCATAGAGAATAATGTGTATAGCTTGAACCGTGCAGCCATACAAGTACGACAGATACAAATTTTAAGCATACAGGCTGACTCCTACTTAGAGGAAGTCGGGTCAAAACCCCTTAGCAGTTATCAACTTGTAGCGTGTTCCTAGGGAGGACACCTTTATCTCAAGCTTGTGGACACAACTCACTTGGAAGAACGTTTTACCACCTGGCAGGTAGATTGTACACTACATTCCTCACCATAGCGTTGGTTCAGATTATTAACCATTGGTAACTTTTATTGGAGCTTATCGCCTTTACTAATGAAACGATACTTACTAGTTTTGAGACTGTTTTGGAGTACGGCCATTGCCGCAGAACTGGAATATCGACTGAATTTCGTCATTGCCACCTTAAGTAGTTTAGGCAATCTCACCGGTAGTTTGTTCGGACTTTACTTGTTTTACGGCACGGGCTATACCTTTGAGGGCTGGAGTTGGAACCAAGCGTTGATTATTTTAGGAATTTTTACCTTACTCCAGGGATTTTCGGCTACCTTTCTCGTCCCTAACCTCAACCGTATTGTTGATCAAGTTCAGCAAGGAACCCTAGACTTTGTGTTACTCAAGCCGATTAGCAGCCAATTTTGGCTTTCCTTCCGTACTGTTTCACCCTGGGGGATGCCGGATGTGATTTTTGGCGGCCTATTAATTGCCTATGCCGGTGAACGTTTGAATTTAGGCATCGATAACTATTTATTGAGTGTTGCTCCCCTTATCTTTGGCATCACCAGCCTTTATAGTCTCTGGTTTATGCTCGGAGCAACTAGTATTTGGTTTGTCAAAATCTATAACGTTACAGAAGTACTCCGAGGTTTAATGGAAGCTGGACGTTTCCCCATGGTTGCCTATCCTACGGCGTATCGGTTTTTCTTTACCTTTATCGTGCCGGTGGCTTTCCTCACGACTGTACCGGCCGAGGCAATGTTAGGCCGAAGTGAGGCGGTTTGGGTCGTGGGTGCTGGGGCTTTAGCTGTAGGATTACTATTGGCCTCTAGGATTTTTTGGCGGTTTGCCCTGCGTTTTTATACGAGTGCTTCTAGTTAAAGCAGCGGCTTTTCTTCTATCTAGAGAATAGGGAATCAGGAGTCAGGAGTCAGGAGTCAGGAATCAGGAGTCAGGAATCAGGAGTCAGGAATCAGGAGTCAGGAATCAGGAGTCAGGGAAGGTTGATTTTCATTCCTAGCCTGCGGCAACGATATGCGTAGCTTGCTTCTCCCGAAGGGAGTACGTGGTGAGCTTTTGCTCATGATGCCTATCTAGAAAATAAGGCAGTCACGAAAAGTGCCTCAAAAGCTGTATTGCATTAATTTTATAAGGAAACTGTTAAATTGTACTTCTTCACTCATGGAAACTAAACAGCTCGGTAATACAGATGTTACAGTAAGTGCTATTGGCCTAGGCGGTATGCCACTGTCACTCACGGGTAGACCCCCAGAGTCAGAAGCCATTAAGGTGATTCATCGGACACTGGATTTGGGTATTACCCTCATAGACACAGCCGACTCTTATTGTCAAGATGAGTCGGACAAGCACCATAATGAGCGATTGATTCACAAAGCGCTACAAAGCTACAACGGAGATACTAACCAGGTTATAGTGGCTACTAAAGGGGGCTTGATGCGACCGAATGGAAATTGGACGCGCAACGGCAACCCCAATCATCTGCGGGAAACCATTCGCACTAGCTTTGAAGCCTTGGGTGGGACAAAACCCATCGATGTCTGGCAGTATCACGCCCCCGACCCTGATTACACCATAGAGGAAGCGCTGCAACCTGCGAAGGAAGCCGTTGAGGAGGGTTTAATTCGATTTGTGGGTGTGTCTAACTGCTCTGTGGAGCAAATCGAGCGAGCTCGTAATCTCGTGAATGTGGTGTCTGTACAGAACCAGTACAACCCCTGGCATCGACAACCGGAAACGGATGGTGTTTTGGACTATTGCCAAACGGAGGGATTGACTTTTTTCCCTTGGAGTCCTCTGGGGGGAAAGCGTCGAGTGACTAAATTAGAAGAAATTCCGGTCATTGCACAACTGGCAATGGAAAAAGGAGCTTCGGTTTATCAAATTGTGCTGGCCTGGTTGCGGGCTAAGTCTCCCTGTATCGTACCCATTCCCGGAGCAAGCAAAATCTCAAGTATCGAAGATTCGGTTAAAGCTCTTGCGGTGACATTATCCGTGACTGAGGTGGAACGCATTGACCGGGAAACCGCATTCTAATTAACTTCAATGCCTTGCTAGGCTAGTGGTTAAAATCCCTTATTTTAGGGTTTAGGAATCAGGCCATGAACATACAGTGAGTGGCTTCCTAGGCATCTGGCAACGCTGGAAGAGAGTTGTTTATATGATGTTGGCGCAGTTGGACTGGCTGTTAGAACCGTTTATTCCTCATGGAAGTTGCTATCTTTGGAAGCCAGAGTTAATAGGACTGCATCTTGTGTCAGATGCAGTCATTGCTTTCTCTTACTATTCCATTCCCCTGACGCTTCTCTATTTTGTTCGCAAGCGGCGCGACCTTCCATTTGACTGGATTTTTCTATTATTTGGCGCATTTATTGTCGCCTGTGGCACCACTCACCTTTTGAGTGTGTGGACATTATGGTATCCCCATTATTGGTTAAGTGGATTTGTCAAAGCGATTACCGCCGTCGTTTCTCTGAGTACGGCGATGCTGCTGGTTCCCTTGATTCCCAAAGCCTTGGCATTGCCGAGTCCAGCTCAGTTGGAAGCTGCCAATGAACACTTAGCGCGGGAAATTCAAGAACGTGTTGCCACGGAAACTAAATTGCAACGCGCCCTTCAGGAATTAACATTCCATGTAGAAAATACGCCTTTAGCGGTGATTGAGTTAAGCCACGATTTTCGAGTCCAGCGCTGGTCAAAACAAGCGGAAAAACTATTTGGCTGGGAGGCGGAGGAAGTCCTCAACCATCCTCTGGAGGAAGGGCGATTTGTCTTTCTTGATGACTTGCCAGAGGTTCAACAAGACATGGCCCGTCTCCTGCAAGGCCGCAAACCCTATATCGTGGGTCGAAATCGTAACTATACCAAAGATGGCTCGATTATCTATTGTGAGTGGTACAACTCTGCCCTATGGAACGAAGCGGGTGAACTGGTATCGATTTTGTCACTGGCATTAGATGTTACCGAACGGACTCTGGCCGAACAAGCTCTAAAAGACAGTGAAGCTCGCTATCGTACCTTAGTGGAAACGTCACCGGATGCGATCGCCATCAGTAATTTAGAGGGTGAGATTGTATTTTGTAATCGTCAAGCGACTTCTTTGTATGGGTATGAAACCGATCAAGACATTCTCGGAGAACAGGCTTGTGAATTGATTGCACCCGAAGACCATAGCCGTGCCGCCACGAGTCTTGAAAGTATTTTGCTTCAAGGGACGATTCGAGATGTTGAGTATACCATGCTCAAACAAGATGGTAGCCGATTTCCGGCAGAAGTGAGCGCGTCTCTGATTCAAGATACCCAAGGCCAGCCTCAAGCCATTATTGGCTTAGTGCGAGATATTACCGGGCGTAAATTAGCAGAGGACGGACTCAAACGAGCCAAAGAAGATTTGTCTTTGCAAGTGGAAGAGAGAACTGCACAACTCAAGCAACTTAATGAGCATCTGTTGGTCGAAATTCAAGAGCGTGCTTTAGTGGAGGAAGCACTACGCAAAAGTGAGGCCAGACTCAACCAAGCACTTTATGCGGCTCAGATGGCAGCTTGGGATTGGGATATGATGGGCGATCGCATTATCTGGTCTGAAGGTGCAGAAGGACTCTTCGGTCTAGCCTCTGGAGCTTTATCCAAAAACTACGATTCTTGGTTAGACTATCTCCACCCCGAAGATCGAACTGTTGTGCTGCGAGCCCTCAAACGTACAGTCAACACAGGTACAGAGTATGACGTAGAAACTCGAATTGTCTGCTCTACGGGAGAAACCCGTTGGGTAGCCGGTAAAGGTGCACTCATCTGCAACCCGAGTGGCTCAGGGGTACGGATGACCGGCACCGTGATGGATATCACCAAGCGTAAACGGGTAGAGTTAGCCCTAGAGCGAGAACGCCTGCAACTGCGGCAAATCATTTCCACAGCGCCAGTGGCCATGGCTATGTTTGATACCCAAATGGGCTATTTGGCCTACTCCCAAAAATGGGTGAAAATTCTCGGCTTGGATGAGGAACAATCCCTGATTGGTCGCAACCACTACGAACTCTTGCTAGACTTACCCGCACGTTGGAAAACTGACCACCAGCAGGCACTCGAAGGAGAAGTTGTCTCCATTAGCGAAGATGTCTGGGAACGTGCAGATGGCTCTAAAGTCTACCTACGTTGGGCGATTCATCCTTGGTACACTCCTGATGGTGAGGTGGGTGGCATTGTCATCGGTACTGACCGGATTAATGAGTTGGTAGAAGCGCGAGAAGCTGCATTACAAGCAGCACGGATTAAGTCGCAATTTCTCGCCAATATGAGTCATGAAATCCGCACTCCTATGAATGGAGTATTGGGGATGGCCGGGTTATTATTGCAAACATCTCTATCGCCTCAACAGTTGGAATATGCTCGCACGATTCGCGGCAGCGCAGAACACCTGCTGATGGTGATTAATGATATTCTCGACTTCTCTAAACTAGAAGCCGGTGAAATGCAACTAGAACAAATCGATTTCGATTTAGATAGTTGCATGGATTCGGTGGTTGATATCTTCGCCTCACAGGCACAGGACAAGGGACTCAAGTTAGCGATTCTCGCCGAGAGTAATGTTCCCCGTCAGTTACGAGGCGACCCAGGTCGTTTACGTCAGATTCTCCTGAATTTGGTGGGGAATGCGGTTAAGTTTACCGATGTGGGTGAAGTGGTTGTGAAAGCGTCTATGCTTGAGCCGCCGATTTCGGAGTACCCAGGACAAAATCTAGCATTAACCTCTGTCTCTCCCCAACCGCCGATCCTGATTCGCTTTGAAATTACAGACACGGGTATTGGTATCAGTGAAGCCGACCAAGCAAAATTATTCCAATCCTTTTCCCAAGTCGATGCTTCAACCACACGGCAATATGGTGGTACGGGTTTGGGACTGGTGATTTGTAAGCAGCTTGTGCAATTAATGGGGGGAGAAATTGGCGTTGAGAGTGTGTTAGGCCAGGGGTCTACGTTCTGGTTTACGGCTGCGTTTGGCTTGTCGGATGCGGGAGGAGAACGAACTATTCCCTCAGTTTTTCGTGAGCTTAAATTATTAGTAGTTTCGGATAAAGCCACAACCCGCCAATCCATCCGTTTACTGGCAGAAGGTTGGCAGATACAAGCGGATGAGGCAGAAGATAGCACAGCTACCCTCAAAGCCTTACACTCGAGTGCTGCTCAAGGTCATCCCTATGATGTTGCCATTGTGGACTTGCAGCTACCGGCACCTCAAGGAGCGATGCTGGTTCCGATGATTCGCTGTGACCCCATGTTGGCCGATACGCAATTAATTGTCATGACTACAGGTGAGCATCTAGATTCTGTGCAAGAGTTGCAGATGATGGATATTGCAGGCTATTTGATTGAACCCATTCGAGCCTCACGCCTGTTTGATTGTTTGATGGATGTCTTTGTACCCCAGGAAAATCCCAAAACTGGGGTGATCAACAGCAGTGATACCCTAAATTCTACTTCTTTACCGCCTCAACCGTCTGCACTCAAAATTCTTTTGGTGGAAGACCATGAGGTGAACCAAATGGTGATTCTCAACCAGCTTGCGATGCTGGGCTATCAAGCCGATTGTGTGGAAAATGGTTCGGAGGCGATCGCAAAATTAGAACAGCAGGACTATGATTTGGTCTTGATGGATTGCCAAATGCCAGTCCTGGATGGCTACCAAACTACCCAAGAAATCCGCCACCGTGAAGGGGAAGAACGCCATACTATTATTATTGCTCTGACTGCCTATGCTCTGCCCAATGACCGTGAAAAATGTTTAGAGGCAGGAATGGATGATTATCTGAGTAAACCGATTGATCAAGATGCTCTAGGAGTAATGATTGAGCGTTGGGCAAAACATACCGGAAAGCCTGTTGTGATACCTAACCGTCCTGAAACCCCAGTGAATACTCAACCTCCTTCAGTCCCCAACTCCGACGATACACCATTAGACTGGAAACGCCTGAACGCTGTTTCTCGCGGCAAGATAGCCATTCAGCAGCGCTTGGTGCAAGTGTTTGTTGAAAATGCTCAACCGGGATTAGATCAAATCCGCCTTGCTCTTGAGACTCAGGATTTTCAAATGATTGAACAGCAAGCTCATCGGATTAAGGGAGCCAGTGCTAATGTTGGGGTGCGATTGATTCCAGAATGGGCGGCTCAACTCGAACAACAGGCACGAACAAAAAACTTGGAAGGAGCGCTAGAAATACTGGAAGCTCTAGAAAATCAATTAGCACAGGTGAAGGCTTTGGTTGAGAACTGGCAAGGATGAAACCTGGCCTTATAATTATTCAACGAGTTCCAGTGCTAATATCTAAATTCTAAATTCCCAGCAGGTATTCGCTAATTCTATAGTTAATTTTGAGCAATTTTGCGGATGTAGCGGAAATATTACCGAATAAGAAAGAAGCAAAAGCTCCTTCAAGTCTCCCTCAGTTTGCTACTGGGGGCTTTTTTATTGTTTAAGAAACCTCGGAAAGGCCGGGTTTTGTTGAAAGGTTATTGATTGCAGGCTAATTGATTCTCTAAACCCATCCCTACAGCTCCTCATACCTAGCCATCCACTCTCACCAAAGCAAAACTGTCATCACTAACAACAATCCTCAGCCGATTTCCGGTACTCTAAAAAAAGAGTTTGGCTGGTAAACTTGGCAGCACGTACGCGTTGAGACTACCTAGTGCCAATATTACCGGGTTCGTCACGGGCAGACCTGAGTACACAAAACCGTTCTAAATTAGGAAAAACTGCTGTGGATGCGGGCAATCAGCAAAGAATCTTAGGCTATTTCATCGAGGAAGCTAAGGAACATCTCGATACCCTAGAAAAAGGGCTATTAGATCTGCGAACGGTGGTGAAAGAACCCGATAGGGTGAATGAAATGTTTCGCGCCGCACACTCCGTTAAGGGAGGTGCAGCCATGCTGGGTTTTGCCAGTATTCAAAAAACAGCCCATCGCTTAGAGGATGCGTTCAAAATTCTCAAAGAACATTCGATCCCAGTTGACCAAAAGCTGGAAACGTTATTTCTCCAAGGATATGATACCCTCCGAGACTTAATTGAACAGCTCCAAGGGCCGTTTGGTTTGCGGGAGGAGGATGCACAGAAAAAATTGGAGGCGGCCGAACCTGAGTTTGTTCAATTACAGAAGTACCTCAACCACTTAGTTAATCCCGAGGCTGTACCCACCTCCCCACCTAAAAAGACGCAAGAGACGCTTCCCTCTAATTTTGCGCCGCAGGTGACGGACAGTCTCAGACAGATGTTGCAGCTCTTTAAACAGCAGGATACCCCCGCAAGTCGCCAAAAACTTCAGGTGCTCTGCAAGCGTTTAGTCCAGATTGGGAAAGGAATTAAGCCTTGGCAAGGGTTAATCCAACTCACTTATAAAGCGATCGCCAATCCGGCTAATTCCTATTCACAGCTTGCCCCTATTGTAATTAAGGAACTCAAGCTAGCCAGCGATCGCCTGCAACAGGGAAAAAGTAGCGAGGTAAAGCCGAGTTCAGAGTTGCAACAACTTGCTGCAACAGCCGCTAAAGCCAAACCTCCCACGGCCAAAGCAGGCACCGATACTCCTAAACAGATTACCTTACCGCTAGAACCCAAAGCGGCGGCAAAGGCCATTGTCCAAGCCTTTGATAAACCCCAACTGGTGCAACTGGTTAAATTACTCGCTCAAGCAACTCGTAAATAAAAGAGTGCGGGGGTGCGGAGGTGCGGAGGTGCGGGGG
>CAZPRJ010000081.1:0-35288 GCA_964588805.1 uncultured Microcoleus sp. | reverse complement strand
CGAATCCTAGCACCCCAGTTAAAGCATCTAGACCTCCATAAGAGGACTGTAAACATAGCCTATATGCTTGGTCATAGAGGGAATTGTGGCCAGGGTGTAACCGGTGAAAAGTGAACTCAGTTTCCCTGAAACATATAGCAAAAGACAAAGGGCAGAAGACTCTGAAGAGTAAAATTGCACCTCCAGCTTCTACTCGCATCGGTGCAATCGCGTTTGATAAACATTGGTCTTGATAAGGCTCACCTAAGAGATAATGCAGTACACTCTCGTCAATTTGTAACGGACACAGGGTAATAGCTTGAGCGGTTCCCACTTGCAGGGTAGAGTGGGGATTGCCTAGGACGATCGCGTTGACAGCGTTTAGGAATCACCAGTGCGCTCGCGTAGCGTATGCCCGAAGAGCTGCTCACCAGCTAAATCTCCGCTCTCCAATATCACACTATTTTTCCAAAGCTCATACTCGCTCATATCAATCTCTTCGTTCCACACGATTGCATAACCACCTGGCTCGACTTGAAAGTTCCTGAAAAAAGCAGGTTGTCCAAGTGGAGAAAACATTGGAGTCTCTAAAAGATGACGAATATCATATTTTTTCACCTCTCCATTGGTAAATTCAATGACTAGAGTTGTATCATCAATCGCTCTAGCTTTATGGATTTGAGGATACTTTATGCTGCTCATAAACCTAAATTTACCTCAATCGAGGGAACCTTTGAGATTAGTAGCCAAATTATGCTCCAAGGTACTGTTATCGGTAATCATAAAACTACAACCTCCACACAGACGAAAAATAAAAATAAATGGGACAGATTTTTGAAGCTATAACTGACTTTTTTCAGAAAGACGAATGGTACATTGAGCAACATGACAATTTAGCTTTAAAAACCAAAAATTTTCCGTTGCTATTCTTTTCTTTCAAACTAAGAGATAGGTGCATGCAACCTGTGTTTCGTTGGCCGCCATCCCTAATTGCTCTAATAGGTGCGATGAGCCTAACGATTCTCAACCCAATAGCTACCAAGGTTCAAGCCGCTCAAACCGTTGTCATTCGTCGCGGTTCCTCCACGCAAAGCATTAGCTTGGATGACCTGAAAACCCTAAAAGAAACGGGAAAAGCATCACCTAGCCTCCAATCTTATGCTCGCAAGTTCACTCCAGAGCAACGAGAAATTCTGCTATCGGCACTTCAAGCAAATTTCAATCTGAACCCAGTTGCAGTTCGGAACTTACTGGAAACGCCTACAGGCGAGGGAATGATTTCTGCGATCGCCAAAAGCACCTCTCGCTCTGATCAAGTCGGTGAACTATTAGTCAAAAGTGCACTAGTGCTTGGTGCCAAAACATCACAAGGATTGTCTCTGATTAGCTTTATTGAAGCTTACCCTAACTCTCGCCTGGAAATTAATCTAGATCGCGCCCTAGAAGTTACTCAAAATTTTAATCGAGCTTTCTGGCAATCTCAGGCATTTATGGCGGCCATTTCTCCCCAACTTGCCCCCAAGTATCCTCAACTCAATCTCCCCTTAAACCCCACCCAACCCGGAAACGCTGAGGTAGAAGTCCTCACTTTAAAACTCAATGATCAAGAACGAGACCGCGAAATCCCGGTAGATTTATATGGGTCAAGCGCAGCCTCTCCCAATAAACCGATTATTGTCCTTTCCCACGGGTTAGGTTCAGTTCGCACCGATATGCGCTATCTAGCCGAGCATTTAGCCTCTCACGGTTATATTGTTGCCGCTTTAGAACATCCGGGTAGCAATGAAACTCATATTAGACAAGCCCTCGCACTCAAAGCACCACTGTTAGAAGCTGAAGAATTTTTAAACCGTCCTAAAGATATTAGTTTTGTTCTCGATGAACTCCAAGTTTTGAATCAAAAACCAGGGCCGTTTCAAGGAAAACTTGCACCCGATCGCGCCCTCGTGATTGGATACTCTTTAGGAGGTTCGACTGCACTCTCCTTAGCTGGTGCCGAAATGCAGCTAACTCAATTAAAACAGCGCTGTCCTGGAAACGTACTCGCGTTTAGCTTGGGGGAAAATGCTCAATGTTTTGCTAAAAGTCTTCCGGAAGAACGTTACCAACTGCGTGACCCCAGAATCAAGGCCGCGATCGCTCTTTCTCCTACCACTTCTCTTTTGTTTGGTGAAACGGGATTAACTCAAATCGCTGTTCCCACCTTAATTACGGCTGCTTCTGCCGATAAAACCACCCCGGTTTTAACTGAACAAGTGGTTGCCTTTGAGAAAATTCCCCCTCCAAAATGGCTAGTGGGTTTGATTGGAGGAACACATCTGAGTGTGAAAGACCCCAGCACCACAATGGATCAGGCCGGACAACCGGACACTCTTTATAGTGGGGGGGAAATTGTAGGTGAACAAGCGGTGGATGTCCGCAACTATATTAAGGCGATCGCGTTAGCGATGGCGGCACAACTCACTGATCAGGCCACTGAGTACGCCATTTTTCTTACACCTGAGTATGCTCAATACGCCTCTACAGAGCGCTTTCCCATTCGCCTGGTTACAGAAATTCCTGATCAAGCGAGAGCCATTCTCAATGATTTTGTCCAAAACTCAGACAGCTCTCAATAGTAACCACATTGGTCTAAAGAGCATATTTACTCCAATCAGCCCATGCTGCTATCGCTGAGTAATAAATGAGTAGAGAATATATAGAATACCCTGAATAGCCCGATAATGATCTAGTCATGAGCCAGAAAAAAGATTGTCCCATCAGTGGAGGAAAATATTGAGACCTGGGTAATGCTGGAAGTGTGAAGAGCGTACTCAATTATCAGTCAAAAGCATACTCTTAAGCCCAGTTATTGCTACTGGGCTTTTTGCTGCGAACGTGTAATACCAATTTCATAAAATAGTGCAACACTTAGACGATCCCCTCCCGTCCCCCTTTTAGATCCCCCCCTCACCCCCCTTAACAAGGGGAAGTCAGATGTTGCTTACGCTTTTGGTTATCGGAGGCTAGGGGAGATTTGATCTGTAGCGTCATTCAATGACACTGGTATAAGACATTTGAAATCCATTTCATTTAACTGGTTGATTGATGTATTACGCTAGCCAATTAAGCCTTTTTGATTTCTATATTTTAGCTAATTTAAGGCAATAACATTGCCAATTATAGCATTTACTTTGAGCATATTAATACTCAGAAAGACTTCTTTTATCAAGTGTCTCAATACCACGAAATTAGTTTTATATTCAAATTTACATTAAAAAATTTAACAATTATGAGCTGGATTTGAGAATATTAGTTGTTAGCTTGAATAGCTCAAATTTACTTGATTTGTACAATTCCATTTTTCCAAGAGTTGTGCTTACAAGCGTTACTCTCTAGAGCATTCACAAATTCTTCACAGTTAATCGATAGCCTGGAATAGTTTCGGTAATCACCTATCCAAAGCTCTCCCTTGCCAAAGGGGGGGCATTTTTTATAAGAGTTAACTGAAATCCCGCTATTCACAAATTATTCACATTGACTCACTAAGCTAATAGATGAGTGTAGAAGTAGGCCCTCTTCACTGCCTCAAGAGGGCTTTTTTATATCCTGAATCTTGTGTAATCGCGAACCTGCGCTTCAAGAAGGAAACTCTATCTCTGGAATGCGTTTTGCAATAACTCCCATAACGGTGTTGGACTAAATAAGCTAAAGACGAGCAGAGCAATTACTGCAAGTAGAAGTATTCCTGCAAGAACGATCATTAAGCAACCGATTCGCTTAGGCCATTTCCCCATAGACTTTGGTACACGACGAGCTTCTTTGTCAAACTCAGCTTTCGCCCAAGTAATCTCTCGTTGTGACTGACGCGCCTCATAGAGTAAGCTTGCTGCCAACTGAAGTAAATAGGGGTGATACTCACCCCACTGCCGCACAAGACGCTGTTGGGTGGCACTCAAAGCCGATTTAGTCCCTTGTACTGTACTCGTTGGCATACTAACCAATGCCTTTACTTCTACTTCTGTGAATTCACCTAAGGTCAGAACCTGCCAAAGTTTGAAGAATGCAGATTTGAGTTGATGCCGACGTTGGTAAAAACTGAGAGGTCGATGAGAAGCCACTACCAGCATCAAGACGTGACTTTCCATCAAAGAACGCAGGTTATCAAAAAATCCATCATTAAATTCTTCAGGATGGCGAAATAGAGGGCCAAATTCATCCAAGCAAAGTACAGGCAGAATGCCTTGCCGTTTATACTGTCCCATTGCCGCACAAAAAGCCAAGCGGTTAAATGGTTTGACTCGCAACGGTTCTAGCAACGCCGGGTTCTTCTGTACTGTGAGGTTATACCAAAGCTGCCGTGCAATGGCCTGATAAAAGCTATCTTCTCGTTGGCAATGGGCATCTTGCAGCGATAAGTAAATGACTGCATAGCGCGTAGGTTCAGATACCCGTTGTTGATAGGTTTGAAAGAAATGATACAGCAACGACGATTTACCGATTCGTCTGCGACCCACAACGTTAATACTGACAGGATATGCTGCTGTCATCTGTGAGGTAATGGTATTTAATTGGGCTTCTCGACCAATAAATAATCGAGGGTCAGTAATCTTGGGTCCTGCGACAAAAGGGCAGGCAGGTAATGATGTGGTCATGAGCCAATCTCAACACCAACAAACACTTGTATGCTTTTCAACACCCGATAACTATCTCGGTATGTCTGATAGTAGCGTTATTAGTGCGTTAGCTAAATCGTTATATTGCTGGGGTGTGTTGTACAACTGTGCTGAAATCCTTACCAATTGCTGGATTGGAGGACTCCCAGGAATAATCGGTACTTCAATGTTGAAGCGTTCTAATAATATGTCTTGTAGTACAGGCCATTCTCGTACTGGCTTGCCTTGCTCGTATACAGACAACTCATCAGGTAACGGGATAACGCCCATTGAGCCTATCATCTCATCAGGACAAGGTGGAGATACATTTAAGGCTCTAGTGAGCAATTGTCTTGCCGAGAGTGCTTTGGCACGATTGTTTTCCATTAATTCTAGCCATCCACCAGGAAGTAGTGAGCCTAAAAATCGAATGGCTTCCGGGATACACAGATAGGAGGTGGGATCATCTGTTCCCATCCAGTCAAACTCGAGTTGAAAGCGTGATTTATCCTTACGCAGTGAGTTGGCACCGTGACTAATGGATGAACTACTGCCAGTGCCTACGGCTCAGGCAGTTTCCGACTTCACGGGGGATTGCGTCAACTTAGATTTACGTCCAAGTCTCGGACTCACATCCCCTCCATCGGCAGCAGTCCTAGTTCCTAAGACTGATAGCATTCTGATGCCTTCTGCTCTAATATTTTGAGAAGCATTTTCGTCCCTGTCATGGTGAGTGCCACAAGCTTTACAAGTCCAAACCCTAACATCTAGTGGCATTTCACCAATTTGATAGTGACACTTTGAGCAGAGTTTAGAGCTAGGAAACCATCTGTCTATTTCTACAAGCACTTTACCTTCACGCTCTAGTTTGTACTGTAGAAAATTGACAAACATTCCCCAGCCCACATCAGAAATAGCTTTCGCTAGTTTATGGTTACGTTGGCGAAGCATGCGCGAAGCGCATACCATGCCCTTAGTGTTTAGGCTTTCGACTACGATGACTTGGTTATCGTCAACAAGCTTTCTAGATAGCTTATGCAAATAGTCTTGACGGACATTACTAATTCGTTCGTGAACCCTAGCTACAATTTTTCTTGCTTTATTTCTAGAATTTGACCCCAATACCTTCCTGGCTAATTTTTGCTGTTTACGATTTAAGTTGCGTTCATGTTTGGATAAATGTCTAGGATTAGCAAACTTAGAAGTTTTGATGCCATCATGAACAATGGCAAAGTCTTTTATCCCAAGGTCTACACCTGCAACTTTTCCGTCAGTATGAGGACTTGGATAATCACCTTCTGTGAGCGTCAAAATAGCAGCATAGTATTTCCCTGATGGAGTCATACTAACTGTTACTGTCTTAAGGGTTCCTTCAATATCCCTGTGTATTTTGGCTTTAATCAAACCTACACGTCCTGGAAACTTGAGAGAACCATTGACTACTTTGACTGACTGCGGATACTGGATAGACTGCTTATTTTTCTTTGCCTTGAATCGAGGATATCTAGCCCTACCTTCAAAGAAGTTTTTGTAAGCAGTTGTCAGGTTGAGTGTAGTAGCTTGCAAAACCTGAGAATAACATTCAGACAACCATTCAGTTTCTTCTTGTTTTTTGAGTTTGGGTAGAAGCTTGTTCAACGCAGGTTGACCCAAGCTTTTCCCTGTCGCCTTATAGGTTTCAATGCACAAGTTGAGTGCATAATTCCACCACCACCTTGCACAGCCAAAGTGTTGAGACAGTATCTCTTGCTGTTCAGTTGTCGGATAAAGTCTAACTTTGACGGCTTGGTGTCGCATCGAATTCCCTCCTCTTAGTATTATATGTTATTTTTACTAAATAAGATAGGTAAAGCAACACGCTGACTCGTTTTCATCCCCCAGTGCCTAGCGGCTCAGGGGGATTTCCCACTCGCAAGGTTAATCCTGTCTTACTGGTTACGTGGTCTAATAGCGCTAGTTGTGTTTTTGAGGATACTTGCTCCATCACGGCCTCAATCACTTGAAGAGGCGAATCCAGAGGAAAGGGTACTGTTGCCACAACTACCTTGGCTCCTGTGCGATGAGCAACAAAATCTAAGGCATTGCGGCAAGCGTTGTATTCGTGGTTAGTAGTCAATAATTCATCATCTGGCGTGAAAGAAAGCGATCGCAAAACGGTATTTACCCCAGTAGTCGCATTGGGTACAAACACCAAATCCTCTGCCTGTGTACCCACAAACGCTGCGAGTTGACTGCGTGCTGCGTCTAGCAAAGCTTCAAATTCCCGCATAAAAAAGCGCAGGGGTTGCCGCTCTAGCTGGTTCCGCAGTTGTTGCTGTGCCTGTAGTACTGCTACTGGACAGGCACCATACGAACCATGATTGAGAAAAGTTACAGTCGGGTCAAGTGACCATAATTTTTGCAGGTGTGAAGCATCAAGCCTGAAGTCAGAACGTTCTGGTTTCACCCTTTACCCTTCACTCTTTTTTAAACTCCCCAGGCCGGATTCGAACCAGCGACCAATCGGTTAACAGCCGACCGCTCTACCACTGAGCTACTGAGGATTGTGTACTCAACGTTTGTCACGATTATCAATCATAGCGACAAGAGATAGATTTTGGCAACCCCTTTTATAAATTCTAGTGAAAATACGGTTGGCAGGTGGGAGTCAATCTTGGTATCAAAAGGTAGATGCGGTACTTTTGTGCTCTTTGTGTCTCTTTACCTCACAGCTCATGCTCACTTATCATCGTAAACCTGTTTGTCTCTCGCTTGTATCTACTGACCTGCCGATTTGGTCTACGGTTGAAACTTCAGCGACTCTTTACCAGAAAGACTGTAATCGGTTTCACTTACTCTTAAGCGAACCTATCCCTCCGGAATGGAAACCTAACCTGGATACCACAACCGATACCCCTGGAACGAAGAACAAGAACCATAGACTGTTGTGGATGGAAATTTCACCCTACCGGGTGATTATGACCATGCAGGGAAATGGGACGTTTAGTTACCGCCATTTTTGGGAGCAAGGCGTTTACGGTATCAATCGCTACTGGCTACACTCCGAACCCATTAAAGGTCATGATGCCTTTCGCTTGCGAAATTATACTCGAAGTTTGAAATTAGACGGTCATCCCTTACCCCAACATTTGCAACTAGAGTATGAGCTGTGGTCGGAAAATGTGCAGTTGGGGCGCTATGTTTTGAATTTAGAAATTCATCATTAATAGCGCTTACGCAACATAACTAAGGGCGCACACCAGTGCGCCCTGTGATTTTACCGACCAGCCTTCAACACCTGTTCAGCCGTCAGCTTTAAATCTGGGAAGGTTAGAGAAACGATGGTCTGATTACCTCGAAACTGCTGAATTTCATACTCCTCATTCACTAGCGTACAGATAGAGAGGGTAGGTTGTTTGGGTTTTCCAATGTGTCGAGTACCACCACTACCTGCGTAGTCTACAATCCAATATTCAGGAATGCCTAAAACTGCGTAGTCTTCGACCTTACGGGCATAATCATTTTGCCAGTTGCTACTCACAACTTCCGCCACAAATTTAATCGAACTGCCCAGCGTCAGGATTGACTGGTCAGACCAAAGCGGTTCTTTGGTCAGTTCATCTCGGTCAACAACTGCAACATCAGGTCGAAATGCTGTCATACCAATGTTAGAAGGGCGCAGTAATCCCCGTTGAAGGACAAACCAAGGTAAGCCTGTTCCATCGATCTGGACACAGATCTTTGCGGTAATGAAGGCTGCAACCTCTTCATGCAGACCTGTTGGTTCCAAATCGAACACCTCTCCATCAATCAGTTCATAGCGATTATCGCTACCATAATGGGTGAGAAACTCGTCAAAGCTGAGTAGTTTCTGTTGTATTGGTTGGTTAATCGCAAGGCTCATAGGTCAACTTAGCCCAATCAATGCCTTCAGTTTACTAAATCGAATACGTGAAGGATTGTGGCGCTACCAGGAGCTAACTTAAATTTGATTGATGGGTGTGGCGATCACTCTTATTGTCATATTTTGCATGGGTTCCAATCCAAAACAAGGAAATACTGTTTTCTACTTGCACACCCAAAGCGCGGTAGTCCAAGCCTGCTCGAACTGACCAATACTGATAGGCTTATTGTCCGCGACCTGGCTTACAATCTGCAAAACCCAACGCTTCTGAATCGAGGAAACTGGCAATTGCCATCTCAATGACTGCTTCGATTGGATATTCAATTTCAGTCGCACGAGCCATAAGAGCCGCTCGAATTCGCTCAGGCAAGCGTTCTAATATGACTTCGGCATCAGCGGGGGAAAGTTGCTTTTGAAGTTTGGCTTGCATAGCTTCACCGTTGAGTCGGAATCTGGGCGTTGTAAACGATTTTTGAGGGCTGCGATCGCTCCCATCAGCGGAAGCGATCAGGTAAAAAGTTGCTGGGTTTCATGAAGTCAACCCAACCTACAAGATCAGCGATCGCACTTCAAACCCTTGCCGTGACGTGTTATGTATTTGGTACTTAAACAAACACTTTTTTCGCTGTTTTTCCGCAACCATTCACAAATAAGCCATCAAAAGTACCTCCAACAACACCTCCCACTAAAGGCACCATTTTCATAAGATTGACCACACCTTTCTCACCAGCCTTTGTAATACCTCCTAGATCACTAGAGATTTACAAACGGGTTCATAGCCTTTGTATCAAAAAGATAGTTTGAAAACTACTGTGATCACCGATAGGCAAAGACACATAACTCTTATTTATGTAGCTAAGGCGATTGATTGCTGCGTAGTTTTGGGGAGATCGCCACCATTCTATCGAACATATTCCCGACAAAACCGTTGCACTTCTCGCAACACAGTCAGATCAGTTTCTGTTTTTCGCAGTTCAATCCATTGATTTAATTGGTCAACGCTGACCATAGGAAAAGCGCGGCTCGATACTGCATCTGTGTACTGCCCATCCTCAAACCATTGAATGCTTAATACCTGCCGTCGATACAACCAGATTTCTGGAACTTCCATTGCCCGATAGATTGATATTTTGCTGGCTGAAGAACTGGCAATATCTACCTCCAACACTAAATCAGAGGGAAGACTTTCAGACGCTTTCGTTTCCATCCCTTGCCCTCGTTCGGCATTTTGGATGTAGAAACAAGTATCTGGCTCAATCCCGCGATTGAGACTCTCACGATTGAGGGTGGTTGAACCAAAATCATTCGCCTCCATCCCCAACTCCATTGCCACCATCGTAATGATTTTTGCCAGCAGCCGATTGACGATTTCGTGCGGTTCTCCTGGCATCCTGATTTCTAATACTCCCTGATCATAAGCAATGCGAGTTGGCCGATTATCTCCCAAGTCTTGCAGCAATGCTTCATAGGTTTTCCAGGTTAATCCTGAAATGATCATGGCACTACCAGGAGCTAACTTAATTTGATTGATGGGTGTGACGATCGCAACGGTCATAGGTTAGCCCTGTGGCGAATAGTACTTCTGTTTCTAAAGTGATTGCATTATAGCGGTTCGGGTTGTGTAGTCAGACAATGCTGTGCTAGTTATCCTTGAGGATGCGATCGCTAAAATAGATAGCCCTCCCATGAGCTTCCCCCATGTAAAGTTGTAACCTAGTTTGTATGTACTCCCATGCCCTCGCTGCACTTGTGCCAAGAATCCTACCCAAAACGCCTTGAGCTTGCACAAATTGGGAATTGACATCATACAATTATGGCTTCTGCACAGAAAAAATGCCAGACGAACAAGACACCCCTCTGACTCACTCCCCCACTACTCATCCGGCCACAACAGTACGGATGGAGTCAGACGCTTTGCAAACATCCTTGACACTGCTGCGAGAACAAACCTTGCAAAAATTCCGCAACGGCTTGCGTCGAGGACAGCAAAGCATGGCAGACTGGCAGGGGGGACAACTGGCCGTTTCCGCCGTGCCGGGTGCCGGGAAGTCTACTGGTATGGCTGTCGCTGCTGCATTTGCGATCGCCCGTCATCAACTTCACGGCAAACGTCAACTCGTCGTCGTCACCTTCACTCGCTCCGCCGCAGCCAGTATCAAAGGTAAAATTCGCGATAAGCTCAAGGAGTTACACCTACCACAAAATAGCTTCGTTGTCTATACCTTGCACGGTTTAGCCCTGAATATTGCTACCCGTCATCCCGATTTATCACAACTTAACCTCAATAGCGCCACATTAGTCACACCCAACCAAAGCCATCGCTTGATTCGGGCTTGTGTCGAGCAGTGGATCGCCAATAATCAGCGCCGTTATTCTATCCTCCTAGAAGGACGACAATTTGATGGGGAAGAAACTGAGCGATTACGCAGACAATCGGTATTGCGAACCGAGGTACTTCCAGAAATTGCCAAGATTGTGATTCATGAAGCGAAAAGTTCGGGATTAATGCCGGAAGATTTGTGGCGGTTATCGGAACAAACGATCGATGCTTATGACATTTTAGCGATCGCAGCCGGATTATACGAACAGTATCAAAACGTCGTGCGATCGCGTAACTTCATCGATTACGATGACATGATTCTTGCCGCCTTAAGAGTATTAGAAGATAACGCCGTGCGTCAGATGTGGCAAAAGCAATTCTTCGCTGTGTTTGAAGACGAAGCGCAAGATTCCACACCCTTGCAGTTTCAACTCTTAGAAACCCTAGCGGCCGACCCCGATAACCCCGATATACCCCTAAATTTAATCCGGGTAGGCGACCCCAACCAAGCCATTAATTCCACCTTTACTCCTGCTGACCCTGTTTATTTCAATCAATTTTGTGAACAGTGTCAAGCCATTGGGCGTTTAGCAACAATAGACCAAGCTGGACGCAGTACCCCAATTATTATCGACGCCGCTAACTTTGTTTTAAACTGGGTCAATCGCTCCCAACTAACAGGTACAGAGCAAGCCTTTCGTCCTCAAATGATTCGTCCTGTTGATGCAAATGACCCCCAAACGGATGCTAATCCTAACCCAATCGGACGAGGGTTAGAAATTTATACACCCCGTGACATTTATCATACCGTTGAACTCCTGGGAGAACGGGTCATCGAATTATTTCAGCAAAATCCTCACCATAGTGCTGCGGTATTAGTGCGGGAAAATCGGCAAGGGACGTTTGTTGCCCAGAAGCTGGACTATCTCAAGCGTCAGCATGGAATTGAGGTTTATGATGTGGGGGGTAGCGATCGCCATTCCCATGTTCCTGGTGAAATTTTGGCACTGCTACAATTTTTAGACCGCCCCCATTCCCCCGATTATCTGAAAAGCGCCCTGGAAGTCTTAGTGCAGCGACAACGCATCCCCACTCAAGACCTTAACGCCCTCGCCACATTCCCGGAACAATTCCTTTACCCTGGCCCCCTCGATCCTCAACCAACTCCCTCAGTACGACAAGCACGCAAATACTGTGTTGGTTTACTGCATGCCCGTCTGGAGTTGCCTCACTATCAGCTTATTTCTTTCTTGGCACTGACTTTAAATTATGACCCATCGGAACTAGCAACGGCGGATAAATTAAGCGAACGGATTGCAAAACAAACCTATGGCAATACTTCAATGCATGCGATTATTGCCGCTCTGAGTGAAATTGTCACGTCAGAACGCTTTGAACCGGTGGAAACCGAGGATGCTGACTCTCGCTATTTACGTGGTGGACAGTTGACAATTATCACCATGCACAAAGCCAAGGGATTGGACTGGGATTATGTGTTTCTACCTTTTTTGCATGAAGATACATTGCCAGGTAGTCCTTGGGTGCCAACGGCCGCACAGTTTTTAGGGGATTTTACCCTAGCAGAAGTGGCACGGGCGCAAATTCGCGCTAGTTTGCATCAACGGTATCCCTTACCAATGGCAATGGAGGCGTGGGATCAGGCGGGACATTTGAAAACGGCGGAGGAGTATCGTCTGCTTTATGTGGCGATGACTCGGGCGAAGCGCTTGCTGTGGATGTCTGCGGCGCAACGGGGGCCGTTTCGCTGGAATACATTTAGCGATCGCCCTGACGGGCGCGCCTTCGGCTATCGCGCTTCGGATAATTTGCAACTCAAGAAGCCTTGTCCAGTTTTACCTGCACTGAAGAGTCGGTTTCCTCAGTCAGTGGTGGCTTTATCGGAAGTATTGAGCTGATTATTTTTGAGGTCATATCATGTTCGGCTGATTAACCTTAATAAAACCAGCTCGTTGGGTGGGTTTTGAGAGAAGGCATATCAGTAAGTCTCGATAAATTGTCGCTAAACCCACCCCTACTAATGGGGCTTCAAAGACTAATTTGCGTAAGTCCTGGTCATTTTGAAAATACAACCGATCTGATTTAGGAGACACGATTCTGATTTTATGGTCGTGTCCTTTCTGCAATCATTCCATGCGTATAACTTCAGTAACATCACTGAGAATCAATCTTTTGCTTTGCTTAATTCAGTAATCGTACTGAAGAATTAAATCTCTGAATACTCTACGCTTAAAAATTAATCGAATTATTGGGTATGCTTCGATGAAAAAGCAAAGCAATAAATTTAGTCATTGTACGGCTATAGAAAGAATACATCTTTCATTCCCAGCACGATTTATTTTGGATAAAAGTCTGTTTCAAGGGAAAATATTAGACTTTGGCTGTGGCTTGGGTAACGATGTTAAATTGTTAAAACAAAAAGGTTTGGATATTACAGGATATGACCCCTATTATTTACCCCAATACCCTCAGCAAAAATTTGACACCATCATTTGTTTTTATGTTCTCAATGTTTTACTTCCCGAAGAACAAGCTAATCTTCTCATGGAAATTTCGCACCTGTTGAAGCCTGGGGGAAAAGCCTATTATGCCGTGAGAAGAGATATAAAAAAAGAAGGTTTTCGAGAACACTTCGTTCACAAAAAACCTACATACCAATGCCTAATTAAACTTCCATTTAAATCCATTCACCTTGATGAATCTTGCGAAATTTATGAGTATACTCATTACAATTTTCAAAGAAACTCAACTAACCATTGCATATTCTGCAATCCACATAAAAATCTAAATTTACTCACAGAATCAGCAACGGCTTATGCGATGTTTGATGGTTATCCCCTCAGTAAAGGTCATGTACTGATTGTCCCCAAACGTCATGTTGCAAATTATTTTGAACTCCCCTTTAAAGAACAGTCCGCTTGTTGGTTTATGGCCAACAAAGTGCAAGAAATTTTAAGTAAAGAATTTTCTCCAGATGGCTTTAATGTGGGCATGAATATTAATAAAGATGCTGGTCAAACGATGATGCACGCTAATATTCATATTATCCCACGTTATCAAGCAGATGCCGTTGGTGCTAAAGGTGGAATGAGATATGTGATACCGAAAAGACCCGTTAAACACTATCCGTCACACTACTAAAATTAAATGCCTTGACCCTCACTCCTGGCACCACACTATTATCCACACGTTGCACCTGACTTAGGGCATCCACATCCCTTAACATCTCCGGCAAATTTTGATTAAAACGCAGATTTTTAATCGGGTAAGCAATTTGTCCATCCTCAATCCAAAACGTACCATCGCGAGTCATTCCTGTAACTTCTAAAGTTTTAGGATTGACATAGCGCACATACCAAGAACGATTAACCAGAATTCCTCTTTCGGTTGAAGCAATCAAATCCGCTAAACTTTGATCTGTACCCGACATAACAATTGGAAACAACGCACCAGTTGGCTCTTTACCCTTGTGCTGAGCCCAGTAGCGACTATAGGATAAAGTTTGAGGAATCCCATCTTTAATCACCTCTAGGGGATAATTGCTCAAGCCATTATTAAAAAATGTACTCAACTGCAATAACGGATGAGCGGGGTTGCGCTGCACTTGGACTAAAGGGCTGAATAGTTGTTCACCTAAGCGATTGCCATCGGTACTTGACATAAATGATCGCCCCTCATCCGCCGCCCGTGCATCCAAATTCCAAATCACCCAACTCAGCAACGCCCCAAAAGCTGCCGCATCGAATACCACTGGATATTGACCGGGACTCACTTCACGAGGTTGGCGAGAACTCAAAGCACGGGTAATCAATTGTTCAGTCAAGGACTCAATCGGTAATTGATTGACGGCAAAAGCATTACGTTGTCCCCAACTTGAGCCATCTGCAATCCGGGCGGTAAAACTAAAATCTGCTTTAGTTCCCCGATCGCAAGCTCGTAAAGAGTGTGAATTTCCAATTGCCTGTAAGTAAGTCCCTGTACTCAGTGTACCTGACCCTTCAACCTTAGCTTTTGTACTCAACGCACACACTCGCTGCACCATTTCTCCCCGTGCCAACGGCGAAAGACTGGCTGTTGCTTCATCAAAGGCGGGAATTCGTTGCTCATAATTTTGGGGTTCGAGTAAAGGCACCCATTCGGGGTCTTCTGGTGCAATCTGTGCGAGTTCTTCTGAACGCCGAATCGTTTGTGTAATTGCGTCTAAATCAATTTCTGTGGTCGATGCAGAAGCGCTACGTTGACCAAAATAACTAGTAATATTCAGGCTAAATTTATTGCGGCTGAGATTCTGCGTAGTTTGATTTTCGGAGAAGCGGGCAAGCGAAGATTCACCTGCACTGAGGCTGATAAAAACTCCCTCTGCTTGTGATTGTTGAATGGCTGTTTCAACTAGAGAAAGAGCTTGGTCTTCGCTTAAGATTTGGGGTGATGCGGCTAAGGTCATAAGTCAATCCAGATGCAGCACAATGCCGGATTTATGATGTATAAGCTATCACTATTTGCAGGTATTTGTTAGAAAAGTCACGCTCTGTATCTTTGGGAAGGTTATGATACAGAGCGTTTACTGAGTCAGTGAGACTTGCCATCCGGACTGAACTTAGCTATTGCACAACCTGACGCATATAGTTTGCCCATAACTGAGCAGCATTCCCACTCGACCCTCTTGTGGATTGATTGTTATCATTCCCTAACCAAATCCCTGTTGCTATTTGACGGCTGGGAATAAAACCAATAAACCAAAGGTCTTTGTAATCGTCAGTTGTACCGGTTTTGCCGGCTTCTCCCAGTCCAATGGAAGCCCCACGGCCTGTACCGTTTTGTACCACCCCTTGCATCAAAGTCGTCATGGTGGCGGCCACGGCAGGTGAGACAGCTTGTAATCCTTTTTCGTTGCTCTCGGCAAAATCGTAGATCACTCGGCAGGTTTTCCTGTTTTTTTCGTCCTCACAATCCCCGCTATCAAGAATACGTTTGATGGCATGGGGACGGTTCCAAACCCCACGATTAGCGATCGCCGCATAGGAACCGGTAATCTCTAGGACATTCACCTCACTCTGACCAATAGCCAAGCGGGGTACAGGTTTAAGTTGTGATTGGATACCCAGTCTTTTTGCCGTTTCAACGACATCATTTAAGCCTGCATCCATGGCCACACGCACCGCAATCACATTTTCCGATTGTGCGAATGCTGTATACATATCTACCGCTCCGCCCGATCGCTCACACCCCCGTAAACCGTAGGCAGGAGCACAGGAATAGGTTTTACCCGCAGAGATACCGTCTTGCAAGGCGGCAGCATAGTCGAAGAGTTTGAATGTAGAACCCGGTTGGCGTTGAGCTTGAGTGGCGCGATTAAACTGGCTTTGCTGATAATCTACACCCCCCACGAGGGCGATAATTTCACCATTACGGGTATCGAGCGTTACCAGTGCACCTTGGGAAAATCTCGATTGTGTCCCTGTGGTGGCTACATAGTTTTGCAGTGCAGATTCTGCTTTAGCTTGCGTTTGCAAGTCAAGGGAAGTTTCGACAATAAAATTCCCTTCTTGAGCTAACTCTGCTCCGAGTAAGTAACGCAGTTCCTCGAAGACATAGTTGTAAAAATAAGGTGCCTTCGTACTAGCGAGAAATTGACGCGCTTTAGGACTCACATCAATGCGCGATCGCCGTGCTTCGTTGGCTTCTTGCTGGCTAATCATCCCCAAAGCCCGCATCCGATTAATGACGCGGTTTCGTAAGGATAAAGCGGTACTATAATCCTGGATCGGGTTATAACGATTAGGCGCAGGCAAAATCGCCACCAATGTGGCCGCTTCGGAGAGAGTCAAATTTTTGGCGGATTTGTCGAAATAGAACTGGGCAGCATCTTCAAATCCGTAAGCATCAATCCCTAAAAAGATGCGGTTTAAATAAAGCTTTAATATTTCGTTTTTACTATAAAACGTCTCTAGCTTCATAGCGACCACAGCCTCGCGGAATTTCCGCCCTGCCGTGTTTTCACGTCCCACATAGTCTGTAAATAAGCTACGAGCCACCTGCTGAGTGAGAGTACTCGCTCCTTGACGAATGCCTCCTCCCCGAAAGTTCGTGACCAATGCTCGGACAATACCATAGGGATCTACCCCAAAGTGCCAGTAGAAGCGACTATCTTCTGAAGCCACCACGGCTTTGGGCAAGTAGGGTGAAAAGTCAGACAGACGCTGTAGTTCCTGGTGGGATGTGACACGAGGTTGCCGCAAAGGGATTTCATCTTCAGAGTAGACGACGGTTGGCCCTTGAACACCCACCGGTAATGGACGTATCGGCACCTTGAGCCACTCAATACCAATGGCGAGAACTAATAATGCGGTTAACCCACCTACCCCATACAGGGCGTAGCGAATCGCTAAGATATACCACGGGGGCGGATCGACAAACTCCAAACGCACTGCGGCAGCCAGTTCTGGGGGGCCGAGGGTGAGAATATCTCCATGCCGCATAATCAGGGTCTGAAGTCGGCGTCTGCCCTTATAAATGCCGTTTGTGGAGTTTTCGTCTTTAATGACAAAGTGTTTTTGCTGCCGTCCATAGCGTTCGACAGACAAATGAATCTGACTGACAACAGGGTTACGCACTACAATGTCACAGGACTTGGAACTGCGCCCCAATAAGTATCGATCGCCCAAAAGAGGATAAACTTCAGCTTTATCGGCATTCGCGTCTTGTACCCAGAGTTCTGGAACTCGGGCATTGGGCTTGAGGGCTAGTGCCTTAAAATTGACTCTAGCCTGAATGGTTTGTACTGCCTGAGTAAACTGAGTGAGCAGTGTTTTAGGCTGTTGGGGAGGTTGGGGAGGACTCATGTTTCAGCGAAAAGCTGTACTCTCGGTAGCTTTTGATTCATTGTACTCTCAACCCTAGGGGAGTCGTAGTCGATGGCTATACTCTAGTGATACCAAATTCATTAAGCTGATTGGGAACGGTAGGGATTGGTCTCTTGACGTTGGTCTTTGGGTTTGATGTTCCTAATTTCATGTTGGTCTGTTGAGGAATCATCTGAATTTGGCTTCAATGCAAGGACGGCAATACCCCTAGAGAAATACGTCAAACCGATCCAGAAGAAAGTGTACGGCTTTTTACAATAGCGTTAGTTACAGAAATTATTTATCTATTGAAGAGTAAGCTACAAATTCCCCATGCAACCGACTAATCCGAATCAATTTACAGAAAAAGCCTGGGAGGCGATCGCCCGCACCCCAGATATTGCCAAAGCCACTCAACAACAACAGCTTGAAAGCGAACACTTAATGAAAGCGCTGCTAGACCAAGAAGGACTAGCCACCAGCATTCTCAAAAAGCTAGAAGTCTCTGTGCCGCAAGTGCGAGAGGCAACGGAAGCCTTCATCCAGCGCCAGCCCAAAGTTTCTGGCAGCAGCGCCTCTGTTTATCTAGGCCGCAGCATTGATACCCTTTTAGATCGAGCGGAGTCCTACCGCAAAGACTACAAGGATGAATACATCTCGATCGAGCATCTGATGCTAGCCTTTCTCAAAGACGACCGCTTTGGTAAAGGATTATTTCAAGAATTTAAACTAGACGAAAAGAAACTCAAAAGCGCAATTGACCAGATTCGAGGAAGCCAAAAAGTGACCGACCAAAACCCCGAAGGCAAATATGAATCACTGGAAAAATACGGACGTGACCTCACCCAAGCGGCAAGGGAAGGGAAACTCGACCCCGTAATTGGCCGAGATGATGAGATCCGCCGCACGATTCAGATTCTCTCACGCCGCACGAAAAATAATCCAGTTTTGATCGGGGAACCGGGTGTTGGTAAAACAGCGATCGCAGAAGGGCTCGCTCAACGCATTGTCGCCGGTGATGTGCCTCAATCTCTCAAAGACCGGAAATTAATTGCCTTGGATATGGGTGCATTGATTGCCGGTGCTAAGTTCCGGGGTGAATTTGAAGAACGCCTGAAAGCGGTTCTCAAAGAAGTCACCGACTCCAAAGGTCAAATCATCTTATTTATTGACGAAATTCATACCGTTGTCGGTGCCGGTGCGACTCAAGGCGCGATGGATGCCGGTAACTTGCTCAAACCGATGTTGGCTAGAGGTGAGTTGCGCTGTATTGGTGCCACGACACTGGATGAGTATCGTAAGTACATCGAGAAAGATGCTGCATTAGAGCGTCGATTCCAACAAGTTTATGTCGATCAGCCAAGTGTTAGCGATACCATCTCGATTCTGCGCGGACTCAAGGAACGTTATGAAGTTCACCACGGGGTGAAAATTTCCGATAGTGCTTTAGTGGCAGCCGCTACATTGTCTACTCGTTATATTAGCGATCGCTTCTTACCCGACAAAGCCATCGACCTCGTAGACGAAGCCGCCGCACGGTTGAAAATGGAGATTACCTCCAAGCCGGAAGAACTCGATGAAATCGACCGCAAAATCCTCCAGTTAGAAATGGAGAAATTGTCGCTGCAAAAAGAAAGCGACCCCGCTTCCCTAGAACGGTTGGAGAGATTAGAAAAAGAACTCGCCAATCTCAAAGAAGACCAACGCGAGTTAAATGCTCAATGGCAATCGGAAAAAGACGTTATTGAACGCATTCAGGGCATTAAAGAAGAAATTGACCGCATTAACGTAGAAATTCAGCAAGCGGAGCGGGATTACGACCTCAACAAGGCGGCAGAGCTGAAATATGGCAAATTAGCCGAGTTGCAAAAATCCCTCAGTGAGGCGGAATCTCAACTGGAAACCTCTCAAACCAGTGGTAAATCGTTGCTGCGGGAGGAAGTTACGGAAGCCGATATTGCTGAAATTATCTCTAAGTGGACAGGGATTCCCATCAGTAAGTTAGTGGAATCGGAGAAGGAGAAGCTACTGCACCTCGAAGATGAACTGCACAATCGGGTTGTGGGGCAAGAAGAAGCGGTGACGGCGGTTGCAGATGCGATTCAGCGATCGCGTGCAGGTTTAGCCGACCCCAATCGCCCGACTGCTAGCTTTATCTTCCTTGGGCCGACGGGTGTAGGTAAAACCGAACTGGCGAAAGCCTTAGCGGCCTACCTCTTCGACACCGAAGACGCAATGGTGCGGATCGATATGTCGGAGTACATGGAGAAGCACTCGGTGTCCCGCTTGATTGGTGCACCTCCGGGATATGTGGGATACGAAGAAGGCGGACAACTGACTGAAGCCATCCGTCGTCGTCCCTATGCGGTGATTCTGTTTGATGAAATCGAGAAAGCCCATCCGGATGTGTTCAATGTGATGCTGCAAATTCTGGATGATGGTCGCGTCACCGATGCTCAAGGTCATACGGTAGACTTCAAAAACAGCGTCATCATCATGACGAGCAACGTCGGTTCTCAGTACATTTTGGATGTGGCTGGAGCTGAGGAGCAGTATGATGAGATGCGGCATCGGGTGATGGAGGCAATGCGGACTAGCTTCCGTCCGGAGTTCCTGAACCGGATTGATGAGGTGATTATCTTCCACCCATTACAAAAACACCAGTTGCGGCAAATTGTTCAACTTCAAGTTAAGCGTTTAGAGCAACGTTTGGCTGATCGCAAGATGTCTCTGAAGCTTTCTGAGAGTTCTCTTGACTTTTTGGCAGAAGTAGGATATGACCCTGTGTTCGGTGCACGTCCCCTCAAGCGAGCGATTCAGCGTGAACTCGAAACGCAAATTGCCAAAGCCTTGCTGCGAGGTGAGTTCAGCGATGGAGATACTATCTTTGTGGATGTTGAGAATGAGCGGCTGTCGTTCAAGCGCTTACCGGCTGAGTTGTTGACGACACCTTCTAGTTAATGAGTGGCACCAAAACTGTTTGAATCAATAATCTGATAATCGTAGGGGCGGGTTTAGGAATCAACTTTGGGCTATACCGATAACTTGGCATCAAAACCCGCCCTTACAAAATGGATGGCCATTTAATTAACCGGATTTGATATGAGAAGTCGGGGATCTAAATTCTCTTAATCTCAATTTGGCAGGGGATGACACTCAAGTGGGGATAGCCATTCGCCTTGAGGTGTTACCTTGGCCGCTTGGGCGGTGAGGGTAATTTGCCCGTTTTCGTCTATCATCCATCCTTGGGCTTCTACTAGTTGTTGAGGTTTGGAACTGGTGGGCTTGGTATTAGTTGGCTCACGATCAGGGGTTTCGGGTTTATCTTCCAGGGTAGCCCAATCAACCTGCACTTCATTATTGGTTAAGGGATTGTTGGGACTAGGGGGTAAACCACCTCGTCCGGTGATGGTAAAACTACTTTGTCGTGCGTCGCTACCAGGAGTACAGCGTCGGTCAATTAATTCTGATGCGTCTGTGATATTGATGGGTAATTCGGCTAATCCGCGACTGGGGTCAACACCGGGGGAGTTGAGGGTAAATTCTCCGGATAATCCGAAGGTGGAACTAACCGTTATGTCATTTTTTGGGGTGCGTTGGGGTCGAAATTCGATGCCGAAGAGTCCTTGAGTGGTGATGTTGACTTGTCCCCCGTTACCTTGTTCGGCGTTGGCGATGATGTCGCTGCCTTCAGGGCCGGTTGGGGGTGTGGCAACGATTAAGGTGGAGTCGATGGTAACGTTGCCGCCGTTGGCATTGCCGAGGGCACTGGCGGAGATGAGGCTTTCATTGTCCATTCGCAGGAAGTCTAAGTTGGAGAGGGTAATGTTAGCGCCGCCTTCAGCAGCATCACTCTTGGCTGTTTCTGCGGAAATTGTGCCTTGGTTAAGGGTGAGGGAGTTAGCAGTAATGTTTAAGTTGCCTGCTTGCCCTTGGGGGCTACTGACTGTGACTTGGGCACCATCTCGAACAGATATGTCTCTGGTTGTAACGGTCAAATTTCCAGCCGTGCCACCCGCCGTTGCATCAACAAATAGACCCCCTGTACCTCTAAGTTGCACTTCCTCTGAGGCATTAACAATTAAACTTCCTCCTCTGCCTTCACCAGTAGTACTAGCAGTAACCTGTGCGCCATCCGTCACCAGTAACTGACGAGTGGTAAATTCCACATCTCCGCCATTGCCTGTACCCGAAGTGGATGCATCTAAACTACTGCTAAACTGACCATTGGCAGATGTGCCCATTAATTGTACAAAGTCAGAGGCATTGACAATCAGACTACCTCCCTTGCCTTCACCGGTGGTACTAGCAGTAACCTGTGCGCCATCAGTCACGAGCAACCCAGGAGTCGTAATCTCCACATTGCCGCCATTGCCTGTGCCAGAGGTGGATGCATCTAAGCTACTCCGAATTCCTCCATCGGCAGAAGTCCCTGTTACTTGCACTCCCTGGGAAGCATTGACAATCAAACTTCCTCCCTTACGTTCACCTTGGGTACTAACACTTACTTCTGCACCATCTTTAACCAGTAGCCCAGGAGTGGTAATCTCTATATTTCCCCCATCTCCTTTGCCCAAAGTTGCAGCAGCTAAACCACTACGAAGTTGACCATCGACAGAGGTACCAATTACTTGCACACCTTGGGAGGCATTGACAATCAAATTCCCTCCCTTGCCTTGATTTTCAGTACTAACAGTCACTACTGCGCCATCTTTAACTAGCAACTCACCGGTGGTAATCTCGACATTTCCCCCATCTCCTTTGCCCACACTTCCAGAAGCCAAAGCACTGCGAAACTGACCATCGGCAGAGGTACCAATTAGCTGTACACCTTGGGAGGCATTAATAATCAATCTACCTCCCTTACCTTCACCTGCGGTACTTAGATTTATCGCCGCACCATCTTTAACTAGCAACTCAAAAGTGGTAATCTGCACATTCCCGCCATCTCCCTTGCCAAAAGCTGACGCACCTAAGGCACTGGCTATCTTGCCATCAGCCGAAGTACCGCTCAATTGCACTCCTTGGGAGGCATTAATAATTAAATTCCCTCCCTTGCCTTCACCTAAAGTGCTAACGTCCATCCCTGCGCCATCTTTAACCAACAACACCGGAGTTGTAATTTCTATATTTCCCCCATCTTGGTTGCCAAAAGTTGTCGCACCCAAGGCACTGGCAGACTGACCATCGGCAGAGGTACCGCTCAATTGCACTTCTTGGGAGGCATTAATAATTAAATTCCCTCCCTTGCCTTCACCTAAACCTAAGTTACTCAAACTCACGATTGCGCCATCTTTAACGAGCAACTCACCGGTGGTAATCTCTATATTCCCCCCATCTCCCTTACCCACAGTTGCAGCCGCCAAGGTAGTGGGAGTACCATTAACAGAAGTACCGCTCAGTTGCACTACATCGAAGGCATTAATAATTAAATTCCCTCCCTTGCCTTCACCTAAGCTACTAACATTCATCCCTGCACCGTCTTGAACTAGCAACACAGGAGTGGTAATCTCTATATTTCCCCCATCTCCTTTGCCTACACTTATTGCACCCAAGACACTGGGAGACTGACCATTAGTGGAAGTGCCAATCAATTGAACTGAGTCAGAAGCATTAATCATCAAATTACCTGCATTGCCGTCGCCTGCGGCACTAACAGTCATGATTGCACCATCTTTAACGAGCAAATTACTAGTGGTAATCTCCAGCTTTCCCCCATTTCCATTGCCCGCAGTTCCGGCAACCAAGGCACTGGCAGACGTACCATCGGCAGAGCGACCAATTAATTGAACGGCTTGAGAGGCATTGATGATCAAATTACCTCCTTGGCCATCACCTAAAGTACTAACATTCACTTGTGCGCCATTAGTAACTAGCAACTGCCTGGCCTGGATATTAGTATTACCGGCTGCTCCTGCTCCCGAAGCTCTGCTAAAAACAGTACTATTGTTAAGCGAGACAGTATTGTTGGCGAGTAGAGTGATATCACGAGCATTCCCCGTGCTAGAAGAGGTATCAATACTGCTATTGGTAAGAGCAATGTTGTTTCTGGAGTCGAGGATTACTGAGCCAGCATTACCACTGACTCTACCCGTACTAATTCCCCGACCAAATAATCCTGTTCCTGTTATGGTAATGTCTCCACCTGGCACTGAGGTATTAGGTTGGTACTGATTGGTAATCAAAACCTGTCCATTAGGCGCAAAAATACCAATATTGGCGATCGCAATATTTGCACTCGTTGGTACAGTAGTTGGAGGGGTTAGACCTGAAAATATGTCTGGAGGAAGAAAACCAACACCCGTAACTCCAGGAACACCAATAAACGCTGGATCTACACCGGCTCTAATATCAAGGGTTGGCTGAAGACTGCCATTAATATTTATTTGCCTGCCATTGGATAAAGTCACCGTCTCCTGAAGATAATCAACACCAACAGCACCTGTTTCTGGACTTACAATAATGGCAGTGCCAATATTTACCGCCCCCCCTGCCAAAATATGTAGGGATGAACCTCCATAAGCAAAGAAACTCACATCACCCAGTGAGCGAATAATCGGGTCATAAGGACTATATAAATCCCCCAAACTCCCATCTAATTTTTCTATCCGAAAACTCCCCCCACTCCAATAGTGAGCATCACCCCCCACCCTGGAAGCACTTCGCAGCACCATATTTCCACCCGAAAACAACCCACTATTCGGATGATTTAAAGCAAAAATATCTACCGCTTGATTCCCCTGAACCAATAAATTCCCATTCGCTGAAGCAATAAACGGACTCACAACACTATCGCGCACCCGCACCGTATCCATTGCAAACAGCGTCAAATCTCCCCCCGCAACAAGCTGCCCTTGTAAATCCAGATTTCCCGCCGATAATGTTAAGTCTTGCCCGACTACTAAATTCCCAGCATTAGCAATGGTTGCATTAGGCTGATTCGTCCCATACTGTAACCCCGGAGTCACATTAATCGTCAGTAACGGTGGTGCTTCAGGATTAGTGGCACTAAACCGAGTTCCATTCTCAAACACCACAGAATTCGCCGTACTCGCCACAAACGAACCTGCAATATCTAACCGGGCATTCTCCCCAAAAATAATGCCATTGGGATTGAGCAAAAATAAAGAAGCTCCGCCATCTACTCCCAATGTTCCTAAAATATTCGAGAGATTATTCCCCGTTACTCGGCTGAGAATATTTTCAATTCCTGCGGGATTAGCAAAATAAACCCGTTGCCCATTACCAACATTAAAATCAGTAAAACTGTGAAATAGGTTAACTCCGCGTGTTGCACCCCCTTCAATGAGTTCAGCCGGAATCCCTCTGACATTAGCATTCGGTGTCACGATAGAGCTTTCTACACCTAATGTGGAGTCAGGCGTAATTTGGGCTAAAGCGCAATTTTCAAAAGCCGTTACTGTTCCAGCTATGGCTAAAGCGATTGATAACCCTAACTGCCAGTCAAAATCCCTACTAATTGATATCCGTAAGTTTTTGGCGCTCCAAGCTTCTGAAATTTTACTCATATTGACCAACCTAATACTTAGTTATCTCGAAGCTGTTGATGCGCCTAAAGTGATGCCCATCTAATTTGCATCTTCTGGACGGACAAGATGCCATTCCACCATAAATCTAATGCTTACTCGTTTGCAATTAAATACACGACAGATTACTAAGCTATAGGTGCTGTCGTTAGGGCAAGGCATACCCTGACTATTGAGCAGGATTGCACTGTGGAGCAGCCAACCAAGTTGTTTGAGGTGTTACCTTGGCCGCTTGGGCGGTGAGGGTAATTTGCCCATTTTCATCTATCATCCATCCTTGGGCTTCTACTAGTTGTTGAGGTTGGGAACTGGTGGGTTTGGTATTAGTTGGCTCACGATGAATGTTTTCGGGTTTATCTTCCAGGGTAGCCCAATCAACCTGCACTTCATTATTGGTTAAGGGATTGTTGGGACTAGGGGGTAAACCACCTCGTCCGGTGATGGTAAAACTACTTTGTCGTGCGTCGCTACCAGGAGTACAGCGTCGGTCAATTAATTCTGATGCGTCTGTGATATTGATGGGTAATTCGGCTAATCCGCGACTGGGGTCAACACCAGGGGAGTTGAGGGTAAATTCTCCGGATAATCCGAAGGTAGAACTAACTGTTATGTCATTTTTTGGGGTGCGTTGGGGTCGAAATTCGATGCCAAACAGTCCTTGAGTGGTGATGTTGACTTGTCCCCCGTTACCTTGTTCGGCATTGGCGATGATGTCGCTGCCTTCTGGGCCGGTTGGGGGTGTGGCAACGATTAAGGTGGAGTCGATGGTGACGTTGCCACCGTTGGCAGCATCGAGGGCGCTGGCGGAGATGAGACTTTCGTTGTCCATTCTCAGGAAGTCTAAGTTGGAGAGGGTGATGTTAGCGCCGCCTTCAGTACCACTGGTGCCGGTGACGGCAGAAAGTGTGCCTCGGTTGAGGGTGAGGGTATTGGCGGTAATGGATAGGCTACCTGCTTGTCCTTGGGGACTGCTGACGGTGACTTGTGCGCCCTCAGTGACGGACATTTCGTTAGTGTTGACGGTTAAGTTTCCGGCGGTACTGCCAGCAGTGGCGTTAACAAATAGACCGCTATTTTCACCCCTGAGTTGCACTGAATCAGAGGCATTCACTGTTAAATTTCCCCCGTTGCCTGAACTAAAAGCACTAGCTCGAATCTGTGCTCCATCTTGAACGGTTAATTGTCCAGTCTCAATACCGATGTCGCCGCCAGCACCACTGCCTGTGGTTTCGGCTGAGATGAGGGAGCCATTACCACTGAGGGTAACGGCTTCGGGGGCGCTAACAGTTACGGTTCCGCCTTTGCCACTACCTGAAGTGGCGGCTGATGCAGTTGAGCCATCTTGGAAATTGATGGTTAAGGTTTGACTCTCTCCCAGAGGTTGAATGATGAGGTTGCCGCCATCGGCTGCGCCTGTCGTACCTGCTGATAAGCTGCTATTTCCTGTCAGATTAAGTTGCTCGGCTTGCACCCGTAGAGAACCACCTATCGCTTCAGGGTTAGCGGAGTTGGTGGAGGCTGAGACTTGTGCTTCATTGCTAATGGTGAGTTGGCGAGTGGCCAGCAGTACATCTCCAGCTTGTCCTGTGCTGGATACGTCGGCTGTAGCAGCTAGGATGCCATTACCAGTGATAGTAATAGATTCAGGGGCGGTTACTATGATGCTTCCGCCTTGACCGGCACCAGAGGTGGAGGCTGATATTTGTGCTCCGTCTTGGAGATTTATCGTTAAGGTTTGTTCGTTGTTGTAGGGTTGCAATGTCAATAAACCAGCCGGCGCGACTCCTTCTGTTAGCGCAAATAAGCCACTGGTATTGCCTAAGAGGTTAACTTGATTGGCATTTACCTTAACACTACCGCCTTGTGCTGAACTGGTAGCAGCAGCAGTTGCCGTTGCAGAGACATTGCCTCCATTCAGAACAGTCAACTGTGGGGTGTTAATTGTGATATTCCCCGCAACACCAGCACCTTCAGTTCGCGCAAATAGTCCACTGGGAAGGACACCTCGATCAACACTACGTGCTACATCAGGTGTAGCTAGTGAAACTTGAAGAGTATAAGACTCATTCGCTGTAACCTGAATTGTGTAAATACCAGGTTCAGTAAAAACATACCTGAGATAGGGGTCGGCTTTTTGACTTCCCCCTGCACCTAAAGATAGAGGACTACCGGAATTAGATGCTAATTCATTTCCGTCCTTAAAGATAGAGATCCTTGATCCACCAGAATAAGTTGAATCACCATCAAAATCAAAAATCCCCTGAGTTCCTGCTGTTACTTCAAAAGAGTAGGAGTCTGGTGAATCTCTATCATAGGATACACCTCCCGAAATGGATACATAAGGAATTCTGGTGGAAAATTCCACGTTGGAATTAACATTATCAGGACTATCAAGGGACAAGAAGTTATTGAGGTTCTGAGTTTGAGCTGTCTGTGCATCCACCGTGCTGGGAGGAGTAATGGGAACATTGCTAGCTTGCGGTGGGGTAAAGTTGGGGTCAATGCCGGAGATGATAACACCTTCAGTGGTATTAACAGTAATGTCACCTGCATTGTCAGCGCTGGCAGTACTGGTAACTAATTGGGAACCCCCTGTTAAGGACAGCGATCGCCCAGTGACTTCAATATTACCCCCTTTACCTTCTGCTCTCGACTCTACAGCCGTGCTGATGTTACTGCTGTTAGTCAGCGAGACAGTTCCCCCAGCATTAACGCTGACATTACCTCCATTACCTTGGCCTCCAGTAATGCTGAAAATGAAGCTATTATTGTCAAGCGATACAGAGTCATCTACGTTGATTAGGACGTTGCCTGCATCTCCTTGACCGAAGGTGGCAGTGTTGATGAAAGAAAAGTCAGTTACAGAAAGCTGTCCCGCATCAATGGTAATATCGCCTCCTGTGCCAATTCCTCCTACTTCCAAAGATGTAAAGAGACGACTTTTGTCCAGTGATACCAAGCCATCAGAGATGAGCAAAATGCTTCCAGAATTGCCTATCCCGCTTGTGGTGCTAGTCAGTTCAGTATTGGTTAAAGAAACTGATCCCGCCGTAATCTCGATTCTACCGCCATTACCATCGCCTAAAGCATTGCTGGTAATTACGCCATCTTGAAGCTCGAATAATCCAGTCGGACTCGTGAGAATAACATCACCGCCATTCACCCCAGAGGCATCAATACGTGGGAAATCACTATTTGGTGGATTGAAACCTGAGGAATCATTATCTGATGGATTGATGACGATTCTGCCGTGATTAGCAGTAAGCTCAATATCTCCCCCATTGCCAGTAGTAGTTATAGAACGAGAAGAAAGGGAGTAAGAGTAGGAGGATAACTCTCCTGTAGTGATATTGCTTTCTGCCAACAGAGCAATTGCTCCGCCATTGCTGCTTTGGGAAAGGCCAGAAGTCTCTACGTCAGTGTAGGAGTAAGAGTAGGAAGATAAATCTCCTGTGGTGATGCTGCCTCCTGAAAATAAGGCAATCTCTCCTCCATTCCCAGCGTTGGAGGGAGAATCGTAAAAGACGGAGGAGGAGTAGGAGTAGGAGGATAGGTCTTCTGTGCTGATATTACCGCCTGCACTGAGAGTTATCGCTCCTCCATTCCCTGAGGTTGAGAAGTTGTATGCAGTAAGTGAGAGGGAGTAGGAGGATAGCTCCCCTATAATGATGTTGCCTCCTGCACTGAGAGATATCTCTCCCCCATTGCCAGCGATGGAGTTACCATCAGCAGTGGAATAGGAGGAAGAAGATAAATCTCCTGTGGTGATGTTGCCACCTGCGGTAAGGGATATTTTTCCCCCATTTCCTCCTCTGGCTATATCGGAGTAAGTATCGGTATTAGAGAGTAGTTCTCCTGTAGTGATATTGCCACCAGCAATGAGAGTTATTGCTCCCCCGTTGGCAGTCTTGGAATGGCCATCAAAAGCATAAGAGGTGAGCTCACTGCGGGAAGATAGCCTATCTGTAGTAATGTTTGTTTCTGCCAATAAGGTGATTGCTCCTCCATTTCCACCATCAGAGCTAAAGGAAGAAGAGGATAATTGTTCTGTAGTAATGCTGCCTCGTGAATCAATTCTAATTGCCCCTCCGTCGCTCACAGGCAAATCTGTAGTTATCTCAATACTTGTATCAACATCCTGAGTGGAAATATTTCCCACTAATCCATTAGGTCGATACTGATTCGTTAACAGTACTACCCCATCAGGCTGAGACACCCTAATATTTCCATTAACCGTAATATCCCCACTCGTCACCCCTCCAAAAACAGGAGTTGGCGCAACTGTCCCAATAGTCCTATTGCCCGGTGAGCCCTGCGGAAATGTTGTCCAATCAATTCCCGCCCTTACATCTAAAGTTGATTTAACACTCCCATCAATGGTTAACGTTGTCCCATCCGACAAGGGAACAGTTGCCAAACTAGCCAGAAACGGGTCAGGATTATTCGGATTAATCGTATTTTCCCCAGAATCTGTACCCGTAATCTCCACATTACCCAGCGTCACACTTCCACCCGCCAAAATGTGTAAGGAAGCGCCCGTATAATCTCCTAAAGTTACATCCCCATCAGCAAGAATAATTGGGTCATAAGGACTATATAAATCCCCCAAACTCCCATCCAACTTCTCAATCCGAAAACTGCCCCCACTCCAATAGTGAGCATCACCCCCCACAGTGGAATCACTCCGCAACACCATATTCCCACCCGAAAATAGCCCACTATCAGGATGATTTAGAGCAAAAATATCGACTACTTGATTCCCCTGAACCAATAAATTCCCATTGGCTGAAGCAATAAATGGACTCACGACACTATCACGCACCCGCACCGTATCCATTGCAAACAGCGTCAAATCTCCCCCCGCAACAAGCTGCCCTTGTAAATCCAAATTTCCCGCAGATAGAGTGAGATTCTGCCCCACTGTTAAATTCCCAGCATTAGCAATCGTTGCATTAGCCTGATTCGTCCCATACTGCAATCCCGGAGTCACATTAATCGTCAGCAACGGGGGTGCTTCTGGATTGGTAGCACTAAACCCAGTTCCATTCTCAAACACCACAGAATTCGCTGTACTCGCCACAAACGAACCTGCAATATCTAAGCGGGCATTCTCCCCAAAAATAATGCCATTGGGATTGAGCAAAAATAAAGAAGCTCCCCCATCCACCCCCAATGTTCCTAAAATATTGGAGAGATTATTCCCCGTTACTCGGCTGAGAATATTTTCAATTCCCGTTGGATTAGCAAAATAAACTCGTTGCCCGTTGCCAACATTAAACTCCAAGAAACTATGAAATAGGTTAACTCCTCGTGTCGCCCCCCCTTGAATGAATTCAGCCGGAATATCTCTGACATTAGCATTGGGTGTCACAATAGAACTTTCTACACCTAATGTGGAGTCAGGCGTAATTTGAGCTAAGGCAGCAGGGTGATGAAGTGCAATTTTCGCGAAGCATCCCATCAAGGTGATCGCGCCCCCTATCTTAAACCATCCACTGCGACAATATCTGCCTACCCCATACCTCGGATGTTTGTTCTCGTTCGCTAGAAATTGCATTCATCACCTCCCGCAAATTTGTATTTATTCCACAACAACCACCTTAGGATAGAGATTTAAATGCTTATAAAAATTAAGCATTTTTGCTCATTCGTGCATCAAGGGGTGCATTGGACGATTACAGTTCCTCTGCTAACCGACCTGTCGCTGTTATGGCAACTTACTTCCCGTGAATACTCCTAAATGTTTGGCTTCAGTCTTTAAAAGAATGCAACCTAATCCTATCGAGGCTTTTAGCAACTGCCATAATACAACTTGTCGATAACTGTTGAATTCCATGCAACTGATAGCTGGATTGCCTGGATTGCACGGGTTGCTCATTGCCTCCCTCGGCATTATTCACTATAGACGGACAAAACGCGGCAAGAATTTCTTAACTGTAGAACTGATTTGTAGCAGCCTGCTGATTATCTCTTGGCTGCTGATCATCATCCATTTATGGCTAGAGTGGCGATGGCTAGGGTCATCAATCTGTGGGTGGTGGCTGGCGGTGATCGCCACTTTGGTGCTAGCTATCACAGCTATTATCAAGGTATTGAGAAACAAACGGAACTGGGCTTTGAGTCTAGTCGGAGTACTACTCAATCTCCTTGCCCTGATCATCTACTTGGTCTTGGCACTTTGGTTTTCCTGGATACTCTTGATAATGCTCTTAGGCGGCCCATCCCGATAAGATAACGACACGGATAGCACAGATACATACATAGAATTTCGTTACTACATCCGTGCATCCATGTTAAAAATCCGTGTCGTACACCTATGTCAATTTACCCAACAACGGGTTCACGCTTTGTTGCCTGTTGAATCAAAGCCAGTACCTCCGTGCGAGTGAGTTTTTCCCTACCATGACTCAGGGCATCTAACGTACCATGAGCTAACAGCAGAGGAATTTGGCAAAAATGCAAGGCAGGCCCTTCAGGTAATGCCTCAGTATAAGCATCAGCAAGGGCTAAATTGCGACGGGCGTAGGTTTGTAGATGTTCGTTCGTCCAACCTTCAGGATAAAAGTCCACTCCCCGTGTCAAATCTTCAGCATGATTGCGGAGAATATTAACTGCCTGTAAGCCTCGTCCAAACCCGATCGCCTGTGTGCGATTTGTCTTAGTCCCATCGTACCAAGCCCATAAATCTGACAACAGCAGCCCCACCGCACCGGCTACCCCAAAAGTATAGCGATCTAAATCGGATTCGGTTTCAATCTTCCAGTTATTATCTGCCCAATAGGCCATCCGATCTGCCATGGCGGCAGTGGCATCCCAAATCCGAGGGGCAATGTCTTCGGGGGCTAGTAACGCCCAGTCTCCAATCCGAATGGATACCTCAGGTAAGAGTTCTTGATGTAGGCTAAATGCAACAGAGAAGTCAAAGACATCGTGGGAAAAGCTATCAACAGCCGCCTGTAATCTCAGGCTAATTATTCGCAATAGTTTCGCCTTGGTGGGATTATCGAGTCCTGGATGATCTTCAATTTCATCAATCGCCCGCATGCATAAGTAAGCTGACGTAACGGCTTCTTGCAACCCCAAAGGTAATCCACTAATTGGAATGTAAAAAGTCCGACTTGTTTCTTCTAAAACTTCTAAGGCATCTCTAAGTAAAGCCATCTGTTGCACTCCTCGTTTGATTCTTACACCGATTCACCATCCAACATATCTTCTTTTGTCACTTACGTTTAAGCAAACTTTGAAGCTTCTTCGTAGATGAGGGGATGAGTTCTGCCGCTAAAATTAACTTTGAAAACTCCATCATACTTTAAATTAGGATGGTATTTTGATTTAGAAATTTTAGTTTTATTTTCTGTTTGAAACAATCTACAATCAGGTGAATTATTCAGTTCTAATTGACAACTATTGCCTTGGACACTGACTCGGTGTCTTTTTTCATTACAGTTTAAGCTCAGAGAATTATTTAAGTTCATAGTTATCGAGTTAAGAAAACGCCGTGCTCGTGCTGTGCTGTTAACTGATTTGAGCGAGTAAACACTCCCCGAATTTAAGTTTTCCCCTAAGAACCACCAAAATTATTGCCACCCCTCGATTAAAGTATTTTTAAATTTGAATGCGAGAATTTTGCATGGCTGAACTGTTTCTTTCGGAATCCCCCACAAGCACAAAAACAAATATAGAAGACTGTGATATTTCAGTGAAATCATCTGAGTTTGTTGCCAATCATAGATTCATTCCAGCTAAAACAAGTTGTTACTAGCAACCCTCGTAAGGCATAAAGTTTATCACGAGAATCAATCGAGGTTTAGAGCGGTATGGCTACCGATCGCTGGTAGTAGTAGTATGTAGCTCTCAATCCTTGTATCTTATGCAAAAATAAAACGCTTAGAGAACTGATCAAAAGGCTTTTTGACCTGAAAGTTAGAGCGGAAAAACTACTTTATTTGTTGAAATCAGACCGGGATGCTGTAACAAAGAAAAGTATCAGCGTTTACTTAGGCGAGATTGATAGCGGCCTAAGGCAATGAGGGGAAAATATTGTTGATAGTAGTGATATTTCAGATAAAAGTGGCCGGGAAAACCCGTGCCTGTAAATTCAGGTTCATCCCATCTACCATCGGGCTTTTGAGAAGCGATGAGGTAATCAATCCCTTGTGCGATCGCCTCATCTGCAAAGTGTCCCGTTGCCTCACCTACTGCCATTAAACCGATTAGCGCCCAAGCGGTTTGAGACGCTGTACTCGTTCCTTGGCCTTTGAGAGTAGGATTATCGTAGCTGCGGCAGGTTTCGCCCCAACCGCCATCGGGGTTTTGACATCTCACTAACCAAGTGGCACCTCGTTCTAGACTCCAACGGTGATTTTGTGGATTGACGAGGGCTAAAGCAGACAAAGCCCCACTAGTTCCATAGATATAATTGACCCCCCAACGACCAAACCAGCAGCCTTCCGGTTCTTGCTCACGCAGGAGATAGGCGATCGCTTGTTCTTGACGATTGCCCTGCATTGACAAACTACAAAATCCCAACATTTCTATCACCCGTGCGGTGACATCCGCCGTGTTCGGGTCGATCATGGCTTTGAGGTCGCCATAAGGGATAGCATTAAGCCAGTCTTGGTCGTTATCCACATCAAATGCGCCCCAACCGCCTTCTTTGCATTGCATCGAGGCTACCCAATTAACGGCACGAGCGATCGCCGCTTGTTTTAAGCGTTCATTGGGTAATTTTGCCGAATGCAGCGACATTACCACCACGGCGGTATCATCCACATCGGGGTAAAAGCGATTGTCAAATTCAAACGCCCAAGCACCGGGTTTGCCCTGTTTATTTTTAACCGCCCAATCCCCGTAATCTAAAATCTGCTTACTTAACAGCCATTCTCCCGCCCTGACAATAGCCGGATGATCGCCAGCTAAACCAGAATCAATCAGCGATCGCATCACCCAAGCCGTATCCCAAACTGGAGAAATGCAGCAATTCATCCGATAGGCATCTTCGGTTTCAATGGCAAAATTATCAACTGCCTTGAGTCCCCGGTCAATAATGGGGTCTGCTGCATCATAATCCAAACAACGCAACGCCAACAAGGAGTTCAGCATTGCAGGGATAATCCCCCCCCAATCTCCCGTAACTTCTTGCCGTTCTAAAATCCATTTTTCGGCTGCCCGAATCCCTTCTTCCCGGAACGGAACCAGATTGAGTTCTTCTGCAAACTTAAAAGCAGTATCTAACGCCAAAAATACATCTGTCCAATCAGAATTACTGGGTAATTCATACCGGACATTGGCCATACCCTCGGCATACAACTCATCCAAGGTAATCTTAGGCTCAATCTCAAAAATCGGTTTGCGGTCTAAGACAATTAGTAAAGGGACTGTACTCGACCGTGCCCAACTAGACATTTCATAGATATTGACGGGAAATTGCTCAGGCAACAGCATTACCCAAGGCGGTAATGAGGGGATACCGCGCCAGCTATAACATCCGATTAAGGCTAAGTGAATTTTGGTAAAAATACGAGTGCGACTGATACCGCCTCGCTCTAGAATAAATGCTCTGGCTCTCAACATCGCTGGGTCAGTTTCTGGGACACCCAGCAACTTAAGCGCCATATAAGCCTCAACAGAGGTGCTTAACTCCCCACCATCCCCGTAAAAAAGCTCCCAGCCCCCGTGTTCTCGTTGTTGAGAACGCAAGTATTTCTCTACTTTATACAGAGGGCGTTCTCGGTCAGTCCCCCAAATTTTGTGGAGAAGTACAACTTCTGCCGTAATCGTAACGTTAGATTCTAACTCTGCCCACCAGTAGCCGTCTGGATTTTGCAAAGACAGCAGATAGTTTTGGCTAGCTGCAATCGCCTCTCTCGATTGGGAGGCAGTCGCCTTGTCTTGCATTTGCATCGTTTTCCGTCTCTCCTGAAAACTCCCCACACAAGGCAGCATCATAACGGAAAACCCTGAAAATTTTCTAGTAGGAGCGATACGCACTTTTGAGTGTGTACAGGGGTGCTGGGGTGCTGGGGTGCTGGGGTGCTGGGGTGCTGGGGTGCGGGGGCGCTAGGG
>CAZPRJ010000080.1:0-35991 GCA_964588805.1 uncultured Microcoleus sp. | reverse complement strand
GCCACTAGCTCGTACTGATTGTCCGCCAGCGGCCGCACCAACAGCGGCTCCAATATGCCGTGCTGCTTGACCGACTGCACCAACTGCTCTAACTTTTCCGGGTCGAAGTAGCGACGAGGCTGAGTCCGAGTTTTAATGTCGGACGTGCGAACCAACTCCGCCGCCGGACGCGACTCGCCAAAAAGAGCGTCTAGGGAGTCAACGGGCGTCACATCCGAACCGTAAGGGCGTGTTTGCTTACGAGGCATTACACCAAAACCTCCAAGTCTAGAGCGATGGACTTGAGAACCGCAATTGCTTTATGGCTACTATCGTAGACGGAGAGTGGCACACGAGCCTCAACCGCATCGGCAAAACTTGTAGACCAGGGGATGGGAGGATAGATGGGACCCACACTAGCAAACCGCTGTTTGATGGCTTCTAGTGTCCGAGCATCCTGGCTGCGACGAGCATCAAACAATGTAGGGATAAATCCAGCAATTTTTAAGCCCCGATTCGGGCGACGCCTTACCCGCGCTACGGTCTTGAGCAATAAATTTGTCCCCTCAAAGGCTTTGAACTGAGTTTGAATCGGGACGAGGATATGAGTGGCAGCGACTAAGCTGATGTAGCTCAACAACCCTAACGAAGGAGGGCAATCAATCAAAATAAAATCGTACATATCTCTTACGGGAGAGAGCGCGTCTTTCAACCGGACATCTCGCATATCTGCGTTGACGAGCGCTAATTCAGTAGCTGATAAGTTGATAGAAGAAGGGGTTAAATCTAAACCGTGAAGCCCCTTGTGGATTGGTAACTCGCTCAACTCTTCATCGTCGTCTTCAGCCACCAGCACGTCCGAGACGGTCGAGTTTAACAATTCTTGCTCTAGTCCCATAAAGATGGTCAAACTCGCCTGCGGGTCCATATCGATTAGGAGAACGCGATGAGAGCGCTCTTGCAGATGATAGCCCAGGTTCATGGTCAGGGTACTCTTCCCGACTCCGCCGCACTGATTGAATAGGGCAATTACCCGGCTCATGTGTGCCATATAAAGCAGTAGGGACAATTGATACTTGTAACAATACAACTAAAGGAAACAAAAGTTGCACTCGTTCACCCACCTCTTCACTGTGCGACTCAGGACGAGTGGAAGCCTCTAATAGCGCAATCACCTAAACAACAGCCAATTTCACAACAAGCCACTTTTTCTAACTGTCCTTGGCTAGGGCAACCGGTGCCTGAGCCGAGAGGGGGCTAATATAGATAGAGCGTTTTGCTTGTAAGCTAGAACACTCGCAGAGCGCACCCCCTAGGAGTAATAACGGATGATTACAGGTGAGATGAAGTCCAAAGTGGATCGCCTTTGGACGACCTTTTGGAATAATGGCATTAGTAACCCGCTTTCAGTCATTGAGCAAATCTCTTACCTGCTATTCATCAAGCGTTTGGATGACTTAGAACTGGCGCAGGAAAAGAAAGCGAATCGGTTGAACCGTCCCGTTGAAAATCCGATATTCCCCCCGGATAAGCGCCAGTGCCGTTGGTCGTATTTTAAGAATTTGGATGACTCTGAGGAAATGTTGTGGTGTGTGCGGGATAAGGCATTCCCCTTTATCAAGACATTGGGGGGAGAGGCGGGAGATAATGCCTATGCTCACCACATGAAAGATGCCGTATTCCTCATCGCCAGTCCTGCACTGTTGGCGAGTGTCGTGCAGCAGATTGACCAAATCCCGATGGAAGAACGGGATACTAAGGGCGATTTGTATGAGTATATGCTCTCCAAGCTGAGTACAGCAGGCACCAACGGGCAGTTTCGCACGCCTCGCCACATTATTAAGATGATGGTGGAGTTGATGGCACCAACAGCAAGGGAGGTTATTTGTGACCCCGCTTGTGGGACGGCAGGGTTTTTGGTGGCGGCGGCGGAGTATGTGCGCCAGTTGCAGGATTCGGAAGGGAACTTAATTCTGAATGCGCCGGGGAACCGTGACCATTTTAATAACGATATGTTTCACGGGTTTGACTTTGATGCCACCATGTTACGCATCGGTAGCATGAATTTGATGCTGCATGGTATCGAAAACCCCAAGATTGAAGCGCGAGATTCCTTATCCCAAGACCATGCAGGTGTGACTGAGGCGTTTACACTGGTGCTGGCGAATCCACCGTTTAAGGGTTCGGTGGAAAAGTCTACTATTGCTAAAGACCTGACTAAGATTATCTCAACAACGAAGACCGAGTTACTGTTTATTGCCCTGTTTCTGCGGTTATTGAAGATAGGGGGACGGGGGGCAGTGATTGTCCCGGATGGGGTGCTATTTGGTTCCTCGACGGCGCATAAGAAGGTACGGGAGACGTTGGTGGAAAATCACAAGCTGGATGGGGTGATTTCTATGCCGTCGGGGGTGTTTAAACCTTATGCGGGGGTGTCTACGGCGGTGTTAATTTTTACGAAGACAGGGGCAGGGGGAACGGATTCGGTTTGGTTTTATGATATGGAAGCCGATGGGTTATCCCTGGATGATAAGCGGCAACCTGTGGAGGAAAATGATATCCCGGACTTGCTGCAACGGTGGAAGAGTCGTAATTCCCAGACGGATACTGACCGCACGGGGAAAGCGTTTTTTGTGCCGAAGGATGAGATTCAGGCAAATGGCTATGACCTCTCGATTAATCGGTATAAGGAGATTGAGTATGAAGAGGTGAAATACGAGCATCCCAAGGTGATTTTGCAGAAGTTGCGGACGTTGGAGGACGAGATTCAGGCGGATTTGGATGCACTAGAGGGGTTATTGGGATGACCAATGAGGCATCTTCCGGTGAAGAGATTTTCTTTGCAGTTGAGACACCCTTGGGCTTTCAGGTGCGTACAACAGTTAGCTATTGGGAACTGATTACAACGGTTAAGCACCCAATTATGCGGGGACGTGAAGTGGATGTGCAAGCCACGTTGAGCCATCCTGATGAAGTTCGGTTGAGCAAAAGTGACCCCCAAGTTTTTTTGTTTTATCGTGCAGATGGAGAGAAGCGATGGGTTTGTGCGGTGACAAAAAAGTTGAATGGTGAAGGCTTTTTGATTACAGCATACAGAACAGGTGGAATTAAAGAGGGGACAGTGGTATGGCAGAAGTAAAAGTGTTTCATGACCGCTTGGGGAATACGCTGGTGGTCTGGTTTGGCAATCCTGAAGATGAATATGAAGCTGAAGAAACGGGAGATGAGGTGATTTTAATGAAGGATAAAAATGGCAAGGTGATTGGGTTTGAAAAGCTCAATTTTATGTCGCCTTCTTCTGAACCGATTCGAGTCGCTTTTGAAACGTTTGCTGTGTAGGGGATTAAGGTGGAGATTGAGGTGATGGGTGCAGAAGCTGCGGACGTTGGAGGATGAGATTCAGGCGGATTTAGATGCGTTGGAGAGGTTGTTGGGATGATGAAGATGCAAACGATAGTGATTCAGGTGACGGCAGAGGGACAGCTAACGTTGCCCCCCCAGGTGCAGGCAAATCTGCAACCTGGGGATGAATATATCCTGTGGCAAGAAGATGACACGATTGTGTTGAAGAAAATTCAAAAGACGAAAGGGTTATCTCAGTTATGGCAACGCATAGATGAGTTGGGAGATGACTCACAACAGCCATCAATGGAGGAAATTACAGCAATCGTGAAGGACGTTAGACATATGAGCATCTCAAGGTGATGGGTGCAGAAGCTACGGACGTTGGAGGATGAGATTCAGGCGGATTTGGATGCACTGGAGGGGTTATTGGGATGAGTTGGGAAAAAATTCCTTTTATTAAAGTATGTGATTTTCAAGGTGGCACTCAGCCCCCCAAGTCGGTGTTTAAACTTAAACCACAAGATGGTTATGTTCGGCTTCTCCAAATCCAGGACTTTAATAACGATGATAAGGCGGTGTATATACCGGACACTCCTCGACTTAAAAAGTGTTTAGAAGAAGACATCTTATTAGGACGATATGGTGCTTCAATTGGACGAGTGCTGACAGGAAAGCAAGGAGCGTATAACGTTGCAATTGTCAAGCTAATACCAGATATAAAAAGGTTAGATAGGCGTTTTCTATTTCACTTCTTAGGCTCTATTCGGTTTCAAAACTTTCTTAAGAATGTTGGAACACGAGCTGCACAGGCTGGTTTTAACAAAAAGGATTTTGAGCGATTAAAACTTCCCCTCCCTCCCCTAGAAGAACAACGGCGCATAGCAGCCATACTCGATAAGGCGGATGGGGTGCGTCGGAAGCGCAAAGAAGCGATCGCACTCACAGAAGAACTTTTGCGATCGGCTTTCCTCGAGATGTTCGGCGACCCCGTTACGAATCCCAAGGGGTGGGACATTGTTCCTATTGAATCAGTAGCAGCTTCCACGAAGAATGCATTAGCAATTGGTCCATTTGGAAGCTCACTGAAAGTTGATGATTATAGAAAGAGCGGTCATCCCGTAGTCTTCGTAAGAGACATTCGAGAGAATCGATTCGATTGGATTAGTCAAGTTTTTGTAGATGATAAGAAATTCCAAGAGCTTCAAAGTCATCATGTGCGACCAGGGGATGTTGTGGCAACCAAGATGGGATTGCCTCCCTGTATAGCAGCAGTCTATCCAGACTCAATGCCAATTGGAGTCGTAACGGCTGACATTATCAAGATGACTTTAGATCGCAACAAGATGACCCCCATCTATGCCGCAGCAGCTATAAATTCCGATTTCTGTAAACGACAAGTTGCTCGCTTCACAGAAGGTATAACCCGACCTAAAGTAACTCTTCGTGATTTCAGAGAGCTACAGATTCCATGCCCACCATTGAGCTATCAAAAACGATGGGAGGCTCTATGTCATCAACATCAAAAAACTGCTACTAAGCTATCAACTGATTTCGATGCTTTAAATGACCTCTTCAACTCTCTCCTCCAACGTGCCTTTCGTGGCGAACTCTGAACTGACGAATATCGGGACGTTAATAGAAGTGCCAGAATTAAAGAACCCCCGAAAGGTCAGGAGGACACCGTGATGAGTGTAACGACAGCAAAATGGACGCTCAACGACTATCACCGCATGATTGAAGTCGGACTTTTAGAAAGTCGTCACGTCGAACTTTTAAACGGAGAAATCATTGAAATGCCCCCAGAGGGTCCAGAACACGCCCAGCAGAGTACCGATACCGCCGACTACTTAAAACAACTGTTAGGAAACCGTGCCGTCGTGCGCGATGCCAAACCGATTACCCTACCTGAGAACGCCAGCGAACCTGAACCCGACTTAGCCATTGTCGAACCCCTGCGTCCCCTGTATCGTACTCGTCATCCTTATCCTGAAAACATATTTTGGCTCATCGAATACGCCAACACCACTCTCGCTAAAGACCTTAATATCAAGCGCAAAACCTACGCCGCCGCCTTGATTCGAGAGTATTGGGTTGTAGACTTAAAGCATCGACAACTCTATGTATTCCGTGACCCTGTTAATGGCGATTACGCTAGTGAAGAAACACTAACAACTAGAGAAATTCGTCCCCTAGCATTTCAAGATATTGAAGTTTCAGTGCAACGGTTGTTAGAAGGATGAAACTTGATGGAAGACGTTGTAACTCATGAACATTGACTATAAGCCATTAGAAAAACCTCTATCCAATGACTTTTCCAAATTAGTCCTAGAATTTTTGAATCAATCCAATGACCCAGACGAACAAAAAATCCTGGGATTAATGGCACGAGAAGTCTGGAATATTTCCTATTTCCCCCAATCAGACCAACTCAAAGGAATCGATAGTTTTTTACAAGAACAGGGAATTAAAGGAAAAAAGAAAGTGAACTATAAACAAATGATGATTCAGGGTATAGAGAGAAAAAAGAAAGCCACTCAAGCTTATGAGCCAGAAGAATTATGGACTAGAGTAGAACAGTTCAAAGTCTGGAAAGTGAAAGAAAATTATCAGATAAATTTTGACATCGATTTTTACGTGTAAACCGAGTCGAGTTAGAACGGGTGATAAAGAATGACACAAGCCCTAGGGATTGTTTACAACTGATTTAGGACTGCGTTCGCTTCTCCACCCCTTGTAAAGGTTTTCATGACATCCAATTTTGACTTCCTGCAAAATCGTTACCCCACCCTCTACGAACACGCCACCCACGCCGAAAGTCTTGTCTACACTGCCCCTCGTGCCAGTTGCTTCTATACCCGCTTCACCCTAGAACAAGCCGTCCACTGGCTCTACGCAAACGACCCTTACCTGCAACTCCCCTACGACAATACCCTCGCTGCCCTCATCCACGAGCAAACCTTCCAAGATAACCTAAAACCGGGACTATTTCCCAAAATCCGCGCCATCCACAAAATGGGGAACATCGCCGTCCACGACTCCACCCTCATCACCCAACGGGATGCCCTAAACCTCGTCCAAGAACTGTTTCACGTCCTCTACTGGCTATGCCGTTCCTACGCCCCCGATGGCAGAACCCTCCCCGCCCTCACCTTTGACCGCAACCTCATCCCCCAACCTGCCACACCCACCAGCCAAGACCTCACCTTAGCCCAACTCCAAGAACTCGAAGCCCGACTCTCCCAGGCTGACGAGATGCGCCGCATTGCTGAGGAACGGCGACAGCAGACCGAACAGGAACTCGAAGCCCTCAAAGCCGAAATCGCTGCCCTCAAGCAGCAGAACGAAATTGTCCCCGACACCCACGACTACAACGAAGCCGACACCCGCCGCTACCTCATCGACGTACTGCTCAAAGAAGCCGGTTGGAATATCCATCAACCCCAATGGACAGAATACGAAGTCCAGGGAATGCCCACCGACACGGGCAAAGGCTATGTGGATTATATCCTCTGGGGGGCTGACGGCAAACCCCTCGCCCTAATTGAAGCCAAACGTACCACCAAAAGCCCTACTGAAGGCAAACGCCAAGCCGAACTCTATGCCAATTGCCTAGCAAACCAATTCAGTCAGCGTCCCCTTATCTTCTACACCAATGGTTACGAGCATTGGATTTGGGACGACCTAAACTATCCACCCCGTCAGATTCAAGGCTTCCTCAAGAAAGATGAACTAGAACGCCTCATCTTCCGCCGCACCCACCGCAAACGGCTGCATTTGGTACAGGTAAATGGGAATATTGTCAACCGTAGTTATCAAACTGAAGCCATCCGCCGTATTACCGAAACCTTTGACCAGAAGAAAGGACGTAAAACCCTGCTGGTGATGGCAACCGGCACCGGAAAAACCCGCACCGCCATCGCCCTAGTTGACCTACTGATGAAAGCCAACTGGGTCAAACGGGTTCTCTTCCTGGCTGACCGCAATGCTCTCCTCACTCAAGCCCTCCGTGCCTTTAAAACCCATCTCCCCACCGTCACCCCCATCGATTTAACCAAAGACAAAGTGGTGGAAAGTGCCAATGTCGTCCTCTCCACCTATCCAACGATGCTTAACTACATCAATCGCGTTGAGGGGACAGGACGCATCCTCGGTTCTGGACACTTTGACCTGGTGATTGTCGATGAGGCACACCGTTCCATCTACAAGAAATATCGCTTCCTATTTGAATACTTCGATGCCCTGCTAGTCGGCTTAACGGCCACCCCTCGCACAGAAGTTCACCGCGACACCTACCGCACCTTTGACCTAGAGCCAGGAGTCCCCTCCTTTGCTTACGAACTCAATGATGCCATCGCCGACAAATACCTCGTCCCTCCCAGAGGCGTAGACGTTCCCTTTAAGTTTCTTCGCAAAGGAGTCAAGTACGCCGACCTTTCCCCGCAAGAGCAGGAAGAATACGAAGAGAAATTCCGCGACGAGGAGAGTGGTGCTATCCCCGCCTCTGTGGATGCGGCGGCATTAAATAAGTGGTTATTCAATATTAATACCGTTGACCAGGCGCTGGAGTTACTCATGCAGCGAGGGCTGAAAGTCGAGGGAGGCGATCGCCTGGGTAAAACCATCATCTTCGCCCGTTCCAAGAAGCACGCGGAGTTCATTGCCCAACGCTTCGATCAGAATTACCCCCACTACAACGGCAAATTCGCCCAAGTCATCCACAGCGAAATCACCTACGCCCAGAGCCTCTTGGATGACTTTTCAGACCCCACCAAAGAGCCGTCTATCGCCATTTCTGTAGATATGCTGGATACGGGGGTTGATGTTCCCGAAGTGGTCAACTTGGTTTTCTTCAAACCCGTCTACACACCAGTCAAGTTCAACCAAATGATAGGACGCGGCACCCGTCTGTGTCCAGACCTGTTCGGCGTCGGTGAGGACAAGACTGAGTTTTTAGTCTTCGATTTGTGCGGTAACTTCGATTTCTTCGAGCAGGAAATTCCAGAAGCCAATCGCAAGATTCCCGAAACCCTGACCACCCGACTCGTCAAAGCCCGTTTGGAGTTGACCCAACTCATCAGTGAAGCTGCAACCGACAATCCAGATTTAGCCGACGTGCGGAATACGCTCTTAAACGACCTCCACCAGCACGTCGCAACGATGGAGAAGGACAACTTCCTGGTTCGCCGTCACCTGCAACAGGTGGAAGAATTCACCAACCGGGAACGATGGGAACAACTCAATCAAGACGATGTGGACGCGATCGCCTCTTCATTAGCCCCCCTTCCCAATGGTCTACCCCGTGGCGACCGCCTTGCCAAGGAATTTGACCTGCTCTGTCTCAAGCTGCAACTCTCCATCTTGAAACGAACCCATGACTTCATCCTACTTCGTGACAAAGTACGCGACCTGTTGAGCCAGCTAATCGCACGGCTTCACGTTGGTCTTTTTAGATCAAATCATCTAGTAGTTCAGTAATCTCTAACTGAGCTTTCTCCCGGTTGTCATCGTAAACCATTAAGGTTTCTAAATTGGCGTGTCGGCTCAGTTTTTGCACCTTTCGCACATTTCCATCCGTGGCATCTAAAGCCGCCGTGATAGCGCTATGCCGAATCCGGTGAGGTGACATCCGCTTGTTGATTCCTGCGGCAATACATGCTCCAACGACCGTTCGACGGATGCTCTCTCCCGTGAGGCGATGTCCAAAATTACAAAAGTCTAGAGCAATGAATAACGGGGCATCATTCGGTCTGCCTTCATGAGAGGCTTCTAACCAAATGGCGATCGCCTCTGTAGTCGCTCTACTCAAATCAATAGCTTCAGTTTGGCTTCCTTTCCCTTTACCTCTAATTAAAAGAGTTCTCGCACTCTCGTTAAAGTCCCCGATATTGAGCTGACTAATTTCATTGCGTCTAAGCGCATTCCCCCACAAAAGCCGCAACAGAGCATAATCTCTTTTACCTTGTAAAGTGTCGCGATCGGGGACTGCCAATACCCGCTTAAAGTCTTCTGGAGTAATGCCCGTGGTATCGCGATATCGTTGAACCTTCTCCCCTTTAATGTCTTCTAGACTATAAACACAATGCCCCATTTTTCGACCCATCGCCACCAAGCTTTTAAGAGCAGCAAGGCGTCTATTCACCGTTGCCTCGGCCAGTCCTTTTCTGATCAAATGAGCTTTGTATTTTAGTACCAAAGTCACCGCATCTGACTTATCGAGGTGGAGGAACTCCAACACGATGTCCGGTGTAGGCTTATTACCCGTCGCCCACTTGAAAAATAAGACTACATCTTTTTCATAGGCTTGACGGGTATTTTCACTTCTAGAGTCAGCAAGCAGTTGTGATAACACATCGGGGATGAGGTTAAGGTCAAAGGATGACCCAATTTTCGCATCAAGAGAGAGATTTAGGCGGTGGTGGGATGGGGGATTGTGCGTCATTGATGGGGGACGAGACTCGTGTGTGGTAAGGTTGCTTTCCGCACACGATTAGGGATGAATTAACCCCACGTTGAAACAGAAGGTGGGGTGAGGCTTCATTAATAGCCCAAGCGTAGCGGGCGGGGTACAACGGGGTAATTTAGGACAAAATTACTGTCAATCAGAGCATTTAATAGAAATTATTGTGTCATGAAGTGAGACCAAAGCCCTGAAGTTCTAATTTTTACCTACTCGTACATTCGACTAGCTATCGACCAAGACAGTTTTCAGGAAATTTTTGGCGTCAACAGTAACAATTGATTGGGGATGGGGCTAGCTACCCTAGAGGAATTGCTTGTTTTCATTCTTCAGACTTCGGTATGTCTCAGCCGCCTGTTGGACTACTGCCAACACATCCTCTGGATTCCAGGGGAGGGTGATGTACTTGAATATATAACCGCCGTTAACTGCCTCCACCAAGGCTTCCACCTCGCGATAGCCCACCAACACAATTCGCCTCGTATCGGGATAGCGCTCAGCAGCCAGGCGGCAAAATTCACTACCCTTCATCGAAGGTATTGTTTGAGCACAGATAATTACTGCCATCTCGCCCACTCGTTCCCAAATCTCCTGGGCTGTCTGGACACTCTCAGCTTTAAACGTTTGGAAATCTCGTTGGCAACCCCGCCATAGCTGTTCTACCTTGTCTGATTGCTCATGAACTATCATTACTTTGAGTTGGCTTGGCTGCATCGATTTTCACTCCTACATTTTTACCGTATATCCCTATAGGCAAACTCCTTATTTGCCTTCTATTTTCGCCTAGTTAGAGAGTTAGATCTACTGGGAAGCTGTTTGCAGGACAGGCATAGCAATTAGGGGTGGAACCCGAATGCTTTGTTGAGTTTTCAGCGAACGCAAGGCTTACCAGCTTTTGCAGAAGCGTCAGCTAACACATTTTTATAGATACAGAGAAGGTTTTCAAGATGGTCTGCGCTTAACTGGTTGAAGGGTTCCGGGAATTGGTCAACTCGATAAGTTTCTCCATCTTTGACATCGAAGCCCATAGCGCGAACGCCTTGGGTAACTCCAGCATGAAGATGAACGTCCAGAATGTCGCAACCTTGATATTTAGCAATGCGGAGGCTAACATCATAAGCTGCCAAGGAACCGAAACCTGGAACTTCAGCGCCAACAGACTGAACGAATTGGTGAATTTTATCGAAGTTATCGAAGTAACTTTCACTCAGAGCATTAAAGCGTTCCAGAGCAATTCCAACCGAAGCGGCTAACCGTTGGCGACCTACACGAGCTTGGTGTCCGTGAACTTTTCCTCGTTGGTCTTCGCTCAGAAAAGCTCTCTTAATTGCACTCTTTAAACTATCTGATTCTCGAAACCAAGTATAATAGCTCTCTTGAGCCGGAAAATCCTTAACGAGATAGTGGTTAAATATATCAGTATAAGTTTTCATGCCTTAAATTTGTTACTCAAACTTTGATGTAATGTTTAAGGGCATATTCATCAACTTTAAAAGGAATTTGCTTCCAGTCTTTTTGCCCTAGCTTAAACACATTTACTCGAACTTGCTGGCGCAGTCAGAGTCACCGCCTCGCACATGGTATATTCACGTAACTTTGCCCAAAAATAAAGAAGAGAGTCACGTTTGGCGGCTCTCTCGATCATCAGGGTGCATCTACTAACCTTATTATTACGCTCTAGGGTGAGGGGTGTCACCCCCTATTGATGAAGTGTTGATGAAGGGTGAGATTCGCGATCGCCCCCATCCCCCGACCTGTTAACACCATACGTGTAGTGTTAACAGATTTAACATCGCGAGTCTCGTTATGTTTCATTAGGTCAAAAAACTTTGGGGAGCGACAATCAAGCTTTCGGTCAGCGCCTCAGCCTTCTGCACCAAGGTCACTGCCGTTGGGCGGAGTCCTAGGCGATCGCCCTTTAACTGTTATTTTCTCTACCTCGAAATATTTAAATTTGGAGCGAGAAGGCGTGAAGGATAATTTCGATCAGTCCTGCGATCGCTTCACGAAATTCCGCTTTTCTAAATCGAAATATTTCCATTTAGAGAGGCAATAAAGATTGAAGGTTGAGTGCGCGATCGCGCCCCTATACCTTATCTCTACAATTACGTTTTCCGTAGGGGTGCATAGCGCATACAAAGAAGTTACCCCCATCACCCGACCCTACAAAATGCTGGCAATCTTTACAGCCAAATACATCATATTTTTCACCAACCGACTCACACGTTTCCATCCACCTTTCCCACTCGTAAAGCTTTAAGGTAAGTTTGTGAATCTCCCGCAAAAAGCGGGAGATTTCGTTATCTCGTGCTTCTATTGCACTGCGACCCATTTCTATCTCTGCCTGGGAAAAATCTCTAGCTAATTCATATTTCTGTCGCCATTCCCGATTTAGTGTTTCGACTTCACTCAGTTTTGATTCTTCTGCTTCATCCTTTCCAATTGCACCAGTCATCCAAGCACCTAAAAAGCACCCAGCCATTGATAAACCCATCAATCCCGCAGACGTTTTTGCAACCCTATGGATAGGAGCCTCAATCAAAGGAAAGTCGCCAGCTAATGACACAATTCCTGCTATCATTGTCGTTCCCACTAAGCTTATGGTGCTGAGGGCGAAAACTCTTGCACAAGCGAATCCTATTTCTGTCCCTGTATCGCGTAATTTCATAATCCCATCCATTCTGTTGCAACTTTTTCTGAAACCTGACGAACTGTAATTTCCCCCTGGACTACAGATTCCAAATTTTTATCCATGATGAATTGCCTGTGGATTTCAGCATGATGATATTCAAGGTCTTTTTCGCTAACGAGTTCGATGGAATCTTCAAATCTATTTGATTTTGGATTGATGCCTGTGAACTCATAAATTGTGAAATATTTTTCACTCATTTTTTTTGTAGTGTGATAACACACTATTCTGCAAGAGGGGAAAGTGTTCTGCACTATTCTGCAACCCTTCTGCAAATATTCTGCGCTGTAACCCTTGTTTCTGCGTATATTCTGCAAATTCTGCTTGCTTGTGCATTTCCCCTCTAGACATCCCTTTTTACGTCCCTATGTACCTGTGCAGAATGCAGAACACCCGTATCACTTATTAATTAATCGGTACACTTCTCCATCTTGCTGAATCAGTTCCTGCCTGATTAAATCGGATAACAGTTCCCGTGCTTCAGGTAGCCCTAAGCGTCGGCTATCGGCTATCTGCTTGAGAGTCCTAGCACCATTCTTTTTTAAATAAGCAATGATGGCTTGATGATTAAGAGTTAGTTCCGCTTTGGGTTGTGCTTCTGCTGGCTTGGGAGTATCAATCTCAAACTCAAGTTGGAAAAGCCGCTCTAGTTGTTCCGGGGTGTATCCTTCTAACTTCACTCGTGGAAGTTCCCCAACTTTGTAGGCTCTTAAATCAGGAAGTAATACCACCCTAGCTGGCTCCAATGTGGTGAACATAATTGGGCGTTGATGCTCTTTTGAGAGCGGCTTGAGTTGACGAAAAATCTCGATTAACCTGGCTCTCTCGTTTTCGTCAGGAATGATGTTTCTGTCCAGAATCATGTTCTCAACGACTCCATAGGATTCGTTGATACTTCCATCTTCTTCGATGTAGTAATTTCCCAAGGCAATCAGGTTAAAGTTCTTCCGACTGTTCCGGTCGGCTTTCAATCCCAGTGCGGCTAAGTTGTAGCTTTGAAGGTCTGCAATTAAACACACGTTCATGTCCCGACCGTTGTAAATTATGTCGGCACATTTTGAGCGGTGTTCTGACTCTTTGACTACTGCATCCTGTTTCATTTCATCGAGGGTTTGATTGATGCTAAGCCAGTCGGCAAGAATTAACCTCACTGGAGGTAAACCTTTGCGCTTATCCTCGGTCAGACGACGGCGTTTATCATAAATCTGGTAAACATGGTCAAGAACATCAAAGGAATCTTGGAGATTTTTTCTATCAAAAAGCACAACTCGCTTTTTGTTATTTAGTCCACAGAAGGAATCGTTTTTCTGACTGATTGCCCAGGTTTCGTGCTTGGGATTACGCTGAAATAGTTGAGTCAGCAGATAGGATTCTGTGACGGATTTGCCTGCGCCAGTGCCGCCAATTAGCAGTAGAGAGCGGTGTGAACCGGCGAGTGAATCTAGAATCTTAATAGCTTCGGCTTCTGAAGAATGAAGGGCATTTGGAGTTTTAATCGTAGTCGGTGGAACCGCATTGTTTTCCTCATCTTGGCTCTCTGTTGATTCTTGTTTGGAGCGCTCACCGAACGCCTCAGAAGAAGCCTCAGCAGGATTGATGGAGACTACCTCAGTTTCTAAGTTGGGTTGAGCAGGCTTGGGGGCAAAGCGTTCAAGCAGTTCTGGGTGTTTGTCGAAAAATAAAGCCGCGTAGCCGTCGAGCAGTTCTCTCTGGAAATCCTGAACGCGCATGTCAGAGGCGAGCGCTAATTTCTGAATTTCCTCGTCATTAAGAACTTGCTTGCTTATTGTCTCTAACAGTTCTTCCAGTGCCTTCTCCTCATCGATGCCGCGTTGGTTCTCTGCTGCCACTAACGCGGCCACTACACAAATGCCAAACGACAAGGGACTAACAACGCCCCAGAACACTCGACTAACTTTGCTACCGGATTGAAGCTGAACGAATTTAGCATCCGCTGGTGGGTTGCCATACCAATCTGGGATTACTACCTGGGTGCAGGGATTCGTGATGGGGTCGCAGTAACGAATCTGATTATCGAAGAACCCCATCAACGAAGCACCACTACTCGCCACGCCTATGGCAAACGTCCCAACGGCAACGGCAAGGGCATTATTTTTCAGCGTGGCTTTCCAGCTCATGCCTACCTCCTTTGATTAGATGCAGAAATGGTCATCCAGGCACCGGCGAGAAAAGCGATGCCAGAAAGTACCACCAACCAAATTGGAAAGACCCAGAAGCCCAAAGTAAAAGGCAGATTCAAGAAAGCCAGTACTCCGTCCCAGAGTGCTGCGGCTGAAACAATCAAAGCTAAGCCACTAATGCGCCTTAAGCTAAGCATTTCTTCTGTTGCCTCAGCAGGTTTGAGCAACATTAAATAACCCGCCGATGAAGCCACCAGGGCCAGATAAACAATCCAACCACTGGGGAAAAGCCGAGTGAGGTTAGCGGCACCCACTCCAACCCCAAACCAGAATCCGTACAGCCCTAATTTGTACAAAGACAAGATAAAACGTAACTTTTTCGAGGGTTTAACTTCGATTGGGTGTACAGTTTTGGGATTTTGATTATTAGAGTTGGGTTGAAAAAGTGGCGGTAAAACAGAAACTTTGGGTTCTGAGTCATTAAACATCGTTATTTACCCTGAAAGAAGCTGATGGCTCGACTAAAAAGATTTTGGTTGCCGTTTGTACGGGTATTAGAGGAACGAAATTGAGGTGAACTGGATGCAGGTAAATTACGCTGCATGGTGTGGTTGTAGCCGTAATTCAGTAGGTTTCTCAGGTATTGCTTTCGTTCTTGTTCTGCCTGCTGTGACTCGCTTCGGGCTTGTTCTTCCCCAGGTCGGTTGTCGATTTTCTCCTTTTCCTTCAAGAGCTTTGCTGCCATCATTTGAAGCGACATATTTAAGTCGTATTCCGACAAATCGACGTAATCGGTAAGCTCTTGCTGCATTAATTGTTCAGCAGCTCTGGAATCTTGAGCTAATTTGCTTTGAGTATTCTTGTAGCTTTTGTGCTGTAAAAGTACGTCCAGCGTGTTCTTATCTATTTTCTTCATCCCAGCAACGCCTGCTTTAACGCATCGAGCCGTGAAGTCGTTATAGTCAACAACACCCTGGATGTAATCTTTGACGTGTTCGGCTATTTTTTCCCAGTTCTCAGAGAAGAATTTGGCTTGTTTGGCTTGGTCTACAAACTGCCCTAATTCTTCAGCAGTCATGTCAACAAAAGTTTCGGGATTGAAGCCATAGTAAGCCTTCATCAATCCGCTAACTTCTGGGGCATCGTCGTAGACTTTGCATCGACCGCTCAAGCTTGAGGCTATGCCACTTTGATTTTTTCCGGTTAAGGCTCCGGTGTAACGCACAATTGCACTTCCGATTCCCATTAATTTTACTCCTGTTCAATGCGTTGGATTCGGGTTTCGATTTGCCACAGTCTAGATACAGCAAAGGCGGTGGTGAATGATAGACAAATAATTACTGTTAGCAGCAAGGTAAAAAGCTGGATAAGGTTTTCTCTGTTTTCCCCCTCATCCAGCTTCATCAATTCACCCTCCTTAATTAATCAAAAAATCCTTTACCTTTCATCCAAGTCATTGCACTATTGATTAAATGCTGGTCTTGTTCCGTGCGTCCTAGCTTGGGTTCATCCGGGTCATCTTTGGCAATAATTTCGGCACATTGAACCGCCAAGTTTACGGGTACTCCAGCATCTTTTAAGGCTTTTCCTGCGGCTTCTTTAAGCTCGTGGTTCATGATTTCTAATGCCCGATGTGGCGATAACTAAAACTGTTGGAAACGAAGGACGTTCGTGCTACTAACTCGTTTTCGGGCATATTTGCAATCTGGTCTGCCCAGTCGGAATTAGGGTTGAGGATGTTTGCTTTGGCAATGTCACCCAGACCAGGACGGGATTGTTCGAGGGCATCAACGACTTTCTGTTCTTTCGGAGTCAGTTGGCGTTGTGGCGGCTGTAATAATGCCCAGATATCTGGGTTGGATTCAGGGGTGATTTGAAAAGTCTTGGTTGGTTCTGCCATGATGTGTTTAGTTCCTACGACTTATTCAGCGTTTGTGGGACGGTCAGCGCTGGGAGTGTCCAATTCGTCAGCGCTGGCATGACTCGTGATTTTGTTAATAATCGACCCGTACAACTTTTGTTGACGTTGGCGGTAGCGTTGTTTTCTTAGCTGGGAACGAGCTTCCCGATACAGAGAGCGCACTGAATCTGAGGCTTTATCTTCCGATTCCCACTCTTTGAGCCATTCGCGGATGGCTTCGTAGTCGCCAGCATTCAGTAACGATTCGATTTGAGCGGCACGGGCAGAAGATTGCTTTTCTAATTCTGCTCGGTACTGTTCTGCCCATTCAGAAATGCAATCTCTACGGTCTTCTTCACAGCTTGGTGCTTGTACTTGAACTGGTGGTAGATTTGGCTGAATCATCTTTCTCAATTTCAAAAATGTCATTCCAGGCTTTGTTGTCCCAGCTTGCCCCTACATTAGAAGTTTTGACTTCAGCTTCGGTTACTTCTTTCACGTTTTGGTTGGCAAGCTCTAAATGTGTTTGAGCTAAGTTATCCATTGGTTTTTGCTTGAATTGCTGCAATTAGCTTGTCTTTCCGCAACTTGGCAAAGTTAGAAATTCCGAGCTTTTCAGCTTGAACTCTTAGATTGACGAAAGACATCGTTGGGTTGGTTTGGGTTGGAGCTAAGGAAGATTGTTGTGTTTGCATCTTTGTCCGAAATTGTTTTGAGTTGATTATTTTGAAGCGTAACTTTGTACTTAGTTAAATCATCCCCTCCTGTTTGATAAACATCACACATCCAATCTAAAATCTCATCGAATTCGTCAGTTTCCTGCTGTTGCGGCATCCTTAGTTAGCCTCTCTGTTTATGTTTGCTCGTACTTTGAAACGGTTTCTCGTAAATTCTGAACCGTTTCTCGCTTGGTTTCGACCGCTTCTGTCAGTTCTTCGAGATAGGCTTCCTTAGCCGCAATCCGTGCATCAACAGCAGCAATTCGTGCATCTAATTCAGCCATCTTCGCTTCATGTTCGAGGTCACTGAATAGTTTTTTAATTCGCTTAAACATTGCTCAAAGCCTCTAATAATGAAAGTGTTAGCACCCAGAGAGTTAGCTCAAAAGTTAAGCGAATCATCAGAAATTCCAGGGGGTTGTGGGCTTGAATTTACGAAAAGCGAGAAAATTGAGGGAGCATTCGAGGAAACAATTCACGTAATCGAGTAAAAACATTTGCATTTCTCCTAATCATTCAGGGTCGTTTGTGGTGGGGTGAAAGCCTTGCCCTGCAAAGCCATTTATGAAGCATTCAATCCGTCTGTTGAGCCAGTCTAGGGCGTTGGTTTTTGGGCGGTTAAGCTTTTGGATTCGCTCTAATTCCTGTTGATAGTAGAGCCGCATAGATTGTTCTGTTTCCAACCGCTCTACTAATTTGGTTATTTCTGCCCAATCCCCGCTTTCGCAACGGCAGATCGAGCCGATTTCAAAAAATCCGGTGCATCCTTGCTATCTAGGTTTCCGTCCCATTTACCTAGTCTGGTAATCGATTTAGGCACGTTTACCCCTAGCCGTTGACGGATTAATGCTGTGTTTACTGGCGTTTTGTTCAGGGCGTGATTTAAGCGATCGCCCAGTTGCACTTCTCGCTTCTGGAGTTGGTCGAGCTCGAACTGCTGCTTGGCTGAATCTTTGATGGCTTGCGTGGATTCCAGTTCCTTGTAAGCTTCCACCCATAACACCAGGGCTTCTAAATCTTCGACGTGTGCCGCCGCAGACATCACGATATCAAGGTCAACGCCTGTAATTTCTGCGATTTCCAAAACATCATCATCTGTCACGGCTAGAGCGGCGGGTTCGGTCGTGGTTTCTTGCGCCTGGGGCAGTGCTAGGTTGCCATTCTTTTTGTAATCCCGTAGCAGGGTTAAGTGTTCCTTGCTGATGCTGTCGTGGGAGAGCGGGTTACTGAATTCATCGACTACTTTCTGTCCTGATGCATGCAAGTAGTTACCCAGTTCTTTTAGCGCTGCATTGAGTTCGTCAACGTTCTTCAAACTAAGCAGCGTGTATGCACTTTGCTTTGCTAGCACGGTCATCTTTGTGTCTCCTAAATTTGTTGAAGTTTTCAAGGGTTAATCGGTCTGAGTTGGTGAAGAAAAAGGCGATCGCCTCATCCTTTCCGAAGTTGCTGACAATGACTCTGCAAATAGCCAGTAACCACACTTGGTAAAGCTTTAATCGCTGTCTGCGTTTCACTGACTTGGCGTAGGGTTCGCACCATTCGATTAATAAAAGTTCATCTTTATAAATCGTGTTGTGATGGACGTTCCCCAGCCCTTGAGCGATTTCTCTTCGGGTGTGAGATGGCTTTTGCTCGAAGTGTTCAAAAATCAGCTCAATCGTGCGCCATAGCTGGCGTTCATCGTTTTTATTCATTGCATGGGTGTGAATTCCTGTCGTTATGTGATTTCAGGGATTTTCACTGCAAGCTTTGTAGCAAAAAATTTTTAGATGTATTGTGGCTTTTAGCTTACAGCGTTTTGGGTGTGAGTCGGGTGTGATTCTCTCTGGAGTCACATTCAAATTGGGTATATTGAAAGCGTAGCTACTTATTCAAAACCTGTCAATACTGAATTGAATAAGTAGCTACTTATACACAGAAAAAGGAGCTTGAATACGTAGATACACAATGCAATAAGATTGAAGAATGCCAAGGAAAAAAGGCGTTCCTTATGCGCGTGATGAACTTAAGGAACGACACGCATTCTCAATCACGCGGAAAGCCTATGATGGCTTCAAGCGCCTCTCGAAACGCTTGAAACTTTCCATGTCTGCGCTGTTGGAAGCTTTGGGGCGTGGAGAATTATTTCTTACTCGTCACCCGCACAGCTTTGAAGATGTCATGCTGACTTGGGACATGGACGAACTAGCACAACAGGCAGGAATCCCGGTAGAGAGACTAATTGATATCCGTGACGGCAAAGGCGATCATGCTCAGTTCTCAGAATTGATTGGATTAGCTAGAGCAACCGGCATATCGTTCGATCAACTGAAAAAACTTGCAACTCAGGGAGAGCGTCAGTCTAATGGATGCTAATTTCTTTATTTCTCGTGCGGAACGGGAATTTGATTCCCAAAATAATCGAATTATCCTTACAGCACGCGATCGATTTCATGCTGATGGATTACGGCATTGTTGCCTGGATGTTGCAAAGTGGGCAGGGGGAAAAGATACCCTTATCCACTGGAGTGAAGACAAAGGACTTCCTTACGTCATCCCTGGAAATTTAGCTTGCAGTGCTGAACTCGAAAACAACCAGTTTTTTGCAATGATGACTGATTCTGTCAAACACGAAAGGCAAAAACCACAAACGACTACCTCAAGCCACGAAATTCAGCTCACGCTACCAGCGGAACCCCAATCCAAGGATGACGAGCTGGTTATTTGGGCGCAGCTCAACAAAAAACCAACAGGCATCTGTTCCCTGACTACAGGGAAGGTATTATTCATGAACTCCCTCATGCCAGAATTCTGTGGTCTTGCCTACGACCAAATAGCAGTGCCTGACATCGCCACTCAATTTGCTAAGAAGGACGAACGAGAACCCACTAATCTTGTGGAATTCAATGAGCGCCTCATAAAGGACAAGGTAATCAATGGCAGTATGAAAGCTTTTCGCACTAGTGGGGCGTTTGGAAATTTCCACGGCAAGTATACATTCAGCTTTCTGAATGGTGTACCCGTGCGAATCAGCGAGTACGACAGTTTTGAGGTTATCGACTAAATATAAGGATATCTTTTCTACTTTTGTGGCGATCGCCAACTTTCAAGATAAGGAAAATAAATCAATGTCCAGAGGGGTATAATTCCAAAAAAACAGTAACGGCATAAAAATTTGAATAACAAAAGCTAGTGCAGCAAATTTCTTGGCGGAAAACTGCACTAGCTCTTGAGGAGAGGCATCAACGCTTTTTGTTGAAGCCATCAAAGGAATCAAAAACCAAAATCTTAATTTACTGGTTCATGATTTTGCTTAAGGCTATCCTAGCATTTTTGCCCTCCTCTCTATCCCAAAATTGAGAGGAAAGTATGTTTGTAAAAAATCGCACTGAATCACAAACCCCGCAATTGTGTGCGAAACATCTTAAGGAACTCACAAAACTCCGGGGGCTTGATGCCGAATGGATTAAGCTCAATTGCCGTTCCGTTACGGCAGAAGAAGCCACTCAATACCTCGGCTATAAGTCGAAATCCGCAGGCATCCTGCTGAGCGGCGATGGTATTCAAATCCAGTTCAAGCCGAATAAGCCTTGGAAAGGTGAGGGCGACAAAAAGGCACCCAAATATCGTTCGTCATTGGGTGAGTACGATGTCATGCTGCCAACCCATCCCGATGACCCCACGTACTGGCTCGACCTGGAAATGCTCAAGCAAGTGTGCTACAAGGTCGATGGGCATCCATGCCTAGTCTTAACCGAAGGATTTTTTAAGGCGATCGCCGGTTGCTCCAACGGCATCCCCACCATCGCGCTCCTCGGTGTGGAGATGGGGCTGACGAGTGCCAAGGATGATATCCAGGGCAAGCGCTATTTAGTGCCAACGCTGGACAAATATGCCCGTGCCGGATTCGGCTTTATCATTGCCTTCGATGCCGACTGCGCCACGAAAAAAGGCGTACTTTGGGCGCAGCGAAAGCTTGCTCACCAGCTCCTAAAATTTAAAGTGCCAGTGTATTTAGCCACTGGGCTGTGGAGCGTAGAGCAGGGCAAAGGCATGGATGACTACATCCAAAACAATGGAGCCGACAAATTTAAGTACGAGATACTGGGTAAAGTGCCAAATATTGAGGCGTGGGAACGGCAGATTGCCAATAGCCGTGAAGATAACCAGCCCCACGGGCGTCCTCCCAAGGCGGCCTTAACAGCCGGAAAAATCGCTGAGCGTTACCGGGACAAACTAGCTTGGCACGACAAGGAGCAGTGCTGGTATCACTACGAAGCCGAAGCCCCTGGCATCTGGTCAGAGGAATCCGACATTGCTGTAGGAGCCGTCATCCTGGCTGAGCTGGAAGCCAACTTAGGGCCAATTTTTGGCTCTGCCTATCTATCTGATGTCCTCAAGCTTCTTAAGCATAAGCTGCTCAGGAAGCGCTGGGACGAGCGAGAGGATTTCATTCCCCTCATCGATGGCGTACTCCGTAAAGATACGTTGGAGCTTCTGCCCCATTCGCCCAAATACAACCTCACCTGGAGTCTGCCGATTCGCTGGGATGAACGAGAGCGGGGATGCCAGCCGATTCAAGAGTGGATGCTAGAAATCATGAAGGGCGATAGCACTTTAGTCGAAGTTCTGCGAGCGCTCCTTAACTGTGTGATTTTTGGCCGAGCGAATTACCAGCGTTACTTGGAAGCTATAGGCCCTGGTGGCACCGGTAAGGGAACCTTGTTCAGACTGGCCTCAGCCCTAGTGGGAGAGAAAAATGTTTTTCCTTCCACTCTCAAAAACTTGGAACAAAACCGCTTCGAGCTAGCGGCGGCGGCTAAAGCCAAGCTGATTATCATCACCGAGGCGGAGAAGTATGGGGGAGAGGTTAATGTCCTCAAAGCCATCACAGGCGAAGACAAAAACCGTATTGAGATTAAAGGCAGGCAGCAGAAATGTGGCGACGGTTTCACATTTAAAGGATTCGTGATGCTATCCGCCAATGAACCTTGCCAGAATGCCGATTACACCAGTGGGCTAGAGCGACGGCGGCTATCAATGCCCTTTACCCACCAAACCCCACCGGAAAAACGTCGGGACTTAGATGAGGAATTTCAGCCTTACCTGGCCGGATTGCTGGAGTGGGTGCTGACGATGCCAGAAGCAGAAGTGCGAGCACTGGTGGTTAACACTAATAAGACTGTACCGACATTGGCCAGGGTCAGAGGCGAGGCTTTGTGTGATGCCAACCCCCTGGCAGACTGGCTCGATAACTGCCTCATCCTAGACTCAGACCACAAAACCTATGTCGGTGTCGATAATGCCGAACGGATTGAAGACTGGCTCTATGCCAACTACACCGTCTTCACCCGCCAAACCAACGGGCGACCCATTGGGCAGCGACGTTACACGAAGCTGCTTGAGGATTTGTGCTGTAACCAACTCAAACTGGAAGGGGTTAAGCGAGGGCGCGATCGCTACGGTTCCTACTTCGAGGGACTAAGAATCCGAGCAGGACACGACAGTTCCCCACGACCCATCACAGGGATTGAGCTACCAACAGAACCAGTAAATGTGACGGGAAATTCACCTCCAGGTGATGGGTCGGTGACGGCTGAAACCATTGGTAGTGATGGATGTGATGGATGTGATGCTTTTTTAGTAGTTGAGGGAGTGAATAAAGTTTTAGATGCAGATGCAGCAGAAATTAATTCGCCTTCTTCTGATGTTCAGGCAGAAAATTTAGGGGGAAATACAAATTTGGGTTCCAATTCCATCACGCAGACTCAAAACCCTGTCCTGACTGAATCACAACCATCACAGCCATCCATCACCACCCATCACAACCCGTCACAGCCATCACAAGAAGTTGATTACAGTAGCTACCCACACTTGACTAGTGATGCCATTGAAGCCAAGCGCAATCAAGCCCAGAAGATAAAGCAGCAGTTACTGGAGGCTGACAGCCGGGAAGATCTGACTGCCATTAAGGAGGAATTTACTGATCGCTGCACCTGGGTGTGGCACAACCTATTAACTGATAGTGAGAGGGGACGGTTGAGAGCGATCGCAAATACTGAGCAGCTCAATTTGTTTCAACTGACACAACAGGAATCGACGGCGGTGGAAAAACTGGCACAAGAACCAACTGCTGAGCAGCAGTTCCAGCCTGGTACTCGCATCTCTCACCCCCAATTTGGACTGGGCATCATTGATCAGGTGATCGGGAATTTTGCCTTCTGCGTGTTTGATTCAGTAGAGAATCAGGGTCGAGTCGAGCAAAATTGTAAGCGATCGCCCTATGTTTCTGAATTAACGCTCTTGGACTGATTCAAACCCACTTTCGCTCGAATCCAACCCTCAACCCCGACGCTGCCGTGGCACAGATACTCGATGAATTTTTGAGAAGGCTTTTCCAGCCTCTCTGAGCCATCCTCGTTGTAGAGCAGTTCGGGAGGGCTAGCCCAAGGATTTTCCTCGAAGTACTTCTGAAGTTCGGCAAATTCGCTTTTATTCAGTTTTCGTCCCTCTATCAGGACTTTTGCCAGTGGCGGGATGGGATACCCGTGCTTTTTTGCCTGCTTGATGCCTTCCTCGGCCGATACCGCCGCAGAATCTGGAGGCTCCAAATCGAAGTCGCTGCTGGCGGCCAGCGCGAGTTCTAATTGGAGTAAAGCGAGTTGCGATCGCAAATAATGAATTTGATATTGACTAATCACCATTAACTGGCTTAATTGGAAACTTATTTTCTATATGAAAACTATCGAGCAAAGGACTTCTAGCAAACTCCTCTATTAAGGTTGAAATGCTACAATCTTCCTCCTTGGCTTTGGCATCTAATCTGGCAATTCCAGTTGGAGTAATTGTTAAGTTTAATTTCTGCTTTCTCTCGTCGTAAATTAATCCTTCACCCCGCTTCCCTCTCTTACCTTTGTGAGAAGGCTTTTTTCGGTATCTTGAATCGCTAGATTCTTGCTTTTTAGCCATTTGCAAAGGGTTGGTTTGTGAACATGAGCTTATTTTAGGCGAAGCTGGACAACCCCTGGCGAAAAAATGCCTTGTTACATAGGCTAGATACCTTTTGGAATATAAGCTTAGTTTATACGCCTTAGTTCTGGATTTCGAGGCGTTACATAGCTATGTAACCGAGCTTATGTAACGCTACCCTGTGAAATCACTTGATTTTTCGATTCTTTACTGTCGCTGAAACTACTGCTGTATCTACGTTATAACAACGTTCCAAGCACTTCCCAGTGGCGCTCTAACATCAATTCTCCACACGCCATTGTTCTTGAGATACAAAAATCATAACTATGTATTTTTTGGTAAATACACAAAAGAACCTCTTAGTATTGAGACTCTAACGGCGAAAATCAAAAACGTCTTTGAGCGTCACACGGGGATTCCCGTTCCTCCCCATACTTTGAGAACAATTTTTCGCTCTTATATCAAAGAGAAAGGCGCTTCTCCTCAAGAGTTGGAGTCGGTAGCGTTTTGGATGAAGCACAACCTGCGAACTGCGGAAAAGACCTACACCTTCCTAGAATGCAGCACAAAACTAAAGACAGGAGCTGCTCTTGCTGATCGCATCAACAGCGAAATTCTCAAAGATCTGACGAATCACCTGCCCTAATCCACTGGTATGAACCGCAGCGGTTTTCCTCTTCCACCGCCGCCCTCCCAAGTCCAGGCGATGCCATCTGGATCGCGATCGCGTGACCAAGCGGCAAACTTTTCTTTATCTTCCTTTTCCCTATGTTTCTGGATCGCCTTATCACTACACCCCAAGCGCTTGCCATCGAATCGTGCCGTACTTCGGTGTATTACCTCAAAAATATACGTCTTTTCCCCTGACTTTTCTTGTTCCATATTAGACATACTTTAGACATGCTTATCGTGGGAGTAGGCTGTCGAGGCTTCTCCCTTGAAACCATTCTGAAACTAAGGGCTTAAGGGGTTTAGCTTGTTGATAATCTTTTTATGTTTGTCAACTACATCAGCCACGTCGTTAACAAAATCCTTCTGTTCTTGCGACAAAGGGCATTTTAACGTTGGTTCTTTCTTCTGCTTTTTGCTCATGATTTTGCCTTCAGGTGGATATCCCTTAGTTATCATCTCTAATATCACGGCTTGATGTTTACGTTTGTGTATACGCAAGGCCAACAGGAAAATAAACATAACGCAAATGTAATCTTATACATCAACCTTAGATAGTTGAAGTGTAGGGATTGATGAGGAAATCGAATAATCGAATGAGCTGTGAATTAAGTCTCCTAGAAATACTTAGGCTTACCTTAGAATTGCTGTGGCAAATGCTGGACTAGCTTGGACGTAAACATCCAAGTTGTTTGATTATTTAAACAGAGATACTCATTCCTGGAATATATGAAAGAATTACAAATTGCTAAAAGGCTGCTTTCGTTATGCTTAGTTGCACTGCTTTTGATTACTAGCTCTCTGATGATTTTGCCTGCTCCAGCTAGAGCAGATGAAGTCCAAAATATTTCTAACATTCAAGAAACTGTCTGTATTGCCTTAGAAAAAGAAGCATTAGAGGATGCAAAAAGTGCAGATAAAAATATGTTTAAGAATGAAGATGTGCAGGCTATAGCTGCTATCGCTAGCGCCACTGGTGCTAGCGCTGGCTTGGGGTCAATAACGGTACTCACGTACACTACTACAGCACATGGGATTCTAGCTCTTTTAGGGGCAGGCACAACAACTGTTGTCGCGCTTCCAGTAGCGGGTATTGTGGCAACTGGTGGCTTACTAGCTTACGGAGGCTATAAGGTTGTTAAATACGTACAAAGCCAAGACAGCCAAAATCTTCCAATTAGAAGTACTTGCTTGTCACAAATGTAATTTTTAATTCACCTTGTAAGTAAGCGTGACTGTGAAGGTGTACTCACCCTAGCATACCCAATAAGCATTGTGATTTTGAGCGCTGGCTAACAGGCAAAACTGAAGGGCTTATTCTATCTCAACTTACTGGTGGCACAAACCGCAGAGACTGACCCCTACGCTCTCCCAGGCGATGCCATCGCCTGGGCTTTATCGCTACAGTCCAGGTCGCCCCTTTCCCAAAATCCTTTATTGTCTTTTGCTGCCTCGTACTGTAAGGGATGGGAATCGAGTTTCAGTGACTTGAGGTAGCGAACAATCTTGTGAATCTAAAATTGTTCTGACCCTTTGCAAAAGTTGGCTCTGTTCTTGGTTCATTGCCTCCAGTTTTTGCAAAATACTTACTAGTTCTTCTTCTTGAGCAGATGAGGCTAACTCTAAAGATTGTCCAACATCCGCTCCCGCTTCTTTCGTATTATTTATTTTGCCCTTGCGTAAGAAAAAAATACTCAGTTTAAAAGGGAGCTTTAGAACTAACTCCAAGGCATCGACAATTAATTTATCTGTTAACTTAAAGATTCCTCGCAGTAGGAAGATTACGAGCAGCACTATTCCCAATATCTGTAGAGGATGATGGAGTCCCCAGGAGATTAGTGGGTGAGTAGCAAGCCAGTTGTGGATTGTATGGCTGAGTTCGGTTTGAAGGGTATTAGCAAGGCTACTTGTCAAATTATCTGTTGTATGAACTATTTCATTAATAGAGGTTTTTGCCTGTTCGGCTGTTCCGGTAACAGAACCGATAACCTGTTCCTTTGCCAAAGTAATCTTGTTCACAGCTTCTTCAGTTGCTCCTCTAAGAGTATTATTTGTTTTTTCTGTAGTTTCTACCACTAAGCCCGTAGCTTTATAACTCCTATCACTCCAAGCATTCTGGATGCCTTTATAGGCTGGAGACAGCTCAGTTTGCAAGCTTATTTTTGAGAACATTTTGTTACTTCCGAGGTAGGTGTACGTTACTTTCAGAGTGCAACAATCATCTGCATTGCTGCTATAGGGAAACTACCGAAAAGTTTTTTTGACAAAGCAAGGCTGCCGGTGATTACACGGAGTAGCAACGGTAACTGGGGAGAACTCTGGGAATTCATCCAGTACTGTATGCAAGTGGATACTCAGCGGTACGGTATCGGGCAGCAGTACTGGGGTACAGCACCCAGTACTGCTGCCAAAATCGCTACAATCGCTGCATTTCTTTGACAATATTTCAATGAATGTAGCGGTAATAAGTCGCAGGTGAGATTTTAAGCGTCTCACAAATATCTTCTACGCTACGGCTTTTGTCAGCAGCTAAGGACTTACCAATACTAATTTGTTTATCAGTTAGTACTCTCTTGCGACCCCCCTTTCTGCCTCTGGCTCTAGCAGCTTCTAGTCCGGCGTTGGTGCGTTCTCGGATTAAGTCTCGTTCAAATTCTGCGATCGCTCCGAACACATGAAAAATCAGTCTGCCGCCGCTAGTGGTGGTATCCAGGCTTTCTTGAATGCTCTTGAACCCAATGCCCCTTTCGTTCAATCCCCTCACGACTTCAATGAGATGCCCCAACGAGCGACCCAGGCGGTCTAATTTCCACACCACCAAGATGTCACCTTCTCTGGCGTAGTCTAAGGCTTTGTCGAGTCCGGGCCTTGCCGTTTTTGAGCCACTGGCAATATCGGTAAAGATTTTATTTTTATCACAACCTGCCTGAATTAAGGCATCAACTTGTAGGTCGAGTGACTGTAAAGGTGTGCTAACCCTGGCGTACCCAATAAGCATTGTAATTTCGTGGTTACAAAGTTTGACGGACTCTTCTCTCAAAACTCATCGTATCAGGAATTGTGAGAACTTGAATCTGAGAAGGAATTTTGAGAACGGGGTGGGGGGAATTGGGGTGGATGTACAGGGGGTGGGGAAGTGTCTCTCAGAAACGACCGTTTGTGAGAAATCCTAACTGTGCCCAGGAAGGAGCGATCGCTTTTTAATCAAGAATGTTGAGTACTCGTCGAGCGTACAATGGCTATTCGATGGCTGCACGGATTGATTTAGTTAAGGAAGTTGTAAATATTGCTAAGCTAAACAGCGATCCAGATCTATTCATTCCTGAAATAGTTGATTCGCCTTTTGCAGAGTGCGCTGAGCAACTACAAGACCTACGTAATAGCTGGTCTCATACTGCAACAGCAACTGAAAGTAGACAGCGGCAGATATTAGGTGATTCCAAACCTATAGTGGAAGCTTTGTTGTCTGGACTTGAATTTTTTGAAGACTACCGACTTGTACGGGTTCCCTCCTTCTATCGGAAAGGTGGGCAACTTACATACCGGATGGAGGTTTATCAGGGTACAGTACCAAATTTAGATGAACAGGCTGCTAATGACGACTCTCCTTTAGAAGAATTGGGAGAGGCTGAATACAATCATCTTGTAATGCTAAATAACTCTGGTAAAATCCTCGATCTTTATCCCCTATACCAGCTAGTAGAAAATGACCAAACTCAGTATGAGTCGCATATATGCTTCTTCAAGCAGCGTAAGCAAAAGGATAAAAAATTAGAGGGTGAAAGTGTTATCAATTCCAAAGTTATTCATCTTGAAGGGTTTGATGAGTTTGAGAAATTGCAAAATATGCTCTTGGATCAACCTCCTGGGAATTAAACCTAAGAGTTTGCTAATGCTACTCAACTCTCATCAGTAATCAATGTTTAGATCAGCGTGGTAGTCGTGACCTTCTACTCGCTGGGAGTAGCAAATATAGCAGTACAACGAAATCCCCTGTTTGCCGATGCGCTTTTTCCAGTTGGGGTACAAAGTTGTACCTTACAACTATGTACCATCCCTTTTGTAAGGTATAACTTTGTACCTTACACGGGTCAGCAGGTAGGGGATGCCAGCTTAACCCAGGACAGTCAGTTGTAAGGAGAGCTATCTGGCTGCATCACAGCTAGGCGAGTAGCCTCAAGAAGAGTAAAGACTGGCTAACTCAGCCAAATGTCTTCTAGAATATAATCCAAGTTGACATTCCTTATAAGGAATATTATCGTGTGAGGTAGGACGTGGTCTGGACTTGGGAGCTGTATCTAGACGCGAGAGGGGAGGTACCGAAAGATTTGTTGGCTTTCTTCGTTGGATTGATACCAGAGGGTGAGCTACCGCCAAATGCGCCAACGCCCGTGCTAACTCCATCAGAAACCAAGAGGCTCCAGGTCAATCTTAGATATCTATGCGATAAAGGTTTGGCATCCTTGAACAGCGATATCTTTGAGAAGTTGGAGGATGACTTGTACGAATTCCGCATGACTAAAAGCGTGCATAACCCACGGTTCATTCTCACTACTGCCACTCCACAGTCTTTCGTGGTGTTGCACGCTTTTATGAAGAAGTACGACGGCGCTATCCGGGATAGAGATAAAGAGCCAGCAAGACTTCGGCTGCGCGAGTTGAACAGTAGGAAAGGACAATGAACAAGTACAACTTTCAGGACTGGCTCAAAACGAAGGTAAGCGATGACTCCGAGGTAATCCTAGCCGGGAAACTGGAGTACCTGCGGCTCTATTTGACCGATGCTATGCGGGAGTTGCGAACCAAAGCCGGACTAACGCAGGCACAGCTAGCTGAGAAGCTGGGAGTGCAGCAAGCTGCGGTGTCCAAGCTAGAGTCGGCTCTAAAGGATCATGAGCTGGAGTCGGTACTTAAGTATCTGCATACTTTGGGTGCGGATTTGCTCCTAGCCGTGAAGCAGGGAGAGGAACTGTATCAGGTAAGCGATACCGAAAGTGGATTGTTGGTAGATGTGCCTTCTTATGTACAAGAGCTGGCATCAACAGCAGGGATGAGTCCGCGTGAGTATGTCCTCTCAGCAATTGGGCACTTCTCACATCAGGCTACCTCTCTGAGAGAGACACTGACTGGAGAGACACTGACTGCGTTTCTGGAAAGTGATGATTCAGTTGCTAGGCAGGTACGACAGAGATTGGGTGGGCGCTCTCTGTCTGAAATTGCAGCCGAGTTGGAAAGTTGCCTGAGCATCCCTGAAGAAGATGACCGGATTTTGGCTGTCAAAAATGCTTTAGCTGGCAGTGTCAGGAGTGGAGCGACTACCCGTGATGCCAGCGATGAGAATGATGAAATTGAATTACTAGATTTAGCAGAGAGTCTGTTGGAAAAATTGGCAGAAATTATGGGCAATCCTGAATAACTTTTGGCTAAGAGGTAAACGGAGTCTGTATGACAAAAGGATTCGGTTCTGAAAAGCCTAAAAAGGGTTATAAAAAACGCCAAAAAGCTTATTTAAAGTTAATCAGTGCGCTGCTACATTGTTCTAGTGGCAAGGAACTAGAAATTTTGATGGCTCACCAAAACCTGATTGATGCTGGTTTGGTGAAAACAATGGGCATGGTAGCCATGATGTTAGCCAAAGAAGGCGATCGCCAATCGGCTAACTTTTTAATCAATCTTGCTAATTTTCTAGCTAAAGAACTGGGATTATCAGGCGATGCCGTAGTATTTCCCCAATTCATACTTCAGATGATGCTGGCGATCGCAAGAAGCAATGGCAATCCAGAAGCCGCACACCCGATCCTACAAGCATATCTAGAGCAAGACCATCTATTTATTCAGCGTTTTCGTAGCTGGGCAACCTCTATGCTGTATGATGCAGAGCCAAAGGAAGCATTAACCTTTGCAGTACTTCTGGCTTCTTTCGGTAGCGTAGTTGTGGAATTACCACTGGGCGATCGCGCTGAGAATGTGGAAGAAGCAATTGCCTGCCATACAACTGCCTTGCAAGTCATAACTCGCGATGCCAATCCCGAACTATGGGGGGAAGTTCAAAACAAGCTAGCTATTGCCTACGACCAACGCATTAAGGGGGACCAAGCGGAAAACCAGGAAAATGCTATTGATGCCTGTAAAAAAGCATTACAGGTATTAACTCGCGAGGCTTTACCTGAACAATGGGGCAGAATTCAAAACAATCTGGGTAATGCTTACCGTGACCGTATTTTGGGAGACAAAGCCGAGAATCTGGAACAAGCAATCGCAGCCCATCAAAATGCTCTGCAAGTCCGTACCCGCGATGCTAATCCCGAACTATGGGCACAGACGCAAATGAATTTGGGGGCTGACTACCGCCAGCGGATCGAGGGCGACAAAGCTGAAAATCTGGAGATAGCAATCGCTTGTTACCAGCAGGCTTTACTAGTCCGCACCCCCCAAGCATTTCCTAAAGATTGGGCAGGGGTTCACAACAATCTGGGTAATGCTTACCGCGATAGGATTTGTGGTGACAAGTCGGAGAATTTGGACAAGGCAATCGCAGCATTCAAAGCCTCCCTGCAAGTCTTCACTCGCCAGTCATTTCCTCACGAATGGGCATTAACGCAAATGAATTTGGGCAATGCTTATAGAGAACAAGAAAAGATTCCAGAAGCAATCATATGTTGTCGAGCAGCGTTAGAAATCTGGACACCGAATGACTTTCCTCACTACTGCTTCCAAGCAGGAGGGAACATGGGTTATACAGCTTTTCAAGCTGAATTATGGTCAGAAGCGATTGAAGGTTTTACTGCTGCTATTAAAGCAAGTGAAAAGATTCTTGCTTGGGCAGATTCAGAATCTCGTCGTCAGGAGATATTGGTACAATCTATCGACATTTACGAAAAACTGGTGAAAGCTTGCGTCAACAACGGGCAGCTGGATTTAGCAATGGAATATGCGAAATGTTCTGGCTCTCAACGCCTTGTAAAGCAGCTAGTCAATAATGAGTTTGAGCAGGATTATGAAGTCGTGGGTTTCTTGCGTCAGGTGTTGTGGAAAAGTGCTGAGAGTGCGGGTGACACGAAAGTAGTTTATCCGCTGCTGGAAGCAAACCTCGACAAGCTTGACGCTCAATTTCCTCAAGTATTGCGCCACTTAGGAGAGTATATCCAGTCTCAAGTAGAGTCAGAGCAATTTGCTAAGTTAGAACAATTTGCTCAATTGAGCCAGCAATTGAAAACAACTGACTCAGCCGCAGTGGAAACCGAGCCATCGTTCACGGAAGAAATAGTGATGGCAGTAGGGATGCTCGCTCTCAGCTCTTTGATGTTAGAGTTTTCTCAAGGAAACAGGGCGACTAACATAGAAATTGCCATTACTGGCTATGAGGTTCTTGTCCCTGTTTTGACCCGCGAATTATGTACAAAAACGTGGGGAGAAATACAAGGTCATTTGGGTATCGCTTATAGCCATCGAATTTGCGGCGATCGCGGCTCGAATTTGGAAAAAGCGATCGCCAGTTATCAAAACGCCCTAGAAGTCTTGACTCCCGAAACATTTACCGAAACATGGGCAGACATTCAAAATAATCTAGCGATTGCCTACTCTGAACGAATACAAGGCGATCGCGTACAAAATTTAGAACAGGCAATTCAATGTTGTGAAACTGTATTGCAAATCTGCACCCGTAACACCTTCCCCGAAAAATGGGCACATGCCCAAACTAATTTGGGTATTTTATACCGAGTAAGAGTCTGCGGTGAGCAAGCCGAGAATTTGGAATTAGCCATTGGCTGCTATCAAGATGCAATGCTTGTCTGGACTCATGAGGCATTCCCTCAGAATTGGGCTAGGCTTCAAGAATCCTTGGGTGTAGCCTATATGAATCGAATTAAAGGCGATCCCGCAGAAAATTTAGAAGAGGCAATTAATTACTTTCAAACTTCTTTACAAATCCGTACCCGTGATGCATGTCCAGCGGATTGGGTGAGGTGCCAAACCAATCTTGGCAATGCCTACAAAATCCGAATTTTTGGCGATCAGGCTGAGAATGTAGAGTTAGCAATTCACTGCTATGAGATGGCACTGGAAGTGGCTACTCTTGAGTCAATGCCTGAACAGTGGGCAATGGCTCAAATTAACTTAGCTTCTGCCTATAGCGATCGCATCAAAGGAAACCGAGCTGAGAATGTAAAGTCAGCTATAGACGCCTACAAATCAGCCTCGCAGGTTTACACGAAGAGAGCGTATCCCCAAGACTGGGCTACCCTGCAAAATAATCTAGGGATTCTATACGGCAAGCTAGGGCTTCTTGAACAAGAGATTCACTACTTACAAGCGTCCTTGGAAGTTTGCACTCGTGATGCGTTTCCCCAAGATTGGGCAGATACTCAACATAATTTAGGTCTTGCCTATCGTAAACTTGGGCTGAATGAGGAAGCGATCGCCTGTTTCCGGTTGTCTCTAGAAATCTTCAAACCCACTGCCTTTCCCGCAGACTGCCTCATTTCTGGACGAGTTCTTGGCAATACAGCGTTTGATGTTGGTCTTTGGTTAGAAGCAATTGAGGGATATAGCCTTGCTATTGATGCCGTAGAAACCAGCCGCACTTGGGTAAATTCCGAATCTCGCCGTCAAGAGATTTTGGTAGAAGGCATCGATGTTTACGAAAACATGGTACAAGCTTGCATCAATGCTGGTCAACTAGAAAAAGCCATTGAAACTGTCGAGCGATCGCGTTCCAAACGTCTTGTAGACTTGATGGCAAGTAACAACCTCTACCAATCTAGTGAAATTCCATCAGAAGTCAAAGAGTTATTGCAGCAGTTTGACGACTTGCAACAGCAAATTGACCAAGAACGCTCTCAAAATAATTCTGGCAAAAACCGAGAACTGATGGGAGTGGGAGGAAGTACAACAGATCGCGCTGCTTTCCAAGCTTACAATGAAGCGCTCGCAACCTTAGAAGCTGAAAAACTGCAAATCTGGGAACGACTCAGAAGCCTAGACCCCGTGCTAGCTGGTGAAATTCAAGTTAGCGCCCCTGACTTTTCAGCGATGCAGAAGCTCATTGACCAGCCTACCACTGCTATTCTTAGCTTCTACACTACTGCCCAAGCTCTCCATATATTCATTCTGCGGCAAAATCAAATTACCCTTCACACTTGTCCCGATCAGGGAATCGAGCCTCTGCAAGGCTGGATTTCTCAAAACTGGTTACAGCCCTATGCAGCATCCTGTCACCCAAATACACCAAAAGCAGATCGAGAGCAACTTAGAGCAGAATGGATTAGTCAAATCAGTTCCTTTCTCACCGAACTAGCACAGCGGCTGCAACTTACTGACTTGATTGCCAAACATCTTAATGGCATTGAAGAACTGATCATTGTGCCTCACCTGTTGCTGCATCAGATTCCTTTTGCAGCATTGCCTATTCAAGACCCCGAATACGGCTACCTTGGTGACAAGTTTCTCATTCGCTACACCCCTAGCTGCCAAGTCTTGGAGTTTTGCAAACAGCGTGGTGAAGTAACAGAGAATTTCAGCTACGGCACAGTAGAAGATGCCACTAATGACCTGCCTTTCGCCAGTTTTGAAGGCGAACAAATAGCCCAACTGCATCAAATTTCCAGTGAGCGACGATTGAGAGGCAGCAGCCAAGCCACCCGCGACAACTATCGACAGCTAGCAGAAAAAGTCCAGGTACTCCACTCCTGCCACCATGCCGAATCCTGCCTTGATGAACCCCTCAATTCCCAACTGAAGTTAGGAGATGGCAGTATCACCTTGGCACAACTGATGAGTCCAGGCTGGCGTCTGCCTAATCTATCTGATGTATTTCTCTCCTGCTGCGAGACAGGTTTGGGTTTACCCGAAATCACAGATGATATTTTGACACTCTCCACTGGTTTTTTGTGTGCTGGTGCCAGAAGCGTTGTCAGTACTCTCTGGGCAGTCAACGATTTGGCTACAGCAATATTTTCCATCTTCTACTATCAGCATCGACAACAAGGCTGTAGTCGCCCTGAAGCTGTGCGGCAAGCCCAAATCAAATTGCGTGAATTGAACAAAGAGGAACTGCTCAATAGAGAAGATATCAAAGAACTATTCAGGCAGGCAGAAGCTGGGGAAAAGGAAGCAATAGGACAGCGAAAGCAATACTTGCCAGGTTCAACGGAGCGTTTGAAATGGGAGCGAGAATATAGCAAGTACGCTAAAGTTACCAAACAGATTCGCAGCGTAAAAGATTCTCAAGCCGAAGAACCGTTCTCACATCCTAGCTACTGGGCGGCTTTTACTTGCTCTGGCTTTCCCTAACAGTAGGTTGTAAGGTACAACTTTGTACCTTACAAAGTTGGAGATAAATTTGTACCTGAAAGCGATGCCATATCCTAACTGGAAGAAACGCACTCCACGCGCTGCGCCAGTTGGATGCGATTCCTCCTCACTCATCTAATTCCCCCGGAGAGATTAACTCCTCAATTTTGGCCAACAAAGATTCGAGTTTCCTGCGCTTTTTGGGGTCATCCCACACCTGATGCTTCTTGACCAGCTTGGAGATAGTCTCTATCCTAGACGCCAGGGGAGGGGGTTGGGTCGCAGGTTGAACAGCTTTGACCCGCTCTCGAATTTTGCTTAAAGAGAGAGATTGTGCGATCGCCTCTTCCAGCAGAGTCCGGCGTTCAGTTTCATCCTTCACTTGCGCTAGAGCTTTCGCCTTGGTGTACTCAATGTCACCTCTTCGCAAGACTTCGAGAAGGTCAGAAGGCAACCGCAACAGGGGAAGGCGATTGCAGGTAAACGAGTACCAACTCATCAATCCCAGCTCGTCGAACACCGATTGTACACCCTGCTCCGAATCGGATTCTGGGTTAGGGATAACGTTATCCCTAACGTCCGAATCTTTCCCTTTATCCTTCTCAAAAGCATTTTTCATCTGATAAAGCAACGGGGGAATCTCCGGTAGGGGAAGATTAAGCTTGAGAGCTACTAACTGCAAAATTCCCTCAGTTTCTTCGACCGGATTGAGGTCTTCTCGTTGGAGGTTCTCGACTAGCGCCAGTTGCAGAGCTTCAGTATCACTGAGTTCCCGTACCACTACGGGCACCTCAGTCAGTCCCACGAGGGTAGCAGCTCGATAACGCCGTTCTCCCGCCACTAGCTCG
>CAZPRJ010000079.1:0-36121 GCA_964588805.1 uncultured Microcoleus sp. | reverse complement strand
GAGTTAATTAATGACTACATCAAAAGGCTGCCAAACCCCAAAACCGAATAAATTCAGCTATTCGCTTATATCCCCCTGTTGAAACAAGGGGGCTTTATGCATCACGACCGTAAGGGCGGGTTTTGATGTTATGTTTTCGGTACTGCCCAAAATTGATTTCTAAACCCGCCCCTACAGATTTTGTGGCCTTTTAACCGAATTTGATATGATAAGCCACATTTCAGCGCTTTTCAGGTGAGTGAGGTACACAGAACCCAGACTGCTTGTAGAAGTCTAGGTTCTTGCTTGGATGCTATGTACTTCAATTTATGCTCTCCAAACCTAACCCAAATTCAAATCCGTCACCGCACCTACACTACTAGAGGAAACTAACTTGGCATACTTCGCCAGCACACCTTTTGTATACCGAGGTTTGGGAGGTTGCCACTGGGTACGACGTTGCTCTAATTCTTGATCGGAGACATGGACTTGTAATAAGCGAAGGGCAGCATCAATCGTAATTAAATCACCCTCTTGCACGAATGCGATCGCACCACCAACCGCCGCCTCCGGTGCCACATGTCCTACCACCATGCCATAAGTACCACCGGAAAACCGTCCATCGGTAATTAATCCCACCGCATCACCTAAACCCGCACCAATCAGGGCAGAGGTGGGTGCAAGCATTTCTCGCATTCCAGGGCCTCCGACTGGCCCCTCATAACGAACCACAATCACATCACCTGCTTTAATTTGACCGGCTAAAATCGCTTCTAAACAAGCTTCCTCGGATTCAAATATTCTTGCCGGGCCAGTAATTTGTGGCTTTTTTACCCCAGTAATCTTAGCCACTGCCCCCTCTGTCGCTAAATTCCCTCGTAAGATTGCCAAATGTCCTTGGGGGTACATGGGGCTATCCCAAGGGCGAATCACATCTTGGCCGGTGGGAGGCGCTTCGGGAACATCTGCCAAGACTTCAGCAATCGTTTCACCAGAAATAGTTAAAGCATCCCCGTGGATTAAGTCGTGTACCAAGAGCATTTTCATTACTTGAGGAATGCCCCCAGCACGGTGTAAATCCGTTGCTACATATCGGCCACTGGGTTTAAGGTCGCACAAAACGGGAACTTTAGCACGAATAACTTCAAAATCATCTAGGGTTAATTCAACTCCAGCAGCATGAGCGATCGCCAATAAATGTAATACTGAATTCGTGGAACCTCCCACAGCCATAATCACTGCGATCGCATTTTCAAACGCCTGACGAGTCAGAATCTGACGGGGTAATATCTGTTTACGGATGGCCTCCACCAGCACAACGGCTGATTTTTCCGTACTCTCCGCTTTTTGAGCATCCTCGGCTGCCATGGTCGAAGAATAGGGTAAACTCATCCCCATCGCTTCAAACGCCGAAGACATGGTATTCGCCGTATACATTCCACCACAGGAACCCGCCCCCGGACAAGCTCGGCGTTCAACTTCCATCAGTTCAGTTTCGTCAATCTTGCCTGCGCTGTACTCACCGACGGCTTCAAAAGCGCTAACAACTGTTAAATCCCGTCCGTTGTAATGTCCGGGTTTGATGGTGCCACCGTAGACAAAAATTGCGGGAATGTTCATGCGGGCGATCGCAATCATTGCCCCAGGCATATTCTTATCACAGCCGCCAATCGCTAATACCCCATCCATACTTTGGCCATTACAGGCCGTCTCAATGGAATCAGCAATCACCTCTCGCGACACGAGGGAATACTTCATCCCTTCGGTTCCCATTGAGATGCCGTCGCTAATCGTAATCGTGCCGAACATCTGAGGCATGGCGCTGGCGCTTTTAATCGCAGTTTCAGCCCGTTGTGCCAGCACATTAATCCCCATATTGCAAGGGGTAATGGTGCTGTATCCGTTAGCAATCCCGACAATAGGTTTGGTAAAATCCTGGTCTTGGAAACCAACGGCACGCAGCATGGCACGGTTTGGCGATCGCTGAACGCCTTGAGTCACGACTTGGCTTCTAAAATTGTCCGGCATTGATGTTTTTTCCTGAGGTAGTTGCTATCCGCTATCAGAAGAATTAGGTTAAGGGTTACAAGTGAGCCTGTGGGGGGTTCGCACAAGTTTTTTAATTTTTAAGTTTCCGTGGCTACTTTGTCCCACGTCCAATTCCGATAGCTTTGATTGTCCCAGAATATAAGATACTTGTGCTGGCAGTGTAATGGATCAATGAGGCGAGCATAATGAATGCCCATGAACTGCTCAGGCGGTATGCGGCAGGAGAACGGGACTTTCGAGGGATCGATCTTCAGGGAGCAAAATTACTAGGCGTGGACTTGAGCCAAGCCAACTTTCGAGGTGCTAATCTAAGTGGAGCGAATTTTACAGGCAGCTTTCTCAAAGGTGTTAACCTGCGGGACGTTAATCTTTGTGCAGCCAACTTGCTGGGTACAGATTTGCGGGAAGCAAACCTAATTACCACTAATTTAAGCCAGGCTAATCTGAATGAGGCCAACCTCTCCAATGCTAGTTTGCGAGCTGCCCATCTTGATGGAGCGAGCCTAGTTGGGGCTAACCTATCTGAAGCACTTTTGAGCGAGGCGATGTTTCGGGATGCGGATTTGAGTCGGGCACGATTGATTGATGCATTTTTGAATCGTACTAATTTTACCCATGCTGAATTAGTGGGAGCGAGCTTAGAAGGGGCTTGCTTGGTGAATGCTATCTTTATGGAGGCAGACTTGCAAGGCGCTAACCTTGCCCGAACCATCCTGAATGGGGCTAACTTTTCAGGTGCTAATTTGAGTCAAGTTGATTTGAACCGAGCCAAAGCCAGTGGCACGAACATGACTCAATCCATTCTCACCGAAGCCAACCTCAGAGGCGCAAATCTTAGTTGGACAACTCTACGAGGTGCTAATCTCACCAAGGCTAATTTATATCGGGCTCAAATTTGTTGGTCAAATTTGGTGGAGGCCATTTTAGTAGAAGCGGTTTTGCTCGATGCGAACCTCAATCAAGCTAGTTTGCGAGATGCCAACTTGACGGGAGCGATTATGCCGGATGGGGCGAATCATGAGTGATAAGCAAACAGGCAGAGGGCAGAGGGCAGAAGGCAGAAGGCAGAAGGAGTAAGAATTTTCATGGGTTCTGGTGTACGCCATCCATGATGGCTACTTATCAGCTCCATAAAAGGTTAAAGAAGTCAGTAGTTAAATCTTACAAGGGTCAAAGGGATTTAAACTAGGAATTTGTTAGGATACTTGTCTTTTATTTTCCGTTCAGTTAACTCATGGGCTGGACTGAGATAATCTATTGTTATATCAACCTAATTTTGTAACGGGTTTAAAAGTTTAAGGAGTATCATGAGTAACCCAGATAACATTAAGAACAAGCCGCCTCAAGCGAAGTCCCAACAACAGGGAAATGCCAATGATAAAGCTTTACAACCACTCAACGTCAGACCTCTACCACAAAATCGTCCGATTGCTACCAATACCAGTGAAGGAATTGATGATTTGATGGGCTATCTTGACTAGGAAGTAAGAAAATTTAGCAATCATTAATTCTTCTAAGGGGATGGATACAAAAATTCTTATTCATCCCCTTAAAATAGGTTTAAATTTGCTCGACATAGCGCTTTAATTCCCTAGCCATCCGTTGATTGCCTCGTTGTTCATCCTCTCGAATAAACGGTAAAAATAGGCGGGTTAAGAAACCGGAATAATAATTGTTGTGAATATATTTAGTCCGCCCCACTCCAATTTCTTGGAGTTCAAAGACGTACTCATTACGCAATCCTGGAATCGATGAAACCCAGCTCAGGCAACTATTAGACTGGAGCTGTGTGACTAAGGAGGAAAATTCAGTTTCTTCTTCTTGGGGTAGCCGACGCCGTGAAAGAAAGACCTCGTAACCTCTACGAAATGGTACTGTTGAGTCACAGTCAAATAAAAAGGTATTCCAGCGATGCCATTGATTTTTGTGAAGTAATGCATACCAAACTTGCTGCTTGGGTGCGTTAATAACAATTTCTGTGTAGAGACTTGTCATGAAAAGAAAACCTGACCGCTTGTAGGTGTACCACAGTACAATTGTGAACCCGCAAAATCGCTAGGCTAGAGCTTATTTAAGATTTTAGATTTGAGTTTTGAAATTCAGTCTAAAATCTAGAGCTTGAAATCGGAAAGAGGCAAAAACATGGCAGACTTAACACCTAACCCTAGCTTCAGTTTAACGATGCGTGTACAAGTGCCTAATCGTACAGGAATGCTAGCAAGCATTACTCACGCGATCGCCCAAGTGGGTGGCAATCTCGGACAAATTACTCTTCTAGAACAGACTCACAAGTTTTCCACTCGCGATATTACCGTCGATGCAACCAGCACCGAACATGCGGAGAAAATCGTAGAGGCGGTGAAGGGACTAGAGTACATGCAAATGCTCAATGTCTACGATCGCACCTTCAATATGCATCGAGGGGGCAAAATTAGTCTTCAGAACAAAATGCCCCTGCGAACCCAAGCCGATTTGTCGATGGCCTATACTCCAGGCGTAGGGCGTATTTGTAATGCGATCGCAGAAGACCCCGAACAAGTCTATTCTCTAACCATCAAAAGCAATAGTGTGGCCATTGTCACCGATGGCAGTGCCGTCTTGGGATTGGGAAATTTAGGGGCGGCCGCGGCTTTACCAGTAATGGAGGGTAAGGCCATGCTGTTTAAGGAATTTGCAGGAATTGATGCCTTTCCCATTTGTCTGGCTAGTCAAGATACAGAAACGATTATCGAAACGGTTAAAAATATCGCTCCTGTCTTTGGTGGAATTAACCTCGAAGATATCAGTGCTCCCCGTTGCTTTGAAATTGAGGCGCGGCTTCGGCGAGAGTTAGATATTCCTGTCTTTCACGACGATCAGCATGGTACAGCCATTGTGTCACTAGCCGCGCTGAAAAATGCCCTGAAACTGGTGCACAAATCCATAGAAGACGTGCGAATTGTGATTAATGGGGCAGGTGCGGCAGGAATTGCTATTGCCCGGTTATTGCAAAAAGCGGGTGCTAAGACGATTTTGATGTGCGACTCGAAAGGCATTCTCTCCAAGTCTCGTATTGACTTAACTTCCCAAAAGCGGGAGTTTGCCGTTGAGGGTTCGGGTTCTTTAGCTGGGGCAATTTCAGGAGCAGATGTTTTTATTGGGGTAAGTGTACCAGGTGTCTTAACTCCAGAGATGGTGCGCTCGATGGCAAAAAAACCAATTATTATGGCTATGGCTAATCCTATCCCCGAAATTCAGCCGGAATTGGTGGAAAATGATGTGGCGATTATTGCGACCGGTCGTAGCGACTATCCCAATCAGATTAACAATGTTTTGGCGTTTCCGGGAATCTTTCGCGGTGCACTCGATTGTCGGGCGGCCGCAATTACTGCCACGATGTATCTAGAAGCGGCTAATGCGATCGCCTCCTTAGTCCACGGTACAGATTTAAACCGTGAACATATTATTCCATCAGTGTTTGATGAACGTGTTGCACCCGCAGTCGCGGCGGCAGTACAGCAGGCGGCACGTCAAGATGGGGTAGCGCGGCGGTAACTCAGGGAACCCTAAAACGTAGGGAAGGAAATGCTAAGAGTTTTAAGTGGTAAGTTCCCCATTGAGGACTTTTTAACTTAAAACTCAGCACTTCACGCTAAGACTTCACGACACTCATTAGACGTTCAACGTCTGTAATTCTGTCTCTAATTCCCGTACTTGTGACTCCAAGTCAGCGATGGCATCCGCTAAGGTTGCCGCCTCTGTTTCCAGTAAGAATTCAGCTTGAGTGCGTTTGTAAGTTCTTAGAATCGATTGCAGTTGATGCAACTGGAGTTGTTTAAACTCAGCAATCCAATCGACTGTGATGATTTTCTCCATGTTTACTCTCCAATAGGGATAAAATTGATGTTTATGTCTCGGTAGTAACCTATTGCACAGTGTTTTCCTTTGCTCGATGTTTGCATTCAAATCTTCAAAAATTTTTCTTCCTGAGTGAATTTTGAATTCCCAACCAAGCGACAGCACTGTTTGGAGAACGACTCAACTCTGAGATTAAAGGCATACTTAATTCAAAGAATAAACTTAAATTGTGAAAAAAATGTGAATATAAAGCTTTTATAAATTTTTTATGGTATTAGTACCCAAAACTCAGATAAGTTGAATTATTTCTTTAATAAAACAGGTTTTTCTTGAATTTTTCCGGATATCGGTCGAACGGTTGCGATAATCTCCATTAAACGCCTATAGTTAGGAACTTCGGCATTGGGGATGTATCCAGCCGATGTAATCATTCTGGGAGATGCAGAGGCTAGCAATTTTCGCAGATATTCCTGATGATATAGTTCCACCGTTGGACTCACTATAATTGACCCTGGAGGTACAGAATCCGAGTGAATAACTCGCAGTGGCATATCCTTAAAAGCTGGCTGATAACGTTCCAAATCGTCTAAGGATAAAGCTCCTGCTGCTACCTCTTTTTGGTGAAGCCATTCGAGAATCGTTTTGGGTGTCGGTGCCATGCGTATCTCTGCAAGCTTTAAGCCATAGAGATTGTAGAGCGGTAAATAATAACTAGTCGCTGAACCTAATTGTCCTAATGCGATCGCTTTATCAGTCAAGTCATTCAGTTTTTTGATGGGACTTTCCTCCCGCACAACAATGAGTGCTGTTGTCTTTTCCACTCCTTCTAGAGGAAAAATGGGTGAATACTGTTCCTCCCAAATAGCCGGGGCTGCTAAACCCGGAGGGGCGAATACTAATGACCAGTTTTTGCGTTTAATCTGTTCTAGAGCTCGGATTTCATTAAAGGCAGGTTCCAAGTCTATAATTGTTTTCAGTTGAGTTTCTAGGTAGGTATCTAGGTCTGAATATTGTTCAATTGAACGTTCACCTTCACCATAACTGACTACTCCAATGGTGAGTCTTCCTAGCTGTTGAGTTTCTCTATTTTGACAAGCTGCCACTAAAAAAAGAAGCTGCAATAGGAAGAGACGGCGTGAAACCATAATCAATCAGGTATAAGCAATGCTTTTTAGACTTTAATTGTATAACAGAGTCCCCGCTAAATATTTTATTATTGATTCAGCCCAATCGTGATATTAAAAAATTTGAGAGAGGTATTTGACAAATGGCCTCAATGTTCAAAAATCTTAAGTTAGGGACTAAACTCAATATCCTGCTGGTCATAATTTTCCTCGGAGTTGTCCTCATCAGTGGTTTGACTCTCTCTAGAATCCTTGAAAAAAGCGCTCAAGATAAAATTGCTTCTCAAGGTTTACTTTTGATGGAAACAATGAATTCTGTGCGATATTACACTGATACACAAGTTACTCCCAAATTAAATCCCTTATTAGACCAAGAGCCCTGGTTTATCCCTCAGGTTGTACCTTCATACGCCGCCCATGAAGTGTTTGAACGGTTACGAAGTAATCATAAGCAATACAATGCTTTTTTCTATAAAGATGCAACATTAAATCCCACCAATCTTCGAGATAAAGCTGACCCATTTGAAACGGAGATCATTAAGCGTTTTCAGAAGGAAACGGAGTTAAAAGAAATAGCTGACTTTCGTTCCTTGCCAAGTGGAGAACTTTTTTACGCCGCTCGTCCAATAGTTGTTTCTGAAGAAAGTTGCTTACGATGTCATAGTACCCCCGAAGCAGCTCCTAAAAGCCAAATTGCTACTTACGGGCGAGAAAACGGCTTTGGATGGAAGCTAAATGAGATTATTGGTGCTCAAATTATCTCTGTACCAGCCAGTGCTGTATTTAACGAAGCAAGGCGCTTGCAACTATTGGTGATTGGGACTTTAATCGGTTTTCTGCTATTAACTATTGTTCTGATTAATTTGTTCCTTAAGTTCGCAGTAACTAAACCTTTAAGACACATGGCTCAGTTGTCCAAACAAGTCAGTACGGGCAATATGGACGGTGATTTTGAACATCCAGTGAATGATGAAATTGGGATACTGGCTGCCTCTTTAAATCGGATGAAAGTTAGTTTGCAAATGGCAATGAGTATGCTTGATACAGATATACAAGAATAGAAGTAATTGTTTGGCTCATAGAATTCCAGTACTCACCATCCAGGAATTAATTAAGAGCGTAAATGCTGTTTAAATTCTTCAGCTTGTTTAGGATTCGGTATTTTTTTGGCTAAAGCCTCTACAAATTGAGGAGCTGAAATACCAGGATTTTGAGCGACTGTGCGCTGGCAAACAATGGCAGCGATCGGGCCAATGTATTCTGCTAGTTCCTGTTGACAACGACGAATAAAACTAGGGTCAAGCAGAGGTTGAGTGGATGGTGCAGCTTGGTTAGCAGGGGGTGTGGGAGTGCGAGGATTGGCGAGGGAGCGAGTAGTGCTGGGTTGGTTGGTTATCAAGGGAGCACGAGGCTGAAATGCTTCCGTTGGCTCTGCAGCAGGACTCACAGGCATAGTAGGCTGAGAGTGAGCTTGAGGAATATAGGTATCGCTGCTAATTTCCTCAATCTCTTGTAATATGTCTTCGGCTGTTTGCGGACGCTGATTAGGAAAACGTGCCATTAAGCGATCGATGAGGTCAGCGAGCTCAGGAGAAACCTGAGGAGCCGCTTCTCGCCAGCGCAAATTGTCTGTTAGACTATCGTAAAATTTACTCGGGTCTTTGCCCGTCAACAAATAAATAAACGTACGTCCTAAAGCAAAGAAATCCGATTGGGGTAGAGCTTGGCCATTAAGTTGTTCGGGTGGCGTGTATCCGGCGGACATCACTCCTGTTACTTCCCCGGAGGCTTGTTTAGTGACATAGCTTTCTGTGACTTCCCGTGCGGTTCCAAAATCAATCAAAACCAACTGCCCATCAGCTCGGAGCATGATATTAGAAGGTTTGATATCTCGATGGAAAAAGTTTTGGTTATGTACCTCTTGCAGAATTGTGACCAGTTGAATCAGCCATTGCCGCGCTAATTTCTGATCAATAGGATTCCCTCGTTGTTGCAGATACTGCTGTAGATTGAGTCCCTCAATTTTTTCCATCACCAGACAGTGCAGGGGTTCCGGCCGGTTTCTAGGAATAAAGACAAAGTAGGAATTGGATTCTACTTGAGGAATGCCATGATGCCGGAGTCGGAACAAAACTTGAGCTTCGCGTTGAAACAGTTCAACATACTTAGCATCGTTATTGGTCAAGACTTTCAAGACTTTCGGACAACCCTGATGGTCGCTTACTTCGTAGGTTTTGCCGAAGCCCCCTTTTCCCAACAAGCACATCACCCGATAGCGGCCATCTAAAAGCAACTCAGAACCACAGCTTTCACAAAATAGCTGGGTGTCAGAATTTTCATGGCTTAAGCAACTGGGATTAATGCAAAGGCTCATCCGGGTTAGCGAGAAATGGACTGAGGCAATTTGGACATTACCCTACATGGCTTTGCCCTCCACTCTTTTCAATCGGGCGATCGCTGTTTCGGGACAACAGAAATCAGTTTCCCTAGAGGTGGGGAGCGCTAGGCGCTAGCTGGGGACAATCCTATGGTAGTGGATTGTGGCTAGAGTCAGTCAAAAGCAAGAGACGCCCATGAGCATTCCCCTCTCCTGACTCCTGACTCCTATTTTCAAAACAGTCATTCACCGTGTGAGCAACTCATTATCGAGTTTTTTACTTTTTGGGCTTAACGTCTAGGGAAGAGTTCACACAAAAGAACAGCATGGTTCACTCAGGTGTGAGCATCATCGGCTCGAATCGGAAAAGTATTCAAGACTCTACTACTCCGAAAAAGGGTTAAGCCGTCTACTTTCCGTATAGAACATTTGAGAAATTCCAGGAGGTACAATCATGACACGGAAGTTTACTGCTTTTTCGCTAGTGTTGGGACTGGCATTAACTTTAGGAGCCTGCGCTGAGAACGAAAATGTTCCGGCTGGAGAAACAGAACCCGGTGCTGCACCCACAGACATCCAACCTGAAAGCACACCGGCTCAACCGGGTGTTATGGGAACCCCAGGTGAGATGCCTGCAACGGAAGGTTCACCTGCGACTGGAACAGAGGGAATGGAGTCTCCTGGTGCAGCCCCAGATTCAATGGAAACCCCTGGTACAACTGAAGCCACTCCAGCACCCGCTACTAGCCCATAGTGGTAGGGAATTATAGCAAGAGGCAGAAGGTTTATTTCTAGTACATGGCTGTTTCAGCCGTCAAATCTGTCCTAACCTTTATGGTGACAGCTATAGCAGCTAGAAGGAACTTTTGTAAAACCCTTGTGGCGGTTTGAGGTGAATGCAGCTTCTCACACAGTGAGGAGCTGTCCTCATTTCAGACCAAATTTTATTGTAGAGTTACCGGTACTTTTAACTTCTACTTTGTTATGCGGATTTTATTGGTAGAGGATGATGAGCGCCTGACTGACGTTGTGGCCGAAGACCTCAGCGACCAGCATTATGCCATCGAAGTGGCAGCCGATGGTGAGATGGGTTTAGAACTGGTAAATAGCTTTACCTACGACCTGATTTTGCTAGATGTCATGCTGCCAAAACTAGATGGGATAACATTGTGTCAGAAGTTGCGATCGCAAGGCTGCTCTATCCCCATTCTCATGCTAACGGCTCGAGACACCATTACCGATAAAGTAATAGGACTCGATGCCGGTGCTGATGATTACCTGATTAAACCCTTCAACTTGCAGGAATTATCCGCTCGCATCCGCGCTTTACTGCGTCGGGGAAGTACAACTTTACCCCCAATTCTAGAATGGGAAGATATACGCCTTGACCCTAGTACCTGTGAGGTTTTTTATCATGAGAGCCTGGTTCCCCTCTCGCCCAAGGAGTACACCTTATTAGAATTTTTTCTACGCAATCGTCGCCGAGTATTCAGTCGTGCTCAAATTTTGGAACATCTCTGGCCCTTTGAACGACTACCCGAAGAGGCAACAGTCAAGGCTCATATCCGAGGATTGCGACAGAAATTAGAATCCGTTGGCGCACCAGGTGACTTGATCGAAACGGTTTATGGTTTAGGATATCGCCTCAAACAGAACTCTTAACAAAATAGGTAGAACTCGATGTTTCAAGGTCTGCGCTGGCGTCTTTTATTGTCTCAATTAATGGTGATGGCGGCAATTTTGAGCGTTTTTGGTGCAGGTGTGTATGTGTTCTTAAGCCGCAATCTTTATCGCCAACTCGACAAAAAACTACTGACACTCGCTCAATCAGCCGCCCCTTCTCTTGTCCCCGTCAAAACTCAAGGAAGTGAACATGTGGATCGAGTTGAAGAGGTTCCTTGGCGCGATATCTTTAATCGCGATAAACAAAGCTTGGAATGGTTTGACGCTGATGGCAAACTTTTAGCCAGTCGAGGATTGATTGAACTGAGAGTTTCGCCCAGCGTAGGGTCCGAGACGATTAAACGCAAGAAGAAGCCCTATCAAGTTCGGACGTTTACCATTTCTGTATTTAAAGATGGTTCTAATCGCAATAATCCGTATCTAGAAGGTTATATTCGGGCAAGTCAATCGACGGAAGATGTGCAAACAGTCCAAAGTCAATTGCTGTGGGGGTTGGGAATGGGAGGTGTAATGACGCTGGGACTTGTGGCCATTGGTGGACTGTGGTTGACCCAAAATGCCCTGGAACCGATTGAGGAAAGTTTTAACAAGCTTAAACAGTTTACGGCCGATGCCTCTCATGAATTGCGAAGTCCCTTGAGTGTGATTCAAGCCTCCGTTGAAGTGATGCGAAACCATCCTGAACGTATTCATCCTAAGGATGCCAAGAAATTAGCCTCTATTGCTAGTGCCACAACTCAGATGAGCCATTTAGCCCAAGATTTACTTTTTTTAGCACGCGCCGAAGCGGATGTAGCCACTCCGGCTCGCGAATGGCTGCCAGTTCCTCTGCATAAAGTGGTGCAACATTTGGTGGAATTATTCGATGCTATTGCTCAAGAGAAGCAAATTGCTCTCAAGTATGAGTCCGCCACAACGGTTGCTATCTCTGTGATGGGCGATGAAGCTCAACTGACTCGTTTAATTTCCAACTTGCTGGAGAATGCCCTCCAATATACACCTGCTGGAGGTCAAGTCGTTGTGACTCTCACCAAACACAATCGCTTTGCTCTCATGAGTGTTAAGGATACAGGTATCGGCATCGATCGCGAACAGCTACCTTTTATTTTTGATCGCTTCTGGCGTGCAGACAAAGCCAGGTCACGACGCGAGGGTGGAACGGGTTTGGGTTTAGCGATTTCGCAAACGATTGCTCATCGACATGGAGGAAAAATCATTGTGACGAGTCAACCCGGAAAGGGCAGTTGCTTCCAGGTACGCTTGCCCTTACGTCATTCAGTAGGTGGGCATTAATTGTCGTTGAGGCAAGGCAGTCCCAATGAAAAAAATTCACCGCCATGAATCAAAATCTTTCTCCCCTGACTCCTGACTCCCTATTTTCAAGTCAGGAGGGAAGAGGGTTTTAGTCTCTTAACAGTTGTTGATATACCTGCGTCTATTTGTGCCTACCTACTTAATCGTGCAATCTATGGTCAGTATTAGAAAAAGTTTCCGACCTTATCTACTTTTTTACTTTTGGAGACTATTCTAAGACCTATTCCTGACCAAGCCTAGCATTCAGGAGAAAATACCAAAGAATGAAAACTCGAACTCAGTTTCTATTAGGTGTCCTTGGCTTAAGCCTTGTTGTTGGTCTTCCCGTACTGGCACAGACGAAACCTGGTGCAGAGGCATTAGAGAGTACCCCCTCAGCTGTCGAAGAGACCCCCTCAGCCGTCGAAGAAGCCCCCTCAGCCGTCGAGGAGCAGGTTCCTACCACGCCGAACCCAGCTACTCCAGAGCAAGAAAAGCCTACTTCTGCTGAGGCAGCACCCACAGGTAGCAGCTTGGTTGATAAAGCTTCTAGCGCTAAGGAATTCCAAACTCTAGCCAAAGCTATTAAGGCGGCGGGTTTAGAAGAAACCTTGGCCGGACAAGGGCCTTACACGATTTTTGCCCCTACGGATGAAGCCTTTGCAGCCTTGCCACCGGGCATATTGGATCAACTGTTACAGCCCGATAATAAAGAAATCTTAGTGTCACTCCTGAAGTCCCATGTAGTGTCTGGTGCTGTGACTAGCCAACAGATACAATCCGGAAATGTGGAAACCCTGGCAGGTGTACCCGTAGCAATCCAACGTGGTGAAGACGGTTCAGTAACGGTTAACAATGCCAAGGTGACTCAAGCGGACATTGAAGCCAGTAACGGCGTGATTCATGCCATTGACCAAGTAATTTTGCCTCAAGAGGCAGCTCAATCGGAAACAACTCCTAAACCGATGAGCAAGAATTAAACACGGTTTTTTCCTGATGTAGAGCAGAGCAAGCAGTTCTAAGAGCCCAGTAATCAATCATACTGGGCTTTTTTTTGCTGAAAAAAAGGGTAATATTCAAGTCCGGTTGATTAATCTCAAATCCGTTTGAATAACCCAATTTTCTAAGGCGATAATTTAGCTTTTTGGGCGCGATTTTCTTTATACCACTGAGCGACAGCAGGAGTCCATTGCTCAAAATGAATGAAGAGAAGTTCACATAGTTTTTGTGCTTCTAATTGGGCATCTTTTTTCCATCTCAGGTCTAAAAGATGCATGAGCGATCGCAAATTGCAACTTAGGACAAAATTCTGTCTAGCATCGAAAGGAATTATGCCTCTTGCGTGTTCTTCCGAGAGTCCTTCTTCAATTCGTTTCTTATAGTGTTGGCACGCCTGAAGGCACCATTGAAGGTCTTCTGCACGTTGTTCTTCGGAATAAAAATAACGTTTACCTTGGCGATTGGTGTAATTTCCAACAGGACGCAGGTAGAACACATCTTCTACATCTTGCTTATTTTCGGCAACATTAATGATTCTTTGTCCTGTATAGCGGAAGGATTGAACATCGAAACTCACGCCGACACGATGAGTCCGAACTTGCTGCATCATCGAGTGGGGAAAGTAACCCACATTAAAAGTAATTTGTGGATGTTCTAAAGGCCCATAGTGACCTCTTTCACCCGCTAACAGATGCTTAACAATTAATTCACCACTACGCTGTTCATCTGGCCATTTTTCATGGCTATCCCAAACATAATGCTCTGAATAATCTTGATGCATTGCTGCCCAAATTAATTGTTGAGGATTAGAGGTTGCTGCAATGACATCAACACAAAATTTTTCCATATAGCTCCTAATATATATATGGACATATTAATAATAGAGATTGTCTACCAGTATTTATAAGAGATTAATTTAAACTTTAGAAAAGACAACTCTTTCGGGTTGGTCTTGATATTTCCCTTGCCGCTTTTCATAACTGACAGAGCAAGGTTCTCCGGAAAGGAAGAGTAACTGAACTACACCTTCATTGGCATAAACTCGACAATCCGCACTAGAAGAATTAGAAAATTCTAATGTTAAATGTCCGCGCCACCCTGCCTCAGCCGGAGTTAGATTAGCAATTAAACCCACACGAGCATAACTACTTTTACCAATACACAAAACAGTTATATCTTCAGGAACCGCTAAATGTTCTAATGCTACCCCTAGCCCGTAAGAATGGGCAGGTAAAATAAAGTAACTACCGTTGGCATCGGTATGTAGCCGCACCGGTTCTAGGTTGTCTGGATTAAAGTTTTTGGGGTCAACAACAGTGCCGGGAATATGCCGAAAGACTCGAAATTCGATAGGTGAGAGTCTGATATCATAACCATAACTGCTCAGTCCGTAAGACAGAACTGGCAGCCCCTCGATATGGCGAACTAGCCTGGGTTCAAAGGGACTAATCATCCCTTGTTGCGCCATTTCCATAATCCAGGTATCGTTCTTGAGCATAGCTATTGAGTTAAGGATGGTGACTGCGCCGAATTTCGGTAATTTGGTCAGCGACATCAAGAATTACTTTCGGCATCTGTGGCCCTGTGAGAATGATATCGACATGATAAGGGCGTTCTTTGAGGAAGGCGAGGACTTCTTCTGCGGCAATTAATCCAAAGTTGATCGCCAAACTTAGTTCATCCAGAACAACTAAGGAATAATGTCCCTGTGATACTACGTCCTGAGTATACTGCCACAATTGCTTGAGAGCTTGATGCTCTGCCTCATCCAACTCCGGTGTATCAATATACCGGGGAAGGTCGCAGCGAATCCAATCCAGGTGCTGCCCTAAACGGATAGGATGCTCGTGTCCCTGGCCAATGCCACCTTTAAGAAACTGTATCACGAGAACCGGAGTTCCCTGACCCGCAATTCTCAGGGCTTGAGCAATCACACTGGTAAAAAAGCTGCGGTGGGAGGACGTAAAGACTTGTACCAAACCATCAACATGATAAGTCGGGTGACAAGCTGAATCGATTTTGGTTGCTTCTAACTGGGAGACCATAGTCAACACAAACATGGGGCAATGAATCTACAAGAAGGTTTCGATCCAATGCCGTGAACAAGATGTAGCGTAAATTTACGGTAGCCTACCTAGTCAAACACTACATCTATGAAGCCGTCAAGTCTCCAATTGTAGCGCTTTAATTGGGAATTGATGAGACAATAGCTTTCGTGAGCTGGAATACGTGCTTGGGGTGAGACTCGTGCAAGATTATTTATCTATAAAATTTTTAATGATAGCGAAGTAGGAGCGTTTTATTGTGAGACTGGTGATTCTGGGAGGTCCAGGAGCAGGAAAGGGAACGCAATCGGTTCAGTTATGCCGCCAGCTAAGTATCTCTGAGATTTCCACCAGTGATATGTTGCGACAAGCGATCGCCTCTCAAAGCGAATTAGGGCGTCAAGCGCAGGTATATGTGGAGAAAGGAGAACTCGTCCCCGATCCCATTCTGATTGAATTTATGCGTAATCGTCTGTTGCAAGACGATGCCAAAGGTAAAGGCTGGTTGTTAGAAGGGTATCCTCGTACTGCCTTTCAGGCAGAGGAGTTAGATTTTTTACTGGAGGATTTAGAACAGCATTTAGATTGGGCGATTTATTTGGAGGTGCCGGAATCGATTATGATGAGTCGCTGTCTAGGCCGTGCTCATACTCTTACCGGAAATCCCAAGGGCAATCCATCAGGCAAAGTTTCACGTCCTGACGATCAGCCTGAAATTATACAACGCCGCATTCATCTCTTCTATGAGCGCACAATTCCCATCCTGGAATACTATGGATACCGCAAGCGGCTATTAAGCATCAATGGCAATCAACCCATAGAAAAGGTACAGCAAGAAATTTTGCAAAAACTCCAAGTTTAACGATGAGACGGTTAAAAATTGATTTACCAAAAGCGGCGGGACGTTCATTCCACTCTAGGAATGACAGGGGTAGCCATCTGCCGCTTTGTTGTTTGTAAATACTTTAAATTACAAACCACTAACAATAACACAGCATACGTAATCGAGTTATGATTTTCAAACTCTCATCTTCCAATTATCCCACGTTCAACTTCACACTTAATGGGAGGAATGCTCATGCCTTGGCAACGTCCAGATAACCGACGCCCCGATCAATTACGCCCCATCAGTTTTGAGCGAGATTTTACCCGCTTTGCGCTTGGTTCTGTTTTAGCTCGATGTGGCAATACTCAAGTACTTTGTAATGTCACTGTCCAAGAAGGAGTCCCTAGGTTTTTAGAAGGAACAGGAAAGGGTTGGTTAACGGCTGAATACAGAATGTTGCCGGGAGCCACTCCTACTCGTCAAGCACGAGAATTTCTTAAATTATCGGGTCGCACTCAAGAAATTCAGCGATTGATCGGACGCAGTTTGCGGGCAAGTTTGGATCTAAATCTACTGGGAGAACGCACTCTGATTGTTGATGCTGATGTCCTCCAAGCCGATGCTGGCACTCGTACTACTTCCATTACTGGGGGATATGTCGCCCTAGCTGATGCTCTCAATAAACTTGTAAAAACAGGTGAAATTGAGCGATCGCCGGTGTGTCACCAAATCGCAGCCGTTTCTGTCGGACTTTTGGAGGGAGAGCCTTTTTTAGACCTGAACTATGAAGAAGATGTCGCGGCTGACGTGGATTTTAATGTGGTCATGAATGACAAAATGGGTATTATTGAAGCACAAGGTACAGCCGAGTCAGGCACCTTTAGTCGTGAGCAACTCAATCAACTGATAGACTTAGCTGAAAAAGGTATTAAACAGCTCCAGGTTGCACAACGCCAATCTTTATTTTAAAGACTGTTTTTAGGGTTTCCACTTGGTGTTTCTACCGAGACAAATTAATGATGAATCGTCTTCCCCAAACGGTAAAATCGGCTTTTAAATCTCCTTCTCTAAAAGTCGTGGCTGTGATTTGTTTAATTGTCGTGATTGGCTTGCCCACCGTCCAGGATTATGGGATGTCTGTGGATGAAGGGACGGAAATAGCAATGGTGCGGAGGAACTTTGAACTCATTACTAAAGGTAAACCCATTCCTGGCGATCTCAAATATTTTGGCCCAGTCTTTAATGTCACTTCAGAGGTAGTCTTCCAAATTGGTCAATATTTAACTAAAGGTTCTGGTTACAATCCTCTCGATTATCGCGAAGAATTGGAAAGTGAACAATCCAGACTCCAAGCTTTAGCTGATCGCCTCAATGTTAAGCATTACATGACATTTTTAGTGTCTTTAATTACTTATGCTGCGGTGGCGGGATTAGTCGGAATTCTTTGCGGTGCAGATTATGCTTGGTTTGGAGCCTTAACATTAGTATTTTTCCCTATCTTTTGGGGTCATAGCTTTTTTAATCCCAAAGACCCTCCGTTTGCAGCTTTATTTACCTTAGTTACTCTTGCAGGAGCGTATTTAATTAATTTTTATGTGAATGCTAATGAGCCGATTCATCTAGGAAGAAATAAAGCAACTTTATACACCGTTTTGTTTGGCGTATTAGTGGGTTTGCTGTCGGGGATTAGGATTGGTGGGTTTCTAGTTTTATTTTTTATTTTAGGCACTTACTTAATTCTTCAACTCAGTAAGGGATTTAGAGCCAAGAAATTTCTTGATTTTTGTGGGTTGTATATCCTTTTATGTGTTGTTTGGTTTATTGTTAATACCATTTGCTACCCTGCTTTTTGGTCGAATCCGATTGGGGGATTTTTAGAAACGATTGGTTATTTATCTCAACATCGTTTGCAAATTCAAGTATTATTTGAGGGGCAGTTTATTCCGATTCAAAGTTTACCTAGGAATTATTTACCAACCTGGATATTCTTTTCAATTCCTCTAATTTTTCAACTAGCTTTTATCATCGGAACAGGATTAATCATTGCTCGATATCACAACTTATCCAATCTGCAACGAGCCTGCGTGATACTCGTGTTATTCCAGGTGGTTTTTCTCCCCTTAGTGGCGATTGTGAAAAATTCACCCGTTTATGATGGAATGCGGCATTTTCTGTTTATATTACCGGGAATAGCCGTAATTTCAGCCACCGCTTTTATTTGGATTTATCAATCCTTATCTCAGCTTAAATTTAAAATTATTGCAGCTACCTTTATTACCATTGTTTATGCCGCGATCGCATTGGATATGGTGGCCTTACATCCTTACCAATATATCTATGTAAATCGAGTATCGGGAGGCTTAGAAAATGTTCGCAATCGTTATGATACGGAATATTGGGGTTTGAGCTTGCGTGAAGCAATGGAGTGGGTGAATGAAAATGCTAAACCGAACACCACTGTTTTAGTCGGTGGGTTTATCTACTCTGCTCAGTTATTTGCCGACCCTAATCTTAAGGTGATTGGTTATGACGAAGCAATCGCCGCAAAAACACCGAAACCCTATTACTATTTAGCGTGGCCTCGATGGGATGCTCAACAGCAGTTACCTGAATGTCCAGTAGTTCATGAGGTAACAAGACTGGGAGTGCCTTTATCGATTGTTAAGCGTTGTAATTAGTTGCTAGACAGGGGTCAGGGGTTAAAAAAGATTTTTATTTCTTTGTTTTGAACGTAGCTCGTGTGCCTAACCGCGTAATTGAGCCATCAGTGCTTCTGGACTCCAATAAGCCCGAGTAGATTGAATTTTACCCGCTTCGTTAATTTCAAAAATTGTAATTCCTTCAAAACTGACGGGTTTCCCACTCTTACTTACGCCTTGCATCGTCCATTTCACTGCTGCTTCATTCCCTGCAACAAAAATATGCTCGGTTTTGGGTTGTAGTTGCTCGAAGGTACCTTGTAACTGTCCGAAAAAGTCCTGAAACCCTTCATGGATTTTAGTAGGAGGATGCCCCACTGGATCGTAACTGACGGCATCTTCTGTGAACATCTGTACCCAGCCTTCTGGATTCATGCTTGCAATATGGGCAAAGTAGTTGGCAACGAGCGCTTCAATGGTTTCTTTGGACATATTTTTTATTGACTAAGGTGTAGGTTGAGTTGTTACAGAAAGCCTAAGGTAAATAAGGGCTAAAGCCCTTACACGAACTGAATCTAGTATACTTGTTATAAACTGTAAAGCAAGCATAAATGTAGGGTTTATTTCATTAGGTAAGAGGAAGTTCTCTAGATGATACCCAAAGCGTTTCCCTGTTCTGAATCCGTGCTGTTGTCTTGATTTTCCATAAATCTTCTCGTTGCTGTACCTCAGCAAAAGTACCATTATTGGCGTTCATAGGAACGCTCAAATTTTGTCCTAACAGTGTGTGCAACAACGGCTGAAGCTATCATCATCAAAATCATGAATATCGCAATCCATCTTTGAGTTGCAGGAGGGTCGATAGCTATTGTTAAACCAGCTATAGTAATGGCAACTCCCACTAATACTTGCTTCAACCTGATTGTTGTTTGATAAGTTCGATGACAAGAACTACAAAATTGTGTGTGTCGTGAAAAACGATCCAGCGCTACCGATGTTGAGTGACATCCAACCTGATCAGAGGTACGTTTAAAGGTCGAATAGCCATCATAAAACGGCAACGATTGCCCGTATCGATCTACCCATTTGCGATACTCAAGGACAAGTAAATCAGACGTTTTGAGGGGTAAGTAAGTTTGTTTAAGAGTTTGTCCTAACCGCTCAATTTCAGCTTCTTGTCCCCTAATAAAGAACATATCTTCCTCCAATACTTTGCTCTGACGGAGGTGTTCAATCCACAGAGGTTTGTACTTAAATGGCCAAGTCGAAAAATTGCGATATCGTCTGACAAAAGCACGGCTTCTACCTTTACCTAAAGGGACGGCATACAACGCCAATCCAAACATCAACGCCGGATTGCCTACATTAATAGTGTAATGAACGAAGTTTGGAGCTTGAAAATCAAGTCCTTGCCAGGGTGCGTTGGGTTTTCGCATTCCTCGATACCGCCCACGAAACCCTGCAATAGAACTTTCAATAATTTCCATTTCTAAGGGTTGAGCATTTTCTCGATGAGCACCTGCTTCGGTACGGTCATGACTGATGAATACATGAGCAGGGTCTACAAAATTTTCGACTAAATAGGTGTGATCGTAAGGCATATCCGCCATGTAGTCGAATTTGCCAACATCCGGACGATCCAAAATATCTAGGGTGGGAATGCTTTCTTCGTTGGCAGCTTGCACGTCTCCAGCCCAAACCCAAATCATGCCTTGACGCTCTACAACTTGAAAAGATTTGATACAAGCATTAACGGGAATTTTAGCATCGGTAGGTAACTGGGGAATATGCAGACATTGACCCTCATTTCCAAATTGCCAGCCGTGATATAAACACTCGAGTTTGCCCTCAATAATTTGCCCATCAGAAAGTTTGGCAGCACGATGAGGGCAACGGTCAATTAAACACACTAACTGGCCTTGTCCATCTCTAAACAAAACGAAGGGTTCATCGTAGAGGGAAAAACTATAAGGGCGATTTTCAGGTAAATCTTGAATGAAGGTAACAGGATACCAACAATTTCGCCAGTTAAATGCTGACTCCGGTTCGGGCTGGGGTTGAGTGGCAGCCCATTGTGCAGCGTCTAAAGTTTTAATCTCTAATGTCATAGATTTCCTACCCTTCACAATTTCCTAGTGCTCTATCGCATTAATTTAATGGCTTCCTAGCTGTGCTTAAGCGCTAAAGCGCTTACTACGAACCTACCAGAATTAATGACATCAACTACTAAAAATAGGATGGCTTAAACATTAGAGGCCGAATCCGCTTTTTATTTATTTCTTTATATTATTTTTTGCTAATTTCGTTTCTAAATATGCTCGGACTGCCTCGGCACAGTCAAGCTGCAACACCCGGCGGGCGATCGCGCCGGCATCTTCCATCCGCCACTGAGAAACCCCCGCTTTCACTGCCGGAATGGCGGAGGGACACATACTTAACTCATTCACCCCCAATCCAATTAAAATGGGTGTCGCCAGGGGAGAGGAGGCTAACTCGCCACAAATCCCTACCCCAATATCAGCATGGTGCGCGGCCGCGACAGCTTGTTGTATCATCCGCAGCACAGCCGGTTCAAAGGCATCCGCCAAGTTGGCAACTTTGGGATTGGTGCGATCGCTAGCCATCACATATTGGCTTAAATCATTAGTACCAATGCTGAAAAAATCGACTTCTGCCGCCAATTGGTCAGCCATCGCCACAGCAGCCGGGACTTCCACCATCATGCCAATTTCCACCGCTTCGTTAAATGGCATCCCTTCTTGGCGCAGTTCTGCCTGTGCCGTCGCTAAAATTTCCTTAGCAGCACGAATCTCCTTGACGCAGGTAATCATCGGAAACATCACTTTAATTTTGTACCGATGGGTGGTTCGCAAAATCGCTCGCAGCTGCGTTTTAAGCACATCAGGACAATCCAACAAAAAGCGAATTCCCCGCCATCCCAGAAAAGGATTGGGTTCTGGGGACAAATTCAACATTGGTAGTGGCTTGTCACCCCCAATATCTAGGGTGCGAATGATTAGAGGCTGGGGAGCAACAATAGAGGCAATAGCTTCATAGACTTGGAGTTGTTCCTCTTCGGTGGGAGTAAAATCTCGCCCTAAATACAGGAATTCGCTTCGTAATAAACCTACGCCTTGGGCACCATTGGCGATCGCCACTTTCGCATCAGCCACACCCCCAATATTGGCCATCACCTGAATTTGACAGCCATCTTGAGTCATGGCGGGTTGCTGTGCAGAGGTGCTTTGCGCTTGTTGTGCGGCTAAGAGGTGATCACGGCGAGTTTGGAGTTGTTGTAATTCATCGTTGTCCGGTTGCACCCACACCTGACCGGTTTCCCCATCCAACGCAAGAACCGTCCCATTGGACAAGTGCAACAAGCCGTCACCAACACCAACCACCGCCGGAATACCCAGCGATCGCGCTAAAATTCCGGTGTGAGAGGCCGCACCGCCTGCCACCGTACAAATTCCTAACACTTTACTTCGGTCTAATTGAGCGGTTTCTGACGGGGTTAAGTCGGTGGCTACCAACAGCGAAGGTTCGGCTAAATTTAGAGGGGCAAAGGCCACACCCATCAATAGCCGCAAGACTCGCTGCCCCACATCCCGCACATCTGCCGCCCGAGCCTTTAAATAGGGGTCTTTTAAGGCTTCATAAGAACGTACTGTCCGGGCAATCACGACTTTCCACGCCGATGCGGCATCCAGAGTATAATCAAAAATTCGCTGACGTGCGGCTTCTAGCAGCGTTGGGTCGGACAGACACAATAAATGAGCATCAAAAATACTGGCTTCTTCTTCCCCCACTTGGTGAGAAACTTGTTGCCTCAACCTTTGCAGTTCATGACGCGCATTTTCAATAGCGTTTTGTAATTGCTGCCACGACTCTTGGGGATTTTCGGCAAGGTGTTCGGCTATATCAGTAACTGTAGGTTGATATAAAATGACTGGGCCAATGGCAATGCCGGGGGAGGCCGGGATACCTGATAGATGGGTGTTGATGCCTGTAGGAGACGGGGTTGCACTCAACATTTGAGCGGTGGACTCACCAAAGTTGGATTCTACTAAGTGCTGCAAGGCCGCTAGGGCTGCTGTTGCATCAATACCCGTAGCAGCGATCGCAATTTCATGCCCTTGCCGGACACCCAGCGTGATGACTTGATTGATGCTCTTACCGTTGACGGGTTCACTGGTTAGTGTAACATTTTGTAAAGTAATTGTGGATTGGAAGTTAGACGCTGTAGCTACCCATTTAGCGGCCGGACGAGCGTGAAGCCCCATGGCATTGCCGATGGTCAGGTGTAATGTTGTTGAGAGTTGGGGAGCGGTATGAGAGCCTTGAATCGGTGCGGCTGTTGTTGTGTTGGGTTCGATGCTAGACAATTGAGCCGTTTTGGCCGCTAGTGCGCCTCGGGCTTCACTGAGAACTTGCTCAATATCGGCACCATTGGCGGCCTGTACAATGGCCGCAATTGCCCCTTCCACCAAAGGAGCTTCACACAGTTTGACATGAGCCTGTTGCTCGGGGGAGAGAAATTCCCAAGCCATTTCCGCACTGAGAACAGCACTCCCCAAATCCATCAAGACCACAACCCCCGCCTCGCTGTAAACTGATTCAATGGCTTGATAGATTTGCATGGCATCGGTGCCAAACGGGTTTTCTGGGTCATCAATTCCGGCTGCGATCGCAAAACGAGGCAGGTTAGCCCCTCTAACCATCTGCTGCCCTAGTTCCTGCACTCCAGAAGCCAGCTTTTTGCTGTGAGATACAATTACAATTCCCACCATGAGTTAATTTTGCAACTTTGATTTGAATCACCCAGAGTTTATAAGTATTGTCAGTCAAAAAATACCTAACACAAAGTTACCTGATTCTCACTCAGACAACAAATCGAACGAACGCCTTAAAAAATATAGAGAATTAATCTTCAATTAAAAGTTCCTGATAAAAATCTAGCACTTGTCTAGCTAAAGCCTGATTTGTATATCGGCGCATCGCCCGTTCATACCCTAATTCAGCTAAATGATTAACCAATTTAGGTTGCGTCATCAGCTTTTTTAGGCAAATTTTTAAGGCCGCAGTATCTCCTTCCGGAAAAATCAACCCCGCCTCTTCAATGACGTGGGGAATTTCCCCACAATTAGAGCCGATAACCGGGACTTGTGAGGCCATGGCTTCAATGATGACGTGGCCAAATTGTTCCTTCCAACCGACGGATGTTAAAGTTTTAAATTGAGTATTGGTTTGTGAAGGAAGTACTAGAGTATTCATGACATTGATATAGTGGGGAACTTCCGCATGAGCCACACTTTCTACCCATATCATTCGGTCTTGAATACCCAATTCGATTGCTTTCTCCATCAAGGTAGACTGTAAATTTCCTCGCCCGACGAGTAGCCACTTCCAAGGATAATTTTTTAAACCTGACAATGCTTGACCCAATGTCAATAAACCTTTTTCCTCAACAAATCGCCCCACAAATCCTACTACAAAGTCATTGGATTTAATCCCTAATTTTTGTTTTAATTCAGGTTGTATCTGAGGGCGAAAACGTTGTTCATTGACCCCTAATTGTGGCATCACTTTAATCGGTTTTTGATAGCCATGTTCTCGCAGGATTTCGGCTCCATCTTGATTCCCCGCAATGACTCCATCTGTATGGCGGAGGTTATAGGATTCTAACCAAGACACAGGAAATTTTAGGGTGTAGGGTAAATTCCACCAAGTGAAAAATAGGTTTTTTGCTTTGAGTTTTAAAAGTTTGTTTAGCGTAATTAATTGGGTGTATCCTAATGCTTTTGCACCTTGTTCAACTTGAATAATGTGGGGTTGAAATTGATATAACAAAGAAATAATATCTGCTCCAAACGTTAACAATCCTTGGTTATTTTGGCTAAAATTTGTAATAGGTACGATTCGGAATGACCCATGTTGATAAGATTGGGTTTCAATAATTTTGTTTTGAACGCCACCCGGACGCCAACGGCGAGGTACAACGACTGTGACTTCTATTTCCGGTTCTAACTCAGCTAAAGCTTTTAGTTTTTCACAATTGAGGTCAACAATATAGGTGTGACTAGCAACTAAAATTTTCATAATATAACTAATTTTTCATGGGATCTAACTGAGTATAAATTTGTCCTGTACTCCAGAAAGACCGAATTGTAGTACCGCAGGCGCTAAAAAAACCAATGCTGTAAAAAAAGGCACGACTGATAATTTTTAGAGGCACTCCACTTTTGTAGCAAGGAGGATGGCCTAAAACGTGGCAGTCAAAAAGTTTGGCATATAAGCGTATTTGCTGCCATAAAGTAAGATTTTTCAAACCCATGAGAAAATGATTATGATAAAAAGTTACCTGATATTGGAAAGAGCGGGTACTAATATCATGACAACCTCCTGTTTCTTCTCCTAAATGGACTAAATAAGCCTCTGGGTCGTACCAGATGTGATAACCTGTATGACGCAATCGCAAGCAAAAATCTGACTCCTCTCGTACTGCACTCCCCCGAAATCGTTCATCAAAGCGCAGTCCATGTTTAGTGAAGATGTCACGACGAAAGGACATATTGCAACCCCTGGCAGAAATGACTCTTTGAGGTTTTATAGTATGAACAAGATCGATATAGTACCAAGCAATGCCAGGGTCCATTGCTTCTGGTGGCAATTCATTAATCGTGTAGTGAGAATCTGGGGCTTGGTTGGGAAGTTTTAGTTTTGAATCTAGAAGAGTTTTATTTCCTTTTTCTGTTAGCTTCATGCGGTCAAGTACACGCCCAGCTACCGCACCTAATTCTAAATTTTTTTGGTAATTGCGAACGTGGTTTTTAAGACATTCAACTGGCATTTGAATATCATCATCAATAAATAAAAGAATGTCTCCTAATGCGCGTCGGATTCCATAATTTCGCGCACCGGGTAAACTTGCCCAGTTCACACGAAACCAACGAATCTTTCTTTGTTTAGCGAGTTGTTCTAAATAAGTTTGGATTTCAGGTTTGTGGGTGGGTGTTTGATCGACTACTAAAATTTCAAACGCCGGATAATTTTGTTTCAGTACGTCTTCAAGAGTATCCCGCAACGGTTCTTCTCGTCCGTAGGTGGGAATAATCACTGAAATCAACGGTAAGTTCACGGTTGTTGCAAAGATTAGGTGGGAGAGATGTACCTTTTTTGAATTCAAAATTCAAAATTGAAGCCCGAAGGGGTTGACTGAAAGCCATGGATAATGTAAACAAACTAGAAAAATTTTCTAGTTAAGGAGTGAGCTTAACATCTTATTCTTTGGTTGTAGCTCACCCAACTCAACTTCGTCTCCTACACAAATAACCGATGAAAATCCCTGACCCCTGACCCCTATTTTCAGACCTCAACACAAATTATTAGTTCTCGCCCCGTTTGACCGTAGGCTGTGGCAAACTACAAAGGCTATCTAATAATTATCAGTCCGAGAGGAGGAGAAGCGATGACTCGTGCCATTATGGAAACCGAAAAAGGCACCATCAACCTGGAGTTATTCGACCAGGATGCACCGAAGACGGTGAAAAATTTTGTAGATTTATCGGAAAAAGGGTTTTACGATGGTCTAACCTTCCACCGAGTTATCTCTGACTTTATGATTCAAGGGGGCTGTCCCCAAGGAACAGGAACGGGTGGCCCTGGCTATACCATCAAGTGTGAGATTAACAAGAATAAACATCAGGCTGGGAGCTTATCAATGGCGCATGCTGGCCGCGATACAGGTGGGAGTCAATTTTTTATTTGCCACTCTCCCCAGGCTCATCTAGATGGGATGCACACGGTGTTTGGCCAAACTCAAGATATGGATGTTGTCAATGCCATCCGTCAGGGCGATAAGATTCTTTCTGTCAAGATTGAACAATAGACATCCTAGGAAATTAGGAGTCAGGAGTCATATCAAATTAGTTTGAATACCCTATAGTAGGGGCGGGTTTAGGAATCAACGTTGAGTAGTACCGATAACTTGGCATCAAAACCCGCCCTTATAGGTTGTGTGGCCATTTAACCGGATTTGATATCAGGAGTCAGAAGTTAGATGCCATGCGGGGTAGCGTACACAGAGGAATGGAAATTCTTATCCTTGTGCCTTCTGCCCTTTGACTTCTGCCTTATTTTCAGAATAGGTCTAACAATAATTGTGGCGCTGGACTGAAAAAAAGCGATCGCTACAGCAATACTTTGCCTGAAGGAATACGTAGCGATCGCCTTGGCCACTTCAGCGCTATCCCAAATGTTGCTGGACTACTTGCACCAATTCTGAAGTCCAATATTCGGCAACCTGTGCCGACTCTGCTTCTACCATCACGCGGATAACCGGTTCAGTACCTGAAGCGCGAACCAGAATGCGTCCTTTGTCACCCATCGCAACTTCAGCTTGGGCGATCGCATTCATTACCGCATCACATTCTTTCCAATTCACTCGACGCTCACGGTCTTCGACTCGTACATTCCGCAATAATTGGGGGTAGGTTTGGAAGCTGCGATCAACCAGTTCAGAGAGAGAAACACCAGATTGACGCACCAACACGGCTAAATGCAAGGCAGTGAGCATCCCATCACCCGTCATCCCGTAATGATGGCATAGGATATGTCCCGACTGTTCACCCCCCAACATTGCTCCAGTGCGCTGCATTTCTGCTTGCACATATTGGTCGCCAACCGCCGTCCGTACAAAGGAACCGCCCAATTGCTTCCAAGCTCTCTCAAAGCCTAAATTGGCCATAACTGTGGCGATAATTAAATTTTCGGGTAACTGTTGCGATTGTTTTAAGGCTTGACCCCAAAAATAGAGGATATAGTCACCATCGATCACCCGGCCTTTGGCATCTACAGCCATCACGCGGTCAGCATCGCCATCAAAGGCAAAGCCTAAATCAGCATTGTACTGCCGCACTGCCTCTTTGAGGGGATTGAGGTGAGTTGAACCACAATTAACATTTATGCGATCGCCATTCGGTTGGTCGTGCAAACAAATCACCTGTGCCCCCAAATCCGCAAAGACTTGGCCGGCTAGTGCCACAGATGCTCCCCACGCTAAATCCAACACAATCCGCATTCCGGTTAAATCCGTTACACCCTGTAGAGGACGGCGTAGCGAATCTACATAATTCGTCAACAACTCCGGTCGATCATGGTACTGTCCATGTACCTCATCGGGGGTTGCTTCTCCAGAAAACCCTCTCAAACCGGCTTCAATTTGCTTCTGTAATGCTGTTGGTAACTTGGTGCCTTCGGAACTAAAAAATTTAATGCCATTGTCTTCAGGGGGATTGTGGCTTGCGGAAATCATCACACCTCCCACAGCCCCTGTCAGTTGGGTGAGATAGGCAACACCAGGCGTCGGGCATAACCCCAAGTTCCATACCTCCAAACCGGCGGCTGTTAAACCTTCTGTTAGCGCCATAGCCAACATATCACTGGAGTTTCGTGAATCTTGACCCACAATTACAGGCCCTTTTGCGGGTGCCGAAGAATGCAACACTTGACCGGCCCAAAACCCAATTTGTAAGGCTAAATCAGCATTTAACAACTCTCCGACTCGTCCTCGAATACCATCGGTTCCAAACAAGGGGGTTGCAGGGAGTGCCAAAGAGCGATTTCCCAAGCTACCCTTTGTCGCGCCTGCCTGCTGAGGCCGAGGCAACAGTTCCAAACGACTGAAGCCTTGAGTCCGGACTGGAGATGTAACCATAAAAAATTTCCTCACACAACACACTCAATGTGGAGGATAGCACTTTCTTCTGTAGAGTTCCCCTTCTTGGGTGCCTCGTTCTTTCTTAAGGTAGAGAAAAAGAGGGCTAAAAGTAATAAACAATCGGCTTTTTGGATGAAGAAGATCGCTCAGAATGAAATAGGTATCGCTTCCACTGTAGATTATTCAGTGGAAGTCATGGGGAGACAGGACTAATCTCTATTTTCTAAATGCTTGTTACCAAGACTTTTCTTTTTTCGCTGTTTTTCTAATGTCCCCCCGAACCCAAGGAGGGAATTAATAAATTTAAAAAACTCTTTTAATCCAGTTTTAATTAATTGAAACTTTTAATCTAGCTGTAGTTCCACAAATTTATAAAAATTTTTTCTAGGGTCTGAATAAGGAGACTTTCTGCTAAAAGCCTCCTAAACTAACGCTTGTTGCCGATGTCAATAGGTTCAGTTTTCAAATCTCGTTGATTAAATCTCATTGATTTTGTCTAACCCCGCTCCGTTGAGTAGCTCATAGACTGATACTCCACCCCAGTACAAGCCACTGATCACTTGAATCACCACGAGTACAGGGATAGCAAACATGGCTACACCTACACCACAAAGAAGAATTGCTGATTTTTCTGATAAAATTCCAGAGTGTTGCTGCTCAACAAAGTTGTTTTGAGTGGTTGTGGATGTTTGTTGTAATGCAATCATTTCAGTTTTCACTCTCATCTATGGGTGGTTTTGGTTTAACTATTTATAATTATGTCCAAAGGCAGATAAATTTTCATCAAGGAATAGTTTAGTTCATCGCTAACTGTATGAAGTTTGTATGAATTTTGTAATCCTTGAGCGAATCTGCGGTCATTTCACCCAAAACTCAGGAATTTTGCCAAACTGAGGGATGATGGGTTCTCAGCGTAGTCTTGAGCGAATCGAGTGCAGTCTCTGCAAAGCGATCGCGTTTTGGAAAAATGTAAAAAAAAATTACTTTTTTAGCCGATTACACCGGCTGTGAATTAATGAAGTATGGAAGTATTGCTCCAATATAGAGCGGCAATAAAACAAAAACGTTTGATTTCTAAACCCCAACCTCTACTAGAAGCGCTTCCATCGCCTCCCAAGTCAGTCCTTGCTGGAGGTAACGGGGTGAGTCGGGGTTGTAAGGACTGGCAACGCGATCGATGCCCACAATAGTTGCATCCTGAGGGAGTACAGGTACATCTGGATCAAAAGCAGTAGGACGCATCAAAGAACTAGAAAAACCTTTGAAAATTGCAATTTGGTCTTCTTCGCCCTCAATTTCGGCAGTAATAATCAAGACTTCCTGCGGCCGCTTCATGGTGTACTGCTCTAAACGCCGCCCAATGAACTCAGACATTCTAGGTTGTGATTGGTGGTTTGTAATTGGGTGAGGACTTACAGGTTTGTAGTCAGGGCTTTAGCCCATCGCTCATGATTATTGTTCCATAGCCGAGCGTCCCTGCTTACCCAAGCGGATTAATACAAAATAGCTGAGGTAACAAACATAGAACAACAACAACATCATCCCAATAAATCCCAAAAATTCAGGTTTGGAACCAGGATGGAACATCTGTTTAAACACCGACGGAGCTTCTAACCACGCTCGACAGGATGGCGTTCTAATCACTCCTTGTGCAAAGGCACAAGGCAGACTCGGAATCATGGCTAGAGCGCCCAAAATACTGTAGATGGTAATTGCCCAGCGCCACGATGTCAACGCTAGCTTCAGAGGACGCGGTTGCATATCTTGAATATCGTCGTTGATATCAACCCAAAACCACAAAGAGATTGGAATGAGAAGACGAGCCAAAAAACCAGAAATAAAAGCAATCGGCCAACCAGCAATAAAAATATAAACTGTGATTGCTAGGAGGCTAGAAACACGCCAATAGATAATCATGAGGCGAACCATCGAATCCACTTTCTGGACAAAAGCCCAAATAAGCAAAATTAACGGGATGAGAACCGCGAACAAAACTGCTAGGCGGTAATCTGTCCAAACTAGGGATCGAAGGAGTTCATCTTGCATTGCTCGTTGCTGAAAAGACCTTTATCTATGTTATTGCATGGTAGGGTGCGTGTTGATACAGCTTACAAGTAAAGATTTCCCATAACAATAAGCAGCTAAAGTCCTCACAGGGTATCTCTAGCTGCTCGCATCTATGAGATTTATGTGCCTAAACTAGGGAAAGCCGCATCTTAGGAGTTAACGTTAATCGTCATATACCCGGCACTCATCGGCTTCAGGGTTGGCGTCGCAATATTGCTCGAAAGCTGTTTTGGGTTTAACTTTTTGCTTCTGGTGTGAGGCTTCCGCTTGGAGTTCCTCGACTGCATCCCAAGCGGCGGCGCATTCACCCGATTCTGCGCCTTGAATATCGCAAACGTTTCTAGCAGCGTCGCGTTCTTGTTGAATTTTTTCTTGAATGTCGCTCATTGCTTTCCTCTTCCTGACTACTGTACTCAAGTACAGACAACGTTAGTTTTTCTTAACTGTTTTGGATTGTTTCAGCTAGGTACTGATGAGTGGCTAATCGGCTAGTTGAGTGCTACGCAGCTTCTTTAACCTTGCCAATTCCCTTTGCAGAATGAGTATTTTACAATTTGATGGCCAAGTTAGGCTAACTCTTGCTTAAGGGGAATTAACCGCATCATTGGCGGCAACTACATGACATTTTAAAGTAATAGCGCAGTAAGCTGCTCAACTACAGTCTTAATCAGTATTTTTTAAGATTTTGCCAATATGTCCTCACCACCTACTTAGTCAACAGATTAATCCTACGCCCCAATCATATATTAACTTATGTAAAGGTACGAACGCTAGGAGAAATATAACGAATAACTCCCTCACAATAAATTTTATTCTCCTTATTAGCGCTATGATAAGGCTTGAACTGCTAGCCAACAGCGCAAAACAACTCGGCATCGGGATTGAATTCGGCAAACTAAAATGGCTCATCCAATTCAGTGGGTAAACGCCTTATCTACCCGTCCATCTTTGGAAGCAGCAGTCGCGGAAGTTGTAGACCGCGTTCAGAAATTGTTGACCGCTTCACCGCATTTAGGAGTGGTGTTCATCTCGTCTGCTTATGCTAGCGAGTATTCTCGACTCATGCCATTACTCGAACAACGGCTATCAGTACCGGTTCTGATTGGCTGTAGTGGCAGTGGGATTATTGGCATGAACTCGCAGGGTGAAACCCAAGAGATTGAAGGGGAACCTGCCTTAAGTTTAAGTTTGGCTCATTTACCCAACGCTAAGGTTCAGGCGTTTCATATTCCGGCGGAGGGATTACCCGATTTAGACAGCCCTCCCCAGGCATGGGTAGACTTAATGGGTGTTTTACCTCAAGAACAACCTCATTTCATTGTCCTAGCTGACCCCTTTTCGGGAATCAATGACCTCCTCCAAGGTTTGGATTTTGCCTATCCTGGGTCAATCAAAGTCGGAGGGCTAACGAGTGCGAGTGCAATGGGCGTACCCAGTGGTTTGTTTTGTAACTACAAACTGTACCGAGAGGGAACCGTTGGGGTAGCCTTGAGTGGGAATATTGTTTTAGAAACGATTGTGGCTCAAGGCTGTCGTCCTATTGGTCAAACCTATCAAGTCACAGCTTGCGAACGAAATATCTTATTGCAATTGGCTACAGAAGATAGCATCGAGCAAACCTCGATTGAGTCTGAGTCTCGCCCTCCCTTAGAAGTGTTGCGAGATTTGATTCAAGACCTGAGTGAGGATGACCGACAATTAGCCCAGCATTCCCTGTTTGTGGGGGTTGCTCGCGATGAGTTTAAGCAGACATTGGGACATGGGGACTTTCTCATCCGCAATTTGTTGGGTGTAGACCCCAGAGTAGGGGCGATTGCTATCGGCGATCGCGTTCGGCCTGGCCAACGTATCCAGTTTCACCTACGAGATGCCCGTACCTCTGAGGAAGACTTAGAACTTCTCCTACAGCGTTATCAAAAGGATGTTCCTAGCTCAACACCGGCGGCGGGTGCCTTGATGTTTTCCTGTCTAGGACGCGGCGAGGGACTTTATGGACAGCCTGATTTTGATTCCCAGTTATTTCACCGCTACTTGAACAACATTCCCTTGGGCGGTTTCTTTTGCAATGGTGAAATTGGGCCGGTGGGTAGTAGTACATTTTTACACGGCTACACCTCGGTATTTGGGATTTGCCGCTCTAAATAGAGGCCAGGGGTCAGGGGTCAGGAGTCAGGAGTATCATGTCCGGTTAAATACCTGCCATTCTGTAGGGGCGGGTTTGTGCAGTCAGTTACCGTAGCACACAGAGCATGCTCAATCAAAACCCGCCCAGAGGAGCCTAATTTAACAATAGAACGGTGTGATTATCGATTAAGGCAGGTTGACCTTCGTAGGTGGTGGCGCTGAATGCCTCGAAGTAGCGACGGGCGACAGGAGAGAAATCGGGGAAATCAAACAAGGCATCACCCGCCGCAATATTAGCCCAGAAGTAGCGTAGGCTAGGCGCGAATTTTTCTGCCTCTTTGACGGATAAACACACAGGTTCTGCCGTGAGCAGCTTTAACATGAAGGGGTGTGAGCGATCGCCCATTAATTCCCGCGAAAATTGGGGTAAGTTCTCCCAACCGGGAACTGATTCAACTCGATGAGACTCAATCTGTAGCCAGCGCTTGCCATAATGGTCTGTTCGCAGTTCCATAATCCGGTAAGGATGAGGATAACTAACTAATGAGCCGGTGGTAATGTCGTAAACTCCCTGGTCATAGGCTACATCTTGAACATGCAAGTGCCCGGTAAAGACGAGATTAACATTAGCCTGAGAGAGGATTTGTCGGAGGGTTGGGGCATTGTCTAACATATATCGCCGTCCCAGTGAGTGGCGAGATTGGCCGGGTAAATGCTCCACCACGTTATGATGTATCATCACTAAAATTAATTGCTCCGAGTGACGGGCTAACTCCTGCTCTAGCCAGACTAATTGCTGGTCATCCAAACATCCGAGTTGTTTGCCTGATTCATCAAATTGATTAGAATTTAATCCAATTAACTGGACTCCTGGTAGGATTTCATGGCTGTAGTACAGTTGCTGTGGATTTTCATAGCCACATTCGCGGTAGTAATACGGAAACTCTTGTAATCCAATCGAATGTTCATCGGGTAACAGCTTGGGTACATCATGATTTCCGGGAACGACGTAAACTGGAAAGGGTAATTGTTTCAATCGCTTCTCTAGCCAAGCATGATTGTCTCTTTCACCATGCTGAGTTAAGTCTCCAGGTAGTAAGAGGAAGTCGATATTTTGCTGCTTCAAATGCTCTAGAATCATATCTAGGGCTGGGATGCTGACTTCCACCAAATGAAACCGATTGGGAATATCCCAAATAGTATGGGGTAATCCAACGTGCAGGTCACTGACGACTGCAAAGCGAAAGTTTAGATCCATCATATAGAGTTTATTAAAATCAAATAAAGGCTTTATTAAAATTATCCAACATTAATACTCTTGAGGAGCATTCACGAAACTATTGTTATTATTAATTACAAATCAAAGCTCAAAAAATAACTCTTAGAAATAGAGAGCGAATGTCCCTGACTCGGAGACTCCTGACTCCCTATTTTCCAGCAAGAACAATCGAGTATTACTAAAGAAAGTCAATTAAAAATATGGAGGTATAAGCATTGCCAAAAGTTCGTCGAGTGCGTCAACATGTCAACCCCCTCAGCCAGAAATACCAAACACCTATCCAGCCTCCCGATTGGCAGTCAATCTATGCAGAGGCCACACAACCCTTGCATTTAGATATCGGTTGTGCTAAGGGTGAATTTTTGTTGAGTATGGCAACGCTTCAACCCCATTGGAATTTTTTGGGTGTCGAAATTCGTGAGCCATTGGTCGAGCAGGCGAGTGCTAAAGTTTTAGAGTTGGGATTAAGTAATCTGCATTTCTTGTTTGGCAATATTAATAACTCACTCAAGCCATTGCTCGAGTCGCTGCCACCAGGAACCTTGCAACGCGTCACTATTCAATTTCCTGACCCTTGGTTTAAGAAGCGACAAGCCAAACGCCGTGTGGTGCAGTCTGAATTGGTGGATACTTTAGCGCACTATCTGCGGTATGGAGGGGAGGTATTGTTGCAGTCTGATGTGGAGGCAGTAGCCGTGGAAATGCGCGATCGCTTCGAGGCTCATCCCGCTTTCCACAAACAAGGGACAGAAACTTGGTTGAGTATCAATCCCTTGCCTGTCCCAACGGAGCGGGAACTGTTTACGCTCTCACAGGGTGAACCTGTTTATCGTGCTGGGTTTGTTTGTACTCAAAGAGAAAGAGAATCACAATGACGGGAAGTGAGCGCAGCGCTTTTAGGGATTTTTCAACGTCATCTTTAAAGTTGAACTGGGAACTGGGAGGTGAACAGATGGCGCTGCCAACCCACTAGAAGTCTAGAGTTAAGGAACTACGGTCGGATGAGCAAGGTTTAGCAAGGTATCTACCTCTTGCACGGTGGCTTGAATGGGTTTTTGTTTTTGAGGTTTATTCCCGTCCTTCAAAACCTCAATGACCAATGCTTGTTGTTTTGGCGTCAGTTTATCGAGCCAGCATTGCACCCATTCTTCTTGCAAAATATTTTTGGAAGCCGTAAGCATATTGGTCGCTTTGTAGTAGTCTGCTCTCCTTATTTTATAAAAATAATCTTAAGTCGGCTGTCAGCTCTAGCACATATTATCAAACTTTAAAAATTCACCATCGGGCGTAGCAGTGTCACTCGACGGCTATCTACTACCATGCTCCAAAAGCCGCGATCGCTCAATCTCCGTAAGGCTGAGTTTGCAGTTTGTTGGTTATTGGTGTATGTCGCCAGTAAGTAAGGGCGTCTGCCATAAGAAACCAAGCCAATATCATTACCCAACAGTTGTTGGAGTTGAGCCGCCACATCAGGCTGGTTAAAATAATCGACTAATACCGCATAACCCTCACCCAAAGGTCGCGGATTAAAAGCCTGGAGATTCGTAGACGGAGCGGTTGCTACAGGGGTCTGTGCAGGTCTTACCACAAATGCCGACAATCCTACGACTTCGGTCACATAACGTAACCAATCACTAGCATCCTCCATCTGTTTAAAGCCAGAAATCCGCGTTACTGTATCGTCTAAATAGCGACAAACTGTGAAATTCGCATTGGTTGGCAAAGTGCGTTGTAGTTGTTCCTGAGTTTCTGGCGTTTGAGTTACGACTAACAACACATATTCATTAGGTGGAGGCGGTTGACACTGAGAAATTGAAGATTGTGCTAGCGCGTTGTCAGTAATACCCACTGAACTTGCCAGGGTAAGTAGAACTGAACTTACTTTTAGAAACGTTGTGTTTTTCACGGTCAACCCATCGATCTTACGATTAGAGCGTATCATCCTCTTCCCTTCTTCTTAACGAACTGAGCGGATAAAAAAATTCACATTAAATATAGTGGGATTTATTTTCTGACATTTTTGGAATTTTAACAAAATCGGCGGAATTCCCCATCCTCTAAAAAGGTTGGGGATGGATAGCC
>CAZPRJ010000078.1:0-36725 GCA_964588805.1 uncultured Microcoleus sp. | reverse complement strand
CCCAGGCTTTGCACTGCGGGGCTTAACCCTCCGCTAATTCGCCAACAGCTTCTTGCAAATCGCAGCTACACAAACAAAACCTTCCTGTACGGTTAAAGTAATTGCCTGAGACTGATTTAAACAAGAGTTAATCGTGTTGGCAAAACCGAAAGTGCAACAACCATCAAAAAACTCAAAGCCATTCCCGTTTCCAGCATCGCCACCGATTGAATTTTTGCTGTGCGATACCATTGTTGTTTGAAAGCAACCACGCCAAACTTGAGCAGTGCGAATCCAAAGGCCAATGCCGAAAACAACGATAACCAACCGAGAAGGTAGAAAGCGGTAATCATGAGTGTGGCGATCGCATGATACACTATCCCTGGCATCAGAGAACTTGTTTTTGGCTTACGCAGCTTAACAGTAAAAATGGTGCTGGAAAAATAGAGTGCATTCAGTCCCCACAAAGCCAACGCACCTGTTGAAATAGTGCCAGTAGTCGCTGCATAAGCCAGAGGTGCAGACAAACAAACGGCGGCAAACGTAATCAACTCATTGAAAATCGATTTTTGTTCCCGATAAAAAACCGAAATAGCATCTACTATTAATGCAGCAACCGCACCTAAATAGAGCCACAATAATACTGGTGAATTGAGATACAACCAAAATGCGATCGCCAGGGATGCTACAGAATATAAACTTCCCCATACCCAAAAACGAGGTTTGAGACTTCGCCGTTGCTTGAGTTGGAGAACAATCGGATGTTCAGCCTGAAAGCCAAAGAATGCACAAACTAAAGCGAGTGTAGTTGAGAGTGTCCAAGTTTGCGCTAATGCAGCTCCCGTCATAAACGACACCAACAACACGATATAAACCCCATGTTCGTGAGATAGTGTAGGACGATACCAAGCTTGTAAATTAGGTTTTGCAGGCTTTTCAATTACGGCATGAATTTCTGGCTGAGTCAAGTGGCTTTCCTCCTATTCTAATTTATACAAATGATGTTTTTAGAATATTTAGCTTTGAATCAAAGCCTCTTCTAACTCAAAATTAAAAATTCATAAACCTCTAGAATTAAGTAATACGAATTAGTAATGAAGAGACTTTTCGCCGCTTAGTGTGATTAGTTATACCAAACTTCTTAATATAAAACTTCATCTCTAGGTAGACAAGTTTCAATTCCCTGTAATGCTAACTTGGGAACAATGAGCATGGCTAGACAAAGCTCCTGAGTACCCCAGCCGAAGACAACTGGGGTTTTTACTTAGGTTTAGGGAATGCCGAAGTCTGTTTTTGACTCTTTCATCAAGTTAGTTCCATTAGTAAATTAGCGACAATCGAGAAAGTGGACAACCGTATTACTCTTGATGAGTGTAAACAATTTCACCCTCAACAGTGGGTTAGGCTGTATGGCCTGGATGCCAATCGCCACGATTACATCATTACTTGCCAGGTTTATCAGCTAGAAATAGTGTTGAGTTGGAACCAACGTAAGTGGTGGGATGATTACATAGTGGAACCTGTTGATGAGAAAGAACAACCTATATCCATTGAAGAGGCACTTTTGATGTGTCAGCAACTGCAATAGACGAAAAAAATAATGGCAGATTCTTCTGAAATGAGCAAAAATAACTTCCTCTATCCCCGCAGTCGTTATTATGGCCAAGTTAAGCCAGAGAATTTAGTTTTTAATGCAAATTTACAGGAGTTTGCAAAACGAGTGAACTATATTTGTAATCTAGAAACAAATGGTAAGCTCGAAACAGAAGAAGCCTATCAACGGATTAAGAGGCTTTGGCATCAACTGAAGTCTAGTAAGCAGCAATTAGAAGTTGGTAAAAATCCTTTTGGTGAAGCAGAAAATTAATAAAAATTTGTTCACTAATTCCTGCTTGCTTTGGCAATATCTGCTTGAATTAAATATCACTAAAAGACTATAAATATCATTATTCTCATTAGTAAATTTTCTCATTTACCCATACTTAATCTAGTTCTGATTCTGAGTTTCAGATAAAGTTAAGAGAAAAGACAAGTTTTCTTCAGCCTTCAAGGCATGAGGTGCATTAGCCGGCATAAACACAAAAATTCCAGGCTCTAGCTGAATTTTATTCCCTTCTAATGTCAGAATTCCTTGCCCTTCAATGACCTGAACAACAGCATTCCGGGTGGAAGTATGTTCAGAAATATTCGTACCTTCTGCCAGACAAAATAACGTATACTGGCAAGAATTATCCTTGAATAGAACTTTACTCAGCACTCCTCCCTCAGAATATTCGATTCGTTCTTTTAGGGGGAAGGAAAAAGATGAAATGCCTGTGTTGTTAGAAGTCATGGATATTCTCCTGATTTGAGTCAAATAAAGGTCTGTTTGATTGCGTTGAGAAATATTCAAATTCCGCTAATTTATTCAGACTGATTGGCCACCGCCGATATTACGATATAACCTAAATCTTGCTCGTGTTGTTTAAAAGTACGGCGCATTTCTAGAACTCGTTCTCGAATAGGTGCCTGAGTTAATACATTCCAGAAAATTCGGGCTGTATCAACAATTCCTTCATCTTGAAGCATTTGAATTGGGTTTAATAAGCCCATTTTTCCAGTGTGGTATTCTCGCACTTGGAGTCCAGCCGTTTCACAGAGTCTACTCCAATTTTCTACAGATAAAGGAGTCGTATTCATCCGAATGGATTGAGCAAGAGTTTGATGAATTTCTTCCTCATGGTTACGCGCTAACAATTCATGAGAAAGAAACTGTCCTCCTGGCTTGAGCTTGCCATGAATCTCTTGCAAAATCTTAGCTTTGCCTGGGATAGATTGCATACTTAAAATCGCTTCTGCCAAGACATAATCAAACTGTCCAGGAATCGCTTCTAGGTGAAAAATATCCCCTTCCAGGATTTTGACTTGTCCTTCTAACCCTGCTGCCCGAATATTCTCCCGTGCCCGAACCACACTTTGAGGATTTTTTTCCACACCCACAACTTGCACACCAAAGCGCTTAGCTAGTGCGATCGCGCTATAACCAAAACTAGATGCTAGTTCTAATACTGTCTCTCCAGGTTGAAAATTCGCCCACTCAAAAAGCTGTTTGGTCGCAGTACGTCCCCCTGGCCGTAAAATCTTCTTGCCTGCGGCAGCTAACACTTGATGACCAGGTGCTGTTTTGAAATTAAGGGCGGTGTGGGTCATCTCTGGTAAACTCCTGAATCGTGACTAACTCTATGGTAGTGACACCTCCCGACGCTCATCCTAATCTTCCACAAAAATCATGCCAGCTTGGTCACATAGTTTATGAGCTAACTTCAAGTGAAAGTCGCGTCTACAGTTAGCAATTTGTTCATGCACTCTACCTATCTTCTGAAGGTTAATGTCAGCATGAGGTTATCGTATCGTATTTAGGGAGTGTATCGTCTCTCCCTAATTTGAAAATGGGGGTCAGGAGTTCAGAAGTCAGGAGAGAGCTATTTTCATTGTTTCGTCGTGAGTAACAGTGCATGATGTCTAACTTGTGTTTGTGGAGTTGGCGGATTCGTCCGCGAGTATTAGTGCTCGGTGGATTAATGCTGTTGTTTGTTTTAGGGCAGTGGATTTTTTTACCACAGCCAGCGTTGGCATTACTCAGGCAACACCAAGACGCACCGGGAATCATGCGCTATCACTCCCAGGAGTCGTTACCGGATGAGTCGGGCAATGCATGGCAAGTGGTACTGTTCAAAAACATTACACCCGGTCATCCCACCACATTCAATCTCAGATTAGTTGGTTTTCCAGGTTTAGCAGAGTTTATGCACCCTCAACCGTTGGAGATTGCCACAGCAACAGGCCAAGTCCTGAGTGCACCCGATGTATTCCCAGAAGGAGCACCTGCCCCGAATGTGGGTCAGTACAATTTCACGAGTGTGCTGCATCAATTACAAGGGGATGATAGTCTCACCCTCTCAACTCTCCTCAAAGGCAACCAAATTTTAACTTTAAATATTCCTCAGTCTCTTATTGTAGAGTGGCAATGGCTCGTAACTGAGATTCAATAATTTAATACTAATTTCATCAAACATTAGATGCAAAGGGTAATATCCTTTATACGAAGTGGGAGAATTACCGTTGCTAATCGTGGGCATAGCCCTGCTAACAAACTCCTATCAAATTCGGTTAAATGGCCATAAAACCTGTAAGGGCGGGTTTTGATGCCAAGTTATCGGTACTACTCAAAGTTGATTCTCGCATTGAGTCCCTACGATAATCTGGGTATTAAAACGGATTAGATATCACCGGAAAATTATGCATATAGAGAAACTAAATCTATGCCTACATTAAAAGAACCCCAAGTCACCTTTCCCTTTGGGCCTCCAACCTTTGCTAATGTCGAAGAAGAACGCCGTCATCGCAAGCAGCGCCTTGCCGCAGCATTTCGTCTATTTGGACGCTTTGGATTTAGTGAAGGCATCGCAGGACATATTACCGTCCGCGACCCTGAACATTTAGATTGCTTCTGGGTCAACCCATTTGGTCTACACTTCAGCCTGATTCGGGTCAGCGACTTGATTTTAGTTAATGATCAGGGTGAAGTGATAGAGGGCAACCAACCTGTCAACACGGCCGCTTATGCCATTCACTCTCAAGTTCATGCCGCCCGTCCTGATGTCGTCGCAGCAGCCCATGCTCATTCAGTTTACGGTAAAAGCTGGTCTAGCCTCGGTCGCCTCCTTGACCCCCTCACTCAAGATGCTTGTGCCTTCTACGAAGACCATAGCTTGTTCGATGACTACACAGGAGTAGTTCTCGAACTCGAGGAAGGCCAGCGCATAGCCAAAACATTACAGGACAAAAAAGCTATTATCCTCCGCAATCATGGTCTACTCACCGTGGGACATTCAGTGGATGAGGCAGCTTGGTGGTTTATTGCAATGGAACGTTGTTGTCAGGCACAGTTGATGGCAGAGGCGGCAGGCACACCTATCCTCATCGAACCTGACAATGCCCGTCTGACACAGCGCCAAGTTGGTTCGCATCAGTTAGGCTGGTTTAGCTTCCAACCACTTTACGAATTAATCGTACATCAACAACCTGAACTATTGGAGTAAGGAAAGTTTCAAGAAAGCAGAAGGCAGAAGGGAAGAAAGCTTGTACCGTTAACCTTTTTGAACAGGTACGTTATTTCCTCTGCACTGTACTAGTACATCACGGCGGAAATAAAGCTACCATTCATGCATCAACGAAACACTTACTATGTAAGCGTGTTGAAGGCGATAATGCGTGAATTTCGTTATCTTACCTAAAGTGGATAATGCTGCTCCAAAAATACTTTCGCATCTTCTTGATTTTGAATTACACCATCCAATTTTGCCGCTAAAAGTGCATCCAATATTTCCTTATATTTCGGCCCCGGTTTGTAACCCAATTTTTTCAGGCCATTACCATTGAATGGAGATTGCACTTCTGCCAGGGTTGTGAAATAGTTCCAAATTGTGCGTCGAATCGTCCTGGAACTTCTTACACCAATAAGAACTAAAGTAGGTAACTTATACTGCCGCAGTAACTGAACTTTTTCACTTTTACGTTTGGCATCAGGAAGAGAGTCTAAGACATTAGCTTCTGCTGAGGCTAATTGTTGCAAACGCTCAATACTATCAAGAGGTAACTGTAGATTTTCAGCAACGATTCCCCGTTCTTGGGGAGGTAATTCAGCGAGTAACACTTCTAACCGCATCTGCCAATGTTCTAAACGTCGAGTTGGGTCAAATCGTCGTAACCAACGATCCAACAAACGCACTTGCCACCAAAGTTTTTCATCCAGTTGTAGTGTGGGATAGATACAGCGCAACGCTTCTAAAGAGTCTAAAAGTTGCAACGCTCTTGCCCAGTAAGGTGCCTGTAAAATATGCTTCAATTCAGCTTTCAGTCGCGTTTGTAAGGCAGGTGCTTTACCATTTTGTCGCGATCGCTCATATACCCCACTCTCAATCGCATAGCGAATATAAGCCTCAGTTTGAGATTCAATTTCAAAACCCAAACGCACAGCAAACCGCACTGCACGATAAATTCGAGTCGGGTCTTCAATAAAACTATTCGCATGTAAAACTCGAATTTGACGCGACCTTAAATCCAGTAATCCCCCAAAAAAATCTAGTAAAGGTAACTCGGATTTAGGATTTTGAATGTAAGATTTAGCATGGGTTGTCGTCAACCGCACCGCCATTGCATTGATAGTAAAGTCCCGCCGATACAAGTCTTGACGAATTGAACTCGCCTCTACTTCCGGATTAGCGGCCGGATAAGGATAAAATTCCGTGCGAGCGGTAGCAATATCCACCCATAACGAATCCAAAACAGGGTCATTGTGCCACAACAATGCTGCCGTTTGAAACGCACCATGAACATCCAGACGAGCATGAGGGTAAATCGCCTGAAGCGCTTGCGCCAACGTTACCCCAGCTCCGGTATCCGCCGAGCGATGAAACCCATCTACTACTAAATCAATATCTTTGAGCAGTAACGGTTCAGCAGGGTTGGCCAAGAGTAAGTCTCGAACCGCACCTCCTACAAGATAAAGATGCCAACCTCGCTCCTGTGCCTCCTGTGCTGCTCGATTCAGGAGCTCCCAAAGTGGAGGTGCAAGACGTTCTCGCAGATTTTGAATGGAAAATTGGGCATTAGAAACAGAGAATGGCTCAGACATTTCTCCATTTCCAATATTCATATCTTGATGTAATTGTCGTAGGACATCGGTGCGAGTCACAATTCCTACTAATTGCTCATCGTCCAACACCGGTAGACGCCCAATATCGTAAGTCACCATCAGCGACTCAATTTCGGGTAAAGACATTTCAGGGGTAATCGTTTTCAGATTCCGAGTCATGTAGCCTTTAACCGGTGCATGGCCAAATCCATGATGCAGCGCTAAATCGATATCCCGACGTGACACCACTCCAACCAAGCGATCGCTCTCATCCACCACAGACAATCCCGAATGACCATACCGTAGCAGAATCCGTTGCGCCTCACTAATCGTCGTCTCTGGGCGAATCGTGCGAACTGGTGACGACATCAACTCCCGTGCTGTCAAAGGTTGAGGGATTTGTTCAGCAAGCTGATTCACCAGTTGCTCTAAAGTCGCCTGAGCATCAGTCTCCCGCAATCTCACTGAGGCTGCCTGAGAATGTCCCCCTCCTCCCAATGGTGCGAATAACTCATTCAAATTCGTTCCCTTAATGCGCGATCGCCCAATAATAACCAAGCGACTACTCAAAGATTGAGACTCCCCCGCTCCCCCGCTCCCCAGCTCCCCCGCTCCATACTCCGCCGCCAATAACAGCGCATCACTTTCCATCAAATCGACGAGTCGAGAAGCTAACGCTGATAATCCCGGCACAAACTCCTCTGTGGCCAACAATACCCAAGAAATTTTGTAGCCTTGATAGTCTTTTGACTGTAAGCGCTCCAGCGCTTGGGTAAATAAAGTTTGGAGTTGAGGAGATAACCCCGGATCGACGTATTCCGCAATTTGCCCAATATTTGCCCCAGCAGCCATCAGCCATGCTAAAGCCGCCGCATCTCGAGAGGTGGTCTGATCATAAGTCAAAGAACCTGTATCCACATGGATACCCAGTGCCATCACCGTGGCTTCTGCCTTAGTAAGCTGGATAGAAGTTTGTTGCAATAGCTCCACAATGAGAGTAGTGGTTGCGCCTACAGACTCAATCTGAGTGTAAGTTGCAGGGATATCACTTTTGAGCTCAAGGTGATGATCATAGATTTCGATAGCACTGAGATTGGGTAAATCGAACCATTCCGCCGCTTTGCCCAAGCGATCGCGTTTTTGGGTATCCACCACCATCAAAGACTGAATGCGATCGGGATTAACAGAGGGACGTTCAATCAGAGCATACTCATCCCGATGCAGCGCCAAAAAATCCCGAACGGCTGGATGTGCGCCACCCGTGAGAACAATCTTGGCTCCCGGCTTCAATCGCGTCAATCCGACGGCAGCTCCTAAAGAGTCAAAATCAGTCGTAGTGTGGCACAAAATTAAATCCATTGGTTTAGGTAAACTGAGGACAAGGATGACTTGGGAGACAAGGAAGACAAAGAGGACAAGGAAGAATTAATAACAGCAAAATCTATAAAAACTTCTCCCCCGCCCCCCTGCGCCCCGGCTCCCCTGCGCCCCGGCTCCCTCCCCCTGACTCCTATTTTCCTAGGAGATCAGCCAAAGCGGGTCAAAGTTTGGTAGCTTAAATGACAGGAAGATTTTAATATCAGTTAAATTCGGACTGCATAGTTTCTATGTAAGTCCGTCGCTGCTTTGGGAGAAGAATAAATGTCAATTGTATTTCAAATAGCACTAGCCGCTCTGGTTGCGTTGTCATTCATCATGGTTGTCGGGGTTCCCGTGGCCTACGCCACACCCCAGAACTGGAATCAATCCAAACAATTGATTTTCTTAGGTTCTGGTGTCTGGGTTGCTCTAGTCATTTTAGTGGGCGTCTTAAATTTTTTGGTGGTATAGATACACCACAATCTCTAACCAAATTCTCGATTTAACGATATCAACCAACAGCCATGGCAGTTTTCGAGGGAAACTTTACTTCAACTACATCCCTAAAGTTTGCGATCGTCATTGGTCGATTTAACGATCTTGTGACAGGCAAGCTTTTAGCCGGGTGTCAAGATTGCCTGAAACGCCACGGTGTTGATCCAAATCCCCACGGGACTCAAGTTGATTATATTTGGGTGCCGGGTAGTTTTGAGGTGCCCCTGATGGCTCGCCAAGCAGCTCTCAGTCGTCGCTATGATGCTGTGATTTGCTTGGGGGCAGTGATTCGGGGGCAAACACCTCATTTTGATTATGTGGCGGCTGAAGTGGCCAAGGGGGTAGCCGCCGCCGGCAATGAAACCGGTGTTCCAGTAATTTTTGGTGTCTTAACCGCCGATACCATGCAACAAGCCCTAGAACGTGCTGGAATTAAGAGCAACAAAGGATGGGAATATGCCCTAAATGCCTTAGAAATGGCCAGCCTAATGCAGGAATTTCGAGGCAAAGGGTTATCGTCAACCTATCCTACCTATGAAGAGAGTTCTAGGACTCATCAAGCGCTCCCGGTTCCCTCAAACCGTACTATTTCTCAAGAGTCAACCGTTGAACGGAATCAGTCGGTGGAGTAGCCATCGAGCCAGCTAAGTTAGACACCTACGTGCTGCTGCACACAACTGGCGTCATGAAAATAACTTCCCGACTTCTGACTCCTGAATTCTGATACTAAATCCGGCTTAATAACCCCCTTTTGGGCTTCAGTCTTATTTTCATAAAAGCCGTCTGCCATCTGCCTTATCCCCATCAAAAAAGGGGTATGGCAACCGGATTGTGTATGACTTCTGGCTCCTCCATTGCCAAAATTCCCAGTGAGTTGACAAACGCTGATGATTCATGAGATATTAGGAGACGTGTCAGCAATGCGGGTATAGCTCAGTGGTAGAGCGTCACCTTGCCAAGGTGAATGTCGCGCGTTCGAATCGCGTTACCCGCTTAAAGATAGGTCAAATATAAGAAAAAAAAATAGGCTCAAGCATAATCCTTGAGTTACTTTAACTGAGTTACCGATTGAATGCTAATCTGAGATTTGTGTAGCATAATAAAAGCGCTATGATTATTAAGAATAAGCATTTTTTGTGTGCCACACAAACCAGGGTATTACAAGCTTCTAATCGGTAGCAGCTCGTCATCACCCAAAATCAGTGGGAAGACAGAAAGTACAGGTTAGAACAATCGGATAATCGTAGCTTAAACCACTTGGGTAATGATATAGCGCTTGTGCCATCTCAGAAACCGCAAAAGATTGATTTAAATGTCGAGTACCCCTGTCCTTGCCGACGACGGGGTTGTTTAGTACCGATCGCACTGACAGATGCCTTTGGCTGCAATCGCTGTCAGCAGATTTTTGTGGTCGAAGAAAGCGGGTATGTGATCGAGCAACTGTCCACCAGCTACCCTTACAAAAAAGCATGGCGTTGGACTGGGCATCGCTGGAATACAGCCAACTCGACATTGGGAGAAAGTTACCTGCCGATCGCCGTAGGAATTGTCATCGTCCTAGTCATTGTCTGGCTACCGTTGGCTTTACACTCACCCACCGGCCCGAACATTATCTTTTGGGCGTTACTAGCCGTATTGTTGGCAGTCCTTCCCGCGCTAATGGTCTGGTTAGCTTATCGGCGTTAGCAGAACATGAATATCGAGGCTTGTCGTTTTGCGCCCAACCCGACTGAGGCTGTCACCCGTGCCTATCGGGCTTCATTGCTATTAGCAACAACCAAAGGAGTAGACCGCAGTCGTGGCGTCCAAGCCATGGCCAAGGCGCTTTCTAACTCCTTTGACGATATTCTAGAAGCCAACACTCTAGACTTAGAAGCCAGCCGAGAAATGGCCGTGCCCGAAATTATTTGGGAGTGGCTGAAGCTCACACCTGAAAGGCTTCAGAACACAATCCAGATTTTGCAACGGATTGGAGAGTTATCCGATCCCATCCGCCGGGTAATGAATGCCTCCTATCAACTCGATCACTCTCAGACTTACTGCCATTTAATGCCTCTAGGCGTGATTGCTTTGATTTACGAAGCCTTTCCCGAGTTGAGCGCGATTGCCGCAGGCTTTTGTATCAAAACCGGCAATTGTCTGATTCTCAGAGGTGGTAGCGAAGCAAGCCAATCCAACCAGGTGATTGCCCAATCCCTACAAGCAGCCTTGGATGAAGTCGGGTTGCCAGAAGGATGTTTGGAAATCTTACTGCCTGAACGTGGGGCTTCTATTCGAGATTTAGTCACTCAAGACCGCTATCTTAATCTAGTGATTCCCTACGGACGGCCAACACTCGTGCAGCAAGTGTTGGAGCAATCCACTGCACCCGTATTACGCTCAGCGATGGGGAATTGCTACCTGTACTGGTCAGCAACAGGTAGTTTAGATATGGTACGGTGGGTCATTTTAGATAGCCACGAAAGTGAACCCGATCCCGTCAATGCGATCGAAAAAATTCTGATCAATCGTCATCAAAAACCATCTTCCTTGATGATTCTCTGGAATAGCCTCAAGGAAAAAGGCTTCAAGCTCAAAGGCGATGATGAATTAGTGGCAGAATACCCCGACCAATTGACCTTAGCGACAGAATTGGAATGGAATCAACCGTATTTAGATCAGACCATTGCCTTTAAAGTTGTGGATAGCATTGAGTCTGCGATCGCCTGGATCAATCAATACAGTAGCGGTCATGCCGATTGTATTGTGACAGAATCCTATCAAGAAAGCCGCCAATTTGCTCTAAATGTGGATAGTGCCTCCGTTTATCTCAATTCTTCACCCCGATTTTCACGCAACCCTCAACGAGGAGATTCCGTTTTTCTGGGAATGTCGAACCAAAAAGGCTATCGTCGAGGCACGATTAATCTGGAAGCCTTGACAACCCTCAAGCAAGTGGTTCAGGGCAATGGTAAATTTTAGCTCTTGTGATGGGTTATAGTGAGAAGCCCATCAGTACAAAACATGAGATTTCTTGCTCCAAGTTAGGCAAAAGGCAATGACAAGATTTGAATGAATAATGCGTGAATTTGGAATTGGAGCGAAGCGACTTGACTGATGACCTGAAACTGCTAGCAGAAGCAGAACAAGCATTAATTCCCGTTTTTGGGAAAATAGACGCCACCGTTAAACAAAACCTCAAAAAAATTCTAGATGCCTTTCGTCAGCATCGCCTAGGTGTTCATCACTTTGCAGGCGTGAGTGGCTATGGCCATGATGATTTAGGCCGCCAGACTTTAGATCAGGTGTTTGCTCAAGTGATGGGTGCCGAAGCGGCGGCGGTGCGAGTTCAGTTTGTTTCGGGAACCCATGCGATCGCCTGTTGCCTATTTGGCGTCCTGCGTCCGGGTGACGAAATGCTAGCCGTTGTCGGTGCGCCCTACGATACCTTAGAAGAAGTCATTGGCTTAAGAGGTAGCCATCAAGGTTCCCTGAGAGACTTTGGCATTGATTACCGCGAATTGTCCCTCACCCCATCCGGAACCGTTGATTGGCAAGCCTTAGGACAATCGGTGCGAGACAACACCCGATTAGTCTTAATTCAGCGTTCCTGTGGCTATTCGTGGCGTTCTAGCTTATCTATTGCCGATATTGAAAAAATTGTCCAGCTTGTCAAGCAACAAAATCCCCACACCATTTGCTTTGTGGATAACTGCTATGGCGAGTTTATCGAAAACCAAGAACCTCCAGCCGTTGGGGCTGATCTCATTGCCGGTTCTTTGATTAAAAATCCGGGCGGCACAATTGTTACGGCGGGGGGTTATGTAGCCGGACGTGCTGATTTAGTTGAGGCGGCCGCTTGCCGACTTACAGCCCCAGGCATTGGCAGTTCGGGGGGGGCAACCTTCGATCAGAACCGATTGCTGTTTCAAGGATTATTCCTTGCGCCCCAAATGGTGGGAGAAGCCGTCAAAGGCAATCATCTGACTGCCTATGTTTTCCATCAGCTTGGCTACCCCGTCAATCCCCAACCGATGGCACCTCGTCGCGATGTGATTCAAGCGATCCAACTCGGTTCCCCAGAAAAATTGATTGCTTTTTGCCGAGCGATTCAGCAATATTCACCCGTGGGTTCCTATCTCGACCCTGTACCGGCCGCTATGCCAGGGTATGAAAGCCAGCTAGTAATGGCAGGAGGGACGTTTATTGATGGCAGTACCTCCGAATTTTCTGCTGATGGCCCGTTGCGAGAACCCTATATTGCATTTTGTCAAGGGGGAACCCATTGGACTCATATTGCGATCGCGCTAGAAACAGCAATAGCAGCCGTAGGACGAGTATAAACAGTTCATTGTTTTACAAATGGGACGGAGTACACTGAGACTGAATTTCTTGATTGATTAGATAACCGACTGAATCAGAATTCACGCCCAAAAGCTGCTCAATTCCCCAATGAACATAATTTTCAATATGCAAGCGTAGCTCTAAAGAGCGGTAGGGAAACTTAGTCTTCGTTGGCAAGCCTTGCCGATGTTCTAAGTATGGATAAATACCCTGAATGCCCGTCATAACGTAGTCAATTAGTTTTTGGCGTAATTCAGGATTAGCAAAAGCTTGCTTGTAAAGTTCATCGGGATAGAGATCTAGAGCACTTTCAATCTCTTCATTAACGACTACCAGCCCTACGTTACCACTTTCTTTTGACATTGCTGTTGACATGGTTGAGATCCTCAAATCGATGGGCTACTAGTTCGCGCTCATCCACTGGAAAACACGAACGAACCGTCAGCGATTGCCATTAAGCACACCACCTTTTTGGGGCGATGGCGCTGAAACCAAAAAATTGCTGCACACAAGCACAGATTGCTTTTCTTGCCGTTCTGATCAGCACTGCTATAGTGAACGACTTAGAAAAAGGAGGGGTCAAATGTCTCCTAGCCTACCTGTTTGCTGACTTTACCCCATAGAGGTGAAAAATTTGGGTAAGAAATTGAACAAAAGCCTAAGATTCGTGTAAACAAACATTAAGGATTAGGGTGGAGACGATAACCAAGCCCGTGTACCGTTTCAATCAAATTATTCGGAGCGCCTACAGCTTTAAGTTTGTTTCGCAGGCTTTTAATATGCGCCTTGACCGTATCATCGCACGGAGGAGACTCTAATGACCAGACGTGTTCGATGAGTAGGCTACGACTGAGTATCCGCCGCCCATTTCGTAAGAACAGTTCTAGGAGGGAATACTCTTTAGGCGTCAAACGTAAAAGTTTATTCTGGTATGTAACTTCATAAGTGCTAGGGTCAAGCTTCAAGCTATCCCACTCCAATACCGGCGAGGCCGATACCGTACCTCGACGCAGCAAGGCACGTACACGAGCCAATAACTCCGCTAGATCAATGGGTTTAACCACATAATCATCAGCGCCAGCATCTAAGCCCCTTACTTTGTCTGCGCTGGTGTCGCGGGCTGTCATCATGAGAATGGGACTACTGTAGCTGTCGGTGCGTAGCCGTTTGCACAGGCTCATACCATCTAGCTTAGGCAGAATTACATCCAACAAAATCAAGTCATAATCCATCATTTGGGCTTGCATCCAACCTGCTTCTCCATCATGGACGATATCCACGATATACCTTTGCTCGGTTAGCGCTTCTTCTAAAGCTTCCGCCAGGCGGTTGTCGTCTTCTACTAGCAGGATTCTCATCGTCAATCAATATTATCTTGAGATATTAACTTGAGATTAGGAGATATATTTTGCAAAAATTCGCTTAAATCTAAGGTTAGAAAGCGTTAAATCTAACTTCACTCTACCTCATTCAATTCACTCATAATAATTGTTAACTGAATAGGCTGGCAATAAAGGAAACTCCTTTTATACAAATTGATAAAAATCAAAAATTGAGCTCAGGATTCTATTGATTCAGGCAATATCCTGCCATTGCAAACAATATAACTTTGGCAAAAAATTACTATTTTCCTGTGTTTTTTAAAATTAAATATGACAAAAATATTCAAGCCCCAAAAACCTATAAAGTAAAAACAAACACTTATCCTGTAATACTAGATTCATTAAAGAGTGCTACGTTTCCAGCTCTCTAATCTCCCCAGGTTAAGAAGGGGAAAAGAACAAGTTTATACTTAAAGTCTTACGGACGTAGCGATTAGGCGGTAGCATAAATGGAAAAACGGCAAGTAAACTTTTATGGACTTGACGGCTGAAACCACTCTCAAGAATCGCCAATACATTCTCCACAAGCAGCTCGGCCAAGGAGTTTTGACACGAACTTACCAAGCCACTAACGCTGAGTCAGGTCAAACAGTCATCATTAGAACCCCAGCACCCAACCTGCATCAACATGAAAACTTCCATCTGTTCAAGCCCCAATTCCTAGAGCTTGCCGATCGCTTGAAAACGTGTCAAAATCCCCATCTTGTAAAGGTACTCGACTTTTTTGAAGACGGTGGATGTCCCTATATGGTGCTGGAATATATTCCAGGGCAGACACTAGCCCAAATCCTTCAATCCGAGAGCCTCTCAAGGGCTAAAGCTCTGCACTATACTTATCAAATTGCGAATGCCCTGAATGCCCTTCATCAGTCAGGATTGTTACATCAGGATGTCAAACCTCAAAACATTATTCGGCATCAAGATACAGGCTGTGTAATCCTAACTGAGTTTGGGATGCTTAGTGAGTTATTACCAGGAATGATACAAACCCAAACGAGTCTACTCTCTGCAGGTTACGCCCCTTTAGAACAATATTCCCTGCCGATACAATACACACCTGCAAGTGACATCTATAGTTTGGCTGCAACACTTTACTGCTTGCTCTACAAAAGCCCACCCTTACCAGCACCAGTTCGCCAAACTCTGCTCAATCAAGGATGTTCTCACCTGTTGCTGCCCAAATTACCTCGCGTTGCACAGAAGATTAACTCAGCAATCCAAATAGCGATAGGGTACGGTTTAGAACTCACACCCCAAAAACGTCCCCTAACAATAGACGCTTGGCTTGCCCTACTGCCTCAGCCACGTCAAAAACCAGCCCCTCAACCATCGCTGACTCAATACTTAGCTGCTCAACCGAAAGCTAACTCACACACACCGTCTCTACCCCATGTCGCCCAGACACAGGAACAGGAAAAAACCACTAGGGTGAACGGCAAAACCCCCTTACCGCCAACCTCTGGGTCTTTACCCGCTCAAAATTTAGCAACAAAATTTCCAGTATTGAACGCTTTTAGTCCACGAATCTTAATCAAGCTCCAAGAAGTCTCTCTTCTCAGTGCAAAATTATTAGGGACTTCAATCGAGAACCCATCCCCTCCGTCCAACCTACATTCATTAAGATATGGACTCATTAAATGGAGAAAATCGCCGCTTAAAGCGTTACTCATGACTAGCGCGATCGCCGCCTCTGCCGGTTTAGGATTTGGCATTGCCCTTCGGATTAACAGCCCCAAAGTCTCCGGTTCAACGATCTTTCACATGGAGCAATCCTTTCCTCCTAAACGAGACTGGCCTGTGTCTAAGCCTCACCTGTAGGATGAACAGAAGGCAGGGGTACAAAGAATGAATGATTGATGTAGCTTTTTGAAGGCTGATTAGCGGAACACCCCCATTTGTCCAATCTCCCCCATCTCTTTCCCAGCCTCTCCCCTGACAAACACGTTATAATTTGTTGCGGATGCTAAAGAAATTTTTTCATGAGTAATTCTGTCATTCATGCATTTTTTGTCGGCAGAGCCTTGGCGCAAGCACTCAACGAGCAAGTCGAAGATGCCCTAACTAACGCTCTCAGTGAACTTGGCAAATTTGATGCTGAGCAACGAGAGCGACTACGGCAATTTACTGAGCAAGTGATGGAGACTGCTGCGCGTGAGGCCGAAACAGCAATGCTAGGAAGAACCACCACAACGATTGTGCCCGTTGGCACCAATTCTGTCGATCTCCAGGCTACCCTTGATGAGCTGCGAGCCGAAATAGCCCGTTTACGCGCCCAATTGAAGCTCTACCGCAATCAATCGGTTTAAAAGCCTCAACGTTTAAACGGAATTGTCTTGCTTTCTAAGTTGTGAGAGACTTTCTTCCCTTGAAACCCTCAGCCTTCTCTCTCAATGGATTACAGGGTTGCAAAGCATTTTTATACTACCAATTTTTGAAAAACTAACCAACTATAGGAAGCCGAGTGTCAGCTCTTTCTAAAGACTCTGTTAATCTCAAGCCCCAACAGGAACGCATGGTATCCTCCCAGCGCTCCGTCAATAAGCTATATAAGGATAAGGCTTATCGGTGGAATCGCGAACATTATTCCAAAAAACGCCGATTTATTGACATTTGGGCTTTCGTTTTAACCTTGCTATTTGGGTTGTGGCTCGATGGTAAACCCTGGAGCTATCCGGGTGGATTCACGGAAGAAAAGCGAACACGTCGGCGTAAGAATCAAGCGATTTGGATTCGAGACACGTTCTTAGATTTAGGGCCGACATTTATCAAAGTCGGCCAGCTATTTTCTACGCGTGCTGACTTATTTCCCAGCGAATATGTAGATGAACTAACTAAACTACAGGACAGAGTTCCTGCATTTAACTACGAGCAAGTCGAAGTTATTATTAAACAAGATTTAGGGAAATCTGTCACCGAGCTTTTTCGTAGTTTTGATCCCATTCCCCTGGCAGCAGCCAGCCTGGGGCAAGTTCATAAAGCCCAACTCCATAGCGGCGAAGAAGTCGTTGTTAAGGTACAAAGACCTGGGTTAAAGAAGCTTTTTACCATCGATCTGCAAATTCTTAAAGGCATTGCTCGTTACTTTCAAAATCATCCGGACTGGGGGCGCGGTCGAGATTGGATGGGAATCTATGAAGAGTGCTGTCGCATTCTTTGGGAAGAAATTGATTATCTCAACGAAGGCCGCAATGCTGACACATTTCGTCGGAATTTCCGCGATTATGATTGGGTACGGGTGCCCCGCGTTTACTGGCGCTACACTTCACCGCGAGCGCTAACACTCGAATACGTTCCTGGGATTAAAATCAGTCATTATGAGGCGCTAGAAGCGGCTGGATTAGACCGCAAATTAATTGCTCATCTTGGCGCAAAAGCCTACCTTCAGCAACTGCTTAATGATGGATTTTTCCATGCTGACCCCCATCCCGGCAATATCGCCGTCGATCCGGAAGGTGCCTTGATTTTTTATGATTTTGGCATGATGGGGCGCATAAAAACGAACGTGCGTGAGCAATTGATGGAGACGCTGTTTGGAATTGCCCAAAAAAATGCTGATCGGGTTGTCACATCTCTGGTGGAACTCGGGGCACTCTCTCCGGCGGATGATATGGGGCCAGTACGGCGATCGATTCAGTATATGCTGGATCATTTTATGGATAAGCCCTTTGAAGCTCAATCCGTGGCAGCAATCAGCGATGATCTCTATGAAATTGCTTACGATCAGCCGTTTCGCTTCCCGGCTACATTCACCTTCGTGATGCGAGCATTCTCAACTCTAGAAGGGGTAGGCAAGGGATTAGATCCAGAGTTCAACTTTATGGAGGTTGCAAAACCTTTTGCATTGCAGATTATGACCAATGGCAACACTCCCGATGGCAACAGCTTCCTCAATGAACTAGGGCGTCAGGCCGCACAAGTGAGCAGCACAGCATTGGGTCTACCCCGACGAATTGAAGATACAATCGAGAAATTAGAGCGGGGTGATCTGCGTGTTCGAGTGCGGTCAGTAGAATCAGACCGGATTCTGCGACGCATGAGTAGCATGCAGTTAGGAACGAACTATACTTTACTAATCAGCGCATTCACACTCTCGGCTACCATTCTGCTTGTGAATGGAAAAGTGGGATTGGCGTTAGTCGTTGCTTTCATCGCGGCGGTTATGGTGTTTGCCCTAATTCGTTTGCTCAGAAGGATCGACCGATTTGATCGTATGTTATAACTTCCGTTAAGTTCTTGACGCCAGCAAACACACAATTTATGAAAAGTAGCTTCACGGGTCTGACCGATCCGGGATTACTTCGCACTGTCAACCAGGATGACTACTACATTGACCCTGACGGACGCTTTTTTGTAGTTGCCGACGGGATGGGAGGCCATGCCGGAGGTCAGGAGGCTAGTCAGCTTGCAACAGAAGCCATACAGGCTTTTCTAGAAAAGCACTGGCAATCGGATATTCCATCTGAGGAGTTACTGGCGCAAGCTATCTCTGAGGCGAATCAGGCGATTTTACAAGACCAACAACAGCATCCAGAGCGCTCCGATATGGGCACCACGGCAGTTGTAGTCATGTTTCGTAAACATCAGTCTTGGTTTACCCATGTGGGAGATTCTCGCCTTTATCGGTTTAGACAGTCCACACTCGAACAGATTACCGACGACCATACTTGGGTGGCGCGAGCCATGAAAGCAGGGGATATTACTCCTGATCAGGCTCGGATACATCCTTGGCGTCATGTTTTGTCTCAATGTCTTGGTCGCAAGGATTTGCCGCCGATTGAAGTTCAACCCCTAGAAGTCCAACCTGGGGATCGCCTGCTGCTTTGTAGCGATGGCCTCACTGAAGAACTGGCGGATACGGCGCTGGCTACCTTGCTTGACCCTAGTTTGAGCGGTGATGAATCTGCTGCTAAACTCATCGCAGCCGCCAAAGAGAAGGGAGGCCGGGATAATATCACGGTGGTGATTGTGGAAATTAAAGAGCCAGCTTCGTAACTCCCCGTCCTTGCCGGGATGAAGGTTGAAAGGTTGAGAGCAAAATGAATTCGCTGCGTTAGCGAAAAGGCTCAAGTTCTAACTCGCGAGTTAGAGTAGCACTCGGTTGAGTGAAGGATGATTACAAAAGTCCCAATGAGTAGATATACTTAATTTCAACGGGGAAACTCAATCAAGTATCCTCTGTGCTCACACTCTGTACGGTACATAGATACTGGTGCAGCTTTTTTCTATAAAACTTTTTGAGAACTGCTGCCCTCAATAGACTCAAACTTCCTCCTAAGGGTAGACGCTCAAACGGATACAAGACAATAAACATAACGAACATAGGCAAAAGATGAATACAAAACAATATCCAACAACTACTGATGGTAGTAATTTAGGAAAATAATCATTCGCGAGACTGAGGTAGATTAGGGAGAAAAAGGAAAGAATCTTAAAAGATACAAAAGTTAGCGAAAAATCAGTTTAGTAAAAATTATAATTGTCTGCCAGCTCATGAATCCTTCGGTTCTGACTCGCTCTTCTAAACCTGACCGCATTTTGGTTGTTGATGATTCTCAAGATAATTTATTCCTGGTTCAAACAATTTTAGAAGAAGAGGGATATGAAATAACCTTGGCGGAGGCGGGACGCACCGCCTTAGAGAAAATTGAACAATCTCCACCCGACTTGATACTCCTAGATGTGATGATGCCGGAGATGGATGGCTTTGAAGTCACTCGGCGCATTCGGCAAAATACCCAGTTACCGTTTATGCCGATTTTGTTAATCACGGCCTTCGATCAGCCAAGTGTGGTTAAGGGATTAGACACTGGGGCAGATGACTTTATTCGCAAACCCGTCGAAGTTGATGAATTATTAGCGCGAGTGCGATCGCTTTTGCGCTTAAAACATGCCATTGATGAACGGGAGCAAATTGCTCGTCAGCGAGAAGAATTCGTATCTTGGATGGCGCACGACTTGCGAACCCCCATTGTCGCCGCCGAACGGATGCTGACTTTATTTCAACAAGGAGCATTGGGTGAACTGTCCTCGGCCATGGAAGAAGCAATCATCACAATGGCTCGCAGTAACCGTAACTTACTGGCTATGGTGAATACCTTGTTAGAAGTTTATCGCTATGAAGCCGGTCGCAAGAATTTATGCTTCTCGCCGATTGATGTTCAAGAGGTGGTTGAGGAAGTTGTCCAGGAACTCTCGCCTCTAGCGGATGAGAAAAAATTGTTGTTAAAAACCGAACTAAGGGAGGCCGTTAACACTAAAGTGGTGGGCGATCGCTTAGAACTGCATCGGGTATTCACCAATCTAATCGGTAATGCGATTAAATTTACTGATAGCGGTTCTGTTGAAGTGCGCTTGAGTAATAGCTCCGAGGCGCTTAATTCTAAAGCGGGTTTAGTTCTCGTTGAAGTGGAAGACACCGGATCTGGAATAGCCCCCGATGACCAAAAAATGATTTTCGAGCGGTTTCGCCAGGGAAGTCACAAACGTTCGGGTAGTGGATTAGGGTTGCACCTATCAAGACGAATTGTAGAAACTCATCAGGGAACTCTGGATGTTAAGTCGGAGTTGGGTAAAGGAAGTTTATTTCAAGTGTGCCTTCCTACCCACAAGTAAAATCCCAAATTTGAGGTACTGTAGGCTTGAGTAAAGCCAGCTCTTGAAAGGTAAGACCTGATGACTGACTCCGTACCATTGCGCGATCGCTACAAGGCATTAATCGACGAAATCATACAAGCCACTCTCAAAGGAAAGATTCGCTCGAAGGAGCAAGTCTATCAAATGCTGTTGCAAGGAGTCAGCACCGGGACAGGGGAAATTTTCGAGCGCTGCTTGGATGACGAGACAAATGCCACCCAGCAGCAAGTCGATAACCCCATTAGCGAAATCAAGCAAGCTAAAGCAATGCGGAGCCTCAGGGCGCTGAAAACCATCAGTAGCGAGTGGGAACGGGTACAGCAGCAAAATCGTGCCTCACAAGCGATTACAGGAGCTGTTCAAGCAATTACCACTGCTCCACCTACCGAACGCCTGACTGCGTTACTCCGCGTCACCGACCCCAATCGGCAACAAGTCCTGAGCTTACAACAACTCACTCAGCTTGCCAAAGCCTTACAGCAGCAAGTCCAACAAAGTGCTGATTTGGAGAATCCTGAGCAGATTCAACAACTCTCTCAAGGGATTATGGCTGGGTTGGCCGCTTGGCAGCGATTAGAAGGGAATCTAGTTAGCTGGATTTATGACCAAAACCGAGGCGCGATCGGATTTGAAGGACTGCCCGAACAGCGTGGCCCTTGGGGACTATGGGCAAATCAAGTTAATAGTCCATTACCACAATCTTTATTTCAAGCGATCGCCCGCAATCAACCCCTCGATGAATGGGCAAACCAACAGCCGAATTTAGAACTCGATGCCTGGGTGGAATTAGCGATTATTCTCCAGTACGTGCAGCGAGGCTTAGTGGCTTGGTTCGATAAAATGGTATATGACTCCAAAATCGGAGTAAAGCTATCGATTTCTACCTTTATCGCCTTTGCCGTTATTTGGTCGCAGGTGGCTAGTGCATTAAGTCAGGCTTTAGTGGGTAGTCGGCGCGATGTGATCGTCAACGGTTGTTTTCAGGTAAGTCTGCAAATTCTTAGGGCTTTTGCTCAAAGGGATTACTTTCCCCTCTACGGCGGCGTTTTTGCTTCTTTGAGTGGGAATTATTTACGAGATGCGCTTAATTATCTGGATGAACCGCTACGACGAGTGGAAGGCACTCAAGAAAAAGCCCGGATTTTAACATTATTGGGGTATTCGCTACGGGCGCAGGGTCAATATGAGCGGGCAACGTCTTTCCATCAGCAAGCAATAGAGATTGCACGAACAGCCGGCGATCGCATTTGCGAAATTGCCAACCTTAACCACTTAAGTCAGATTTGTGTGGCTCAAAAGATTTATGGTGAAGCCATTGACTACAGCCAACGGGCATTGATTCTCTCGCGTCAAACCGGAGATCGGTTAGGAGAAGCAAATGCTTTAGCTAATTTAGGCTATAGCGAGGTATTTCAAGCTAAGGAACAGGCGCAAGTCGAACCCGATGTATATGAAAGGGCAATTCATTACTTAGAACAGGGCTTGCAACTGTTAGACCGTGTGAGCGATGCTCTAGGAGGTGGATATGCTTCTTATCAAAGTAAAGCTTTTTGTTTGAGCAGCTTGGGAATTGCCTACGTGGCGATCGAACAACCAGAACAAGCACTCACTTATCTTGAACTCGGTTGGCAAGCGGCTCAATTATCAGGTGATTTGTATCTGCAAGGCGTTAATTTAGCCTACTTAGCTCAAGCCAGTTATAGTCTGCAAAACTGGGAGCAAACCATCTACACCGGCAGTTTAGGTGCTTATCTTTTAGAACAAATTGGCTCTAATGATTGGCGGCAATCGGCAGGTTTATTAACCATTGTTCGAGGACAAATCGGGGTGGAAGCGTTCCAAAACTTATTAAAACAGCAGCGCTTAAAAATTATTCCCATTATTGGGGTTGATGGCTATGACTACATTCCGCAAATGCTAACTAAATATCAAGATTCCATGTAGTTCAACACCTGATTCACAATTTATTCACCTCTCAAGCTTAGATTGGTGGAGAACTAACGCGGGTAGAGTAGACATTGTAATCCTACTTTCGGTCAGTTGAGTTATTCTACTGGCCAAAGAAAGTACAGGGATTTGATACCCAAGGGTAGCTCATAGTAGTAAGCTGTTGTGCATTTTAATTAGCATTATAAGGTTTGCTCTCAAAGCAGGCCAGCAGGGGAAATCTCGGAGAATGGATATGCAATGTTTGGTGCTGATTAGCTTACCCATATAAAACTCCTCACAAAATATTTTCATGTCAAGATTATCCTATGCAAACTAATAAATTAGCACTGGCTTTAATCCTATCGAGTCTCTGTTTGGGTTGTCGCATTCGTATTGGCAAGACACAAATCCAACATCAGCAAGCCGTCAAAGCTCAGCCTATTCTCACAGCATCTCTTAGGGCAGCACTTGAAGAAGTCAACACCATGAAAGCCAAAATTGAGCGGGATGGGGGCGTTAATACAAAGGAATACGGTGAAGACCTTTCAGATTTAGAAAATATTATGGATAACGCTTATGGAGACCCAGAAACGTCTAAGGCGGTGAGATCGGTTGTAGAAGGACATCAGTTAACTTTACAGTTTATTCAATGCGATCGCGCCAGTGGTTATGACGAAATGCACCAATGCCGAGATAAAGTGCTGAAAAAGCTTTTTGTCAAATATCCCGACTTTGCGGTACAAGCTCAAGCTGCTGTTGAAGGTGAAAATTTACCTTACATTAGTGCTGGCTTAGATAAAGATGCAGTTGTTCATGCGATTTGGGAGGAGATTGGGAAAGATACAGAAGCTGTATATTTGGCCGTCTACCCCGAATTAATTCCTCAAAATAGCCTCTCTCAAAAGTTAGAATAATAGCAGTTGACTCAAAGTCAAACTCTAACCAATTTTCATGTCCAATCCTCGCCAGTTGGCATTTCTTGCCCTCCGGGACATTCATAAACAGAGTGCCTTTACAGATATTGCTTTAGATCGAGTACTGCGAAATACTTCATTAAATAGTGCAGATCGTCGTCTAGCCACAGAGCTAGTGTACGGGACTGTGAGACGGCAGCGTACCCTCGATGCCATTATTGACCAATTAGGTAAGAAAAAAGCCCACCAGCAGCCTCCAGAGTTCCGTACAATCCTTCATATCGGCCTATACCAACTACGTTATCAACAGCGAATTCCTGCAAGCGCAGCCGTCAATACCACCGTTGAACTCGCTAAAGCTAATGGATTTAAAGGACTTGCGGGTGTTGCCAATGGTTTACTGAGGCAGTACGAACGTCTCGCCAAACCGATAGCAATTTCAGACGCCTCGATTGCTACAGAACAACAATATCCACAATTGAATGACCCTTTACAATTACCCGCAGAACCTGTGTCCCGGTTGGGTGTTTTGCATAGCTTCCCCGATTGGATTATTAAAATGTGGGTCGAACAGCTAGGAATAGAGGAAGCTGAGCAACTGTGTGCATGGTTCAATCAAACCCCAACCATTGACTTACGGGTGAATCCCCTACAGGTATCGAGGGAAGAGGTAGAGACGGCGATGCAATCTGTAGAGATTAATATCCAGCGAGTTCCCCAACTGCCGCAAGCCTTACGAGTAATTGGGGGTACAGGTACGATTCAACAATTGCCAGGATTCAATCAAGGTTGGTGGACAGTTCAAGATAGTAGCGCTCAATTAGTCAGTTATCTCCTGAACCCTCAACCGAATGAGGTAATTATCGATGCTTGTGCTGCACCGGGTGGAAAAACTACTCATATAGCAGAACTAATGGGAGATATAGGAACAATTTGGGCTTGTGATACCAAAGCATCTCGCCTCAAAAAAGTGCAAGAAAACGCCCAACGTCTGAAATTACAATCAATTCAGGTCTGGGTTGGTGATAGTCGTAATTTCTCTCAATTTAGTCATAATAGCGATCGCGTTTTACTCGATGCCCCCTGTTCCGGTTTAGGCACATTGCACCGACGTCCAGATATTCGTTGGCGTGTGACTCCAGAAACGGTAAAAGAACTTTCGGTTTTACAAGGAGAGCTTTTAGAGCAAGCTGCCACCTGGGTAAAGCCTGATGGTGTACTCGTGTATGCCACCTGTACCTTACATCCCCAGGAAAATGAGCAAGTCATTCAAGCATTTCTGGCGCGTCATTCCGATTGGCACATTGAGCCACCTTCGCCCGATTCCCCTCTAGGTGTCTTTTCCAGTCCCCAAGGCTGGATTAAAGTCTGGCCGCATCGGCATCAGATGGATGGCTTCTTTATGGTGCGGCTGAAGCGGGAGAGTTAAGGAGCGGGGGTGCGGGGGAACTGGGGAGCGGGAGAGTTAAGGAGCTGGGGAGCTGGGGAGCGGGGGAGCTGGGGAGCTGGGGAGCTGGGGAGAAAAAGACAGGCAAACAAATTTCCTACTCCTGACTCCTGACTCCCTGACTTCCTGACTCCTGACCCCTAATTTTTAGACAAAGAATCAAAAAAATATCGTGTGGGTACTATTTCTCGCTTGCACCCCTCCCTAAGATAGAAGGGCAATGATTAGGAGGACACGTTATGGATGCTAATCCTAGTGTTAAACAGCTTGTGAAGATTCTGATTGGTGCAGCCTGGATAGACGGCAAAATTCAGTCGGAAGAGCGGGATTATCTGCAAAGAGTGGCCAAGGAAAACGGGGTGGCGGATGACCCGGAGATTCAGCCCTTGTTGTATGAACTGAGAGCCGTTTTACCGGATGAGTGTTATACCTGGGTGAAAGAATATTTGGGTGATCAACCTAACTCGGAGGATTATGAACGTTTAATTGAGGCTTTGAGTGCTTTGATTTATAGCGATGGAGAAGTGGCTACCGAAGAAGCAAAACTTTTGACTCGCTTGCAGTTACTCGACCCAGCTAGCGAAGCACCGAAGTCCAGTTCAAACAATATTCTCAAAGCCATTCAAAAGCTCTACCATCGATGGGTTGACCAGCAATCCTAGTGCTAGCAGCAATCCCTACATTTAACAGAGTGGAAAAAACTCAGTGAGGGGTTAGGGGCTAGTGGCTGGTGACAGAGGAAGTAGTTCATCAACCTGAAAAAAACAGAACTAGCAAACGCAGCGGAAATAAAGCTACCGTTCAAAATTAACAAAACGCTTACTATGTAATAATTTTGAATTCCGCCTAGCGACACTAGCTACTAGCCAACAACCGATTCCCTAACCTTGAATGTGCCAGTTCAAAAGCTGGAATATTACCTAAAAGCTAACAACTCCATCCTGTTTTATCCCAACTGTAGAGCGTTCAGTCGGTGGCTTAACCAGCCTCAAACCTAAGTCTTACTAAGCCCTTAAAAGCACCAGTGATTTATTTTTTTCAAGCAGGCAACTAATTTATCTCAAAGGCGTCTTCGATCCTAGAGTTGTTCGAGAACTGATTTGTCGAAAAAAAGCATAATTCGGTATTTCGCCGTTTTATTCACTAAAACTTTACATTAATCAGCCCTAGGAACAATTCACGCTCTCTCAGGTCTATTTACTTAACCAGAGAAACGAAATTGGAGAACGCCTTAAATGTCTAACTTACCTCGCTGGCAATCTGGAACTGCTGCATTTTTAGCGCTGGGAATAGCGGCTGGAACTGTAGCACCTATCGTCTCAGTTGCCCCTGCTTTTGCTCAGTCCACTACTTTTTCTGATGTCTCTTCAAACTATTGGGCAAGAGATTTTATTTCTGAATTATCTCAACGGGATATCATCGCCGGATTTCCAGATGGTACATTTCGACCTGATGCACCCGTAACTAGAGCCCAATTTGCGGCGATGCTTCGTAAAGCGAATCAAGAGTTCCAAAAAGGACAGGTTCGCAACAGTACTCGCTTCGTTGATGTTCCTTCAACCTACTGGGCAACTACTGCAATTGATAATGCCTACACCACTGGATTTTTAGCGGGTTATCCGGGTAACGTCTTCCGGCCTGAACAAAACATTCCTCGCGAACAAGTCTTAACCTCGTTGGCGAATGGTTTGAATTACTCCGCGACTCAAGACACATCCACAGTTTTGAGCTACTACAACGACGCTTCCAATATTTCTAGCTTTGCTCGTGCTCCCATTGCGGCAGCTACAGAAAAGCGGATGGTGGTGAACTATCCCAGTCTCAAAAGCCTGAATCCCCTACGCAACGCCACACGGGCAGAAGTCGCGGCTTTCATCTATCAAGCCTTGGTTAGCGAAGGGGAAGCCCCCACAATTGCCTCTCAATACATTGTTGATCAAACACCTGTCGCCACCCGAGTAACAATTCCCGCAGGCACAACTCTCCCGGTTCGTTATGAGAAAGAAAAAATTCTAGTAACCAAGGATGAAACGGTAGAGGATATGACCTTGACTGTGGATCGCACCATCACCACTTCCGATAACAGAACCTTGATTCCTGCAGGTAGCCAAATTGTAGGTGAATTGCGTCCTGTTAAAGACCAAGGTGGTTCTCAGTTTGTGGCAGAGAAGCTAATCATTAATGGTGAAGAAATTGCCCTCAATGCCTCTTCGGGAGTGATTACGACCACTGAAACCGTGCGTAAGGGTATTAATGTCGGCAATATGGTCAAGAATGCTGCATTAGGTACTGCTGCGGCGGCGGCAATATCTGCGGTTACAGGCGACCGGGCGATCGCCACTGAAGAACTCCTAATCGGAGGTGGCGCGGGTGTTGTCCTGAACCTGATCCAAACCTTCTTAGGTAGAAACAGCGTTGATTTGATTGCCATTCAACCCGATACCGACTTGGATCTGAGATTAAACTCTCCCTTGACACTTGAGGTGAAATAGATTGACAAGAATGACGACTTGTGATATGTACTCCTTGAGTTCGTCATTCCAGCATCAACCAAACCACAAAGGTGGTTCCCTGCCCTGAATAGTCGCGATTTTCCCCCATAGATGTCAAACCGAGTTTAGCCCAGGCCGATTGCGCTGGGCTAAACACTTCAATTTCTCCCTGCATTTGGGTCATGAGTTCTTGGGCGATCGCCAAGCCCAAACCACTACCCGGAATGGCGGTTGATGCCTGTACGCCTCGGTAATGCCGCTCAAACAGACGTTCTAAGTCTTGGGGGGGGATACCCGGCCCTGTGTCGCTGATGAGGATGCCTAGGCGCTTTTCCGGTTGAGCCGCAAGGGAAGGCCGGTGTGGGGAAGAGCCAGGATTCGTCGGTTCCTTGGCTGCATCGATGCCTTGGTTTTGGTAGGGAAAAACCCCGACTTGCAGATCGATCCGTCCTCCTTGAGGGGTATATTTCAAGGCATTGTCGAGCAAATTGCTGAAGACTTCCCGCAATCCTTTGGCATTCCCTCGCACGAGTGGCAAGTCTTCAGGGATTTGAGTGTATAACTCTAGAAGGCGCTCTTGAGCAATGACTCGGGCTGAATCGATTAAAGGTTCTAAGACTTCCGTTACTGAAAGTGCTTTTAAGGGTAGGGTTGTTGCCGGCAGCATTGAGGTAGGAGGGGGTACAATTTCGCCTGGATCGCCTGCTGTTGGGAGAGATGAAATGGCACTGATTGATGCGGCCGGGAGTGCTAGAGGGGCTAATTCTCGTTCGCTGGCCTCTAATGTGGCATCAAACTCTTTGAGTAATTCTTGCAGGCGATCGCTCTCTCGCACAATACTCGAAGCCACATCACGGTTTTGGTCTCCGGGCAGAAGTCGCTTGAACAGCAGTTTACCAAATGTTCGCACGGCGGTTAAAGGATTGCGAAGTTGATGCAGGAGGTCATCTAAGCGATCGCGCTGTTGAGCAATCAGGCGATGTTGCTGATTGATTTGCTGCTCAGACCAAACTCGGCGCTGATCGATGATGTAGGCTAGGGCTAAACTGCGAGCAATTCGTTCAATCGTCGTCAATTCTTTCTCATTCCACGGTCGGTCTTCACGACTCGCCACCAACAACCCCATCACCGCCCCTTCATGCATCAGAGGCAACACCACTTGGCGCTGCCGCCGCCAAAACTGGTTATCCCAGCCTGATGATGAGTAATCCACCGATGGGTCAGAGTCAGACCCTTGGGGGAGTAACCGGGGTTTTGCGGTGGATAATCGAGGAAGGGCATCCATTTGGCTTTGAAGCTCGGGCAGCACCAGTTCTGAAGCACCTTCTTCCCATAATTGAGTTGTTTCTGGATAAACCACCACGGGAATGAGCTTTGCTTGAGTACCTTGGGCCAGTTCTTGGGTAAGGTAAACAGCGCTCAAGGTTGCACCAAGCCCTTGAGTAAGTACTGCTACCTGTGATTGACACAGCGCAACAAATTCTGAACTGGCAGGAATGAACATGGGGTTATGATAGATCCTCAACAACAGCGCTCTTGCAATAGAACCCCGACTGGTTCTCTTTCTATGATGTCGAACCCGTCAGGAATCTGACTATGATCCCATGTTTGATTGCCTGATCAGGAAAGAGAGTCTATATAGCGCCTATTATGAATTTATGTTAAAAAAAATATAGATTTTTCTAAGGAAATACTCCTTTTTTTGCTGCTAAACCTTTGCCATAGAGACAAATTGGACGCTTTGTATCAATGTATAAAGAGAAGTTGATATTTTGAACTCAAGCCGGTATACTTTCGACGGCTTTTGTAACTAACATTACAACTGTCTGCATAAAGAGGAGGTAAAGAGGTTGGCAAGAAGACGCAAACGTAAAAGTCGCCGTCGCCAAGAAGGGCGTAAAATTCTAGAGTATGTGCCTCAGTATAATCTTGAAAGCGGCGAAGATAAACCGGTCACAGCTGCACGCAAGTTTATTCAGGTCAAAGGCATAGTTCCACCAGCTTTACTACTTGTAAAGCGTAACGAACATACGACAGATCGTTATTTCTGGGCAGAAAAAGGATTATTTGGGGCTCAATACGTCGAAGAAAATCATTTTCTGTTTCCCAGCTTACGGCTACTAGAATCGAGTACTGTAGAAAAACCTGCAGTTGCAGTTCATAGCCGTTGAGGCATGACCAGTAAAACAATATAATAGGCACTTTTACATGACATAGCCCTACTCATACTATCTTGAGTAGGGCTAGTTATGGGCGAACTCCTACTCCCAATTTATAAAGGTTTTAGTTTGAGGGCTTGTTGCAGCGATCGCAACTCATCACGATGGGCTCTAACAGTCACAAGACTTTGTGAAATAGGGTCTTGATCGGTCACTGCCTCCACCTTTAAGAACACCTGTTCACTCCGTCCGGCTTTCTGCCAATAAAATACTCCAGCAATAGGAGCTAGGAGAACTAGCGCCAAAAAAAGACTGGACAGCTTTGGATATAACAACGAGAGAACCAAAGATAAACACAGGATTCCACAAGCGGCTAGCAAGGTCAAAAATATGGCTAGAAACCAACTCGGGCGCACCATTCCTTGGAAGGTGACTTGATGAGTTGTGGCATCGACAGCCGCCACTCGGTATGCTCTCTGGTCAAAATACTGCTGCAACCGAGTGAGTAAAGTGTCTTCGGGTTCAGTTGCAATCAATTGAACTTGTTCGGTGCGGTCTTTAACGGAAGCTCGAATGAAGAAAAACAGACCGACTGCCAACAACAAGGTCAAGACAAATGTAGAAGAAAGAATGGTTGTACTCACAGATTTATGGATTTTTCATCAAAACATATCATTGGCTCCTACTTTACAATTTTTGATGCCTGATTGGTTAGCGATCGCCTCCCACTAACGCTAACCCAACTCAAAATGGTATCAGGACTTATTTCAAGCGAGGAAGTTCAAACCAGAAAATCACTGAGAAGACCCTAAAACTGTCAATGTTCTGAGAAAATGCACCACTTTTAGTCTGATAGTCGCGCCGACGCTTTTTGATTTGCGAAATCTGCAAAATTTCTTCCTCGCCTGCTGTTGTGGTCGATGACCTGGGATTGAACCTAGGTGAGGGAGCAATCACATGGCTTTGCTATTGCCAGCCGTCATGTAACTGCGCCAAAAATTGGCCAGTTCCTGTGCTTGCTCTCGCCACTCTGGGCGGATTTGATACATCCTGCGGGGGCGTCCTCGTCCTTCTACTTTTTTCCAGTACCCTGAAATTGCGCCTGAATCTTCTAGAAACTTGAGTGCACTGTAGAGGACTGTATCAGAGAGTCGATAAGTCGGGTAATCGTGTTCTAGTTGTTGAATCAGTTGTGTTCCATAAGATTCCCCCTGCAACAAGACAGACAGAACGTAACATACAGCTAATTCTTTGTTGAGATAGTTGGGAGGAGGGTCTCGAAAAAACTGATAGATATCCTCAAATTTCATCTGCATAGCTCGCTGAATATCCCAGCCAACCGGATTTGAATGGGAGAGTTTTCTTTGTAATTTAACGATGGCTTCGATACCCCTGAAAACTCACACATGCGCGTGCATGTCTGTCAAAAACGAGCAACTAAGAATTTAGTTAACTGCCCTCACACTTTATAGCAAAGCAAGGGAGGACTTTGTAATTGACTCGTTGATGCGGTAACTCTAGATGCAACCTGAACGGAATAATCACCATCAATCTTAGCGAAGTCGCTAAAAGCAACTGCCACAAAGTACCTAGGCAATCTCCAAGGTTCTTGGCACGGTAGACAATCCCTTCCCTTCCAAACCTAAATTGACATGAGGTTCTTGGCATTATTCTTTTCTACTGCCATTCACTGGTGTATTCCGTATAGTTTTGTTTTGCATTCCTTTACTCAGTCAAGCTTGTGAAGGGATAGCTCGTCAAAGATATTAGCAGTTTTCCTACACCCAGCAATAAAAATTATACCGAATATACGTCTAGCATAAATCGGTGGAGCATCTCTATTCCAGGGCAACCCCCAGACATGGGTAGATTTTGATGAATCTGTTAAGGGATGTAAAGGATTGGGTACAAACTGCCAGGAAAAATCTATTTTTTGCAAGTTGGCTGTCATGCTGATCATCAGGCTTCATCACATCTTGATGTTTCCGATCCACTTCGATCCATCCTATGAGCAACCGATTTTCGGCTGATCCCTCTTCGACGCTGGATCTAGAAACATTGGACTCTGGGCGTCATACACTAACTTCTGGGTGTGCTTGCCACACTTCTTTGATAATTTTGCCAGCTCGATCGAAGAACACCTCGTAAGATATCGATAAAATAACGATTGAGCCGGCATTAGCCTTGGCGGTAATTTGAAGTTCAGCTTCAACGGCACGATCCCGTTGTTTTTTTTCGACTACCCGAAACTCTTTAATTTGGTACTGCTCAAAGAATTCTCGCCACGCCGAGTAAATCGATTGACCCTGGTAAGTTTTATCCATATCCGCAACAGCATAGGAACGCTCTAAAACGGCGTTAGCGCTATACCTACTAACTAAAAGCTCTGGATCGGCCGTTGCAATTGCTTCCCAGTGTCTTTGCGCGACGGATAAAGGTTTGGTTCCGATACTGCTTTTGTAAAGCGACAAGGCTAAAACCAAAGCCATAGCGCAAGCTAAGTAGGATAGACGTTGTGTAAAAGTCGGTCTTAAACCCTCCATCGTTTTGTATCCTTTTCGATTAGCTGCGAACAAATGAGAACACGGCAAAAGACATGAGTATTGCGGCTCTAGCTCTGCAATCTCCTAGTAAGACGGGTAACTTCGGCTAAAAGTTCTCCATATCTGACAATTTTTACAAAAGTCAGCAAATAATAGGTTGAGATGAATTAATCTGGGTTGGGTAAGGAATCAACGTTATAGAGCAAACATCCGAATTTGGTTAGACGGCTCAAAAACCGTAATACAGACGTATGACTTGTATTACTGCTAGGAATTTTATGTCAATTTGTTAAACTTAGCAATAAAGCCCATTAAAATGTATCAATTCGTTATACAAAACGAAGTGAAGGCTGAAAAAAGTTATCAGAAATTTGCAAGTGACCCGGAAGTGAGCAACTGCCCCCACATTCATGTATCTTTCAAGACACAATGAAGGGAGTAGGTCGGTGGTGATGATCATTCACCAGTAGCTAGTCAACCCGTGGATAGCTGCTAACCGTTACCCATTCCCCAAAGGTTGTTGCTAATACTCCCAAGCCGATGCGAGAAAAATCTGACACGTCTTCACTCCCTCCAGCCGCTCAACGCGTTGTCGCTACCCTTCGTACCTTTGGCTGGATTTCGTTCTGGCTCCAGGTCGTGCTAGGCGTCATTGCTACCATCATTTTGCTGGTTTCCGTAGCCTTTAGTCGCAATACAGGGTCACAAGCCAGCGCTCAGGGAACCGGATTCGGCATTTTTTTTGCAATTTGTGGATTAGTGGCGTTAGGCGTCGGTGCTTTTTTTGCCTTCCGTTACACTCGGATTTCTCAACAATTGCAAGAGAGTGGACGACCCAGTAAAGCTGAAACATTACAAACCATTCGTCTGGGATTGGTGGTGAATTTGGTGGGAATGCTCTTGACTATTTTAGGAGCACAGGCAGTTGTAGGGAGTGTCCTCGCCAAATCCTTGTCCCAGCAAGGGGCAGTCCTCGATACGAGTCGATACGTACAGCCTTTGGATTTATTTGTAGTACAGGGAAACGTTAATACCATTACGGCTCATTTTGCAGGGATTGTTGCTTCACTGTGGCTGTTTAATCGCGTCAGTAAGTAAAACTCGTGCTCAAAAGGCTCAAGGAGTTGTTCAAAATCCGAAATCATTGCCGATTGCACTTTGCCCAAAAACTGTGGCAGATTGGGTACGTTAAGCTGTTCGCGAACGGCTTCTCTCCATCATTGGATCGCACTCCTCTTGTATCCTGTAAATTGGCACTCTCTGTGTGAGCTTTTCTGATTCGTTTAAAAGCCATGATGGAGAGTGATGAAACCCCATCAGCGATCGCCCTCGGTAGTAGAGTAAAATCAGTGCTTGACCTAAAGCAAATTCGAGAAAACCCCCAAAAAGTCCAAGAACTCTTAGCTCGGCGTGGTGCTGGCCAATATGACCTCCAGCCGATTGTAGAGCTAAACCAACGTCAAAGAGAGCTGGAAACCTCACGAACTCAACTCCAAGCTCGCAGTAACGAAATTGGTAAACTCATTGGTCAAAAAATCAAAGCTGGTGCTTCTCCTGATGCTCCCGAACTGCAAGCACTCCGAGACGAAGGCAACCAAATCAAAGCCAGCTTGAGTGAACTAGAACCTCAGGAAAAAGACCTCAAATTCCAAATCGAAGCCCTTTTATTAGCTCTGCCTAACTTACCCAGCGATTCTACACCGATAGGCAAAAGTGAAGAGGAGAATGTAGAAATCCGGCGTTGGGGTGATGAGTATTTGCCCCCCCAAGATGCCCAAATTTTACCGCACTGGGAAATCGGGGAAAAACTCGGTATTCTTAATTTTGAACGAGCGGTGAAAGTCGCCCAGAGTCGGTTTGTCAGTTTAGTCGGTGCCGGTGCTGCCTTGGAGCGAGCACTGATTAGCTTTATGCTTGACCAACAAACGGCCGCGGGTTATGTAGAGGTTGTACCTCCTATCCTCATTAATACTCAATCTCTGACCGCGACGGGTCAGCTTCCTAAATTTGCCGAAGAAAGCTTTAAGTGTGAGAGTGATGACTTGTGGCTTGCTCCTACGGCGGAAGTCCCATTAACCAATTTGTATCGAGATGAAGTCTTAGAAGTATCGGAACTCCCCATCTATCATTGTGCCTATACCCCCTGCTTTCGTCGGGAAGCGGGTAGCTATGGGCGAGATACCAAAGGACTGATTCGATTACACCAGTTTAATAAAGTGGAGTTGGTGAAAATCGTCCACCCCGATACCTCTTTTGAGGAACTAGAAAAACTGCTCGACAATGCGGCTGCTATTTTGGAAGCGTTGAAATTACCCTATCGGGTGGTGGCGCTATGTACCGGAGATTTGGGCTTTGCCTCTGCTAAAACCTATGACATTGAAGTATGGTTGCCGTCTTCTGGAAAGTATCGGGAAATTTCTAGCTGCTCGAATTGCACTGATTTTCAAGCACGACGCGGTAATATTCGCTTTAAAGAAGCTGGAAAAAAAGGAACTCAGTTTGTACACACCTTAAACGGTTCCGGTTTGGCGGTTGGGCGCACGATGTCGGCCATTTTGGAAAATTATCAACAATCGGATGGAACCGTTAAAATTCCAGACATGCTGCAACCTTATTTAGGACGCGACGTTTTATAAGCGGTTTCCCCCGTAACTTATAGTCAAACAGTAGCCACAATCCTTACAGGTCTGAGGTTGATTCATTATTGAGGGAAAATGGCTTCAGACTCAGGAGACAGGTAACAAACCAAAATCGACCTTACAATAAAAAAAACATAAATTATCGTTAGATTGATTACTTCTTATGTCGATTTTGGCGGCGATCGCAGTCCTGGCAGTCTTGATTTTAGTACACGAGTTAGGCCATTTTATGGCTGCTCGTCTTCAAGGAATTTACGCCAATCGTTTTTCTCTGGGTTTTGGCCCGGTTCTGTGGAAGTATCAAGGCTCGGAAACCGAGTATGCTATCCGTGCCTTTCCTTTGGGTGGGTTTGTAGGTTTTCCTGATGATGACCCGGATAGTGAGATTCCTCCCAATGACCCGAATTTACTCCGCAATCGACCCATTTTAGATCGGGCGATCGTGATTAGTGCGGGTGTGATCGCAAATTTAATCTTTGCCTATTTCCTGCTCGTGGTTCAGATGGGAACCGTGGGTTTCACTGACTTCAACGATCAACCCGGTGTGCGGGTGCCGATTATTGCAGCCGAAAGCAGTGTTGTGGCTCAAGAAGCAGGAATTCAAGCTGGAGATGTCATCTTAGCCGTCAATGGCAAAGAGTTAGGGGACGACGGAGAAGCGATTACATCTTTGATGAAGCAAATTCAACAATCTCCTAACAAACTGTTAAAACTCACGATTGAGCGAGGCCAAGACACTGTATCTCTGAATGTCACACCGGAGCAAGGTGCGGATGGTAAAGGGAAAATTGGTGTCCAGCTAGCCCCGAACCGCGAAATTGTACACAAACGGACTCAAAATATTGGAGAGACTTTTAATCGTGCGGCAGAAGAATTTCAACGAATTACAGTCTTGACTCTTAAGGGTTTTGGGCAGTTAATTAGCAATTTCCAAGAAACAGCGAATCAAGTGACGGGGCCAGTTGGGATTGTTGATTTTGGAGCAAAAATTGCTAGTTCCGATCCATTTAGTTTGCTGTGGTTTGCTTCCTTAATTAGCATTAACTTGGCGATTATTAACATTTTGCCTTTACCCGCTCTGGATGGCGGACAACTTGCCTTTTTAGCGATTGAAGCGGTTCGCGGCAAGCCTTTACCGATTCAAATCCAACAAAACATCATGCAAACTGGATTGATGTTGTTATTGGGTTTAGGTATTTTCTTGATTATTCGGGATACTGTCAATTTAGTTCCCTCAGGGTGGGTGCAAAATTTGTTTCAGTAGGGAGTTAGTTAGTAGGAGTTAGGAGTTAGTAAATCAATGACTGTTACTTCATCTGAGGTCAGAAACGCGATATCTAACTCCTCCTACCAACATCGTGCAATTCCAAGAACTACACAAGCGACGAATCAACGATTTTGGTAGTAGTCTTTATACCTCTAAACAAATTGGTAAATTCCTTCTTCAATCGTGGAAAAAGGCTTAAATCCTAAATATTCATAGATTAATCGCTATTGATGAGTCACGAGTCATCAGTATGAACTACTGCCAGTGAGCTACGCTCTGACGGCAGTTTCCGACTTCACGGGGGATTGCGTCAACTTGGAGCAAGCGCCCAAGTCTCGGACTGACATCCCCTCCATCGGCAGCAGTCCTAGTTCCTAAGACTGATAGCATTCTGATGCCCTCTGCTCTTATATTTTGAGAAGCATTTTCGTCTCTATCGTGGTGAGTGCCGCAACTTTTGCAAGTCCAAGTTCTAACATCTAAAGGCA
>CAZPRJ010000077.1:0-36812 GCA_964588805.1 uncultured Microcoleus sp. | reverse complement strand
CAAGGCAAGAATTGTTTTTTACAAGCCCCTGCCTTTAGGCAGTGGGTTCATGACCTGAGCCAGTTCCAACATTTTTTCAACGACGGCCTCTGCTGTGGGAACATAAACTACATCACGCTGAAAGGGCTCGGCAGGAGTCGATGGTGAGGACTGTTGCGCGAGATTTTCGTTAGGGGACTCTTGGGCGACAGTGGGAGTTACAGTAGGGGTTACAGTGGGTGGGTTAGAAGCGGTTTGCTCAGCACATCCCGTTAGTACTAAACTGCTAGCACCTAAACCAATAGCCAGTAATCCTACAATTCGTTGTAGTTGCACTGTTCGTTTCTCCTTTTGATGTTTGATGAATGAATGAAATTAGGTTTCGAGTTACTCAGGGGTGTGCTTAGTTCGTTTTCCCATCCACACTAGTAGTGGAATACCTGCCAGTACGACACCGACACCAACCAGAGCTCCTATCCCGGTATAAGCGAGACTTGAGTAGAGCAAATAACCACAAATTAAACAAAATACAAGGGGTGTCCAGGGATAAAACGGAACCTGAAAAGGGCGCGGAACCTCTGATTCTTTAAATCGCAAGATGAATAGAGAGATGCCCGTTAGCAGGAAGAAAAACCAGAAGACTGGTGCAGTATAGTCCACCATCGTCTCAAAGCCCTTACGCTTTAGAGTACCCAGCAAAACCAAAGCTAGGGCGATGCCAGCTTGCACAACTAAGGAGCGTGTGGGAGTATTAGCGCGATGGTGCCAATGTCCTAGGAAGGAAAACAAGGAAAAATCCCGTCCTAGCGCATAGTTCGTGCGTGCTCCAGTAAAAATCGTAGCATTGATGGAACCCAGTGCTGCTACTGCAATCAGAAAACTAATCATCCATACACCCGGTTCTCCTAGCGCCCGACGCATCAAATCGGCGGCTACGGTATTAGATTGTGCCATTCCGGCTACACCTAACCCATGTAGATAAGCGAGGTTGATGAGCAGATAAATGGCACTGATGATGCCAATACTCCAGAGGAGCGATCGCACCATATTCCGTCTAACATTCTTAATATCTGCCGAAATGTAAGCCGCTTCGTTCCAACCTCCGTAAGACAGCAGCACGAAAATCATGGCTAATCCTAGATTACCCGAAGAAGTGGATGACTCAACCGGTATCGAGGGGGATGTTGTTGCAGAAATAAAGGCAAAACCTACAACAACAATCACTAATAAACCCAGCACTTGTGCCATCGATAAAAGGTTCTGAGTCCATTTACCTTGTCGCAAGCCTAACAGGTTCAATCCAGTGAATAGGGTGATTGTAATTGCAGCATAGATGGATGCAGAATAAGCACCTAATGACCATACTTGGGTGGCATAATCTCCTAAGATAAAAGCCAACAGTACAATCGATCCGGGCTGAATTACCATCATTCTTGCCCAAGCAAATAAGAAAGCAATCTCTTTGCCAAAGGCACGACGGAGATAGTAGTAGTTCCCTCCTGGATGGGGATAGGCGGTTGCTAATTCGGCATAACACAGAACGCCGATAAAGGAAATAACACCTCCTAACATCCACAGGAAAGCTACCATGCTGCTCGTTCCAACATTAGCAGCAACCAAAGCAGGAGTTTCAAAAATTCCCGCCCCAATGACGGTTCCCACTGTGATGGCAACAGCATCGACTAAGGCCAAGGCTGGCGCGATCGCTCGTTTGTCCGATACTTCTCGTAAATTCATGCAGAATACTTTGACAGGGCAACGCTGGTGGTGTAAAAGAATTAAGCTTCAGGATAATGGGGCAAATCAATTGTTAAGACTGTAGAACTGGTACAAAAGTTTATTGGCACTGAAAATTCTTTGCCTCCTCCTAAAGTTAGGGGTCGTATTAATGTAAAATTCTTATGGTTAAAAATAAATAAAAAAATAGATTAGAGGCAAGAAACGAGTTAGTTTTCTTTACCCCCAATCTCAATTTATGGTTAGAAAATTTATTCTTAATCTGCTATAAGAATTATTTATTCATCTCTCTAAATCGTATCCTCCATTGGCACCCGTTACTAATGCGACTGCATCTGCAACATCCATAGTTTTACTCCTTAAAAAAATGGGTATCTATTCAGCCATTAACTTCGCCAATACTGTTGCCAACTTATTGCCAAGTTGCTCAACTGCTTCTTGTTGCTTTGAATCCTTCAATTTCCCTTCAGCATCAAATACCTCAAAAGCCCTCGGAATTGCCTGCTGATCGGGTAATACCAAAACCCCAATCCCACTCAAAATTGTTCGGACATGAGTTAATCCCCGCAAACCCCCCAATCCTCCCGGTGAGGCACTCATCAAAACCGCAACTTTATCCCGAAAGCAGCTTAAGGCCAGGGGAGGTTCTCCAGGTAGTGGACGAGATGCCCAATCGATCGCATTTTTCAAAACCGCCGTAATCGAGCCATTGTATTCAGGAGAGGCGATTAATAAACCTTGATGCGCTAAGAGCAATTCCTTAAATTCCAGAGCATTGGCAGGCAGTCCTTCTTGGGCTTCCAAATCCTCATCAAATAAGGGCATCGGTAAATCCCGCAAGTCCACATAATTAACCTCAGCATCGGCAGCCCTCGCCCCCTCAGCAGCAATTTTCACTAATTGTTTGTTGTAAGACGCTTCACGAGTACTGCCTGCAAAGGCAAGAATTTTCGGTGAGTTTGTCATCATTTACTCCTGACTAAGAATTATTGACTGGGCGAACTACACTTAATTTAAATGACACTGACTTAAAAAAAATTCACCATTATTAAACCTTGCGCGGGGGGTCTGGGGGAGACGCATGTCCCCCAGTGGGGGGTTTGGGGGGCTAGTCCCCCAATCCGGATTTGGTTCTATACGACTATTTTTCGCCTAAGCCAGTGGTATTCAACTTAAGCAAGTGCCGTAGGAGCTAGCCATGAAGCAATATTACGGATGTAGGCTTTGAGGTCATCAAGAGCACGAGGTTCAGTTTGCATCCGGTTTCCGGGAGGCTCTTCCACAAAACTCGGACATCCCATTTGGGTATCCCAGTTGTAATCACAGAAATGGTGGAAGGTAGATTCGGCAACCACTCGCCCTAATGTATTGCCCTGTGCATCCTGAACTTGATTAACAGCAACCGCGAGATTAAAAGGACGCCCAGACACTAAACTTTTACCCGTTGCAATCACACGAGCATTGCTATCCTCAGCCAAGATACCAACAGCCCCTTCATGAGGATGAGCTGGAAAAAATTCAATGACTCCAGACAGTGAGGCAGGATTTTTTAAGAGTTCGTGAATCGGTTCAATCGGCGTAATTTTTTGACAATCACCATTGCGCCCAGAATGATAGTTTGGCCAAGAAATAGTTTGAGTATAAATGTCATCAATGCAGTGTCGAGACTTATCAGGGTCAGGATTGTGGCTTTGGAAAAAGTGGTACGCGCCGAGGGTGTCGAGTTGGCAAATGGAGCAACCTAAATCCTGATGATCGCGAGTTACGAGAATACCACCACCTTGTTGATGAAAATTAGTAATGCCTGCACGGTCTTTTTCTGTGAGTCCATCCCCTACATCCACGGCAAACAACCATAATTCATCAAATTGGAAACGGTTGAGCTGACTTAAAACCAGGTCATTGCCCTCTGCATCAGATTCTCGATTTCGTGCCGTTACTTGGTACAACAGTTGACCGGTTTCGTCTTTGAGGGAGGCGAGATAATCCCGTAACAAGGAAAATCGCTCGATACTCCAGTCATCTTCAACAGCAGGAATAGTGGTCTGCAACAGAATGCGAATCGGTCTTTCCATAATTGTTCGCCATCTCAAGCCGATCTAGTTTTACTGCGAAAGCTTAATTTTTTATTAAGTTTACAAACTTGGAGCATTTTATGTTGTAATCCAACTCACTCCAGTCCAGTACTTCTCGTGCTAACGTTTTGTTTTCTATCAGAACTTAGGCAAAATTCTCGCCCATACCCTAGCCCTAGGGTATGGTGCCTGGCAACGCCCACTACAACTAGAGTTGCTGCGTAAGTCCTATGTATGTATCATGTCGAAGGTACAAGCGTTTTAGCAAGCAGGCACTAAAAAGTGCTGTACTTACCAAATGGTGCGTAAACCATCTGAACCGGAAGTTTTCCAAGCGGATTGCCCGACTCAACGGGTACTGGAAACGATTGCGGACAAGTGGAGTGTAATTGTTATCTATGCTCTCTCTCAACAAGAAGCAAGGCGCTACAGTGAGCTTCAGCGAGTGATTGGCGGAATATCCCAAAAAATGCTGACTCAAACGCTGCGGAAGCTAGAACGGGATGGGTTGGTAGTGCGCCATGTCTACCCGGTTGTTCCCCCTCGAGTGGAGTATTCGTTAACCCCTCTAGGTGAGACACTGACGGAATTATTAAAGGACATTTGTCAATGGGCAGCCATGCATTGGGATGATATAGAAGCTGCGCGGACTCACTATGACGAAGCAAACAATGGCGGCTAAAAAGAAGACAAGAGAAAGTAATTTACTATTGATTGAAGATTGCTTTAAAATTAAAAATAAAATTACAAGCCAATAATGTCCGATCTACCTCCTCTCAATACTGATACTATTTGGGACATCATTAACGAAAAAGTTGACGATGAAACCGTTAATAAATTGCTTGGGCACTACTTAGGTTATCGCTATAATTTAGCAACAAATAATTGGGAGTTAGAAGAGGTTTCGCCCGAATGGAAAGAAGACTATCCAGAGCCACCTAATTTTATTGAGAGTCGTCCTGCAACGGTCAAACTCACTCGCTCTATTCCACCTGAAAACAAACAATTATTGAAAGAACAGTTAGGATTTAAAGGTTACAAAGTTGGTGAGTTTGGGCCTCGGCAGACTCGTAGGGCGACGGCCGCGAATTGGTTATTGAGTTATATGAAACAGGCAGGAATTCATAATTAAACGGCTCAAGCAGTCGTATGCAGTGGAGTGTAGCCTCAAGAAAATGTTTTAGGGTTCATCTTTTTATAGTTCGCGGTTTGAGCTAGAAGACAGTACTTATACAAGAAACTAGTATAAGGCTCAAATCTATTTACTCCAGTTAAATCTTTACCCCTCTTAAACTTCATACAAACTATGCAGTGGCTCAGTGAGCGAATACTTCTGGCAATCCCGACTGTCGTCGGTAGCGAGAATCAGGGAAATGTTGCCGAAATTGTAACGGTTCTGATCATTTTGTTATTGGTTGCCACTGGGGTTGCCCTTATCTCGCGACGACTCCGCATTCCTTATATTACGGGTTTAGTATTGGCGGGTTTAGCCATTACTGAAATTACCGAACTATTACCCCATCGTATTCGTTTAGATTCCTCCCTCATTTTCAACCTATTTTTGCCGATTTTGTTGTTTGAAGCGGCCTTAAATACGGATATCAGCCGCCTACGAAGTACGATTAAACCGATTGCTTTGCTCGCAGGCCCTGGAATTTTATTGTGTGCAGGCATCACCTCTGTCTTATTAAAACTCGAACTCGGTTTGGATTGGATACCGGCTGCATTAGTCGGTGTGATGTTATCGATTACGGATACGGCTTTGGTGATTGCCGTGTTTAAAGATGTCTCCGTTCCCCATCGATTAGTGACTTTAGTTGAGGGAGAAAGTCTACTAAATGATGATGTTGCTCTGGTTTTATTTAGCCTAATTTTAACCGTTTATTCCACCGGTTCATTATCACCATTAGATGTTGTTCAAGAATTTCTATTCGTGATTATCGGTGGAGTTTTGGTAGGGCTAGCCTTAGGTTATCTTAGTGTTGGTTTACTCCGGCAAGCCGATGACCCTTTGGGTGGCATTCTCCTTACTGTTGCTGTTGCCTTAGGAGCTTTTCAAGCCGGTCAATTTTTACATGTATCTGGTGTGGTTGCGGTCGTTGTCGCAGGATTGATTATTGGTAATTTTGAGCATTCCCAAATGACCTCAGCATCCACTCAAGTCACCTTATTTAGTTTTTGGGAATACGCAGGATTTGGAGTTAATACATTTATTTTTCTACTCATTGGCTTAGAGGTCAATGTCATTACTCTTTGGCAGACATTACCGGGAGTTTTTTTAGCACTTATAGCTTATCAAGTGGGGCGGGCACTGACGGTTTATCCTCTTTTAGCCTTAGTGCGCTTTTTTGACCGACCTATTCCCATGCGATGGCGACATATTTTGTTTGTGGGCAATATTAAAGGTTCGTTGTCCACTGCTTTAGCCTTGAGCTTACCCACCACTTTACCGCAACGGGAACAATTAATTGCAATTGTGTTAGGAATTGTGGTTGTCTCTCTAGTAGGGCAAGGGCTAACTCTACCTTTAGCCGTGCGACGTTTAAAGTTATCTTATCGCTCGGAATCTCATCAACAAATTGAGGAATTGCAAGCCCAACTCATGACCGCTAAAGCCGCACAAGATGAATTAGAAAGTTTATTTAAAACTGGAGTATTACCTAAAGCTATCTATGAAGAAATGCGAGCCGGATATCAAGTGAAGGTAGCGGCCTCTGAGAGAACTTTGCGAGACATTTATAACCATCGACCCGATCGTTTTGCCAAAAACAATCGTGAAAATCCTTTAGATTCGCTGCGCGATGCATTTGGTGGTCGTCAACAACGAACGAAGTTAGATGCTATTCGTCGGCAACTGCTTTTAGCCGAAAAAGGCGCACTGAATGATGCCCTACGTCGGCGAATTCTCTCAGAAGAAGTAGTTCACGAACGTCTCAAAACATTAAATGAACAGCTTCTGAAGTTAGAAGATGATTAAGTGGTTGGGTAAGTTCTACTAATCGTGAATCAAATTGTAGGCCGTTATCGCCAGACTTCGCACACAACAAAAAAATGAAAATCAACCCCCCCTGACTTGTGGCTCCTGGCTCTCTATTTGCCAGTTAGTTTTTACCCATATAGAGGGAAACAGAACATAGAAATAATCCGATAATATCTTTAGCAGTCGTTTAAAACGTCAAAATCAACCATAGTTGTATACGTCAACACTTTAAAATGGAAACACGGCAATTAGGCACATCGGATGTAAAAATTACGCCAATCCTGATCGGTACTTGGCAAGCCGGTAAAGCCATGTGGGCGGGAATTGAAGATGCTGAAACGATTAAAGCAATACGCGCCGCCTTTGATGCAGGAATTACAACCGTTGATACCGCAGAAGTTTACGGAAATGGACACTCGGAGGAAATTGTAGCTCAAGCACTCTGTGATGTGCGCGATCGCGTAACCTACGCCAGCAAGGTGTTTGCTAATCATCTGAAATACGATCAGGTGATCGAAGCCTGTGAAGGTTCCTTAAAGCGCCTTAAAACTGATTATATCGACTTGTACCAAATCCACTGGCCTTCAGGAACTTGGAACAGTGAAGTCGTACCCATCGAAGAAACCATGAGTGCTTTGAATCAACTCAAAGAGCAAGGCAAAATCCGCGCAATTGGTGTCTCTAATTTCTCTCGGAATCAAATTGAAGAAGCGGCACAATACGGACGCATTGATAGCCTACAGCCCCCCTATTCCCTGTTTTGGCGTCAAGTCGAAACCGAGGCCATGCCTTATTGTGTAAAAAACAATATCTCTATCCTTGCTTACTCCTCACTCGCTCAAGGACTTCTCACCGGTAAATTTAGTCGAGGTCACAAATTTGCCGAGGGCGATCACCGTAAAGATAATAAACTCTTTAAGGGAGAGAACTACGAACGAGCACAGCAAGCATTGGATCAGCTTCGCCCCATAGCAAAACGCCATGATTGTACCCTCGCTCAACTCGCTTTGGCCTGGTTAATCGCTCAACCTCAAACCAATGCGATCGCCGGAGTCCGCAATGCAGAACAAGCGTCTCAAAATGCTCAAGCGGCCAACCTTCACCTATCGAGTGATGAACTGCAACAAATTGATCAAATTGGACGGTTAGTTACCGATCCCCTGGATGAAAATCCAGTAATGTGGGACTGGGATACCTGAAAACCAACGAATTATGCTACGGTATTGGTTAAACCTGGAATTCGGCTATGAGGTATGTTTCTCCACGTTGGCAGGCATCTTAACGAATCCAAGTTTTTTTGCATCTTGAATAAATAGAATGATTTACATCAATTCATGTTAAAAATCAATCTAACGTAGCGATGAGAGAGACAACCCATACAATTGTCTTACAAACCCTGTGCGAAGGTTAGACCTTGGCACCTGTCTAGCTAAAACGTTCACTAACAGTTTTAGTTAGGCATTTTCTTCTGATTAACCAATACCGTTAATCACTCGTTCCTTATTAGTCCTCCAAATCAATCAGTAAGTAGATGACTCAAGTAATTGTTGGTCAAAACGAGGCTATTGAATCAGCTTTACGTCGGTTTAAGCGTCAAGTTTCCAAAGCAGAGATTTTGACAGATATGAGGCGTCATCGCCATTTTGAAACTCCCCAAGAAAAGCGCAAGCGTAAAGAAGTGGCACGACGCAAAAAGCGATGGCGTTAAGCTAAACGTTATCCTGCTCACGTTCAACTGCTTGTGACGGTTGAATAGGGATTTCTATCCTAAACTCTGTACCTTGCTCCGGTGCTGACAGGCAGTGTAGCTGACCGCTATGTTTGCCTACGATAATCTGATAACTGATAGAAAGCCCTAAACCTGTGCCTTTGCCTACAGGTTTTGTCGTGAAAAAAGGGTTAAAAATCTGTGTTCTGATCTCTTCTGATATTCCCAGTCCATTGTCAATAATCCTGATCATTACTCGATCAGGCTGAGTCGTTTCGTCTTCAGCTTCGCTTTCGCTACTAAGTACTTCCGTACAAATTTTAATAATTTTAGGAGTCTTTGTGGCAGAGACAACGGGCAATTCAATGCTCTCGGTTGTAGAGTCCAAGCAGAGTTCTGGATAAGATGGGCTTACGGATGATTCGCACTCGCAAGGTACATCATTGTAGTAGAAGGAGCGGTTGGGGTTTTCCACCTCAATCGCATCATTATCGGTTGCAGAAATATCCTCTAGAGCATCAATAGCATTGCACACTAAATTCATAAATACCTGGTTCAAAAGACCAGGATACCCCTTGATCAGGGGTATCTCTGTATAGTCTCTAATCACTACAATACCTGGATTATTTCCCTTGGGCTTCAGTCTGCTGTTGAGAATTAATAAAGTACTATCAATGCTTTGGTGAATATCCACCATCGACATTTGAGCTTCATCTGGCCAAGAGAAATTCCGCAGGGATTGTACAATTTGGCGAATACGTTCAGCTCCCAACTTCATTGATGATAAAGTTTTGGGAAAATCTTCCATCAAAAACTCTACATCAATAGCGTTGGCCTTGGCTTGAATTTCAGGGACTGGCTGGGGATAAAATTGTTTATATAGCTGTAGCAGAGTTAATAAATCTTCAACATATTGAGTTGCAGGAATGAGGTTCCCGCACACAAAATTGACGGGATTATTAATTTCATGAGCAATACCCGCTACTAACTGCCCCAAGTTAGACATTTTTTCGTGATGAATCAATTGAGCTTGAGCTTGTTGTAACTGACTTACAGTTTCTTCCAATTGCTCAGTTTTAGCTGCCAATTGCTCTTGTGATTGCTGCCATAATTCCTCTGCTGACTTTCGCTGAGTAATATCACTCACGAAGCCTTCGTAATAAAGCAACGACCCTTGATCATCGTAGACTGCTCTGGCATTTTCACAAATCCAAATGATACTGCCGTCTTGGCGATAAACTTGAGATTCAAACTCACGCACAGCACCATGAGTATGGAGTTGCTCAATAAATTCGTGACGACGTTGCGGTTGGACGTACAGTTGTTGCTCAATATCAGTTAAATGTTCGAGCAACTCCTCGACTGATGCATAGCCATAGATTTGAGCGAGTGCCGGATTACAGGCTAGGTAGTGTCCATCCGGTGTAGTTTGAAAAATTCCCTCAGCCGCATTTTCAAAAAGACTGCGATACTTTTGTTCAGCTTGCCGCAATGCCTCTTCTACCCGCTTACGCTCAGCAATTTCTTGATTGAGTTGAAAGTTATCACGTTCGAGTTGCCGTGTATGTTCGACAAGTTTGACCAACTTTTTTTGTACTGTTTTAGAGTCCCCAACCCAATCGGCAGAGCTGGTTGGCAAACTGTCACGGCTTAGGAACATGGGCTTTGGGGTTGAGTTCTCTCGTCTATTTTAATTATTCAATCTTTTAGTCACTGACTGAGTGACACGATACATCAACATCTTGTGATGTTGCGTGTCACCGGCTGGTGATATTAATCCGGCATTTTTGTGATTAAAAGTTACATTAAGCGTGATTCAAATCACAGACTAATTTTGATAAAAGATATAAGTACACGTATCCGAGCTCAACAAAAGTCGCCTGGAATCCCATCCTTGTGAGCTTTCGAGAGGAATGCTGCCAGCCGACTGAGTTGTTTATGGTTTGTTATGGGTTATGGGTTATGGGTTATTTCAGGTTGCATAGTGACGGGATAATTTGAGATTTTCGGTGATTCCTTTCTCCCTTTTCCCCTTGTCCCCTATTCATCCCCTGATTGAGCAACGCCCGTTATTTTATCCCTAGATCGGATTATGTCAATGGTGATTTTTCCCCCAAAGTCAGGGATCGGAGCGGCAGGTTTACTTAACTGAACTCGGACTTGCTGTACTCCCTCTAACTCCAAGATAGATGCGGCGATCGCATTTGCCAATTTTTCCACCAATGCAAACTTTGAAGACTTAATTAACTGTTTAACACGTTCAATTGCCTTGCGGTAATCCAGAGTATCAGCAATATCATCACTCTCGCCAGCCGGTGCTAAGTCTAGCCACAAGGTGAGGTCAACTTCAAACCATTGTCCCAAAACTTGCTCCTCAGCAAGATAACCGGTATAGCCATAGCAACGAATTTCTGTTAAATGAATGCAGTCCATAGGAATATGAGTGAGTAGTCTATTAAGTGTTGCTACAATCTATTTTGTCTTGCTTTGAGCCAAAATTGTAACCCGGATTTAGCTGATCGCTATTCGTGACGATGGCTACTTTCAACCTCTTTGGATGGCACCGGATCGTAACCACCTGCATGGAAGGGATGACAGCGCAATATCCGTCGTATCGCTAACCAGCTACCTCGCCAGGGGCCGAATCGCTCGATCGCTTGGATGGCATAGCTTGAACAGGTTGGCTGAAAACGACAGACCGGTGGAAACAGGGGAGAAATGAAAGCACGATAACCTCGAATCAGCCCAATCAGTAATCTCTTCATTTTGTGAACCAAATCTCGATAAAGTGATAAAGAGGATTTAATTTCTACATCAATAAGCCCTTGTTTCAATCTATCTCCTGGTTAGAATCCACTTCCGACTTATGGCTCCACATTGGTATTGTGGGACTCGGTTTAGGGGCAATTGTGCTGTTAGCGGAAACACTACACCGTCGTACAGCTACCGATTCAGAACTTGCTCGTAAAGTCGTTCACATTGGCAGTGGCAACGTTATTTTAATCGCTTGGTGGTTGCAACTGCCCACTTGGGTCGGTATCTCCGCTTCAATTGTCGCCAGTCTTATCGCACTTTTGTCTTATTACATCCCCTTCTTACCCGGTATTAACAGTGTTGGGCGCAAAAGTCTAGGTACATTCTTCTACGCTATTAGTATTGGTGTCTTGGTTGCTTGGTTTTGGCCGATTCAGCAGTTTCACCATGCCGCTATTGGTATTTTGTTGATGACATGGGGAGATGGACTCGCGGGATTGATTGGTCAATCCTTCGGTCAACATCGCTATGAAGTCTGGGGTATGAAAAAAAGCTGGGAAGGAACTGCAACCATGGCTTTAACTAGCTATGTAGTCAGTTGTTTGATTCTGTTTAGCGTTCAGGGCAATATCTGGCAAACTTGGTTATTGCCTATGGCAATTGCGCTTGTGGCCACAGCTTTAGAATCCGTTTCCAAACTCGGCCTTGATAATTTGACTGTTCCCATTGGGAGTGCGGCATTAAGTTTTTACCTGAGTCAGCTTTTCTCCATCGGTAGCTGATAACTTGACGGCTGGGGAGAGCATCCTAATATGAGCAAATGTATTTTTCTGACTCACTACTAAGTTAAACAACGGTTAAATTGCATAATCCATTCTCTCTTGCACCCCTGCACGGAGAGCCAACCTCATAGCACAAATTCAATACATAACAGCTTGTGACCCTTGTCCCTTCTAAAAACTATGGGTGCAACGCAAGGGATGCATCCTGGCAGGGTGAGAGTAACCCAATTTTTTCAGCCAAATTACTTAATCTTTGGGGAATTATTCAGCAATTTTGCTGAAGTTTTGTTGCAGTCAACCGCTCTATACTCAGAAGGGTATAGATTTATGCGCTACGTCTCTCTCTACATCCTTTCGTCGTAGAGGCGCAATCGTCCCCGTCCTGGAAGGCGAAAAGGCTTAAACAGACATCAAGTCAATAACTTATTTTCCAATATGTCTTATCTTTAAGATAGGTAAAGATATATTACCAAAAATAGATTTACAGCAACAGCACTCTACCCCTATCGATCAACGCCTGATGACTTTCTTCAATTCAACAGAGCCTATTATCCGCAGTAAACAAGAAGCACTCGATTTTCAAGACCGTAAAGGGCTGTTACGCATTCACATCGAATTAGGAGATAAAACCTTAGTTTCTGCACTTTATACTCGAATTGACCAAGTTTTTATTATCTGGGGTCTAATTTCAGCCATTATTTTTATCACAGCTCAGTTTCTGCCCCTTAGCTGGATGATTCAAGCTGGATTTTGGACGGTACTGACTTTGATCGGAACCATTGCAATGGTGTGCCTGACGAACTTTTGGGTCAAGGTAGAACGTTTACAGTGGATCTTGTATTTCTGGGTGAGTCTGATGCTTGGAGGTGTGATTGTGACCGACCTCAGCATTTTTCTAGGGTGGGGGCAAATCTTAATGCGCCTGTGTCCATTGTGGTTAGGACTTAGTGCTATTGGATACCTAGGTACAGGGTTGGGAATGCGATCGCGTGCCTTTATCCTGGCAGGTTTGTTACACCTACTTGGTATCACTATCTTGCCCTATGTCGGTAGTTTACAGTTCCTAGCAACTGGGATTGTGATGGCCGTGAGCCTTCTGCTCTTTGCCGAAGTCCAGTGGGATATGCGACCCCCTATTAAATACAGCTTATTAACGCCCGATCAACGGCAGTTTAACCAAAAGCAATATCAATTGCGACAGCTACCCCTATAAGGATGTGCATTTTAAGAAATATAAAATCGATCCTGCAAGGTGTTTCGGCTTTGGCAAGTGGGTAAATATGGAATTTTGCTGAGACTTCTTGGACTCAATTGTTACAGCAGCGTTTTATTTTTTCTCTGCTCAAAGGAAACGCTTTATATCTTTTAAAGAACAAACATTGTGTTTCATGGCATTATTTTTACAGTAGTCAGGTGGGTTTATCCCCTAGGCGGATAGCAAGAGATTATGCCTACTGCTTCTAGAGCAGGAGGGCTAATGTCCTGACTTTTCGGTCTAGTAGACGAATAGCTAATTGTATCGGCTGGGAGTTATACCGCAGTGACCCATTGCTGTGCATCCAAGGAGAGCGACGTCAGATGTACAGACGGTACAAAAAAAGACAGCAGACTAAGACGGTGTGAAGTTTTTGTCGCTTCCTTCACCTTGTTACTACCAAAGGGGGACTAAACTCCCCATCAGAGCGGTCAGAGGTAGTAGACGTTTGTGCGTCTAGCTGGAAAAACAACATAAAAAAAATAAAAACCCTTGCTCTAATCTGAGTTAGGGTTTTATACCGATTAACTTAATCAAAATAGGACTTACGCTAAGCCTCTATATGTAGGGCATATTAGCCAAGTGTAAAGCACCATCTCCTACATATAGAGTTATGGTTCAGTTTTACCAATCCGTTCTATTGGTTTCCCGGAATGGCTCACCGTTAAAAGGTTGTACTCCTGTGAGTGGATAAGCATCATCACTCGGCCCAAAAATCCTGACCACTGCTTCAGAGATGTACTCTGTTACACTATTAAACAACTTGTAAATTCCCATAATAATCACTCTCCTGATGTATTAAAGAAAAACTGAAATTTGAAATAGAGATGAGATGAGTTGAATTGAATTCTATCTCCGATTGCTTAAATTATGGGCAAAGTTTGAGGAGTTGAGGCTAATTGCAATATTTTGTTGATTAGATTTGCAATCCTTTTCTCAGAAAGCTATAAAAATCAATTATTCTACAATTTTCTAAATTTATTTTCTGGGCATAGGGGTCAGGGAGTCAGGAGTCTCCGAGTCAGGAGTCTCCGAGTCGGGGAAGAGAGATTTTCTGGTGTCTCATCTGGAAAATAGACGCAGGGATGAAGGAACACAGAGAGTAGCCGAATTCTTTACTTTCTAGCCCGATAACTATTAAGAAATTTTTCAATTTATAACTATCATCGTCTATATCATGCTGCTTCTCTAAAAACTTACTACTCATCCTTCCCCTTTAGAGCCCATCTCTATCGCTTCCCTGTCTTGCTCTTGCGCCAACTTAAAGCGAATCAAGATAGGGTCTGTCGTTGGCATACTGTGCAGTTTATTAAGGTTGTGTTGGCTTGATTTTTGGTGATTTTTACTATAATTAAAACAATCAATCCACTCCATTGGGCAACAAATACTTGCCTTTACGGGGTCTGTTTCCGGAATCTCTTCCTGCCACCATGAAACTCCTTGAAAACCAGGAACTGACAATAGGCCCAGAGGATTACAGCCTCTTAACTGACCTTTACCAACTCACAATGGCAGCTTGCTATACGGGTGAAGGGTTATTCGCACGTCCAGCCTCATTTGAGCTATTTATCAGGAAATTACCTCCAGACTTTGGCTACCTGATTGCAATGGGATTAGCACAGGCGCTGGAATACTTAGAACAGTTTCGTTTTAGTGCGAACCAAATTGAGGCGTTACAAAAAACAGGAATTTTTGCCGATGTCCCTGAAACCTTTTGGTCACTCCTGGCGGAGGGGCGCTTTAGTGGAGATGTTTGGGCGGTGCCCGAGGGAACGGCGATTTTTGCCAATGAACCTTTGTTGCGGGTGGATGCACCTTTATGGCAGGCACAACTAGTAGAAACCTATATCTTAAATACGATTAACTATCAAACATTAGTGGCGAGTCGGGCTGCACGGATGCGAGATGTTGCAGGAGTTGAGGCTAAATTGCTGGAGTTTGGAACTCGGCGGGCGTTTAGTCCCCAAGGAGCAATGTGGGCAGCGCGAGCCGCTTTGGCCGCAGGATTGGATTCTACCTCTAATGTGTTGACTGCGCTGAAGTTAGGACAAAAGCCGAGTGGGACGATGGCGCATTCGCTGGTGATGGCTATTGCTGCAGTAGAAGGTAGCGAACAGGAAGCTTTTGATGCGTTTTATCGCTATTTTCCAGGTTCGGTTTTGTTGATTGATACCTACAATACCGTGGCCGCCGCCGAACGTTTGGCACAACGAGAAAACGCTAAAGAAATTCAAGTGGTAGGAGTGCGCTTGGATTCGGGTGATTTAGTAACTTTATCTCAACAGGTGCGATCGCTGCTTCCCCATGCCAAAATTTTTGCTAGTGGCGATTTGGATGAGTATGAAATTGAGCGACTCAAAAAGGCAGGTGCTGAAATTGATGGTTACGGATTAGGTACGCGACTCGTGACGGGACAACCCGTTAATGGGGTTTACAAGTTAGTCGAAATTGATAGCATTGCCACGATGAAGCAGTCCAGTAGTAAGGCAACTTATCCAGGACGCAAGCAAATCTATCGTCAGATTGTTCAGGATGAAGTGATTAAAGACCGCTTGGCGCTGGCCACTGAAGCCGCTTTAGAAAACGAGCAACCTCTTCTGCAACTTGTGATGAAACAAGGTCAACGCATACAGCCATCTGAACCGTTAGAAACCATTCAAACACGCACGGCTAACTCTGTAACAAAGCTTGCCCCCACCATTCGGCAACTACATAACCCCATTTCACTGTGTGTAGACATCTCGGATGCCCTGCAAAGGCTCACTCAAGCGACGCAGCGAAGGCAACAGTCCGTGGCTAGTCGCTCAGAACCGATCATATCTAACGACTAATCATCACCTTTAACCAACAATCCACTATGGTTAACATTGCTTTATTTGGCACAAGCGCCGATCCCCCTACTGCTGCTCATCGAGCCATCATCGAATGGCTTTCCCATCATTATGACTATGTGGCGGTTTGGGCATCGGATAATCCGTTCAAGTCTCATCAGACACCGTTGGAGCATCGCTCAAAAATGCTGCGATTACTGATTGAGGAGCATGAACCCCCTCAACGGAATGTCAGCCTCCATCAAGGACTCAGCAGCCCTAGAGCCTTGGATACAGTCAAGCAAGCTAAATCACATTGGGGCTTAAATGTCAACTTTACCTTTGTGATTGGTTCTGATTTGGTGAGTCAGATGCCGCATTGGTATCAAATTGATAAATTGTTAAAGCAGGTGCAATTGCTGGTTGTGCCTCGTCCAGGTTATAAACTAGACCCTGTGAGTCTGGAGGAGTTGAGGAAATTGGGAGCCGATGTGGCGATCGCGGATATTACAGTCCCAGCCGTTTCCTCGACCGCGTATCGTGAGAATAGAGACACCGAAGCTGTAACACCTCCCATTGAGGATTATATTCACCGAGAACAATTGTACGCATGCCAGGACGCGGCACCAAGAAGGTAAACAAAAAAGCACTAGCGGATTTTAAAGTTGGAGTTGACAGCGTAATTTTTTCCGTCGATACGCAGCAAAACCGACTATTGGTGTTATTGGTAATGCGCCATGATGAACCCTTTCTCGGCCAATGGAGTCTACCGGGGACGTTAGTGCGTCATGGAGAGTCTCTTGAAGATGCCGCACATCGAATTTTGGCCGAGAAAATCCGAGTCAACAACTTGTATTTAGAACAACTCTACACGTTTGGAGGGCCAGGACGTGACCCGCGAGAATCACCGACTATTTATGGGGTTCGTTATCTCTCCGTCAGCTACTTTGCCTTAGTACGGTTTGAAGAAGCCGAGTTAATTGCCAATGGAGTCAGTGGTATTGCTTGGTATCCCATCCAGCAAGTCCCCAAGCTGGCCTTTGACCATAATCAAATCCTAGAGTACGGTTATCGGCGTTTGCGGAATAAGTTGGAATACAGCCCGGTTGCTTTTGACGTATTGCCCGAAGTTTTTACCTTAAGCGACCTCTATCAACTCTACACTACGGTTTTGGGAGAAAATTTTGCCGATTATTCCAATTTTCGGGCTCGCCTTTTGAAACTAGGTTTTTTAGCAGATACCGGACTTAAAGTCTCTAGAGGTGCAGGACGGCCAGCAAGTTTGTATCGATTTAATGCTGAGGCGTTTGCACCGTTAAAGGATAAACCCTTGGTATTTATTTAAGAAGACAAAATCTCTCAGCCCTGTTAGCAAGCTAATCAACATTTCAATCTCATAAACTATTCTCCCCCGCCCCCCACCTCTCACCCAACTGGAGGAAGCACCTTTATCAAAATTGATAATATTATTGTTATTGATAATGATAAGGATGGGTAAGCGTGAAATCTGATAAAGCACAGATTATCCTGCACCCGATTCGGATGCGGATTATCCAGACGCTCATCGGAGGTGTACAGCTAACGGCTCAACAAATGGCAGAAGTTTTGTCAGATGTTCCTCAAGCCTCACTCTACCGACATCTCAATAAGTTAACGAAAGCTGGGATTGTATCTGTAGTCGCAGAAAATCCAGTGCGGGGAGCTGTGGAGAAGGTGTATGCGCTACCTGAGCAAGCGGCCAACCTGTCGGGTGAAGATTTAGCCAATGCCAGTCGGGAAGAACACATGCAGTACTTCATCACGTTTGTTGCGTCCTTGCTGGGAGACTTTTCTCGTTATCTACAAGCCGAGACGATTGACCTTGAATCGGATGGGGTGGGGTATCGCCAGGTGGCACTATACCTCAACGATGAAGAATTTCAAGAATTTATATCAGATTTAAGTGCTGTTGTCAAGCCATTGTTAGCCAATCGGCCGAGGAGCGATCGCCGTCGTCGTCTATTCTCCACGATTGTCATGCCTGGGGTGGAAGTCGCGCCCAATCCCAATCCCAGCAACATTGAACCTCATTAAATTAAGGAAGATTTCTGCCATGAAGGGTAAGCGCACATTGCTCAAACAATTTTTGCTGCTGTTTGGTATAGGATGGCTAGGGATTATTGCACTAGCACCGACGATTGCATCTGCGATCGCTCAGCAGCTTGCTCAATTTCCCGATCGTCCCCATCCACCCTTGCCCGTATTAACGGTGATTGGGTTAATTCAGCCAACGGTGTTGCTGGCAATTTCAGTAATTATTGGTATTCTCGTGTCAAAACCTTTGGGGCTTCGTTCTCACTTAATTGAACGGTTCACCCAAAACATCCCATCTTTGCAGGCCATCAAAGCGGAATGGAAACTGGCAGTTGGGTTAGGAGTACTAACCGCTATCATTTTAATGTTGCTCGACCTGGCCATGCGCCCTTGGATACCCCAAAGTCTAATTCTCAAGGGGGTAACACAACGCACAGTTCTGTTTACGCTATCGGCAGTATTGTATGGCGGTATTACGGAAGAATTGTTGATGCGTTGGGGATTAATGTCTTTGTTTGCCTGGATTGGGTGGCGACTCGTGCAGCGCGGTAAAGGCCAACCTCGTGCCAGTGTGATGTGGGCAGCCATTCTAGGTTCATCCCTGCTGTTTGGATTGGGACATTTACCGATCACAGCAACGATTGTACCGCTCACACCGCTCATCATTGCTCGTACTCTACTGCTCAATGGTACTGCTGGAATTGCCTTCGGCTGGCTCTACTGGCAGCGTAGTTTGGAAGCAGGGATGATGGCTCATGCTACATTCCATATCTTTGTGTCGCTGATTACTGGGTTAGGATTGGTTCGCTAGTGGCTCAATTCCACCCGTTGCAGTAGGGTTTGTGTAGGATGGGTTAGGCGCAGCCGTAACCCCTCAAAGTCTCTAATCAGAGTGCATTACGCTTCTGGGGTGGCAAGGCTAATCTAGTGTAATCGGTATAAGAAGTTGAGTTCAACGCTCCGAAACCTAGTGTAAACAAGGGCTAAAGCCCTGACTACTAACTAAATCTAATGTAGATTCCTAACCCGTCAGCGCCTCTAAAGTGTCGCACTCGATTATTCTCGATTTAAAGACTATGTAAGTCAATACTCACTGTTAGCAGACATTATATGAATACAGAAACTCCCTTCTGAGAAAATCTGGATAAACTCTCTGGAAAAACTTTATTTAAAACTTGGCGGAACCCCAAAATTTCGTCCCTTGTTTGCAGCCCCTAAACTGTATTACACAACCGTATTCTTTTAGGAAAATTTAAGGTTAATGCCGTATTGAGGAGACCGAAATCAGCTTTAATCGGGTAAAGCCATGTACTACGGTGTATTCATTTTTAAAATCGAGAAAACTTGAGTGAATACTAAAGAGTGACTCACCCCCATTCTCAGACCTCAATCAAGTTCAGTTAGCACTAAAATTTACCCAGAGTTACAAGTCATGCATGAGCCTCCAGGTAAGAAAACCGAAACATTGTGAAAAACTTTCACTCAGATATTGGCAGAGTTTTCAATTGGCGCTATTATTTACGACTCAAATATGGTAAATGCCATATACAATAACTTGAACGGGTTTAGATCTAGTGTCGATTGGCACCAAGCCCAACTGTATGATGGCATACAGTTTTTCTTGATAGCTCCCCGCTTGAATTAAAGTCTACGGGGAACTGTCCGGAAAGTCCGATTCTACTTGTGGAGTTTCTAGGCTGACAGTGTAGTAACCTCAAAACCTTGGGGGAAATACCTGAGTTCTACTTTTAAATTAAATTGCTGGTTTCCTTTCTTTAGTGAATAAATGTTCCCTAAGCCTGATGCTATGACAGTACGGCCTGTTCCGCGCCAACCCTCCAATCCAACTGACAGCAATAGCAATTATCGTGCTCCTGCTGAAGGTACACCCATTTCTGCCCTTAAAGAATTAGTAGCGCGTCTTCATCGGGAACAACATAAAATTCAAGATTTGTTAAGCTCTCTGGGGTTTGCCCTCCGCAGCTTCAACAATTTGAATCAGTTTTTGGAATTGATTCCCTTGATGGCCGCACGGGTAACGGATGCCGATGGGGGGGCTTTAATTTTATTTAAGCCCAACGGACAGGTACGACTCGAACAGCTTCATTGTCAAGAAGGGCAGGTTTGTAACGATATTCGCAGGGCGATTGAAAAAGTTACCCGTGAAGTTTCGACGATGACTACTGAGAGTGCAACTCAATCGGCTACTCCCGTACCTCTAGACGCGATTCAAGAATCCCTCGACGAGCAAATCAGTCAATGTCTAGGCGATGATGTACAGCTATTTGGAACCCCGATTTTAGTTAAAAATGCCGAGCGGGGGCGTTTGTATGTCTTTAGCCACGATCCCCAGTACAATTGGACAGCAACCCGACAGAAATTAGTGCGGTTAGTCGCTGATCAAACCGCTGTTGCGATCGCCAATGATGAGCTAACCGTTGAACTCCGTAAAAAAGAACGCTTAGATCGAGAACTAGAAATTGGTGCTGAAATCCAACTCCGCCTCTTGCCGCGTCAATGTCCTTTAATTGAAGGTATTGAACTAGCAGCCAAATGTCAGACAGCCAGCAGAGTAGGCGGTGACTACTACGATTTCATTCCTGCCAACTATGACCAACTGCGTTTTAAGCAACTCGATGGCCAAGAAATCACCGATTGTCCTAAAGCTACCTTACCGTGGAGTGTGGTCATCGGTGACGTGATGGGCAAAGGCGTCCCTGCCGGTTTAATTATGACCATGACGCGAGGAATGCTCAGGGCAGAAGTTCTCAACCGTCACTCACCCGCTCGCATCCTCGAACACCTGAATCGAGTGATGTATGCTGACTTAGAAAATTCCCATCGGTTTGTCACTCTCTTCTACTCCGAGTACGACCCTCAAACCCGGATTTTGTCCTATAGCAATGCCGCTCATAATCCCCCCTTGTTGTGGCAAGCGTCAACGGGTTCCATGACGCACTTGGATACATCAGGAATGCTAATTGGTTTAGAAGCCGATTCGGAGTATGAAGATGCTCACATCCATCTCTCCCCCGGAGACACCATCATTTACTACACAGATGGGTTTACCGATGCGGCTAATCAGCAGGGTGAGCGCTTTGATGAAGAAAACTTGACAAAAGCGTTCCAATGGGCTTGTGAAAACTGTCAAGGCTCTCAAGAAATCCTCGATTATCTATTTGAGCAAGTGCAGCAGTTTATTGGTACAACAAACCGTAACGGAGATGATATGACCTTGGTCGTGATGCAGGTAAAATCTACCGAGTGACTTAGTTTGTGGGAGTCGATAAATGGTCATTGAAGGGATACAAGCCGTACCTACCCTTTTGCATCACATTACCCCTTGGCCCGATGCCTGGGGAGGAGTACACCATCTATTTTCCAGCGATGGACTTGTACTCGCTCAGCTCAAAACCGAAACGGATATTTTTGCTCAGGTGGGTAGTGCCTGGGATAACTTTGTCAAAACCGGTCAAATCTGGGCACTACTGATTGGGATCGTCATCGGTTACATGTTTAGGAGTTTTACCTCATTTTGACGAACTCAGTGGTTGCTGGTTATAGGGTTGTTTGTTATTAGTTATCTGGATTAGCACCCTCAACTAACACTAACTCTTAACCATTAACCACTGCTGTGACCAAACAAACAACCTGGAGTCAGCGATTTGAATCGGCACTCCATCCCGCGATCGCCCACTTCAATGCTAGTATCGGCTTCGATATCGAACTGATTGAGTATGACCTCACCGGTTCTGTTGCCCATGCCAAAATGCTCGCTCATACCGGTATCATTTCACCGGAGGAAGGAGAGCAACTTGTGGCCGGTTTAGAACAAATCCGCCAAGAATACCGAGATGGCAACTTTAACCCCGGCATTGACGCCGAGGACGTTCACTTTGCGGTTGAACGACGCCTCACCGAGATTGCCGGCGATGTCGGGAAAAAACTGCACACGGCGCGATCGCGTAACGACCAAGTGGGAACAGATACCCGTCTGTATCTACGCGATCAAATCAATCAAATTCGCACCCAATTACGCGAACTTCAAGGTGTACTTCTCACCCAGGCCGAGGCGAACGTAGAAACGCTAATTCCCGGCTACACGCACCTACAACGAGCTCAACCGCTCAGTTTGGCTCATCACCTCTTAGCCTACTTAGAAATGCTCCAGCGCGACTGGGAGCGATTAGGGGAAATACAACATCGGGTGAATATCTCACCGTTGGGGAGTGGTGCTTTAGCTGGCACTACATTTCCCATAGATCGGCACTATACAGCCTCATTGTTAGACTTTGCAGGCGTCTATCGCAATAGTTTAGATGGAGTGAGCGATCGCGATTTTGCCATTGAATTTTTGTGTGCCGCCAGCCTGATTATGGTACACCTGAGCCGATTATCCGAGGAAATGATTCTCTGGGCCTCTCAGGAATTTGGCTTTATTACCCTCAAAGATAGCTGTTCCACCGGTTCGAGCATCATGCCCCAAAAGAAAAACCCCGATGTTCCAGAATTGGTAAGGGGGAAAACCGGGCGGGTTTTCGGTCATCTGCAAGCGATGTTGGTATTAATGAAAGGGCTGCCGCTAGCCTACAACAAAGATTTGCAAGAAGATAAAGAAGCCCTGTTTGACAGCGTAAAGACCGTTAAAGGCTGCCTAGAAGCCATGACGATTTTGTTGGCAGAAGGATTGGAATTCAAGCAACAACGGCTAGCAGAGGCAGTGGAAGAAGATTTCTCGAACGCCACAGATGTGGCAGATTACTTAGCCTCCAAAGGTGTTCCCTTCCGAGAAGCCTATAACTTGGTCGGGAAAGTCGTCAAAACTTGCCTAAAAAGCGATAAATTACTCAAGGATTTAAGCTTGGATGAATGGCAGGAATTGCACCCAGCCTTTGAAGCCGATATTTATCAAGCGATCGCCCCTACTCAAGTCGTTGCTGCACGCAATAGCTATGGTGGTACAGGATTTGAGCAAGTCCGCAAGGCCATCAAAGAAGCCCGCGAACGATTAGGTTAAGCGGTTGCGGAGGTGCGGGGGAGCTGGGGAGCTGGGGAGAAAAAAGACAGACAAAAATTTCCGACTCCTGACCCCCTGACCCCTGACTGCTAACCAAACAATTCAAAATCATTTTGAATTTTGCATTTTGAATTGGAGCGAAGCGACCGACTTCAGAAGTCAAATCCAGCACTGTGGCAAAATTTAGTTAAGCTTGTCTCAAAAAAAAGCGTTCCCTGCATGACAGCAACAACACCCAACCTACCCACCCAATACGAATCCAAAACCACTGAATCCAAGTGGCAGAAGTACTGGGAAGAAAATCAAGTCTTCAAAGCCAACCCCGATCAGGCTGGCGAACCCTACTCCATCGTAATTCCGCCGCCGAACGTGACCGGCAGCTTACACATGGGGCACGCCTTCGAGAGTACCCTCATCGATACCCTCGTCCGTTACCATCGGATGAAAGGACGCAATACCCTATGGCTACCCGGAACTGACCACGCCAGTATTGCCGTATCCACGATTTTAGATAAACAACTCAAAGACGAAGGTAAAACTCGTAACGATTTAAGCCGCGAGGAATATCTCGATCGCGCTTGGCAGTGGAAGAAAAAATCAGAGGGTACAATTGTCAACCAACTGCGGCGTTTGGGTGTGTCGGCAGATTGGTCGCGGGAACGGTTCACAATGGATGAAGGTTTATCTAAAGCCGTCCTCGAAGCCTTTGTCCAACTCTACGAAAAAGGACTTATTTACCGGGGCAAGTACATGGTGAACTGGTGCCCTGCCTCGCAGTCGGCGGTGTCTGATTTGGAGGTGGAAAACCAGGAAGTCAACGGGCATCTATGGCATTTCCGCTATCCCCTCACTGATGGTAGTGGTTTTGTGGAAGTGGCTACCACCCGACCCGAAACCATGCTGGGAGATACGGCCGTTGCTGTCAATCCTAAGGACGAACGCTATCAAGCTTTAATCGGTAAAACCGTGACGCTGCCGATTATGGGGCGAGAAATTCCCATCATTGCCGATGAATGGGTTGACCCCGAATTCGGTACAGGTTGCGTGAAGGTGACACCTGCCCACGACCTCAATGACTTCCAAATGGGTCAGCGTCACAACCTGCCCTTTATTAACATTATGAATAAGGATGGCACCCTCAATGAAAATGCAGGGACATTTGAGGGGCTAGACCGATTTGAGGCGCGTAAAGGAGTCGTCAAGTACCTCGAACAAGAAGGGGTACTGGTGAAGGTGGAGGATTATAAGCATACCGTGCCGTATAGCGATCGCGGTAAAGTCCCCATCGAACCCCTCCTCTCGACTCAATGGTTTGTCAAAATTCGCCCGATGGCAGATAGGGCGTTAGATTTCCTCGACCAAAAGCATTCTCCCCTATTCGTACCCGAACGCTGGACGAAAGTTTATCGGGATTGGTTGGTGAAATTAGAAGACTGGTGTATTTCCCGGCAGTTGTGGTGGGGACATCAAATTCCCGCTTGGTATGCCGTGAGTGAAACGGGGGGAGAAATTACCGATGATACCCCGTTTGTTGTGGCACAGACCGAGGAAGAAGCGATCGCCAAAGCGAAAGCACAATTCGGTTCAGAGGTTATGCTCAAACAAGACCCGGATGTGCTCGATACTTGGTTTTCTTCGGGATTGTGGCCCTTCTCGACAATGGGTTGGCCGGAAGAAACGGCTGACCTGAAAACCTATTATCCGACTACAGTTTTGGTGACAGGGTTTGACATTATCTTCTTCTGGGTAGCCCGGATGACGATGATGGCCGGACATTTCACCGGCCAGATGCCCTTTGAGACGGTTTACATTCACGGATTAGTCCGGGATGAAAACAATAAAAAGATGTCCAAGTCGGCCAACAATGGCATTGACCCGTTAATTTTAATCGATAAATACGGCACCGATGCCCTACGCTATACCCTGATTCGGGAAGTAGCAGGGGCAGGGCAAGATATCCGCTTGGAGTACAATCGCAAGACGGATGAATCGGCCTCGGTAGAAGCGTCGCGTAACTTTGCCAACAAATTGTGGAATGCGGCCCGATTTGTGATGATGAATCTGGATGGCAAGACACCCCAAGAATTAGGTACTCCCTTTGCTAAAGGGGCAGGGGGGATCGAAGCGTTGGAATTAAGCGATCGCTGGATTTTATCCCGTTTCCATCAAGTTGTCCGTCAAACCAACGACTATCTCGACAACTACGGCATGGGAGAAGCGGCCAAAGGTCTTTATGATTTCATTTGGGGCGACTTCTGCGACTGGTACATTGAACTGGTGAAATCCCGATTGCGTGAAGATGCCTCGTCAGCCTCGCGGAAAGTGGCACAACAAACCCTGGCTTATGTGTTGGATGGAATTCTCAAACTCCTCCATCCCTTTATGCCCCACATTACTGAGGAAATTTGGCACACACTGACGCAAAAATCCGATGAAGTTTTAGCGCTGCAAGCTTACCCAGAAGTGTCCAGTATCGGAAGTGAGGAGGAGCAACCCCAGGCAATTACCTCAACTGGAGATGGGAAAAACCAATCCCAATCTTCAACTCCTAAATCCCAAATTACACCCACCTCAGTACGTCCAGATACAGCTTTAGCTCAAACCCAGCAAATCTGGAACCAAGTTGCCAATTTTTTGGATGAAGCACCGGATACAGTCGGCCAGTTTTTTGTGAACTACCAACGGCCTCTGACTGTTGTGGCGTTGCTCCTGGTTATCCTGCTGACGCTCAAAGTCTTGGCTGCTGTTCTAGGTGCCCTCAATAGTATCCCCTTAGTGCAACCAACTTTTGAAGCTGTGGGTGTGGGGTATACGATTTGGTTTGCTTCCCGCTATTTAGTCACGGTAGACAAGCGAAAAGAATTAGGCGCAAAGACGCAAGCACTGAAAGAACAGGCGATCGGTCAGTTAGAATCTAAGTCAGTTTCTACACAAGAACCACGACAAAAGATTGCGCCTACAGATTTTGAAACGGGACAAGAAACCGTAACTCCAGCCAACCTGATACCAACAACCCCAACATTCTCGTTAATCGACCCCAAATTAGAGGAACAATTTGAGCTGTTGATTAATACAATTCGCACCATTCGTAACCTCCGGGCAGAGGCGGACGTTAAACCTGGGGTGAAGGTGTCGGTTATCCTACAAAGTGATAACCCTGACGAACGTCAAATCCTGGAGGCAGGACAATCCTACATCAAGGATTTGGCAAAAGTGGAGAACTTGACCATTACCGCAGCACTGGAACAAGAACTCAAAACCGCGATGGCAGATGTGGTGGGTACAATTCAAGTTCTGATGCCTTTAGAAGGTGTTGTGGATGTGGACGCTCTCCGTGCTAAATTGCAGAAGGAGTTAGCGAAAGTGGCAGCGGAAATCAAATCCCTTTCTCAGCGTCTGGCTAATCCCAATTTTGTCAGCAAAGCTCCGGAGGAAATCGTTCAGGGGGCGAAAGAAGCATTGGCAGAAGCCGAAAAGCAAGCTGAAATTTTGCGCGATCGCCTCAGTAGGATATAGGATGTGATTTATCTCATCTCTAGACTGTCTCTAACTTCTATTCACCCAAAACTGACAGGCAATGCTACACCTAGCCCAAGTAGAAAATAATCAGAGTTCGGGGGAGGTGGAACTGACATTACTCGCCCGCAAAAACTCCGAACACACCTGGGCAGTCATCAAACCCGAAAGTATCCCCCTGACTGATAGCAAACCCTTACACGAAGGTTTGTTAATCTTAGTTGAGCTTTCGGACAACTACGAGATTCTCAACATTCAACCTGCCAATGATTGGGTGTTGGATTTGGTGCAACAGTACCTCACCCTCGGAGTTACCCCAACCTCCTTACAAGAAGAAGTGGAACGTGCTGAACAGTGGCGGCAAGACTTAACCCTGCAAAGCCAGGATTTGACTCGCCGCAATCTGGAGATGGAAGCGCGACGGGAACAACTTCAAGCCTTAGAAGACGAATTGAAACTGGAAAAGCAGAAACTAGAACAGCTCCAAAAAGAGTTGGAATCAGACGAGGATGAGTCAGAAGACGAGTCTGAAGAGAATTGAGGAAGACGCGGGGGTGCTGGGGAGCGGGGGAGCGGGGGTGCTCGGGAGAAAAAAGACAGACAAAAATTTCCGACTCCTGACTCCTGACTCCTGACTCCTGACCCCTGACCCCTGATTAAATAGAACTATAGCCTGTTTATTTCTGTTCTAACCTTGAGTTCTTCCCCATCCTTCCCACCGAATCCAGGTCATCATAATCCCCAAGACACTCACTTAGGCCGCACTCGTAGCAGTTTGCGGCAAATTCTCTCTTGGTATTCCAGCTTACGCCGTCATCCACAGCAGCAAGATGTGGAACTTTCGGCCGCACTGCGAACCGAGTTCGAGCAGTTGAAAGATGCTCTTGACAAATTAGAGCAAAATGTGGTAAAGATTGCTGCCTTTGGTTTGGTGAGTCGGGGTAAGTCGGCGGTTCTCAATGCCTTGCTAGGACAAAAAATATTACAAACTGGCCCCTTGCACGGTGTAACTCAATGGCCGAGGTCGATACGTTGGACACCTGGCACGGATGGGAAAGTACAAATTGAGTTAATCGACACGCCCGGATTAGATGAAATTCAAGGCGAGTCACGGGCGCAGATGGCGCGGGAAGTGGCCTCACAAGCGGATTTGATTTTGTTCGTGGTGGCCGGGGATATTACACGAACCGAGTATCAGGCGCTTTGTGAACTGCGGCAAGCTCAAAAGCCGATGATCTTGGTGTTTAATAAAGTTGACCTCTATCCTGACCAAGACCGACAGGCAATTTATAACCAATTGCAGCAACTCGGCACGGGGAGTCCCAAGGATAGGCGACTACAAAAGATTTTATCGGAAAATGAGATTGTAATGGTGGCGGCAGAACCCGCACCGATGGAAGTGCGAGTCGAGTGGCCGGATGGTCGGGTGACGTATGAATGGGAGACGCCACCGCCTCAGATTGATCAACTGAAGCAGAAAATTTTTACGGTGCTCAATCGTGAGGGGCGATCGCTTTTAGCCCTCAATGCTCTGTTTCAAGCTCGGAATGCGGAAGTGAGCATGGCTAAGAAAACCTTGGAACTCCGCAAAGCTGAAGCAGAAGACTTAATTTGGCGCTTTACTAAGTACAAGGCGCTGGCTGTAGCGATCAATCCGATTGGGGTGTTGGATGTGTTGGGTGGTGCGATCGCAGATTTGGTGCTGATTCGCGCTCTTTCCCGATTGTACGGTCTACCCATGACCAGCTACGAGGCGGGAAAACTTTGGAGGAAAATTGTCATCAGTTCCGGTGGATTATTGGCGGGAGAATTGGGCAGTAGTATGCTGCTGGGATTGGGGAAAAGCGCCTCGGCAGTGGCTTCTGTTTTTGACAGCGCCACGGGGATAACGGCCTATACCGGTAGTGCGATCGCGCAAGCCGGAATCGCCGGTTATGGGTCTTATACTGTCGGTCAAGCGGCACAGATTTATCTAGAACAAGGCTGTACTTGGGGGCCTTTGGGGCCGTCTCAGGTGATTCAAGAAATTCTCAATGAAGTCGAACCGGATACCATCCTCTATCGTCTACGCCAAGAATTAGGGCAGCAGCTTGACAAATAAGGATTAAACCTGTGCCTAACCCTTCATATTTTAGAACCCCATAGAAATTACTTTGCCCATCATTTTTTCTCCTCCGTTCCCCCGCCCCTGCCACACATTCAATTGGGCAACTCATCTCCTGGAATAATGGTAGTCAAGAAGATGTATCTTTTATTGAGTTGATAGCGCTTATCTTGCTTGATTAACCCCATAAACTCTCTGTGGCCTTTTCGGCTACGTCCCACAAGACATCCAGCACTTCCATACCAAATGTTATTGCGCGGCAAGTCGTACCCCCAGTGTTGGTTAATACCAAAGTAACCCGTATCCAGTCTGTCACCCGTGCGAATGAGGTCTTTGTTGAAATCTCGATGTACGGTGACGGGAGCGACCTGAACGAGAGCTTCGTGTCGGTCAGAAGTGCCATGAATTCCAACTCGCCAAGCTTTATATTGTCCAAACTTAATTCGAGCTGCACCCTTAGGATTCATGGGTCTGTAGGTGTAGTAGTAACCGGGTTCTGTGGTTCCATCCCAATTACCAATAATCTTCGGCTTCCCTTCCAGAATCTGGACGACGAGTCGGCGGTCATTGAAATAGTTAGCCTGATCTCGATTTAGCTTACCGTCAATTTCTACTCCCTCAACATAGACAATGTTGTACTCTCGAGTTCCTGTAAAAATCTGGTAGCCTTTTGCCTGCATATACTTGATAATTCGGCTGGCAAAGTCATTGCCTAATATAAATTTAGGTCGAGGGATATCATCGGGATGGGTTTCAATCAATTTCTCGGCTGTTTCTGGCCCTAAGAATCCTTGTTCCTTGGTATTCATCAGTTCTTGAAATTGACGCAGTGCGGCGGCAGAAATAGGGCCGAATTTGCCATCTGCTGGAGGAGAGAGCAGTTTGAGCCAAATCAGAACTTCTTGGACATGTTTGGCCAATTGCTGATCAGCCGCTACAGCTTCAAAGGTGTATTCCAGCTTGGCGCTGTAAAATTCATACAGGTTCATGCTTGAGTGCCTCTCTACTAATTCAAAACGCACAGTAACGGTCTTGATGTTTGAAAAAAATTAGATGGCTTTAACTAGAGGTTACAATCTCTTGTTTTCGGTTTCACTCAGAGCTCATCTGGAAAAAAAGCCTATAAACTGTTAGCATCATGCATTGAATTAGGGCTATGCAAGACCTCTTCTCACAACTTTACTCCCAGGTAATCGCCCCAGAAATCCCTCCCCTAACTGAGGAGCAGCAACAGCTACTTGAGCAAATTCCGATTGATGAAAACACCCCCGGCACCATTTTGCGTGATTTTCAAACCTTGCTAGATTTTCTGCAACCCAATGGCACTGCAGTGAGTGGGGTTCACAATCTCTTTCCCCTGAAATCGCTACCCGAAATCAACTCCCGTCTGAGTCATCCGATTGACACGAATCTCAAACGCCCTCAACAAAAATCTTACCCCTACATTAACGGACTCTATTTGTTAGTACGTGCCTCTGGGCTATCTCAGGTTAAACACGTTGGAAAAAAAGCAACCCTGGTTTTAGACGAAGAATTACTACAAACTTGGACAAAACTCAACCCCACTGAGCGTTATTTCACACTCTTGGAAGCTTGGATGATTGGGGGAAATGAAGAAATTTTAGGAGAACGATACGACTCGATAGGGAATCTGATGAAATGCTTGCAATTCTGGCCAAGGATTCCCGACAAAGGTTTAAAGATTGCCAAATATACTGACCAAAACGAATTCTCTTATCTTCCAGGAATTCACAATATCGCCCTGCTTCATTTATTTGGTTTCCTATCAGTGCGATCGGGAAAACCTGAAGCTGGAAAAGGATGGCGCATTACTCATTTGCAACGCTTGCCGTTTGGTGATGCCATGCTGCGATTGTTGTTTACAATTTATGCCAAAAAAGGCTTTACTTGGGAGTCTCAGGGAAACCTCAATGTCACGTTCGGAGAATTACAAAGCGACTTCCAACCGTTTTTTCCTGAATGGGAAAATAACCTAGTTATTAGCAGCAGCGAATTCAGCGAGGGAATTTATGTGTTTAAAGTTTCTCTTGGCAAAGCTTGGCGGCGCATCGCTATACCGGCAAAACTAGAATTAGACTGGTTAAGCATTAGTATTCTCGATGCCTTTGACTTTGGCAACGACCATTTGTATGAATTTCGCTACAAAGACCGCTTTGGCCGCCTCGGACAAGTCAGCCATCCCTACTGTGAAGACTCCCCCTCAACCGCAGAAGTTTGTGTGGGTGAATTACCCCTGCAACCAGGGGACAGAATGATATTTTTGTTTGATTTTGGTGATAATTGGGAATTTGACCTGCAATTAGAAGAAATTCAGCCGCCTAATTCCAAAATCAAAAAGCCAAAGATTTTGGCAAAACGGGGGGAAGCACCCAAACAGTATTGGGATGAAGAAGAAGAATGGGAAGAATGGCAGGAAGACGAGGGTGAATAAAGTTTTTAGCTAGCCATAGCGATCGCAATCTTACCCGCTACATGTCCTTGTTCACTCAACGTATGAGCCGCAGCAAGCTCAGAAAGCGGATAGGTACGCTCAATCACTGACCGCATTTTATCCGCTTCAATCAGCTCTTTCAGGTAAGCTAAATCCTGGCCACTGGACTGGGCAACAATCAGTTTAGCCTTTTTACCAGGTAATACAAATGTGACGACGCTCTGCACCACGCTATCGGGGTCAGGTAAAGTGGTGATGTAAATACCGTTGGGTTTCAAACTGTTTTTGCAGCCTGAAAAGGATTGTTTACCCACAGCGTCAAAAATGATGTCATAGGTGTTGCTGTCTTGGGTAAAATCTTGAACGGTGTAATCAATAATGCGATCAGCTCCCAAGGATTGTACTAGCTCTAGATTTGAGGTGCTGCAAATGGCTGTTACCTCGGCCTTGAAACCCTTGGCAATTTGCACGGCAAAGCTACCCACTCCCCCAGAAGCGCCATTAATCAACACCTGGTGTCCTGGGAGAATGTGTCCTAAATCGCGCAATGATTGTAGAGCAGTAGTTGCAGCTAGAGGTACAGCCCCAGCTTGTTCGTAGGACATATTATCAGGTTTGAGGCAAGCCACCCGTGCTGACACAACTGCATACTCGGCGTAGGCTCCACCAGGGAGAGAATCAAGGTAGGCATAGATTTTGTCTCCTGGTTGAAATCGCGTGACTGACTCTCCAACTTCCACCACTTCTCCGGCAATATCAAACCCTAAAACCAGTGGGAAGTTGTAGCCGGTTAAGAATTGAAGTTGTCCAGATCGAATCTTCCAATCAACAGGGTTGACACTGCTGGCGTAAACTTTGACTAAAAGTTGGTCAGGTTTGGGAGAAGGTGTTTCGATATTCCCATACTCTAAGACTTGAGTCGAGCCATACTGATTGATAAAAACGGCTTGCATAAGAATTGTTCGTGCCTCATCAATTATTTTGTGCCACGCCAGTAGGGTAACGCACTTTTATTGAAGACTTGGGTGGGTTAGGCGCAACTGTAACCCGCCTACACAAGCCCCATTGCAACTGCTGCAAGAGTTCAGTACCATTCGACTGAATAGAGTTGCAGGAGAATAGGGGTAAATCACTCCTGCAACCTCTCTCGTTAATAAATGAATTGTCTGAGAATTTCTCGCTGTCCCTGTAAGACGACTAAAACATCACCCTTAGCTGTTTTGAATGTGATTAAATACTGCACGTTGCCATTGCGGGCTGTAAAGGCTAAACCATCCGAGGAATAAGAGGAAAGAGGCAAACGAATCTTGGCACCGGTACGTTTGTTCACACCCACGTAGGTATTAGGTAAATCGCCCCCACAAATATTCAGCCAAAAGTCCTTTGTTTGTGCCATGACGAAGGTACTCTCCGATTCTTGGCAAAAGTTGGGAACGTTGGAAAGTGCAAGTTGAGTAGTATCGATATTAAGAGCAAGAACACTTTGAGTTAGTCCTATACCTGCAATCAAACTTGCTAGCGCTATAGATTTACCAATACCAGTTAGCGTGAGTTTAGGCCAAAGTTGTCTGTTCATTGGAATGACCTCAAAATTAATGTTCTAATCATGCCTTCAACTGCCATCGCCATCATTTCGCACAGCTAGAGGTACACATAAAGGGTGATTTCTATGGGGGTGGATCAGTCTAAATTTGTGATAATGTGGAATTGAGAAGGAACGCTACATATACCAAGGGCGAACGTTGGTACGCCCCTAGTAAAAAATGAGAATTATTCAAAAAACACCCACACTTTTAAAAATTGAAGATCAGGCTTCTTCTCCGTGGGTAGTCAATCAGTTCATGACATTAGTACTGTTACCTTTTCTCACTTTTTTCTTTTTAAGTATGGGACAAGGTATCAGTTTGATTTGCCATAGAAATGAAAATAAGACTGGTTATTGTCAAGTTAGAAATGTAGGCTTTCTTGGTATTTCTCGGGTTAAAATTTCTATAAAACAATTAGATGAGGCAAAAGTTTATCGACTCAATGCGACTAAAACAATTGTATTATTACAGACAAAAGATGGACGCTTCTTTTTTGGTAAAAATTCTTCGGAAACGTCTTCAAACCCTGTAGAAAATCCCAAGCGTTTGGCTAATGAAATTAATTTTTTCCTTGAAAATTCAAATCAAAAACATTTTCAGTATTTCCAGTATGGAAAAGGCAGATTAGTAGATTTTTTATTAGTGTGGTTTTCTCTTTTATTGTTTATCCTTGTTATTGTAAATTTATTTGCTGCTATAGTTAGTATATATTTCCTGCAAATTAAAATAATAACGTCTACATTTGACAAATTAACAAATGACTTAACTATAGAAACACGTACAATAGCAAATTTTAAACTTGAGTCTTATCCCTTGTCATCAATTTCTCCTGTTTTCATTTTAGAAGAAGAACATAAAATTCCTAAAAGTAATAAAACAACTATTGAATATGAAATTTATGTTTTAGAGACAGCTACAGAAAAAAGCGTAAGTTTAAGCTCCTTTTTTACTAACCAAAAAAGTGAAGCTGAAACAATGGCTAACACTATCAATGAATTTATGGATTCCAAAATCTGAAATTGGCTTTACTCTATTTTTGGGCAAGCTGCTGTATTCTGAAAATCTCCTGTACCCTTTGTAAATAACTAAAATTGGTCTGATGAATAAGCGGCGAGAGAACGTTCCATTTGACCCTTATTACTTTGAGAAACAGGCAAACAATGGCATAATTTTCTCACTTGGTGATACCTTCCGCCATATCTATCAAACGAATCATTGGAGAGGAACAAATTCAGTTTCAGGTGAAGGGGCTAGTAGACACCAGGTACAACAAATTGAGGCTGAACTGCCAACATTACTCAAGACATTACAGGTTAATACGTTCCTTGATATACCTTGCGGAGACTTTAGTTGGATGCAGTTCGTAAACTTACCTGTTTCACTCTATATTGGTGCAGACATCATAACTGAGCTAATTGCTGAAAATCAAAAACATTACGGAACCCAGAATCGCCAGTTTATAACCTTGGATTTGACTGTTGATCTACTACCGTCAGCAGAGCTTTTGTTGTGTCGAGATTGCCTGGTGCATTTTTCTTTTGCAGATATTTACCGCGCACTCAATAATATTAAGAAAAGTGGTATTGCTTATTTGCTCACAACTACTTTTCCCCACTGTGAGGAAAACGAGGATATTACTACGGGTGATTGGCGCTTGTTAAATCTGGAGAAGCCGCCATTTAACTTTCCCAAACCGTTACAACTGGTCAATGAACAATGTAGTGAGGGTGATGGCCAATTTCGGGATAAGAGTTTAGGATTATGGCAAATGCACGATATAAGTAATTTGAAATTCATGCATATCGAATAAATGTCAGCAGATGTGTTGCAACAGATTGAGGCTGATCAAAGTGGGGCACATGACCCGCCTTTTGAATCCAAATGAGTTGACTGCCTGAAATTGATTGTTCAAACTTGGTTGCATCGTCTGTCCCCAATACATCATCGTCTTCTCCCCATAAAATCAGGGTGGGGTGTTGAACTTGAGCGATGCGATCGCTCAAATTAGCATACCCTCCACTTTTGGTGAAGGATGTGATCGCCGCTTTCCATCCCGGCATCTCCTGATGCAGCAGAGAACAACGCAGCGCATCAATCAGCGTTGGGTCAATCATTGGGAACGCTAAAGCAGCAGTGAGAGCAGCCTGTTTGCGGAAGTGTAGCCAATTCGCCCCCAATTCAATCAGGGGATGCGGCAGAAATTGCCCAACTGGAAAACTGCCAGAAAAGCCAACACTATCAATCAAGACGAGCGATCGCACCCAGTTGGGATAATTTAAGGCAAAGTCGATCGCCACCGCACCCCCTAACGATGCACCAACCAGCATTACAGGTTGTCCAATCCAGGTTTCTAAAACGCTGAGGAGGTGTTGCCGGATGGTTTGAGGATTGACGGCAAGGGGGGGAACGTACTCTGTAAATCCAGAGCCAAACAGATCCACTGTCCAAGTCTCGTGTTGGGTTGTTAATAAGGGGAGTAAACGCCGGAACTCCAGCAGGGAACTGTCAAATCCGGGTAGCAATAGAATTGGTGCAGCGTTGGAATGGGAAGCTGAGCGATCGGGAGAGTGGCGAACGTAAGCAGTTGCGATTGGGGTTGTGCCTTGCTCGAAGGGAACCTGAACTAGTTGACGTTTAAGTTGTTGCAGAAGTGCGATCGCTTCTTTGTCTTGAATATCAACAACTGAGGACGGTAGAAAATCAGCTTTCATTGGCTCATCCGTGACTCTATCGCACTCATGCCCATTTGGCGCAGAAATTCTGCATGGGTGTTGCTCATGTTTTCATTTTCCCTCACTGATGGTTAGTACGCTCTGAATTTGGGAACACTCAAGAATATTCCTTACATTAGGAGCCATAACAATGACCCCAATTAGTGCAGCGTTAACTCAGGCTGATCGAGAGGCGGTGATGGAGGCAGTAGCGACGATTAAGGCAAAGCTACCGTTTTTAGTGGATTTGAGTGCAGAGGAACGCAAGACGTTACCCAAGATGGGAGATAAGAGTCGGGCATTTGTCATGATTTTCCTGGATGATGCATACTATTTGGGTATTCTCTCAAGTCAAATTCATGTCATTTGGTCGATTGCTGCTGGTGGTTGGATGGGAGTTGGAAATGATCCTGTTTACAATCACACACGTTGCTTTTATACCTTCCCCTTCCCTGACCCCACACCAGAGCAAAAACAAAAAATCCGCGAACTGGGCGAACGTCTCGATGCTCACCGCAAGCGCGTTCAGGCACAGCATCCCGATGTCACCATCACCGCCATGTATAATCTGCTGGAAAAGATTCGTGCAGGGGTCGAACTCACCGAAAAAGAGCGGGAATTTAACAACAAAGCACTGGTTTCCACGCTGAAGCAAATTCATGATGAGTTGGATGTAGCGGTGTTTGAGGCGTATGGGTGGGAGGATTTGATTTCGCCCTCACCCCTAACCCCTCTCCCTAGGGGAGAGGGGAACTCTAGGCTCCCTTCTCCCTCAGGGAGAAGGGCTGGGGATGAGGGCAATAGGGTTGGGGATGAGGAAATTTCTAAGTTGGCAGGACGTGCTAGACAAATTCCAGTGGAGTTGTTACGACGAGCAAGGGAGCTGAGACAACAGCAAACTTCGGCAGAAAAACTATTGTGGGAGTGTTTGCGCGATCGCCGCTTATATAATGCCAAGTTCCGCAGGCAACATAATCTAGGGCAGTTTATTGCTGACTTTTACTGCCATGCGGCTCGTTTAGTCATTGAACTAGATGGCACAATTCATCAACAGCAACAGCCCAGAGATAGCGATCGAGACCAATGGATGCAGGCGAATGGTTTCACGGTTTTGCGATTTCCGAATGAAGAGGTTTTTAGTAACACAGAAGCTGTTTTGGAGACTATTGCTCAGGTATTGCCCTCACACTTAGCCCCTCTGCTAGAAGGTGAGACAAATGCGCCCTCACCCCTAACCCCTCTCCCTAGGGGAGAGGGGAACTCTAGGCTCCCT
>CAZPRJ010000076.1:0-37518 GCA_964588805.1 uncultured Microcoleus sp. | reverse complement strand
AAAGAAAAAGCCGTCCTTGAAGGACGGGGCTTGAATCCCATTATTTTCGGTCAGTATCCACAGGAATTGGTTCTGGATCGACTAGTTCGTTGAAGCGAAGATGTTTCGTGCGTCGTGCTGGAACTGTAACTCGGTAAGGCCCGGCTGGTTCTCTATCGCTAAAATAAATCGTGATTTCGACCTGTGCTTCTTGGTCTGAGGTATTGAGCAGACAGGCTGTTTCATGGCTTGTAAATTGGGGTTCTGGCCCGTTACTCCAAGAAGGAATGTAACCTTCTGCGATCGCCCACCGCTTGTGTCCAATTGGCTGGTTCATAGTACTATCTCAGACTCCAATTCAATAATCAAGATGCCGTTTTTAGGTTTTCTTATATATATATGTATGTATAGGATGAGTTAGGTATTCAGTTTATTTTGAAGCGGGTGGGTCTGACTTTCATCTATCCTCAGTTTGAGGCTTAGAAAATATCTTTGAAAGATAAGTACTGAGCTGCCACAGCTTATTGACGGCAGCACCACTTAACCTGTTGTTGGTGATGTTTCAGGAGCTATGGGGACTGAAGGTGCTTTTCGGAAAGCCAACCAGTTAGACGCCATATATAGACCAAATAAGATTGCTGGAAGTAAAAGCAGTAATAGCAGTCTAACTAAGGGTTTTTGATGCCAATTTTGCTGCGGTTCTTCACTCATCGGTTTAAGAGGTAAACTTTCCCAAATATAAGTTTTAGGAAGACAGTGTTTATCTTGCCTAAGCTGTAACCTTCTTAAGACAGTGTTATTCCCTATCCAGCTAAACACCAATGATCGGTGTAGGGGCGGGTTTATCGACAATTGATCGAGACTCACAGATATCTCTTCACTTCATACCCGCCCTTCAAACTAGTCTGATTAAATTAATTAGCTAGACAAGATATCACACCATTCCATGCCTCTATTCACCCACGCTCAATTTATGCAATGCAATTTGCTTAGACATACCCTCGATCGCCAGTGTGAGCGATCGCATCAGTTCTGAATCCTCACTGTATTCAGCAGGCGCTAAATTCGCTACACGCTGACTTCTGCTAATATCCAATTCTTGTCCCCAATCCTGAGCTTTCTCTCCTTTATATACACCAATGGCCACCCCTTGTTCTTCATGCATTAAAGAAAAACAAGGAATATCTGATGCTCCATCCCCGACATAAATCACCTGTGTAAGCGGAACGTGCAGTTCTTCTGGGGGAACATCCCGGTAGACAAAAGCATGGCCATCTTTTCCCTGTTCGTCAATTCCTTTAGCCAGTTGAAACAGATAGCGAGTTTTTTCGGTATGGCTAACGAGTTGTTTCATAAACTCGATTTCGCCCGATTCACTATAGTAAAATTCACACCCCCACATGGCTTTGAATTCATGGGCGATGCTGGTATTACGAGCAACATCCACCATCCCGCAAGTAATTATATAAAATTCTACTTCAACATCGGGAAGAACTTCCTGAGCAGAGTTCCGTAAGCGATCGAACATTTCCGGTACACCCTCAAAAGGCTTGAGTTCCCGCCCAAATTTGGCCAGATAATCTTTAGTAATTTTTTGATTTTGTTCGCGTCGCTTTGATTCTTGAATAAAGCTGTAAAATCTTGCCAACATTGGCTCCCAACCGCTATCAACTAGGGGCTGAATTCGTTGAGAGCGAAAAGTTTGAGAATCAATCCCACAACTTTCTAGTAGAGCATCAGTAGTATCTGGAACCAGGGTATCATCAAAGTCGAATACTACAGCAATACGATTAGACAAGGGTTTAGTTACTTTAGTCATAATATAAACCTCCTTTTTTCCTACAATACATAAAAGTAATTCATATATTTTTTATATACAAAATTAAATTAACAACCTGACTACAATTATGAAGTTTTATGCATTTTACTACTATTATCTTGTAAATTGTTTACCAACTTATCCTTACCCTTTTTATCCCAAGTATTTAATATATCTTTGACCAAAAGTTCTGTTATCCAAATCTTAGAAACAATCACTAATGGCACAGCAAGAAACACACCTAAAAAACCAAATAAGCTACCAAAAATGACCACGGCTAATAAGGTAACTGCTGGCAGTAAATCCACCTGTTGTTTCATAACATAAGGGACTAGAATATAAGCCTCAAACTGCTGAATTAGAATATATAAACCAATTACGGCCAAGCCCTTCCACCAAGGACCAGCTAGAAAAGCAACTGCCATGGGTGGTATCACACTCAGAGTCGGCCCAATATTAGGAATAAACTCTAATAATCCTGCCAAGACTGCATTGGCTAATGCTAGTGGTACACCCAAAATCAACAAACCAATATAGCTAACTATAGTAATGGCAGCCATATTAATCAGTGTGGCTGCCATCCAGCCGACGAGAGTAGACTCACACTCAGAAAGAATTTTATGAGCACGCCGACGATAAAAGGAAGGAAATAGCAGAATCAAACCTCGTCGGTATGGTTTAGGATTTGCGACTAACATGATAATCAGGACAATAACCAATAAAATTTGCAGCATAATAGTCAGCAAATCAGAAAACCAAGTGTAGGCATTGTCCAGCACTCGAGTGATCAACGGTTGAAGCCTGGGAAGAAGATCGCCAATACTAGTGACATTAATCAGTTGTTGTGGAATAAAGCCTTGTAGCGAATTAAACCAGTTACGTAGTCTTTCTAAGATGGTAGGCACAAGACTGCTTAATTGTTGCAATTGTTGAGCAAAAGATGGCCCAATGATTGCACCGAGAACTGTTAAAATGCCCAGTAAGGTAATAATAGTCAAGGCGATCGCAACACCTCGTTTGGCACCTTGGCGTTGAAGCCAGCGCACCACTCGATTTAAAACGACCGCAAACACCACTGCTGCAAATATCAGTAAAATGATGTGCCGTAGCGACCACAGAATATAAAGAGAAACTGCAAAGGCAAGCAAGCCGATCAATTTCCCTAAGCTCACAATCTTGCCTCCATCTTAGCTATTTTAAACAGTTGTGCTGACTTTACTATTTTCCAATTAATCGTGTCATCTTCCTTTAGCTAGTTTTTGCATTTGATTCAGTTTCAATCTTGATAGCCTTGAAGCAGACACTGTTTAAAAGGATGTGGTTTATTGGCTTGTTCTCCTATGTGCTTGTACTCTACAACATTGTCCTGACAAACTACTTCTTTGCCATCAATCTTGGCTTGCTGCAACTCCATACCATGCAGGTGCAATTGAATACTTTGGTAAGGGAAGGGATACTCTCCCTCTTCCTCCCACGTCAGTTCCAAATTGTTTTCATCGCGCACCAGTCGAAAGCGATCGACGCGCCACTGGCCATATCCATCCCCCGCATCACTGTACAAACACCTTTCACCGATGGTTTGGGTGGGTGCGTAAAGATGCAAGATGAGTTGATTCTCTTGTTCCATTGGCAGAATACTTCCCGCTTTTACTAAGATTGGAATCTGATCGATGGGTGCTGCCAAATGCACTTCGTTGGCTCCTTCAATGAGAGAATCATCCCAGAAGTTGTACCAATACCCTTTCGGGAGAACGGATGGACGTGAATAGACTCCTGCTTTCAGCACTGGGTAAACGAGCAATGCATCACCTACCGCAAACGCATCTTCTATATCCCAAAGTTGGGAGTCATCAGGATCGAGCCAAAATAGGGGACGAATAGGGGGATGGCCGGTGTTGGTGGCTTCCCAAGCTAGGGTATAAAAGTAAGGAATCAGGCGATAGCGTAGCTTTAAAAAATCCCGGACAATCTTGAGAGTCGGCCCACCATAGCTCCAGGGAGTCCTAGGCTTGACATTATTAGCAGAATGTGTGCGGCAAAAGGGTAGAAAACTAGCCATTTGGAACCAGCGTAGGTAAAGTTCATCCGAGGGATTCCCTTTAAAGCCGCCAATATCTGGCCCCGTGTAGGGAATGCCCGATAAACTCATCCCCAGTACCGTTGGCACCGTCTGACTTAAACCCTGCCAACTCGTTTCTACATCCCCTGTCCAAGTCCAAGCATAACGCTGCAACCCTGCCCAACCCGATCGCGAGACAATAAAAGGGCGTTTTTCGGGTTGATATTCTGATAGCGCCTCATACCCTGCCTGTGCTTGCAGCAATCCGTACACATTATGTGCCTCGATGTGGGTGCCTCCCCTGCCTTCCAGAAAATGCCGAGTAGGACGGGGAAGTGTAGCATCACCCCAAAGGGTAAATACTCCGGGTTCGTTCATATCATGCCAAAACCCCGTCACTCCCAAATCGAGGAGATATTCATACTGACGACTCCACCAATGGCGAGCGAGGGGATGGGTAAAATCAGGGAATGCACACATCCCTGGCCACACAGGAGCTAGCACGAGTTCGCCGTTGGGATAGGTGCAAAAGATTTCTTGTGCTCGTCCTTCTTCAAACAGTTGGCTGTTGCGATCGGCTTTCACGCCAGGGTTGACAATGGCAATCAGTCGCACCCCTTTAGCAATCAGGTCTTGGTTAAATTCCCGCAGTTTGGGAAAGCGATCGGGATCGATGGTAAATGAACGAAAATTGTCTTTGCAATCAATATCCAGATGAATTGCACTGACAGGGACATCATGATGCTCGAATCCTAGTACAGTGTCTCGCACGGCTTGCTCAGTTTCGTACCCCCAACGCGACTGATGGTAGCCAAATGCCCAACGTGGAGGTAGGGGAGGGCGTCCGGTTAACTCGGTGTAGCGTTCTAGTAGTTGGGCGGGTTGGCCAATGCTGAGGTAATAGCGCAGTGCACCGCCTTCAAAATAGATTTCAGCCTCATCTTTAAAAGTGGCATGGCCAGCGTGGGTATTTTCATAAAAAGTGAGGTAACTCCCCACCGAGTGCAACCCTAGATATACCGGAATACATAAATATAGGGGGTCAGTACCTGAACTATAAATTCCGCCTGCATCATAATGCCATAACTGATAGGTTTTATCAGGTGTCTGCCGCAGATTAAGCGGTGCAGCTCGTTCTCCTAAACCATAAATATGTTCTTCTGGTTGTAGTCGTGTCCGGTGTATCCAGGCGTTGCCTTGACGCTGGGGGGGATGTTCTTCCCGCAGTGTTAATCCGTCCGTTTGACAACACTTCAAGCTACCTTCTTCACCAATGACTAGCTTTAATCCTGAACTCGATAATATCCAACCCTCGTCTATTTTTTCTAATTTTGTTTCTACTTCTGGCCAATCTGAGCGAGCGATACCATAGGGAATTGGTGGTATTCCAGGTTTCCAATCTACTCGCACTAAATCCGAAGTTAAAAAGCAAATATCGAGTTCAATTTGCTCGAAGAAAAAACAACCCCCTCTAGCTGTGGCTTTAGCTTGAAGTAATTTTCCGGGTTCTTGAGTGGGTGTAGAAGTAGAGGGACGAGGTAATTGATGCTCCCATCGATCTCGCTCGAAGGAATAAAACAGCGAACCTAAAAAACGCTGTAGCTTAATAACTCGTAGTGTTAAAGAAAGTTGCTTAAAGATATTCATAACCTGGCCAAGGCGAAAGTCCATCGAGGCAACGATGTGAGATTGAATATCACTGATTTAATTTACAAACTATGTAGGGGGTTGAGAAACGAAACCCAACTTTATAAAGCTGGGTTTCACTGTGGCTTTAGTTGTCTACTGCTGATGGGTATACAGATTTAGCAACGAGAGCTGGCTTTTGTGTGTATTCGGCTTCTAGCTGTCTTTGTAGTGTCAAATCCCAATTTAATTCATAGTCTCGATCAAATTCGGAGAGCACAAATGGACGCAAAACGCCAGTAACAACTACTCTTTCGTCATCGGCTACAGCTTGACTTGGAGTTGCATTTAAGACGAGTAAATCTTGAGTGCTAGCGAGTTGGTCTTCATCCAAGGTAAATGCAATTGGACTGACTAATTCTTCGACTTCTGCTTCTACGGCGATGAGTTTGCCGTAATATAAACTGGGATTTCGGGTCACATCGCCAGGTTCGGGAGCCAGTGCGATGGAGCGAGCAACGATCGCTGGCCTACGTTCGTATTCTGTATATAAGTCTGGTTGCAAGTCCAGATCAAACTCTCTTTCAACATCCGCTAATAGAAACTGACGAACTTCACCCGTTACTTGCAATTTTGTGTCTTCATCGGGAAGCACGGGAAGTGGTTGCCCCGTAGCATTCACAACTAGAATTCCTTCCTGGTTTAAAAATTGCTGATCATTAATTGTGAAAGCATTGGTGCCAAGGCTTCTGACTACCTCACTTCTGACTGTTACCGTTTGACCGATCAGCTCATTTGTTTCTTCGGCCACTTCTTCTGCTTGGATATTTTGTTGAGTTTCAGGAACAGTGGCTTCAGGTCGGTTTGTGGTGCAAGCGGGAAGTAGGATTGCCATTAATGCTAAAACAAAGGCTGCTCGCGCATTCCAAACCGTCTTCATCATTTTATCTTCTTGAACTAACGACAATGTTGCAACTTTAACTTTGCTTAAATTGATTTTTTTAATCATTCTTTGATTCTCCTTATTTCTATTGCTGAATATGTCCTGATGATTTTTACAGAACTGAGTCAATTACATTCCTCACCCACCTTTAGAGATAGGGGTTTATTTTTTTAAACGGGTAGATATTTTTCCGATCGCCGCACTGAACAATATCTTGCTGCAATGAGGATTGAAGCGAGAATAGAAATTCAGGGCAACTATCTATTCACTGTCAGGTTAATTCTTGCTCAACCTGACAGCTTAGTTAATTCTGCACCGAGGTTGGTTTTAAAAACTTCAAACAATTGTCTGGCTTAGCCTAGTTCAAAAAGACTTCACCATCTTGTTGAATTCTCAGTACACCTTGGTTATCGTCTAAGGTTGTCTCTTCTTGCAATGAAACCTCTAACATTCCCTGTTCGGGTGTGGAAACTGAAGCAACTCTCACTAAACCTTCATCCTGACGAACCGTTGTAATCGTAACTGGCGTGGGTAAATTTTGCAGAACTACTTCCTCTCCACCTGCTAAAAATCGGCGTTGAGTATGTCCAACAGCTTCATAAGAAACGATCGCATTCGTGTTATTTTTTAGCTTGACACTCACCATACCTTCCATCGGCATGACTCTGGCGATCGGTTGGCTTCGTTCCTCCGGTAAAGGTGGCTGAGAAACACCTGCGGGGGGTGGTGCGGGAGTCAAGGGTGCTGTGAAAGCTTCCCGATCTCGAATGACTGCTCGATCAGGAACCTGAGTGGTTGGAGTACTCTGTGAAGCTGTATTCGGGGGACACCCTTGAGGAGCGACACGCGTACTATTGAACGGTTCTACATAGTAAATTCCAGGACAGGGATTAACCTTATCTAAGGTAGAAGTCATTTGTGCTTTTGCAGCTAGCGGAATTGCTGGTACGCCAATAATTAAGCTGCCACAGATAGCTTTAACTAACCCAACTGACTTTTTCATAAAAACCTCCCTTATTTATTAACGTTTTTTCTACAATTTCTTATTCCAATAGGATTTTAGAGTAGTAGGAAGTAACAATTCATTCCTGACATTCTCGAAAGCAACAAGAAAACTTATTTTTGGGAATGTACTCAAGTTAGAGTACAAAACTTCTGGATTATCAAAAAAATAATCATAATCAGAGTAGGGTAATCTTTCCCCTTACTCATACTAAGTAAGCAAGTAATCAGGAAGTTACCTGTGCTTATTATCGAGTGATTAATGGATTTCTTCATCTATCCAATTGGAGAGATTTAAATCAAAGAGTTAACTAATCCTTAAATCGAACCGGAGTATTGGAGTATTTGAGTATCAAGGTATACTCGGAGATTTATTACTTAAGATAGAAGTTAAATATTTTTTATTATATAGGCTTGGAGAACCAATCTCATCATCGTCATTAAATGCACCACAGCTCATTGAGGTTCTCAGTTGGAGGCGATAGAATTGGCGCATCATCACTCACGCGATAGTGTTGTACTTGATGTTGGTTTGCCAGGGATGGGTGGAACAGAAACTTATTGATAATTTAGCCTCAGCCTCCAGAATTACCCATTTTGGTTTTAATTTATCAATTCTAGGAACCTCTGATTACACGATTAATTGAAATTGGTGTTAAAGGCTACTGCATCAAGAAAATTAAAGCAGAGGCACTCTATCTGAGGTTGGAAATCAGCCCTAAAATTCCATCAATAACTTGTTTTTTTTTAATAATTTCCAATAATGAAATTGGATTAAAAAGTGTTTGTACCATGAAACGAAGGAATAGCTTACAAAAATTTGTAACATTTACTACACTAGTACCAGCTTTAACAGCTTTCAGTGCGGCCTCGACTACTGCAAGTACGACTACGCTAGAAAGCATTCAACCCTCCACCTCGCAACCCAAATCTTTTCAGAGACAAGGCAGATATCAACTAGCACAGAATTCAGATAACTGCCGCCAGGTAGTCGCTAGAAATGGTGTTTATATCCGGCAGAGCCCCACTGCTACCAGTCGTATCATTGGATACATCCCTTATGGACGGAATGTCACTGTTATTGAAAACCCAGGTTCTAATGTGGTGATGGGAAATCCTAGCGTACCTTGGTATCCAATTTCAGCTCCCGAACAAGGTTATGTATTTGCCAATTTTGTTGGGCCTTGTCAATCATCTCCTGCGCCAGCCAATTGTCGCGAAGTTGCAGCTAGAGGAGGTTTGAATGTGCGACGAGAACCCTCTGCTAACAGTGCGGTTGTTGGAGTAGTACCTAGGGGACGGAATGTCACTATTGAAAACCGTGGTGTCAGTGGCTGGGTGCCAATTTCTGCTCCTTTCCAAGGTTATGTATCTTCAAATTATCTCAGGTACTGCCCTTAACTGAATAGTCTCTAAAACCTAAACTTATAAGCTGTGAATGATGCCATTGGCATACACAGTTGTTGTAAAAGAGGTCAGCCTTCAAAAAGAAAAACTTAGAACTTTGGTTAGGTAAATGCAACTTTTTTGTACTGGCTCCTGACTTCTTGATTCAAGGAATTTCAGTTTCTAACGATTAAATTTATTGTCTCTAAATTTTTGAATAAATTCAATGAAAAAAGCAAAGCCTAGTAATTTTTTATTGCTATTAGTTCGAGCCGTTTTTGCCCTTTTATCTGTAGTGATCATAGGAGCATTATTCTATCATTTCTTGATTCCTGCGTTGGAAGAAAATGATGAATCTCTTGCTTGGAAAATCCCAGCAGAAATGGTTGAATGAGCAGTTACAGCAAAATTCACAAAGGCTTGATTCTATATTTGAAAATTATTCTTTAAATTGCCCTAATAAAGTTTAATTTTAAATGGGTATAGGAGATTCTACATAAATCGTTGGCTCTTGCATCGTAAATTTAATACCGGATTTCATTAACTTCTTAGAAATTTTATCATTTGCCAATTCTAGTAGTCGCTTCCTAAGCTCTATAGAATTCTCACTTGAGCCTAAAATAAAAAAGGTAATTCGAGCACGGGTCGTTTGCTTATTATTAGGATTCATTAAGTCAATGTTGGTACTACCTGGGTCAATTCCAAATAATGAATCTGTACTTTCTGTCACTACTTGCTGAACGAGTGCTTGTTCACGTTCTTCTAATAAATTAGGGAAATCTAGATAAAGTAATACCATCACTTTTTTACCACGGCTAATGTTCTCAATTTCCAGGTTTGCCAAAATGGAATTCGGAACAATAAACAATGTACTTTTAGCAGCAGTGCGAACCTTAGTTGAACGTAACCCAATCGATTCAACTCGTCCAAATAAACCTTCAGGTATTTGTTGCGATCGCTGCAAACGGATGTATTCACCGGGAATAAAAGGACGGTCTAAATATAATACAAGGGTTCCTAAAAGTTGCTCTAACGTTTTTTGAGCTGCAAATGCGATCGCTAATCCTCCTAACCCTAATCCTGCCATCAACCCAATTAAATCAAAACGGCCTTGAGCAAAGGCTAAAATTGCGATAAATCCAATAATAATATTGACTAAAGTTTCTACAACTTGGAGTAAATCCTCCACATCTCGACCTAATCTGCGGATTAATTCGATTCCATATATACGGTTAAATTGATGAAATAAACGGGATGCTAACCAAGCTAGACTGACTATCAGCGCTAAATCCATAAAAAAGCGCATAAACTCATAGAGAGCCTCATATTCATACAAAATATTTAAGGATAACGAAAAAAGAATTAAAGTACCTGCAATAACAAATAATCTTCGGATGGGTTCAATGATACTGTTATAGTTCTGAGCTACGGATGGAGGGGAAAATCTCCAGAACAAAAATTTTATCAACCTAGGAGTATACCGCCCTATAATCAAGGACAAAAGGATACATAGTAAAAATAGAGCTACCCTTAGCAGGGTTAATTTAATGTCTTCACGCTGAATAAACTCTAAAATGATATCTGGCAAATAGGGCATACTTTCTAGATTGTGATGGGTGAATCAACATAAATAGTAGGTTCTTCTATCTGGAATTCAATTCCATGTTCTTGCAATTTTTGAGTAATATTCTGACTTGCAAGGTAGAGAAGTTGACGCCGGAGTTCCATAGAAACTTCACCCGATCCTAAAATAAAAAAAGTGATTTGAGCTTGAGTTTTAATGAGTTCGTTTTGAGACATTAAATCCCGAAATGTGATATCTGTATTTTGGCTATCAATTCCAAAAATATCCGTACTACTCCCTAAAATAATTTGCTTAATAAATGCTCGGTCTTCACTGGAAATTTCTTGATAGAAATTCAAATAAATTAGTGCCATAACCTTTTTAGCACCCGTGAAGTTTTCAATATTAATTTGTGTAATTGAACTATTGGGAACCACCATCAAAGTTCCTTTCCCGGATGTACGAATTTTGGTCGAACGTAACCCAATTGATTCCACCCGACCAAATGTACCATCGGGTAATCCAATGTAGTCATCTACCACAAAAGGACGATCTACATAAATCACAATTCCACCGAGTAACTGTTCTAAGGTTTTCTGTGCTGCAAAAGCAACCGCTAACCCACCAATGCCTAAACTAGCCAGTAATCCTAAGATATTAATTTGATGCGTTTGGGCAAAAAGAATAATAGCAATGACAATAATTAAGGAATTGGCAATGAGTTTAGAGAGAATCAGTAGTTCGCTATTTAGCTTCCGACCACTTTTAATTGCCGCATCCAAAAGATAGGCATCAAAAAATTGTTTAAAGAAACGAGAACCTAACCAGCTTCCAACAATCGCTAAAGTTAAGCTGACTGGAACCTCTATAACTCTCAGCTCATCTTTGGTTGAAATCAACAATAATGTCAAGTCAATAAAAAATAGTGAAATGAAAACCCAGAGTAAGTTTTCATAAGGTTTCACAATTTTTTGATAGACTTCAGTGATTGGAGAAGAAATGAAACGATTGAACACTGATTGCAATAATCGAGGCAGCGAAAGACTACCGATAAAAGCAAGTATAGCTATCAGTCCCAGTAGACCTAGCTTCATTGCTATTTCAGCACTCCCGATCTCTGGAACAACATCAAGCATTGCAAGAAAAAACTGAGTGCATCATCTATAGTTTATCTAAGCATGGGCTATGTGCCAAAGTATACTTTGAAAATTTTACTTCTATTATCAGTTTTAGTTTTACCATTCATCTGTCTTAGGAGTGACAATTTATTTAAGTACCTGTTCAAGAGAAACAAACGAAAGCTTTTTGCAAAATTGCCAGCATTCTAATCTACAAGTCCTTAATTTTAGCCAGCAGGAAAACGCCCAAACAAATCGTCTCCTGGAATTACAATACTCCGAAACACATATCCCCTATCACGTTGGTATCGAGGGTCTTGCTTGATAATTTTCATAAACTCCCGATGGCCGTCACGGGTTCTGCCTACTAAACAGCCCGCACTCCAGCGGCCAATGTCGTTTTTGGGTGCATCACCCCCCCAATGCTGATTAACACCAAAGTTTCCTGTTTCCCTACGGTCATTGATTCTCTTGCCATCTTTATTTAAATCTCGACAAACGGTCAGGGGTGCCACCTGCACTAATGCTTCGTGGTTATTCAGGTGTATTCCCACAATCCAAGCCTTATATTGACCAAACTCAATGCGAGCCGCTCCTCCCGCATTCATGGGACGCATGGTGTAATATTGTCCTGGCTCTGTTGTCGCTTCCCATCTCCCGATGATTTTGGGTACATCCTCCACAAACTCAATCACCATGCGGGTATCGTTCCAAGCGTTAAATGCATCATCGTTGAGTGTGCCGTCAGGATACATCCCTTCTATATAAATGATGTTCTTTTCCCCTACCCCCCGGTCAATGATGTAGTTCTTCTCTTCGCAATAAGCGATAATTCGTTGTTCAAGAGTAAGGGGTTCAGGCGCAACGTGCTGTATCTCCGGTGCAGAGGTTGGGGGGGTTCCCACGGGTGAGACATTACTGATGGTTGGTGCTGGATATTGGAACGGTGTTACAACCTGGGCGCTAGCTTCTTGCCAGCGACGGGTAAATTCAGCTAAAACCGATGGGGATTGCTGTTGTTGCAGCCATTCCAGAGCTGCTTGTTGATGCGGTAATCTTTGGTAGTACTTGAACACATCCAAAAGCTCAACAGCCGGTGGCTCCTGCATCGCGATGGCGTTATGGGTGCCATTCGTAGACGGTGCTACCTCATGAACAGCTCCATTCGCTCCATTTAGCCCGTTAGGGACAAAAGACAGATTTATATGGGCTAAGTCTGGTGGTGCCATTGGTGTCTGGGTCGGTGCTTCTTCAATCCCATAATCCAGCATTGCTTTGTGATGGAAGTACCATAAAATGGCCGCCGCCCCAACCTGTGAAGATTTAGCATTGGCATCAAACTGGCCAACCGCTTTTGGCGTCCCTACCGTTCCATAATCGGCAATAAATAGACCTTGATTATTTCCAGAACCAAAGTGATTTGTCCCATTCCATAGATACTCCGAGTTCATCCCTCGCATCGCATACCCCCATCCATTCCACTCTTCAAATCTCCACAGCCATGCTGCAATCGAGCGGTCTTGAGTGGTGTCGTAGGTTTTGTAGCGTAGAGCATCTACGGCGCTTTCTACAAAGGTATAAGCAAAACCGTTGGCTGGATTAGCTACGGGGCGACCAACGGGATCATGATCAGTACGCCCGATGAGAGGATCACCATTATGGAGGTGGCTATTGGTATTAAAGCCCAAGTCTCGATAGTGCAGAATACCAATGAACCACCAAGGTACGGACGTTTGGTCTTGGATGGCTTGGTAGTATTGAGGGCGCAAACTGACAATTTTTTGAGCCAACTCTTGGATGTGAGCAAGCCAACTACTTCTTACTTGGCAGCTTGCAAAAAGTTCTTGGTAGCGCGGTTTTAAATCCTGAAGCTGATAAGCACACATAAGGATTCCTTTAACCCTGATAATGGGGTAGAACTGTATAGATTTAATTCAAAACGTTTCTGATTTTGACTGACACGGGGTATCCGCAGAAGCCAGAAGTCAGAAGTCAGAAATTAGGAGTTAGAAGAAAAAATTTTCATTCTTTGCTCGTGTGGATAGTTCATGGAGAGCCTTGCACCAATTGCAATAGGGCTTGTGTAGGGTGGGTTAGGCGCACCCGTAAGCCACCAAAGTCTCGAATAAGAGTGCGTTACGCTACGCTAACACACCCTACAATGAAATGTTGCTGACAATAGTGCAAGATGTCACGTTACAAAAATGGGATGCACCCACGGGAACGGGCTGGATACCCATCCCACAACACATAAATTGAATATCAAAACAGTCAATTAATCTAATGATAGTAAAATCGGGTTTCTCATCGGACTTATTTTTTCTTCTTGCCTTCTTCGTACTCTTCTAAAAGTTGCGCGACTCGCTTTTGGATTTGCAAATGTCGCTCTACTCCTTCATAGGTATAACGGTTGTAACCATTGCGCTGAATCAATGTTTCGATATTGCGAATTCGCTCTTGGGTGTTGGGGTGGGTGGAAAGCCATGCAAAAATCGGAAGATTGCGTTCTTCTTTGTCTAGTGTCACCATCAAGTTACGCAGTCCATCAGCCGGATAGCCACTGGATGTCAAAATTCGTGTACCCAAAGCATCGGCCTGACGCTCCATATCTCGACTGTAATCGAGAACAATTAAATTGGCCGCCGTCCCTCCTAAGGGTACATATTGGGTAATATTGGCAATCAGATTGCCTTGAGTTGCAAGCTGAAACCCGTGAGACAATACTGCATGGGCTAACTCGTGAGCCAGTAAACCGGCTAACTCCGCTTCAGATTTCGTCTTGAGAATGGCACCTGCATTCACAAATACCTTTCCTCCGGGTAAGGCAAAGGCATTGAGTCGGTCATCCATCACGACATAAAATTCGTATTTAAAATCATCTCGTCCCGTTACATGGGCTAGTTTATCGCCTACTTCACGCACATAATTTACAACCTGTTCATCGTCCATGATGGGTAAGTATCGTTTGGCTTGCTTGGCAACCGATTCACCCACGGCTGATTCTCCCCGTAGCAACATCACGGTGGAGTCAATCGCTGAAATGGGGCCAAATAGGTTGCCGGTGACAACAAATCCCAGAACACCCGTGATAGCATTTGCGATCGCATTTCCTCGTGTTTTTTGGCGAATATGATTTCTGTAGCGCTCTAAATTTTCATCAGCTAACTTGACAAATTCACCACTTTGAGCATAGTCAGGGTAAAGTAATGCAAATTGGCGAGCAGCCAAAGATGCCTCTAGCCATTTTTTATGCTCTCCCATTGCCGCAATGGTGGCCTTGAGCAACTCCGGCTCTTTGGGATACAGGATACTCGCTCGCTCTAATACTTCTAATGCTTTTTCCGATTGGTCATAATCCTTGAGTGCCTGAGCATAGCGTAAATGACCGGGGATAAATTCTGGAAACTCCGCCACAAGTGACTCAAGCGGCACAAAAATCTTAGTTTCCAAGTTTTGCTCTAAACCCTCTCCGGACATTCGCCAGTATACGGAAGCGGCGGCAGGAAGCTGGGTCGGGTCATAAACGGGTTCAGGCTGTGCCTTGACTTCTACGGGTGTGGCAAAAGGCTCTTTAGCCTCACGATAAAGTTTTTGTGCGGCTTCTAGTTGACCACTCATAAAGAGTTGGTCAGCTTCAATCAGTTTCTGTTGCCGTGCGAGTTCTTCAGGAGTAAGTTGGGGTTCTTTTGTTTCAGTCTTTTCTGAAGATTCACTTTCAGAGTTTGATTCTGGAGTGGTTTGCGGATTTTCAGGAGTCTCAGTTGGAGTCGGTGTCGGCGCTTCCTCTGGTGTTGGCACCACGTCAGGAATAACGTAGGGTTCTTTTTCGGTTGAGGTGTCGGCGGGTGCTTCTTGAGTAACGACTGTATCAGTGGGAATAGTCCAGCCTGGTTTGTGAAGCGTTTCGTCTAATGGTATAGGGATACCCTCAACAGTAGGCAAGGCTGGATTGGAAATAGGTTGAGGTTCCAAATAATGAGGAGTGGGAGCCTCTGATTCAGGCGTTGTCAGCGATTGCGCTAATACAGTTGCATTTGACGTTGGTAGCAGGAGACTAAAAGAGATAAGTAGGGTATTCCACTGGATTTTCATCAGATTTGTTAGGGATAGCTCGAAGATTGTTGATTGAGGAATTGGCAGCACTCTGATTGCAGTTCTACCACTAGGTAGAGCGTCGTTCGTGCAACGTCTTTCCCCTATACGTAGCGCTGCTTTCGCACGCATTTTACTATATCCATCTGAGGAAACCCAGCACCTCAAAATTCAAATGCTCACTGGGTAAGCGTTTTGTTGATTCTGAACCATTAGAGTCAATCAACGAGGTTAGGGATAAATTTCTACTGACTCAACCGTTTAGCGTAATCAAGTTGAATTTTGTTTAATCTCTCAAAAGCATTAGAAGGCAATTCGTTTAAATAAATTTAATTCTCCTAATGAAATAAGTAAATAGAGGGAAGCTTTTTTTTGCTTTTTAGGATTTGATAAGAATAAATCAATCCTTTAAAACCTTCTTTAAACGAGAGTACTTTTTATGAGAAGACTCAGGAGAATCAGAAGAACTTCTAGCGGGAATGTTGCTTACATCCTGTTTAGTGCTTTAATTGTTGGTTTGGCTGTTGGCTTTCCTGTGGGGTACATTGCTCAACATATATATACGGAAGCGTCTAATACAAATTTAGCTTGGTTACAAAAGAAATAAGGAATACCAACTATGAACAACTCAGATTATTCCCATAATTTTTGCCAGATTTTGATTTGGGTAATGGCTGCCTCCGCATTTGCGACAGGTGCTATTATCTTCAGTCCTAGAGACTCCAATGAATTGGAGAGAACAGTTACGGTTCAGCCTGAGAATTCTGTTGCCTTGGAGCAGCAATAATCACTTTATCTGAACACTGGAGTGATGAGATTTTTAATTTTTCCCCCGGAATAGTGTCCGGGGGATTGTTATTTTATGAGTTACTTATTATTTGTACTTGAACTATAGAATTTGGATAGTCTAAATGCCCCATCAGCGATAGGACACTGAACCTGGAACAACTCCATCGTCAATCACTGGTCTACCTCTACACCATTTTTTTGCTCAATGAAACTACACTCCCTCCTAGCAAAAGGCTACCCCTAGCTGAGTCTCTATTCATTTAAAACCGTATATTTACTGAACTAAAAATTAAAGACTTTTCATAAAACTGAGGTATTTTCGGATGCTAGCTTAGGGTAGAGAAAATTAAGCTTTATTCAGTCATCTTGATGTAGGTTAATGTTTATGGCTTGGAAATCAGTCACTCAAGTTGCTGAATCGGTAAAAGAAGGCGTCAATAGTGCAGTGGTTGAAACCACAAAGTCTGTAGGCCACGTTGCTGCATCGGTTAACGAGAAAGCAATAGCAGGTAAGATAGCAGTAACTGAAGCGGTAGGACAAGCAGCACAAGGCAGTGGTTCATTGATTCAAGAAACAGTATCAGCTACAGGTAAAGCCGTCAGTCATGTGACTTCTAGTACAACTCATTTAGCAAGTAAAACAACATCATCTATTACAGACGCTATAGGGCAGACAGCAGATCACACAGTAAGTACAGTTAAAGATGTTGGGTCATTTGGAGTTGAGAAAGTAGGTGATGTTTTGTCTGGAGGAACAGAATTAGTAGTTAAGAGTGGTTTCTGGGTTGTAGGGAAAGTCTTAGAGGGGACAGGCAATGCAATTCAAGACTCTGCACCTGGAGGAAGATGGGGTTTATTAGTTGTAGGAATAGTAGTGTTGGTATTATTGAGTGCTTTCAATATTTACTCAATTTTAAAAATGCGTCCACGAATTGTTTTAGAGTATAAACAGGATAATAATCAAAACCTTACTAACGATTGAGTTTTGTGACGATTTTAATCCTAAAAAGAGGGTGGACACTGCCCACCCTCTGACCGTATGAATAGGTTTAAAAAAACCTTAAAAAACATCAACTCCCTTAAAATCTCCTACCTTTTGAGCCTTGGCAGATTCTCCACAAGTCCGAGGGGTAGGAAAAATTTTACCTGGATTCGCTAATCCTTTCGGATTAAACACCTGCTTCACCCATTGCATTGTCTCCAAATCAGTTTCGGTAAACATATCGGGCATAAAGCACTTCTTATCGGAACCAATGCCATGTTCTCCAGAAATACTCCCCCCTACTTTCACACAGAGTTTAAGAATTTCTCCCCCTAACTCTTCTACTGTATGAAGCGCACCCGGTACGGAATTATCATAAAGAATGAGAGGATGAAGATTACCATCACCGGCATGAAATACATTGGCAATTTGATAGCCATATTTCTCACTTAATGCTTCAATTTCCTTAAGGACACTTGCTAGTTGAGTCCGGGGAATAACACCATCTTGCACAAAATAATCCGGACTCATGTGGCCTGCGGCGGCAAATGCAGCTTTACGCCCTTTCCATAATTTCAAGCGAGTTTCTGGGTCACTGGCGGTTGTAATATTGCGTGCTCCATTTTGCTGGCAAAGTGCAGCCACACGCTGTTTATTCGTTGCCACTTCTATCTCTAAGCCATCTAATTCCACCAATAAAATAGAACCCGCATCTCTGGGATAACACCCTGTTGCCACCACATCTTCTACGGCATTAATACTGAGATTATCCATAATTTCCATCCCTGCTGGAATAATCCCAGAACCAATAATATCGGCAACTGCAGCACCTGCTTCTTCAATGGTGGTAAAGTCAGCCAAAAGCACACAGATTGCTTCTGGTGTCTTGAGAATGCGTAGAGTAATTTCTGTAGCAATCCCCAACGTTCCTTCAGAACCCACAAATAGCCCCGTCAGGTCGTAACCCGGCATTTCTGGCACAGCCCCCCCAACATCCACAATGGAACCATCAGGAAGCACCAATTTTAATCCTAGAACGTGGTTCGTGGTGACGCCGTATTTGAGGCAATGAACGCCCCCTGAATTTTCCGCCACATTACCCCCAATCGAACAAATAATTTGACTAGAGGGGTCAGGCGCATAGTAAAACCCAGCACCGCTAACCGCTTGCGTGACCCAATTATTAATCACACCGGGTTGTACCACCACTTGCTGATTTTCCAGGTCAATATCTAGGATTCGCTTCATCAAAGCGGTGACAATTAACACACAATTTTTGGTCGGCAGAGCTCCCCCTGATAAACCGGTTCCAGCACCCCGTGCGACCCAAGGGATTTGGTGTTGGTCACAAATTTTCACCACGGCTGCCACTTGTTCAGTGGTTCGCGGTAGGACGACTAAGGCCGGACGTTGGCGGTAGCTAGCTAAACCATCGCACTCATAGGTGAGCAATTCTTCTTTTCGGCGTACCACACCATCTTTTCCCACAATTGCCTCAAATTGCTTGAGGATGGGTTTCCAGTTGTATTGGGTGTCTTGGGCAATCATAGGCGGCTCAAAAGATAGTTGCAGTTCTTATGATTGTATGATCCAAATTCCCATCAATATCAACTCCTTCTCTGGGCCTACCCTCATGAGCAGATATTAGGGAGTTTGCTAGCCGTATTTCTAGAATTCAGTAATTTCCCGGAGAACACTGTTCAACAAGCATGATAACAATGAAGAATCAAGAACGTTTTGCCCGACAAGGCAACAACGTCATCGGCAAGCGTTTCTAAGGGAAAATCCGGTGAACGATCCCAAACTTAAGCAAAATTCAGCTCAACTTCCACCCAAAACAAGCAAAGAATCGAAGCCAATAGAACGACTAGACTATAATCAGCAATGTTCTTTCTCTCCTGATTCTCCCCTTAGTGCTGCATCCACAGTGCGGCAACCGTTGAGCAGGTTAGTCCCTCGCACCTGGTCGATTGAGAAACGAACCAGCATGATGTTGGGTTTAGCATCCATTATTTTAGTATCACTCAATATTCTTTTTTATTGGAGCTTTATCAAGCAAAAAGAAAGTACTCAACGGGTGGCAGAGAGCCGATTAATCCTCCAAAAATTAGAAAGTATTCTCTCAACCGCCAAAGATGCAGAAACAGGCCAAAGGGGTTACTTACTCACGGGGCAAGAAGCTTATTTAGAACCCTATAACTCTGCGGTAACGACTATAAAACCTCAAATCGAAGAACTCAAACAACTCACCCAAGCCAACCCAAACCAACAAAAACAGTTCACAACACTTGAATTTCTTGTTACACAAAAACTAACCGAACTTCAAAAAACGATTGATTTAAAAAATACACAAGGATTGGACTCTGCGAAAACCGTGATTTTGACCCATCACGGCAAAAAAACAATGGATCAGATCCGAAACATTATCCGGGAGATCCAGGAAGACAGTAATGAGCAATTACAAACTTGGTTTAGGACGAGAGAGGAAACGGTTAATCGAGGACATTTAACATTTTCAGTAGGTTTATTCCTCAATTTAATGGCTTTTTATTTAGTCTACTGCGCCATTGTGGAAGAAACTCGCGAACGTCGGCAAGCTGAAGCTTCCCTCAAGCAGCTTAATGAAGAATTAGAAGACCGAGTGTATCGGCGAACCGCCCAGCTCAAGGAAGCCAATGCCAATTTAATGTACTCGAACCGGGAACTTGAGCAATTTGCTTATGTCGCTTCCCATGATTTACAAGAACCTCTGCGAGCCGTCAATAGTTATGCCCAACTCCTAGCCCGGAAATACCAAAATAACCTCGATGCAAAAGCCGATAAGTACCTCGGTTACATCATGGAGGGTGCTACTCGGATGCAACAGTTGATTAATGACTTGCTAGAATTTTCACGAGTCGGAACACAAGCCAAAGCCTTACAATCTACGGCTTGTGAACAAGTGTTGAATCATGTGTTGAAAAATTTACAGATTGCGATCGCAGAGCATCAAGCGCGAGTCACTCATGACCCTCTTCCTATCATAATGGGAGATGAAATTCAACTCATTCAATTATTCCAAAATTTCATCGGTAATGCCCTAAAATTTCGACGAAAAGAACCCCCCCATGTCCATATCTCCGCCGTACAACGGGGAGACGAATGGTTGTTTTCAGTGCGCGATAACGGTATAGGCATGGAGAGTGAGTATTTTGAGCGCATTTTTGTCATTTTTCAGCGCTTACATTCACGCCAAGAGTACCCAGGTACGGGTATTGGTTTAGCTATTTGTAAGAAAATTGTTGAGCGTCATGGAGGCCAGATTTGGGTAGAGTCAACCTTAGATGTGGGTACAACTTTTTACTTTACAATTCCAAAACATTAGACAGTCCCTGACTCCTGACCCCTATTTTCAAGCTAGTTATGATTGTTAAACCTGTTGATATCTTACTCGTAGAAGATTCGCAAAGTGATGCTGATCTCACAGAAGAAGCACTCAGCGATGGTCGAGTGATTAATAACTTGCACTGGGTTGCTGATGGAGTGGAAGCTCTTGCCTTTCTCCGCCGACAAGGTAAATATGCCGATGCTCCTCGTCCCGATTTAATTTTACTCGACCTCAACTTACCAAAGAAAGATGGCCGAGAAGTTTTAGCCCAAATCAAGGCAGACCCGAGCTTAAAACGCATTCCTGTTATTGTTTTAACTACCTCAGCAGCCGAGCGAGATATTTTGAAAACTTACGAGCTGAATGCTAATTGCTATATAACTAAACCGATTGACCTAGAGCAATTCATCTCAGCCGTGAAACTGATTGAACAGTTTTGGCTGGCATTGGTTAAACTGCCATCGGAGTAATTATTATGAACAGCGCATCCCGATGTCATCATGTAGTTACAGCTAATGCGATTAAAATTCTTCTGGTCGAAGATAACCTCGCGGATGCCGACTTGCTACAAGAAATTCTCCAAGAAGCCGAAGAAACTCAGTGGTCACTCGTCCATTTTGATCGGCTCAAAGATGCGCTGCAAGCTTTGCAGGATAATCAATTTGATGTCATCCTTTTAGACTTGTCCTTACCTGACAAGCAAGGATTACCCACTGTTACCCAAACCCATGCCTCTGCGCCAGATGTGCCTATTGTAGTTTTGACGGGACTTAATGATCGAGTTCTTGCATTAGAAGCACTCCGACAAGGGGCACAAGATTATTTGGTTAAGGGAAAGATTGATAGTTACTTGTTAATTCGTGCAATTCGTTACGCCATCGAGCGAAGCCATACTTTGAAGAAACTACGCCAAAGTGAGGAGCAATTACAACGGCTTAATGAAGAACTTGAGTGTCGAGTAATTGAACAAACAAATGAGTTAAGAACTAAAAATCAATCTCTACAAAATGAAGTTTCACAACGTCAACGCTTAGAAGAAGAATTACGTCAGGCGTTAGCTCAAGAAAAAGAACTTAGTGAGTTGAAGTCGCGTATTATTTCCGTTGTTTCTCATGAGTATCGCACTCCACTGGCAACTATTCTCTCTTCCTCAGAGTTGCTTCAGCATTACGGCCAAGACTGGATTGAGGAGAAAAAACAACGCCATTTCCAGCGCATTCAAAGCTCCGTTGAGCGTCTGACTCGACTGGTGAATGATGTGCTGATGTTCAGTAAAGCGGAGGCAGGAAAGCTGGAATTTAATCCGGTACAGCTAGATATTGTCTCGTTTTGCAGCGAATTGCTAGAAGAATTCCAACTCATGGCAGGAGATGAACACCCTATCCAGTTTTTATGCCTAGGCACCCCACAGAAGGCTTATTTGGATGAAACACTCTTGCGGCAAATTTTGGCTAATTTACTAACTAATGCGCTTAAGTACTCTCCTACTGGAGAAAATATTCAATTTGATTTAGTTTTTGAGTCCAATACGGTCACATTTCGCATCCAAGACCAAGGAATTGGTATTCCTTTAAAAGACCAAGCCAAACTATTTGACGCGTTTTACCGTAGTAGCAATGTCGGTACGATTTCTGGCACAGGTTTAGGATTAGCGATCGCTAAACGTTGTGTAGACTTGCACAATGGTCAGATTTCGGTCAAAAGTGAAATAGGAATCGGAACAATATTTACAGTCCGTTTGCCCTTAAAACCCGTTTCCGATTAGACCGCAATTCAATAGTATAAAAATTCTATAAAGTTTTACTTTGATACAAAAACAGATGGGCACCCCACATCGAGGTGCCCGATAAAGTACTAACTTTGGGACAAACTTTCTAAACTGAGGGGAACCATATCGCCAGTGAGCGTTAACCCCAATAACATCCTCTCCTGTGGTCGAATAAACTTGCCCGTAAGTACACAGCGTTCTTCTTGTTGCGCTATTGCCTCTATGCTCGCTCGGATATCAGACTCAGAAAATTCAGGGCGATAATCACCGGATTTTTGCTGGACATAGTTCCAGAGTACGTCTCGAATCAGTGCTTGATATCCTTGATTACCAGAGAGTTCTTTGAGCTTTTCTTTCAATTCTCTCTCTAAACGGATGCTAGTCACTTCCATGTCTGTGGTTGCAGTTCTGGTGAGTGTACGCATCATTTTTTTTCCTCCAAAGATATGGACATGTTTGTAATACCAGTGTAGTATGTAAAAGTCAGCTTTCAAATCCATCTTTACTAATTCGACATTCTGTGAGCCTTCATTTACCACTTTCCACCCCATGCTCTGAAGTAACTGCCCTCCGAGGTTGGTACTCAACGGCATCGCGGGTGGATTTTTCGCATGAAGGCAGATATAGCTTGCGACAACAGCATCAACCCGAGATTGGAAATCAATTTAATAAAGACGCCGGAAGTTTTCTAGGCGTTGACGATCCACAACCTAATATCAGCAGCGGGAGGTACAGGCGAAAAAACGCCTTACCCATATAGGACAAAAAGACTTAGAGGTTTCACCCAACCCCCGCTCCTAAACAACGAGAAGCGGGGGTTTTTAGTATGAGGAGGCAAACGGTGACAAGCGCAACTGAAGTGTTAAGGCAATCCGTGGTGGTGTTCTCCAAAAACTACCTACCCGTTAGTCGAGTCAACATTAAGCGAGCGATCACCCTTTTGGTGATGGGGAAAGCCGAGCCTTTAGATTTCGCCAGTGGCAAAGGTTATCGCATACATTCACCCAGTGTGGTGTTGTTTGTACCCGAACAAATTCGCTTGACTGTTAATGATACGGAGCGAGTTTGGAAAGTCCCTCCTGTGAATCGACGGGAAGTCTTAAGACGAGATAAGCACACTTGTCAATACTGTGGGAGTACTAAAAAGTTAACACTAGATCACGTAATTCCTCGGTCAAAAGGCGGAAAACACACTTGGGACAACGTAGTTACTGCTTGTGAGCGGTGTAATAGCCGAAAAGGCGATAGCACTCCCCAGCAAGCGGGAATGACATTACGCACCAAACCGAAAGCGCCAATGCACCCGGCTATTGCCTTCGCGGAGCAGTTCTGGCGTGAACAGCAAGTAAACCTGGAGAGGCAGGAGATATAGCTGATGCTGAAACTCACTTACACCGAAAATGGCTTTTACTTAGAGCGTCTGGCTCAACCCCTTGAGGAATGGGTCACGGCACGAGTGATTCTGGCGCTGAGAGCGGGTACAAATCTCTGCGTCGAACCCAGCACAGCATCGTTTCTGCTGCCAGCCGCCATCCCACAACTGCGTCATCTAGAACGGCATCAAGAAGGTGAAGATGCGATCGCAATATCATTGTGTGATGCCGAATATATTGAGGTGACGCTCAAGGGAACTTGGATGACATCGAGTTCGGACGGTATTGAAGGAGTCTTTGTAGCATCTTTGTCTTATGCCGTTGAATTCTTCCTCATTAAACTTTGGGAAGAAACTCAAATCCAAACTCGCTGTCTTCCCTAACTAAAGCCGCCAAACTAATCACCAGTCAATTCCATTGGAGAGGTAGCACAAGTTAAATGCTACCTTCTCTTTCCTGGTGACTGTGCTAAGCAATTCAAAAGTCAAAATGGGAAAATATAAGGCTGGCAAGCATCCTAGCTGCTGACTATATGCAAATTAAATGCGTGACAGCTTAGTGATTCTCGACGAAGACTAACGGGAGAGTAGTTAAGTCACATAGATATTAATTTGCGATCTGCCGTTAGCGAAGTGAGCCCAAGGCTAGGCGGCACGCAATCTATCACCTCTTGGCTAGTTCCTCTCGCTTAATCCCAGTATTAATAAGGCTTTGATGAATTCCAAAAAAACTTTTCCAAAACCCTTGACACCACTTGTAGTATTTATGTAGTATAAATGTAGTGGAGCAAAGAACGGAGCTAAAAACTCTAACTTAATATCACCATGTTGTTACTAATCATTCGGCTCCCCGGTCAACGCAGACAACGGCGAGAGTTAAACAACAGACCAAACAAGCCTCCTTTTAGAAAACCTGAAAGAGCGCAAGAACAACGGTCTATTGAACACATCAATCAAATCCAAACCAACGTTCGCTATCACAATATCAGACAGATATATCACTTAGAACGTCGGTTTTTACCCTAAATCTTTCTATTTTTTTACTGAACCTTGAAAACTAAATAAGAAAGCACCCATTTAATTCATTAATCTGTGCTGACAGCCATAGGCACAGAGGTCTTGAAGGGAAGCGTAGCTCAACTGTAATTTGTACAGAGTAATCTCTAATCTGTTCTGTACAACCGTTGATTTCCTCTTACAAAAGAGGTCAGGGTTAACATCTACTACGCTCCCAAAAATCAAGACCTATAAATAGTGGGAATTGCTGATTGAGTCCTGGGGCTATAGCTCAGGAGAGTTAGAGCAGTGCCTTGTCACGGCAAAGGTCGCCGGTTCGAGTCCGGTTAGCCCCGCTCAACAGCAATTATGGAAGTTTAAATCTTCCTTTTCCCACCCAATGGCCCCATCGTCTAGCGGTCAAGGATTTCTGAATTTCGATCAGAAGACACGGGTTCGAGTCCCGTTGGGGCTATCAGATTGATGAACGAGGTCGAGTATCCAAGCGGTTTACGGAGGGAGCCTGCAAAGCTCTTATTCGTGGGTTCAAATCCCACCTCGACCTCTCAATCTGCTAATCATCTGGTGCATGGGAGTATAGCTCAACTGGCAGAGCAGACGGCTCTTAACCGTATGGTTGCAGGTTCGATCCCTGCTACTCCCATTCAGTACACAAGGCTCCATCGTCTAGTGGTTAGGACGCTGCTCTGTCGAAGCGGAGACAGGGGTTCAAATCCCCTTGGGGTCGTTGTTTGGGAGTATAGCTCAGAGGTAGAGCAGTCCTCTCATAAGGGACTAGTCGCAGGTTCAAGTCCTGCTACTCCTACTGATAAATAAAGCCTCATCGTCTAGTGGTTAGGACGCCGCCCCCTCAAGGCGGAGACAGGAGTACCCTTCGGGAACGCTAACGCGAACAAATCTCCTTGGGGTTATCTGGAGAGGTGGCTGAATTGGCTGAAAGCACTTCCCTGCTAAGGAAGCATGGGGTAACCCATTGCAGGTTCGAGTCCTGTCCTCTCCGCCTTTTTACCTGGGTCGGCCCGCCTATTAGCTTGTGGGGCAGCGGTCTGTAAAATCGTCCTTTTTTGGTTGCAGGTGCGAATCCTGCCCGGCCCATTCGATTTTGAATTTTGGATTTCAGATTTTGGATTCAAAGTTCAAATCGTATGTGGGGATGGTGTAAGTGGCAACATCTCGATCTCCAAAATCGATGATCTGAGTTCAAATCTCAGTCCCCGCGCCATTCAATGAGAGCGTAGTTTAACTGGATAAAACATCGGTCTACGGAACCGAAGACGTGGGGGTTCAAGTCCTTCCGCTCTCGTCAACTTGGAGAGGTGGCCGAGTGGCTTAAGGCGCAGACTTGGAAAGTCTGATTAGGTTTTACCTAACGCAGGTACTCTCCGAGAACGCTAACGCGAACAAATCCTGTCCTCTCCGTTGAAATCTCCCCCGGTAGCTCAGTTTGGTGAGAGCGCTTGACTGAAAATCAAGAGGTCGTCAGTTCGATACTGACCTGGGGGGCTGTCGTTGCCCTATAGCTCAATGGTAGAGCTACGCGCTGTTAACGCGGAGGTTGTAGGTTCGAGTCCTACTGGGGCAGCCATTTATTGCCGGGTGGACGAATAGGCAAGTCGCAGTTCTCTGAAATCTGAGATACAGGTTCAAGCCCTGTCCCGGCATCCACTCATTGGGGAGTAGGCGACGTTGGCAAAGCCACCTGATTTTGGATCAGGAAATCGCGGGTTCGATTCCTGCCTCCCCAGTTCTGCTCTCTCACTTGGATAGAGCAGCTAAGTAATGCTCCTGTAGCCCAATCGGAAGAGGCAGCAAGCTTAAACCTTGCGCGTTGCTGGCTCAAACCCAGCCAGGAGTATCAACGGGATGTAATTCAGCGGCTAGAAGCCATGCTTTGGGAGCATGGAGTCGCAGGTTCAAATCCTGCCATCCCGATATGCCCCTGTAGCCCAATCGGAAAGAGGTGCCTCGCTTAGAACGAGGAGGATACTGGTTCAAGCCCAGTCAGGGGTATTGGTGCGATGCGGGTGAAGTAGCCAGGGTAGGCTTGGAGGTCTCATAAGCCTCTTATCAGCAGGTTCGACTCCTGCCCCCGCCACCAAAATGCAGGCGTGGTGCAATGGCAAGCATAGGAGCGTCGTAACCTTCTGATGCGAGTTCAAATCTCGCCGCCTGCTCTTTGATTGATTATGCAGGTGTGATGTAACGGCAACATGAGGCTCTTGTAAAGCCTTCTTGCGAGTTCAAGTCTCGCCATCTGCTTGGCTATGCTAGAGGTCTTTTTTGGTAGTGGAGAGGAGGAAAATATGACAACCATGACGGTTACGGATGCTCTAGCAGAGTTGACGCTGTTGGAAAAGCGTATTGATTCAGCAAGAGTAGCTTTGGATAATAACACCTTAATTGCTGTTGTTGAAGTCGGCAAAGTGCCAACAGGCTTCAAATCTAGAGACGATCATGCAGTGCAAGCAAGAGCATCTCTGCAAAGGGTGGATGCTCTGATTGATCGCAGACGAGTCATCAAAAGAGCGATTGTTCTCTCTAACGCTTCGACGATGGTTTCTGTTGCAGGACAAGAGATGACAGTCGCAGAAGCGATTGAAATGAAGAGCTTTATCTCGTACTACAAAGAAGTTCTTGCCACGATTACCTCAGCTTATTCTCGCACCTGCCAGGAGTACAAAATTGCTCAAGCACGAGTGAAGGAACGACTGGATAAACTGGCGATGGAAGTATTGGGTAAGAATGCTTCTTCGGAGAAGTACGAGTCATTAGCCGATAGCTTCCTGGCACGCGAGGGAGTTGAACTGCTCGATCCAACTACTTTGGCAGAAGAAATTGCCAGACGAGTAACGTTCGTCGAACAGTTCGAGTCAACTTGCGATCGCGTTTTGTCTATCAGCAATGCGCGGAAAATGATTGAAATCCCAGACTAAAATGGGCTTGCTGGTCACTCGAAAATCTCTAAATTTATGGTTTTGGTGGATAGCTCAATGGGTAGAGCGCATGACTTCCAATCATGAAGTTGTTGGTTCGAGTCCAACTCCATCAACCATGAATGTTAAAGCTTAAAGCTCAACGTTGAACGCTCAAACTTCAATCGTTAAAGATTAGACAGTTAACATTCAAACCATAAAGGTTAAAGCTCGATAAAATCCAGGGGTTCTGGTTGTAGGTTCCATAAAACCTTGAGGTTTCCACCTGGCTGAGTGGTCAGCATTCCACTTCTTTTAATCAAGCGGATATGGTGTAACGGTAGCATCTGAGCCTTCCAAGCTTTAGGTACGAGTTCAAATCTCGTTGTCCGCTTTTGAAACTTGCGGGTGTGATGTAGTGGCTAGCATCTGAGTCTGCCAGTCTCAGCGCATGGGTTCAAGTCCCATCATCCGCTTCCGTAGTCCTGTAGCTCAGTCGGGAGAGCGCCTCTCTTACAAAGAGGATGTCACAGGTTCAAGCCCTGTCAGGACTACCAATCATGGGAGTGTAACTCAACTGGATAGAGTACCAATCTTCTAAATTGGCTGCTGTAGGTTCAAGTCCTACCACTCCTGTTAAACATAAGATAAAAGGAGGTTGCCTTCTTCTGATATTAATTGAACAGGATAGTGCGATCGCACCTTATTCTCCACCTAATTGATAGGTAAATAGTATGACAATTTACTTTTACAGCACTCGCGAAAAACCCTACGGCTGTTTTTCCAACTTTTCACAGCATGGTTTTGAGCTTGATGGAGCTTGGTGGGCGACTAGCGAGCATTACTTTCAAGCACAGAAATTTATCGATACTGATCGCCCTTGGTTCGACAAAATCCGGGAGGTAAAAACGCCGAAAGAAGCAGCAAAGATGGGACGCGATCGCTCTCACCCCCTGCGTGGTGATTGGGAACAGGTCAAAGATGGAATCATGCAGCAAGCAGTGTTGCAGAAGTTTAAAACTCATGCTGACATTTGCGAAATACTTCTTGCTACAGGTGATGAATTAATTGTTGAGAATTCTCCGATTGATTACTACTGGGGGTGCGGTAAAGATGGTAGTGGAAAAAATAGATTGGGAGAGATTTTAATGGCTGTGCGAGAAATCCTGCATCAACAACAAAATGGTTAAAGTCTTCGATTCAACTGTTATTCACTAAAACATGGGTCTGTAGCTCAATTGGTAGAGCGCTCGGTTCGCATCCGGGAAGATGTCAGTTCGATTCTGACCAGTATCCACCAAATTTATGGGGTCATAGCTCAGTTGGTTAGAGCGCCTGCCTTGCAAGTAGGAGGTCAGGAGTTCAATTCTCCTTGGCTCCATGATGGTGTCTGAAGTCGAAGCGGTCGAGACGCCAGTCTGTGAATCTGGTCATTAGGGAGTTCAAGCCTCCTCAGACACCCTCAAGGAAGGTGCCGCCGAGTGGACGGCAAGCGGTTTTGAACACCGTGGTGCGGCTAATAACCGTAGGAGTTCGATCCTTCCACCTTCCTCCAATCTTGAACCAGGGGTGGCATTAGTTCCCTGGTGTGCTTTAAGGAAGATGCCGCTAAATGGATGGCAACCAGTCTCGAAAGCTGGGGTACAGGTAACACCTGTAAGGGTTCGATTCCTTCATCTTCCGTTTAACCACTGGAGGCTGAAAAGTGAAGCACCGTGCTGATAACGCGGCGATAGAAGGGGCAGTACCTTCCCAGTGGATTTCCCTTACCTGCCGGATGCAGACCTGTTTTTCCTAAAGACGGTGTGCCAGGTTCAACTCCTGGGTAAGGGGTCATTCCTCGATCGCGCGATCGCAAAACGCCCAGTTGTTAACCGCAGGCTTCCTGCATCAAATCCAGGTCGAGGAATTCACAAGAATGGGGATGTAGCTCGATGGCAGAGCAATCGGCTTTTAACCGATTGGGTGTGGGTTCGAGTCCCACCATCCCCACTAATTCACCCATTCGTTGTCAGTCACTTGTGGGGTTGGCGTCAGGGTCATAATTGCCCGTAGGCTGGAGTTTAGTCATCATCTGTCTGAGCAAGAAAGCATTGCTATTCCAAGCTGTGTATTGATTTGAGCCTCGCCCTCTCTGTCTCAGATAAAGTTCAGCTTTATCCCGGCAGCAAGTCGCCAGCAAGCTAACGACCGATACTAGACCAAGTTCATCAATCAGTTCCATCAGGTCATCTTGGGTCATCATCAACGCTCCATTAGGACATGAAGCTAAAGTACCATAAACTACATCTATTAGATATCTTTGCGACTGCTTTTAGGGGTCTTTTTGGTCACCACTCAGGTTATACTTTTCTATGGCAGCTATGAGCAGTAAGGTAGCCATCGGGATACCTCGGTTCTCTGATAGCTCTTTCAGCTTTTCATGAATCTTTTTGGGCATGGTCACTTTAAGAGCCACTGTGTCTTGCTTTTTAGCGGTCATTTTCAATGGATATTCAACTATCCTGATTATCTGTCCTATCCTGCATGGGGGTGATAAAGACCCTGTAAGGATGTCTAGTTAGGGTATTCTTTTGGGATGGCAACCAAGATGACACTCAGCATCAAGCTAGACCCTGAAGTAAAGAAGCAACGGTCGGAGATAGCTAAACAGTTCTCACACCAGTCTCAATAGGCTGGTGCTGAGGTACATTTCACAAGGTATTCAAGCTGATATAGGGGAACCAGACAGGCTAGCGGCTATTGAAGCTAGATTAGATGCGATCGAGCGTCGGTTGAATGAGGTGTCTGGACAATAGCTTGGTAAAGGATGTTAGACCGCAACAGTGCAGGATAACATTACAGATAAGCGCTTTAGACCGCTCTGTGGGGTTGAATAATGATTCTTGATAGTACTGATCAATATTTATGAGCATCATTATTGATCCTAAATGGACGTTCATAGACGCTTTGCAGGCTGCATGGAAAGCATATCCTGGTGGAATACAACTTGGTGCGCCAAATAGAGTACGTGCTTTAGAGAGATGGGCTAACGTAGTTGGACGCGAAAGAGCCAATTATGAACTTAACACAGTACTCAGCGAATACCAAAATTTGCAAGAAGCTTCAAAAGCTTTTGGAATGTCCGTATCTACATTGAGAAGGATAAGAAATAACTTTAAGGCGATGCCAGTCGTAACGCCTTTTTCATCAGAGCCTAGCAGACTTGAAGAACAGATAGGGCTGCTGAAAAAGGGCATAGACGATACCGAAATAACTGAACAAGCTCTAAGAAACTTCCTAGAGCTAACAAAAAGGACAGGAATTAATCCAATCTCTAAGTTGATAGAAATCTTTACTCAAGAAGATATCGTACCATCAATCTATGAAAATACTCTCTGTCCGTTTTTAGAGATCAGCCAAAGAGCAGGAATTAATGTAATAGCTAGGTTAGTTGACTGGGTTACAACTACGGCAAAGGTAGAAGAGGTTGTTACTGCCCTTGAGAATCTGGATTTTGACGATTTACAAAAACTAAATGCAGCAGTTGGATTAAGTAATCTAAAGAGTGTTCTTTCGATATGGCAAGCAAATACAGAAAATGACAATGAAGAGTTTTGGCAAGAAATTCTTGCCCAGCATTCTTTTGTATTTGCTCAATTATTCTCATTTCCAGTCATCATTCTCGAAGACAAAGCTTATGTGGGTGGCAAGAGCATTACTAACAGAGGTGGAAATATAATTGATTTTTTATGTGCGAATAATCTAACTAGAAACATAGCTATGATAGAGATAAAGACACCTGAATCGAAGTTGTTAAGTTCAAAATATAGAGGTGACGTATACAATATCTCAAGTGAACTGTCTGGGTCAGTAATTCAGATTGCTAATTATAAAAACTCCTTATTACAAAACTATATTGCTCTTAGAAATGTAGAAGAAGATAGATTCGCTACTTTCAATCCTAAATGCATCGTAATTATTGGCAATATTCAAAGTGAATTAGATAACCAACAGAAGAAGAAATCCTTTGAGTTATTTAGAATGGGCTTAAATGATGTCCAAGTTATTACCTATGATGAATTATTTGGTAAAGTAGAATTTCTTGTTAATCTGTTGGAGGGTGATGTAACCAAGGAATAAAAGTAAGTGCGATCGCGCCTACCTTCCATCTCACTTCAAGCGTTGGGCTTCGTTTCAGGTTTATCTATGACCGATGAGTTTAGCTGTTAGCGTTCCAAGGATGCGATCTGCGCTTCGCAGTAGCGCTTCGCTATCGCAGTATATTGCTATGATGCCTCGTAGAGAACTACTCAGAACTTTGTTGACATCCAAAGAGGATTAGCTGTGGCTTCCATCACTATTGAAATTTCAGACTCTCAATTACAGAAATTACAACAATTAGCGCAGGAAAACGGAATCTCTCTGGAAGATTTACTACGTGCAAGCATTGAGGACTGGCTCAGTTATCCAAAGAGCGAATTTGTCCAAGCGTCCAGCTACGTGTTGAAGAAAAATGCCCAATTGTATCGACGTTTGGCATGATACGTTACCTGACACTAGTCGAAGTACTTACTCTGCACCGTCAGATTATCCAGCAGTCAGGAGGTGCTTTGGGTGTACTTGACTTGGGGGCATTGGAATCTGCTCTGGCTCAACCTCGCATGAAATTTGGTGGAGAAGATTTGTATCCAATGCTGGCTGATAAGTACCTACTACAGCAAAATATTAGTTGGAGCGATCGCCTACGGCACCAGCGAAGATGATCGCACCTAATCACTTCAAGCGTTGGGCTTCGTTTCAGGTTATCTGTCGCTAATGAGTTTAGCGGTTAGCGTTGCAAGGAGAGCGATCGCAGCTAGGTAAAGATTCGGTTGTAAAAAGGAACGAAAACGACAATTTCCAAGACTTTTTTCACGAGGAGAAGTTAAACGAATAACAACTCTTCATTGAAATTTCTGTACAATCATGGGCAGGGTTACTTCCTTTAGCTTTTGCCGTTATTTCTATCTTAATTCTATACAGAGGTACAGTTTCCAAACTTTCTAGCACCAAGCGTAGAAGGAGATAGAGAATTTAAATATCATAAAAAAATCAAGCTGCTGTGCCTACAAGTTAATATTGTGGCATTACTCAACTCTCTACAATTTAGAATATTTTAAATGGTATATGGCAGCAGCACACCCCTTCATTTTAGATCTGACCATCGTTTTAGGAGCTTCTGCACTAGGAGGCTATCTGGCCAATCGCTTGCGCCAACCTGTAATTTTAGGCTATTTAGCGAGTGGATTAATCGTCGGGCCGTTTGGTCTTAAACTCCTGAGCGAAGTTGAGCAAATTAAACCTTTAGCCGAAATCGGTATCGCCTTCCTGTTATTCGCCCTTGGTGTTGAATTTTCTCTAGCTGAACTTAAACGAGTACAAGATATTGCCATTAAAGGAAGTACCCTCCAAATTGGCATAACTATTGCCTTAGTTGCCTTATTAGCTACCATATTGGGTTGGGCTGAGACCCCGGTTCAAGGAATCTTTTTGGGTGCCATTCTCTCACTATCCTCCACGGCTGTTGTTCTCAAAACCTTAACTGAACGAGGCGAAACCAATACTATACATGGCCAAGTCATGTTAGCCATTTTAATTGCCCAGGACTTGGCTTTAGGATTAATGCTCGCCATTCTTCCGGCACTCAATCAACCTGCTAATATTGGCTCTGCATTAGGCAGTGCTTTACTCAAAGTAGTGGTATTTTTAGCTGTTGCTATTGCCATGGGACGTTGGTGTGTTCCTCAACTGATTAAACGCATTGCAGAGACAGAAAGTAGTGAATTATTTCTCCTCACCGTTATTGCCTTATGTTTAGGAGTCGCTTTAATTACCGCTAAACTCGGTCTTTCTATTGAAATGGGAGCCTTTGTAGCGGGATTAATGATTTCTGAAATTGACTATGCTGACCAGGCTTTAGCAAAAATACTGCCGTTACGAGATACGTTTGCCAGTCTCTTTTTTGCTTCTATTGGGATGCTCATCGACCCCAATGTTTTAGTTCAAAACTTTGTTACAATTCTGGTTTTAGTTACTATTGTTATGCTAGGCAAAGCTGCAATCATTTTGCCAATCGTTATGAAATTTGGCTATTCCTTTAAAACAGCCGTGATTGCTAGCCTTGGATTGAATCAAATTGGTGAATTTTCCTTTGTTTTAGCTTTGGTAGGTTTAGAGAAAGGCTTCCTCACTCAAGACAAATATTTACTCCTTGCTGGAACCACAGCAATTACATTATTACTGACACCAATATGGATGAGATTTTCGCCAATATTTGCTGATAAAGTGGCTAATTTACCCTTTTTATCCAGTTATTTAAATCAATTTAGAGACAGCAAAGACCTATCAATTCCGGAAGGATTTCGGGATTATATCGTGGTAGCTGGTTATGGGAGAGTCGGGCAATTGATTGTTACTATTTTGCGAAATCAGGGGCATAAAGTTTTAGTCATTGAAAATAGCGAAGCGGCAATTAAACGATTAAAAAATCAGCAAATTCCATTTATTTTTGGGGATGCTGATTCGGAATTAGTCCTAGAAAAAGCGCATCTAGAAAAAGCAAAAGCGTTGGCGATCGCCCTACCCGATCCTGCCAGTACCCGATTATTACTCAAACGCGCCCTAGAATTTGCGCCGGAACTGGATGTGGTTGCCCGTTCCCATCAGAATCATGAAATTGACCTGTTAACACAATTGGGGGCTAAAGAAGTGGTGCAACCGGAATTTGAAGCCGCCCTAGAAATGGGGTCACATTTGTTAATCACATTAGGAGAACCGCTATGGAGTATCCATTCAGTCATTGATGAGTTGCGGACTGACCGTTATCTGAGTATTCGACCCGAACAGGCCCAGCGTAAGCGCCAACTTGATCTAAGCGAAGCTGTACCTGAACTCAACCGAGAATGGTTGACTTTAGACGAGAATTCTCCCCTAGTCGGAATGACACTCGCTGCCGCAGATATCCGCAACTTAACGGGAGTCACCTTGATGGCCGTGCGAAAAGGCGATACAACCCTAGAGTACCCATCGGGTAAAACTACTTTGAACGCTCATGACCGCTTATTGCTCGTAGGAAAACGAGAGGAACTGGCCGCCTTTCAAGATTTTATGATGGGTCGAAAAACCGTAGAAGCCAGCTATAGTCATTGGGTAACATTAGCTGAACAATCAACGTTAGTCGGCATGAAGTTAGCAGACTTATGCCATCAATACGAAGTGCAAGTTCAGGCTATACGCCGGCAAGGAAAGCTAGACTATACAGCCGATAGTGAGATGGTATTACAGCCAGGAGATTGCCTGCTATTGCAAGGAGAACGCGATCGCATTCAGTCCCTAGAGCAATTAGCAACTCAGTAGTTTTCGTTCATGGTTCATGGTTCATGGTTCATGGTTCATGGTTCATAGTTCATGGTTCATGGTTCATAGTTCATAGTTCATGGTTCATAGTTCATGGTTCATAGTTCATAGCAATGAACATTATGCAATCAACAATGAACGAATCAGTGGATGGCTTTCTACCAGAATAAGGATTCCGCCGATTTCTGGTTGATATCAACTCACCGAAATCACCACACCCAAACTTTCATTGGCCATCCGATCTACCGCACACAACCCATAAGTTCCTGGTTCCACTGTTAGACTGCGAGTGGCACCCGACAGAATGCGTGAAACTCTCCAAGTTCCCCCACTTTGTTGATAAAGAATCCAAGAACGTACATCCTGATCATTAGCGGCCTTCCAAGTAAGCTGACGGTTATTTACCGCTACTGTCCTAGGTGGAAATGGGGGTAAATTATCGACTTGCCATGCCATTGCTGGGACGAGTGCGGGTTGGGCATACTCAGAAGACTTGAACCTTTCATAAATACCCTGGCGATTTTCCGAAAAAGCACTGGCACTAAAAAAGATATTCCCCACCGACAATTTACTACCGTACTGCCGAGAAATCGCCACCTGCCGTTCTATCTCCTCCAGTTTCCAACTCTTGCCATCGAGTTGCCCTAAGTTATTCCCCGTATAAATATGGCGCTTTTGCGGGTTAATACTCGTCCACCACTGGAGCAACGTCCGATAACTTTGAGCCACTTGGTCAATTTTCCAGTAGAGTTGGGGGGCAATGTAATCAACCCAACCCTGTTCTAGCCATTTCTTGGCATCCGCATAAAGAACACTATAGGCATCCAATCCTCGAATTGGAGGCGGTTGTCCAGGACGATAAATGCCAAAAGGACTGATGCCAAATTTAACATGAGGTTTCGTCGCTTTAATCCCAACCGATAAGCGCTGAACCATCTGATTCACATTCTCTCGCCGCCAATCTCCCACACTCAGTCTACCGCCCGCCGAGCGGTACGCACTGTATGTTTTACTATCTGGAAATGACTTCCCAGAAATCGGATAGGGATAAAAATAATCATCTAAATGAATCCCATCCACGTCATAGCGCCGCACCACATCCAGCATGACGTTATACGCCCGATCTTGCACCACTTTGGCACCAGGGTCCATCCAAAGCTGATTGCCCCAAGTGTATACATATTCTGGATTGGTAATCGTAATGTGAGGACGTACCGTTCCACCTGACTTGGCATTCGTTTTGGCACGGTAAGGATTAAACCAGGCATGTAGTTCTATATTGCGCCGATGGCATTCTGTAATTGCAAACTCTAAAGGGTCATAAAATGGATCAGGTGCCTTTCCCTGAGTCCCCGTCAACCAACCACTCCAAGGTTCCAACTGAGATGCATAAAAGGCATCTCCTTCGGGTCGAACCTGCAAGATTAAAGCATTAAAATTCATCGCTTGCAGGCGGTTGAGAATAGCAATCAATTCAGTTTTTTGCTGGGCAACCGATAGCCCCGCCCTAGAGGGCCAATCACTATTCCATACCGTCGTCACCCATCCCCCTCGAAATTCCCGACGATGGGAGAACAACACGGTTTCTTGCAAGGGTGTGTCTGGTGCGGGAGGAACAACAAGGTAAGGAGATTGTATTTTCAGCACTTCCTCGAGATACACTAAGGCTTGGTAAATACAAGCGGCCACATCCGCCCGTGTAGCTGCTCCATTAGGGTTGAGGATGGCTAAGTTAGGATAATTGACGACTAATTCTGCTCGCGTTGCGATCGCCACCCCATTTCTTGCATAATTCGGGATATCCGCCGCATCTAGATAAACGTGGGAAAGGAGCCCTGCCAAGTTCGACGAGACTTTTGAGGCCATCTCCAAGCCACTCACTAAGGATACTAAAACTTGCACCTTAGAAATCCGGTCATTGGGGCGAAAACGCTGGTCGGGAAACCCACTAATAAAACCAATTTTGTAAGCTTTTTGAATCGCTGTTGCTGCCCAGTGAGACGATGGAACATCAACAAAATCAACATACTCCCGCTTGGCCTGCTCAGGAAAGGCTTTGCTAACCACCGCAGCAAACTCAGCACGAGTCATGGAATAATTCGGGCGAAATGTCCGATTAGGAAACCCACTAACAATTTGGCGTTGGGCTAGGATTTCAATAAATAAGCGTGCCCAATGATTTTCAATATCAGAGAAGGGGGTAGAAGCGGATACCATCGTCACTCAGAGATAGCTTGGCTTAATCATAACCTTCTATATTGGTTGAAAATAGGGGTCAGGCGTCAGGAGTCAGGAGTCAGGAGTCAGGAGTTTGTTATAAACAATCCGTTCATGAGCGTCTGTCTT
>CAZPRJ010000075.1:0-37664 GCA_964588805.1 uncultured Microcoleus sp. | reverse complement strand
TCAAGAAAAGCCGTCGTAAAACGACGGGGCTTGTATCCCATTATTTTCGGTCAGGAAGTTAAGCAATTCAAAATTCAGAATGCAAAATTCAGATTTAAGCAGGCTTTGGTGCTTGGGATTTGTCTTGATAAACTTGCTGTACGCGATCGAGTTCTAAATCATTGAGATAATCCACTGTCCAGTTCGCTTGACGCTGGAGCATGTGAAACGGATAGGTATTTGCAACGCCCACCACCTGCATTCCTGCGCGTTTGGCGGCTTCAATGCCTGCTGGCGTATCTTCAATCGCTAGGCATTCAGACGCTTTGGCGTTTAAATCGGGATATTTTTGATTCAATTGTTCCACGGCTAAAAGATAGCCATCGGGTTCCGGTTTACTGACAGTGATATCATCCCCGGCCACAATCACGGCAAAATGTTGAGCAATTCCCGCACGAGTCAGTACCTGTTCAACTTCACAACGCAGTGCCCCACTCACCACCCCCATCGGCAACTTGGCAGCGCGAATGTTAAAGATGGCATCCTCTAAACCTGGATAAATCGGTAACTTCTCTAGGGTTTCCAGTTTATTTTGATAGGCTTGGGCTTTTCGAGCAATCAGTTCAGTTAAGTAACTGTCTGTAACAAATCGCCCTCGACGTTTGAGTAATTCTGCTATGCAGGCGCGATCGCTTTTTCCTACACAAACTTGCCAATACTCATCCGGTGAAGGGCGTAGATTTTCCTGGATGAGAATTTCATCAATGAGCTCTTGGTGAATGGCTTCATCGTTAATAATAACGCCGTTGAAATCAAATAAAACTGCCTTTAATGTCATACTGCCGATTTAAAACGCTGGGGCGGGAATGCCTTCTGAACCAAAATCTTCTCTTGGGTTTTGAGTAGACACTTGTTGCGCTGTGGCGGAAGGGCTATCTGCTGGAATTGGTTTCATTCCTTTTGTAACTTGATGTATCCACCATAAATCCTCGGTTTGCACGGCTTCAAACCCAGTTGCACCCATCCAAGCATCCACACTTCCTCCGGCATAATCCTTAATATACGGCTCCTCGAACACTTGCGTAAGCCAATCTGTTTGGCGCAAGGTTTTTTGATTGCCGTCTAGAATTATTACTTCTCCTCCGGGCACTAGCAACCGGAAGCACTCCCGCAAAATTGATTTGGCCACAGCAGGGGGTGTCTCGTGAAATAGCAGGGAGGCCGTGACTACATCAAATGAGGTATCTGGTAAACCCGTTGCTTCAGCATTGCCATGACGCCAGTGAATGTCTAATCCGATTTCTCTGGCTTTGTGTTCTGCCATCACCAGCATATAAGGTGATAAATCTAATCCGATCACCTGGGCTTGGGGAAAGGCTTTTTTTAATAACAAGGTGGTAGAACCCGTACCGCAACCTAAGTCTAGAATCCGTCGCGGTGTTCCCTTGATGCGTTCGATTACACTTTGGCGTACCCAAGTTTCATTCGGGGGTAGCACATACTGAGTAATTGGATCATAGGATACCGAAGCACCTGGAGTCAGATATCCGCCCTCTATGCCGTGAAAGTTTTGGCTACTGTAGTAATGAGGATAGGTTAAGGTAGGGTTGCACAAGCGATCGCTCTCTACTTCCCAATCTAAGCTTTCATAAAATTGCCGCAACTTCTCTTCGTCAATCAAGCTACGGACAATCGGCGCTAAAAAACGATCCCAAATTGTATCCTTGCGAACTGCCATGTATAGTACACCTGTGCTGAGTGTGAAGCGCTCTCGACACCTTTTCGCCGAGCCGTTGACAACTTAACCTTCTTTACAAAGTGTAACGGAGTTTTTCACCTCTGATTGCCATTGAAGTCTGGAATTTCAGCTTGCAAATTGTAGCATATATGTAGTACAACAGAGTTAATGCCAGAATTACCTCGTGTAAATCGTTGACAAAAATGAATTAAGTTCTAAAAATTGCAACTACCATTGAATACCGCTCTGTTGGAAGTGAAAAGCTTCCCTTTGCTTGCTATTGATATTTTAAAAGGTAAATGTTTATGCCATACGAACAGTTAAAATTATCCACTCCAACGCCTGTACTTTCTTGGGCAAATCATAGTTTGGCTTCAGACGAAACCAAGATGGCCAAAAATGTAGCCTCTCTGCCTTTTGTGTTTAAGCATGTGGCATTAATGCCGGATGTTCACTTAGGTAAAGGTGCTTTAGTGGGTTCAGTTGTTGCTACAAAAGAAGCGCTGATGCCTGCTGCTGTGGGGGTCGATGTGGGTTGCGGCATGATGGCCATTAAAACACCATTTGTTGCCGATCAGTTAGAAGGTAAACTCAAGAAAATTCGCCTGGATATTGAAGCCGCGATTCCAGTGGGTTTTAACCAGAACAAAGACATCGAAAAATCTGTAACAAACTGGCAAGGCTGGAGTCAGTTTAAAGAACTCCATAAAGGGGTGCGAGACTTAGAAGGCAAAGCCATGAAACAGATGGGTTCTCTCGGTGGAGGTAATCACTTCATTGAAGTTTGCCTAGATACCGAAGACTCTGTATGGTTAATGCTACATTCGGGTTCTCGTAACATTGGCAATAAACTGGCTCAGTGTCACATCAGTACGGCGAAAGAACTCGCTAAAATGGCAAATCTTTCGCTACCCGATCCCGATTTAGCTTACTTTTTGGGGGGAACTCCAGAGTTTCAAGATTATTGGCGAGACTTGCAATGGGCGCAAAATTATGCCCGTTACAATCGAGAGGTGATGATGGTGCGATTCAAGCGAATTATTGAGAAATATTTGGCTGGAGGAAAGCCGACAAAGCCTCTTTTAGAGGTCAATTGCCATCATAATTATGCCGAAAAAGAAGTGCATTTTGGTGAAGAAGTGTACGTGACTCGTAAGGGTGCTGTGCGAGCACGAGAAGAAGATTATGGCATTATTCCAGGTTCAATGGGAGCCAAATCTTACATCGTTAAAGGTAAGGGCAATCACGATAGTTACTGCTCTTGTTCCCACGGTGCAGGGCGTTTGATGTCACGTAGTAAGGCCAAGAAGCACTTTTCGTTGGATGATTTAATTGAGCAAACTCAAGGAGTTGAATGCCGCAAAGATGGAGGGGTTTTGGATGAAATTCCCGGTGCTTATAAGCCCATTGATGAGGTCATGAATAATCAATCTGATTTGGTTGAAGTGGTTGCAACTCTCAAACAAGTTGTCTGTGTTAAAGGTTGATGGTTTTAGTGGGGTAGGTGGAAACCTGCCTTTTTTTTGCTTTTATAAGTTGTGTAGATTGGTCTTTGATGAGTCACCCTTTACTGTTCCATTACACGCAGTTGGTCACAGGGAATAGTCAAGGAAGACTTCTCATAGGGATAAATTTCCAATTTAGTGTCTGGCACTGAGCGAAACATCAAGCGCTGACCTGGAAAAACTACTTTCTCGAAGTCAAAATTAGGATGATAGTTAAGGCGAAGAATTTGAATGTGAGGGGTGCGATTGATATAGTAGCAGAGGATTTGGCGATCGCCTAGAGTAGAAGAACGGGTGAGTGTTCGAGAAGCAAGGGTTTGAGACATATCTACAAATTTTGTTTTTAAATTGATCGTAGGAGTGACCCCCAAACAGGCTGACTAGACGTTGCAATGCCGGGGTTCATGCAAGATTCTGTACAAAGACATCAGGATACAGAATAGGTGGCTGAGGATTGAAGGTTAAGCACAAATCATCAATCCCCAGCGAGGCCAGTCCTCAAATTACGCCTATAGCTGGAAGAATGTAATTCTATTTTTGGCTTCATCCTCTACCGTAACTCTTAAAAATTGCTCAAAAGCTAGCCTTTTACAAAGATAGGAATTTCTATAGGGTAGTGACTTCTGCCAAAAGAGTTGGTCTATTGTTAATTTTATCTGTAATATGGAATACCAAATCTATTTTAATATACTTCTTAAGTGGCGTTACAAACTTAAGAATTAATGATTTCTTAGGATTACCTATATCAATAGGCAGAGTTTATGGTTTTCTTTATGTAAATCTCTCAATTGGTCAGTGTATCAAAAGGCAGAAATACTTTATCCTTCACTGGTTAAGCCGTGTGTTGGAGGTTTTTGCGTGGATGTGAAGCAGTTTGCTCAAAGGGTACAGGCGATTCACTGGCGCTTATCTGAACTTTATCAAGACGTTGATTCCTCAGCACAAACATCACCCGAGCTGTTACTCCCAGCCGCTTTTAAGGAACTGGCAACAACGTCGGAAGAATTACAAGTTGCTGTAGAAGAACTGTCTCGCCAGAATGAAGAACTCAGTGAGATCCAAGCGCAGTTACAAGCAGAACGCCAACGCTATAAAGAACTCTTTGAGATGGTTCCGAACGCGTACTGGGTGACGGATACGAAAGGAAAAATCTTGGAAGTTAACCATGCGATGGCTACACTGCTCAATATTGAGCAATCATTCTTGAGGGATAAGCTGCTCATTAACTTTATTCCCCTACCAGAACGTCCAGCATTTCGGCTGAAATTGAACCAGTTGTATCGACAGAATGGCCTTAAAAAGTGGACTGTACGCTTGCAACCTCGAAAAGGCGAATCCTTCGAGGCCAAAGTCTCTGTAGAGGTGGCTTATGATGAACAAGGCAATCCAGTTTACTTGCGTTGGCTAGCTGGCGATATCCTTCAATCTGAGTCTACTGCGAAAGGGCAGAATCTTTACAATCCTAACCTTTGCCAAAATCGCCCCTTACATAGTTATTCAAAAGGAGAAATTATCCCGCTCTCACCCACCAACATTTGGTTAGTCACTCGAGGTCTAGTGAAACTGACGACGATGAGTGAAACGGGCCATGAGGTACTAGTGGGGTTGGCTGGATTGTCGATACCCTTTGGTGCAAGTATGACCTCGCTTCCTATTTACCAAGCAACAGCTTTATCGGAAACGGTGGAGTTAGTGTGCTTTTCTTTATCAGAAATCAGCAATTCCCCTCAACTCATTCAGGCTATTTCCCCTCAAGTGAATCAGCGACTACGTCAGACCGAACAATTGTTAGCGGTTTCTGGAAAGCGACAAGTAAAAGACCGATTGCTGCATCTGTTGAGATTACTGAAGCAGGAATTAGGTGAATCTGTACCTCAAGGCATTCGTCTCTCTATTCGCTTTACTCATCAAGAACTTGCAGATGCTTGCTGCACGACCCGAGTCACGGTTACTCGGCTACTCGGCCAGCTACAGAAACAAAAAAAAATTGCATTCGACTCCAATCATCATCTAATCTTGCTGGGTAAAGAGTGGATATAATAGACCTTCCTAACTCCTGACTCCCGACTCCGTATTTTCAGAATAGACACCATGAGTTCTAAGCTCACGAAAGAATGAAAGTAGCTCTCTTCTGACTTCTGACTTCTGACTTCTGACTTCTGACTCCTGACTCCTGACTCCTAAAAAGTGATATAGATTACATAGAAAGTTAACATAGCTTTAGCCTTTAGATAGATTGTTTTTTGTCCCTAAACCTACTCTCTTGGTAGAGCTACATTTAAACCTGTTTCAGCTACAACTAAGTCATCAGCTTTTTTGCGTTTCAACGAATAACAGAAAAGCAGGCATTTTCCTAAAAAATATAGAGAGGAGTCTGACATGACTGGACAAATGTGTTGGCTATCTGTCCTTGGCGCAGACGGAGAAAAAATGTTGCATTTACGCACTGCTCCCAACCAGCCTTGGCAACCTTATACTGCATTTCCCAGGTATTCTGTTCCAGATTACAACATTCCCAAAGGCTCTCAAGGATGGGCAACCTATCAAAAATTATTCAAAGCTGGCTGGACTTTGATACCAAATTCACAAGCTTACACAACTTCTCGTTTATCTCAAGTAGCAAGCAAGGTATAACCAATTGGGGTAATGAGTCTACCTCACTTCTTCAACCTGAAAAGATAGCTCAACGAACGCACGACTTGGATTGAGGACTTTAATTTGATGAATTTCTACAGACAAAATCCTGATTTTGTTAGGTTTTCCGAAACTTTGAAGCAAGGCATTTGGTTTTTAGGTGTAGCTTGCTGGTTATTTGGAATTACAGATCGCAGCCTTGCTTCATTCGCTGATGGTTATGTGTCTGCCATCGAAATTATGCAATTGTTCACTGCGACTTTCTTTTTCGCTTGTTGGTTGCTATTAAAACCTTACACCACCATGAGCAGTGAACCGAGTAGAGATTAACATTTCTCTACAAAAAAATTGAACTGAGAGACGGTATTTCTTACTGATTGGTTAGGAAAAGGTATGGAATATAGGTTGTAGGGGCATGATACTGTCGTGTCCTTACCCAGTACAACAATGTGAAACCCGATCAATAGGTGATCACCCATTATCTCAGCAACCCAAGGATACAAGAAATGAATTCAGCTTCTTTAACAATGTTACCCCGCTTTAGCAGAAATCAAAAGGTTCACTTTAGAGGAGGGATAGGTATGATTAAAAGCTATCAACCTAGTTCAAATAATAGCTGGACTTATGCTATAGAAATGGAATTGGGGCCAGAACCCGACTTTGGCAGAGTAGGGTTTGAAACCACTATTCTCTTACATGAAACTGAAATTCAAGGACATTCTAACTGAGGTTAGTGGCTATAACGCCGCTAGTACAGCCCGGCGGAAATAACCTACAAAAAAGGTTAAACAGCTTACTGTATAAGTTTTCTTGCACTAGGCTGAACAGAATCCGTTTACCATTAAACTCTTGTGCATATAATTGGCGAGTTTGGTTTCATGTTTTTGCTTTGAGGATGGGCCGTATGTCCGTCCTATTTATGAATATTATTTTAATAAAATCAATATTTACGTCTGTTTACGCAGTATGAAGATTAAAATTTTTCTTTTCAATCGCTGTGAAAATCTAGATTTATTGGCGGCTAACTTCTCCTGAAGCATTGCCAAGTTTTTCCGCAAAATGAGGGTATTAGAGTGGTGACTAACTAAAACTCGCTCACTAATCTCTAAAACTTGTAACAAAAGAGTTTCCGCTTCTCGATAGCGTCCTTGAGCCTCATATAAGGAGGCCAGATTATTTAGGGCGATGGCTACATCAAGATGCTCATTTCCTAGCGTTTTTTTCCTAAGTTCTAAAGCTTCTAGATACAGAGGTTCAGCTTCTCCATAGTACCCTTGAGCATAGTAAAGTAATGCCAAATTGTTGAGAGTCGTGGCAATTTCTAAAGAATTGTTTGTTTGGAAGCGTTTTCTTAATTTTAAAGCTTCTAGATACAGAGGTTCAGCTTCCCGATAACGCCCTTGAGCATAATAAACTCCTGCCAGATTACTTAATGCTGTTGCGATCTCAGAGCGATTATTTCCTAAAAGACATTTTCTGAGTTCTAAAGCTTGTACATAAAGAGGTTCAGCTTCCGAATAATTACCTTGAGCATAGTAAACTCCCGCTAAATTATTTAGGCTAGTAGCCACATCCGGATGATTATTGCCTAAACGGGATTTGGCTAAGTATAAACATTTGATAAACCAAGGTTTAGCAAGATGATACAATCCTTGGCTTTTATAAAAATTGCCTAGACGATCTAAAAGCCAAAGTAACTCTTCATTCCTGACTAAATCTTGTAACGTTTGGGTCACTTGGATAAGATGAGGAACTGCGTCTGTGATAAATTGGATATCTTCAGGTGTTGGTGAGTTAGGAATTTGCTGGGCAACCAATACCATTGCTTGAATAAATGCTCGTTTAAATTTTTCACTTTGTTCTGAGGCGAGTAATTTACTTTTTAGACATTCTCGAATTAAGGGATGAATTTTGTGTCCATCGATTTGGATATCAACCGATTGAATTAATTTCCACTGATAAAGATTATTTTTGGCGCGTTTTAGGTCTACCTTTGACCAATTTAATGGCAGACTGGCATATTCCACTAATCTCCAAGGAATCACATTCGGTGCAAATAAGCTCAAGAACCTGGCGACATCCTGTGTCATAGAATCGAGTTTGTTCCAGGTTAATTCAAATGCTGCTTTCACCCCGTGTTCCACTGTCCTGAGAGTTGAATGTACGCCCTGTTTTGAAGAGTTTATGAGTTCACTTTTAAGTCGCTGACCTTGCAGCCGCTTGAACATTTCTTCAAGCGGCATCTTGGGGTCTTCTGCGAGATATTGCCCGATTAACTCTAAATTTAAAGGCAGATAACCAAGCCATTCGCAGAGTATAGAAACGACGTGCCGCGCCTGTTTATCATCCTGTGAAATGTGGTGTACACCGAGTAGTTTTGTAAGTAATTCCCAAGATTCCTCAAGTGATAATCTATGTCCAGAAGACTCAACAAAAGGGGTAGCTGGCGATCGCTGCAATATGGCCATAGAACGTGTGAGTAGATGGTCTGTCGGAGAGTGATGCACTGTGTTGGCAGGCGATAGCCTCTGGTCAGTCCTCTTTGGTTTCATGAATGAAACAGACGATTGTAATACGTCCCACCCTGTAATACTTATTATAAATTTGTTACAGAGCCAATTTGCAGTACAAATGGCTGGAAACTAGACCTTATAAATCTTCTAGCTATCTAGTCTCCCTAATGTGTGGGATGTTGGATTGTAATACATTGTTAACTGAGTGGGCTTAGTATCGGCAAGCCCAAACCTCCAGCTTCATCAAATCTTTAAGTATCACAGAGGGATTGAAAAGACGGGTAGGTGGATGCAGAACCTGATATGAAAAGGCTAATACTGTAATACGAAGGCTAGCATGCTCACTGATTTCTATAAAGCTTATCCCCTGGCTGAACGGTGAGGGATACCAAGAAAGTTTGTTGTCTGTTATTGGTTGTTTGTCGAAAAATACCAATAACCAACAATCAATAATAAAGTTGGCGGAGGCGTTCCTCCCCCAACTAGCATTATGCGAACTTCCTGCCGACTTCGGTGAAATTAATAGTCTCGATTAAGGGCTGTAATTACGGCCTGTTGGCTAACAGTTTGATAAACTTTATCGAGATACTGTCTGACGGCTTGAGCATCAGTAGAAGCCAGGGGAATTGTCCCTAAGACATCAAGAATGGTGCGACTATCAGGTGGTGCGATCGCCACGAGTGACGAATCTAACGGTTCTTGATACTGCCAAAATTGCTGAATATCAAGCGGAATTTGTTGATTTTGGCCGTCTCGTGGATTTTCCTGTTCCTGTGCTTGCGTAGGGGTGATGTCTGCGTTAAATTTTTGTTTTTGCGTTCCTGTACTCCGCAGTCGGCGCAAGTTGTCGAGGATTTGTTCTCTGGTGCGTCCGCGCAACTGAAATAAAACAAAGGGGTCTTCACTAAAGCGATCGCCTAATTGATAATACACTGCCCCAATATGTTTGCAAGGATTTTGGGGGTCAGGACAACTGCATCGCGAATGAATATCCGATAGAGTAAATGGAAACAAGCTTAAACCATTAGCGGTGAAAACTTTTTCAATATTATGGGGCATTTCTCCCGCCAACAATTGAGCCGAATAAACCGCCTCTTGTGCCATCGTTTCGACGATATAATTCCAATCTTCTTCAGTAAATGGATTGATAGACAAAGACACTGCATAGGGTTCGGGTGCAGTCCCCTGTACCTGTGCCAAAACCTCTGGCCCTTTAAACTCAATGCTCAGAACATTGCCTTCTTTCGCATATTTCCGTGCTCGTTCCAAACGCTTCTTAAAACGATAGGAGTTGAGTAAATCGTTCCACTGTTGCACCCACCAAGGGAGACTTTCGATTTCGTAATTTGTCATGTTTTTTTAAATGTCCATAAATTTGTAGGGGGCGGGTTTAGAAAAATCCTTACTATATAACAGTTCCATGCCTTCACAACCCGCCCTGCTCATGTCCTCAGTCTTCATCAATCACTGCATCACGGTCGAGGAGTAAAAGCGATCGCAACTGATTAGTATCCATCTCTGTTAACCAATTTTCCCCAGCACCCACAGTTTGTTCAGCCAATTGTTTCTTACTCTCGATGATGTCGTTAATACGTTCTTCCAATGTCCCCGTACAAACAAACTTATGGACTTGAACATTGCGGGTTTGTCCAATCCGAAATGCGCGGTCAGTTGCCTGATTTTCCACCGCCGGATTCCACCAGCGATCGATGTGAAACACATGATTTGCTCGTGTTAAATTCAACCCAGTCCCACCTGCTTTCAAGGAAAGAATCAGGATACGAGGGCCATCTGGGTCATTCTGAAAACGGTCTACCATTTCCTCGCGTTGCTGTTTTTTGGTTGCCCCATATAAAAACAAAGTTTCCCACCCTAATTGTTTCTCTAAATAGGGTTGCAGGAGTTTACCCCATTCAGCAAATTGAGTAAAAATTAAAGCCCGTCCAGCATCCGGTGTACCGTAGGCATCGCCTTCTGAAATTGCCTCATCCAGCATTTCCTGTAAACGCAACAATTTCCCCGATCGCTGGGCAGATTTTAACTGTTTTTCCTTTAAATATTGTGCTGGGTGATTGCAGACTTGCTTCAATCTCAATAATAAAGTCAAAATCAACCCTCGGCGCTTAATTCCCTCAGACGATTCAATTTCAGCCAAAGACTCATCCACCAGCTTTTGATAAAGTGCTGCCTGTTCCGATGAAAGTCCACAGAAAATATTCATCTCCTGTTTTTCTGGTAAATCTTGAATGATGTCTTTATCCGTTTTTAGACGGCGGAGAATGAAGGGTTGAACCAGCGATCGCAACGTTTGCAACGACTCCCTATCCCCAAACTTCTCAATCGGCAGTGCAAATCGACGCTGGAAAAACGGCTGATTGCCCAAATAACCAGGATTGAGGAAATCCAAAATTGACCACAATTCAGATAAGCGATTTTCGATCGGCGTTCCTGTCAGAGCAATTTTAAATTCTGCTTTTAAATCGCGGGCGGCTTGCGACTGTTTAGCACCAGGATTCTTAATGTTTTGGGCTTCATCCAAAACCACACCTTGCCAAGAAATTCCTTGAAGCGTGGTAGCATCCCGATACACCAATGGATAACTAGTAATCACTAACTGTTTGTCCTTCACGGCCTTAGCAAAGGCTTTCCCTTTAAGTCGTTTATCCCCATGATGGACAATCGTTTTAAGAGAAGGGCCAAATTTTTTAACTTCCCGTTCCCAGTTCCCTAAAACTGATGTTGGAGCCACCACTAATGTAGGTGCATCTAACATTTCCTGTTCTTGTAAATGCAAAAGAAAAGCAATCAGTTGAGGGGTTTTACCTAATCCCATATCATCCGCTAAACAAGCTCCTAAACCCCATCGTTCTAGGAAGGCTAACCAACTTACCCCTCGAATTTGATAAGGTCGTAAAGTTCCCTGAAAATGGTCGGGTGTGGCAATGGATTGAATAGATTGATTACCCGTGAGATTAGTAATTAATTCTTGCAAAGCACCGGAAGCTTCAAATTTAACAACCGGTAGTTTAGCTAATGTAGTGGTGTCCCCCGTACTCAAGCGCAAAGCATCTTCTACTTTTAAGGTCATTTGTTCTTGAGTAGCAGCAAAGATAGCTTGAGCTGATCGCACATCGGCAGGTTGCAAGGCAATCCATTCACCATCAACTTCTACTAAAGGAGATTGTTGTGCCATCAAGCGGTCAAATTCTTTTTTAGAGATGGTTTTATCTCCAATCGCTAATCCCCAATTAAATTTCAGCAAACTTTGCAATCCCAAGCGCTCTTTTTTGTTAGATTGAGCTACTTCAGCACTGATGCTAATTCCCAAGCGTCGAGCCCCTGCGCCTGGTGCTAACCCTGGTGGTAAAACGATTCCCAATCCACTATCTTGCAATCGCCATGCACTGGCGCGAATAAATTCATATACATCAATGGGTGTGAGTTCACAATACTGAGGCCGGGGTTCGTGCAAGCTAGGTTCGATGGGGGGATAGAGTCGAGTCGCTAACCCTAATCCTCTGAGGAATGTCTCTTGAGGCTGTTCGATAATTCGCCCTTGATACTCCAATTGCTCAACCGGTTGACTCCAAATGGTTGGCGCATCTACTAAAAAGTCTGGGTGATCAATCGCTTGCAAACAATACTCTAAGCGCCAGTTAATTTCACCTGATGTCGGGGGTTTGAGATGAAAGCAGGTGCGGAAGAGATTTTGCCTTAAGGTTTGGGTAGTGGGGGCGACGACTAAATTTTGTTGGATGGGTGTCGTCCAAGTTCCCAACACGGTTTCGAGTCGGGTGATGGGTTCAGCCGGTGCGTCTAGGGTATTTGAGGGGGTGGAGAGCGATCGCAACCACTCCTGTATTGTAGATTCTGCCGTGGCTATAGCCGGAGCCTCCACCCAGTTTCGCACTTGAGCATCCATCACATCACTCAAAAACCCTAGGAGTAAGGCTTGAGGGGCAACAGGAGATGAGGTCGGTTGTTTGCCATTGCCCATTTCTTGATACGCTCGACAGGCAGAGGGCATGATTTGGGTGAATTTTTCTAAACGCGATTGGTCTACGGCGCTATCAATCAGGGGTTGCCACCGCGCCACTACTTCCCCGTTAGATTGGCGATAGACTCCGGGTAAAAACTTCCGCCGACACAGTAAATCTAAACTCCACCGCATCATGTGCGACAAAAACCGTAAATCTCCCCCCACATAAGCATCTGATGCAGTAAAAGCGCCCAGAGGAAGCGCTTGCAAAAGTTGGATTGCTGGCAAGGGTTCTAGGCAAAATCCTGAGACGTTCCACAGTTGCAGGTCTAGCGATTCTTCTTGGGTCGTAGGGTCTAATAAACTGTGGGTAGATAGGACAGGATAGGCGGTATGATTGGAGGTCGTTGGTGTGGGTAAGGCCAGAACTTGAGCAGACCATTCCGGTTGCTGCTGTTGTGCGTTCTGATCACGACCTTGAGGCGAACTGGACAAGGCGTCTAAAAATCCATCTTGCACCAGATGATGTAACTGCAAAAAAGACGTTAATTCTGCTTGCGACATCGCAAAGGGATGAGTAAGAACACCTGTTGAAGATGAAGAGTCTAAAGACGCCATTGTGCGCCAAGTCTCTCCCCAAATGAATAGATGACCACCGCTTTCACCAGGTATCCAACTGCCATGTAAAATTGCCATGCTTAAAGAATTTTGAGTTTTGGACTAAACGCTTGCAGTGAAGCTATCGACGTAAGGTATCGTTTTGCCTCTTAAGTTTTTAAATGTCTTAGATCTAATAAATCTCTCATTTTCAAGTTAACTATTTTTTTGACATCCTAAATAACCGTCATCTATCCCAAGGCAGCATTAGTATGTAAGTGCTACGATTGCAACATAGAAAAGAAAGAAGATAGAGAAGGACAAAGAACTGAATGGTAGAGTTAGACAAGTCAATATCCTTTGATGGACGGGATATTCGACTGAAGGTGGGTCTACTTGCCCCACAAGCCGGTGGTTCCGTGCTAATTCAGTCGGGGGACACAGCAGTTTTAGTGACAGCAACACGCGCTGCTGCCAGAGAAGGCATAGATTTTCTTCCCTTGTTGGTAGATTACGAGGAAAGACTCTATGCAGCCGGTCGTATTCCAGGCGGCTTCCTGCGACGGGAAGGCCGTCCACCAGAAAAGGTGACGCTGACAAGCCGTCTGATTGATCGCCCCTTGCGTCCCTTGTTCCCCAGTTGGCTTCGAGATGATATTCAAATCGTAGCAACTACCCTGTCGATGGATGAACAAGTGCCGCCTGATGTTTTGGCCGTAACTGGGGCTTCTATCGCCGTGCTCCAGGCCAGAATTCCATTTTATGGGCCGATGGCGGCGGTCAGAGTGGGTTTGGTGGGCGATGATTTTATCATCAATCCCACATACAAGGAAATAGATACGGGTGATTTGGATTTAATCGTCGCTGGTTCTCCCGAAGGCGTGATTATGGTAGAAGCTGGTGCCAATCAACTGCCTGAACAAGATATCATTGAGGCGATCGACTTCGGCTATGAAGCGGTGCGCGACTTAATTACTGCCCAGCAAGAGTTGATGAAAGAGTTGGGCATTGAGTTAGTGTTTGAAGAACCGCCAACCCAAGGTTCGCAGTTAGTTGAGTTTATCCGCGATCGCGCCACCGACTCGATTAAATCAATACTCTCGCAATTTGAGTTCGACAAAAACCAACGGGATGAGGCGTTAGACGAAATTAAAGAAAATTCGATTTTGAATGCGATCGCCGAAATGCCTGAAGATGACCCGATTCGCGTTACGGCCGAGGAAGATAGCCAAGCCGTGAGCAAGGTCTTCAAAAGCCTCACCAAAGAACTGATGCGGCGTCAGATTGTGGAAGACGGCGTGCGGGTGGATGGGCGCAAGCTCGATGAAGTCCGGCCGGTTTCCTGTAAAGTGGGTCTATTACCTCGACGGGTTCACGGGAGTGCCCTGTTTAATCGGGGGCTAACCCAGGTGTTATCAACGGTCACATTAGGAACTCCAGGCGATGCCCAAACCCTGGATGACCTGAACCCGGAAGAAGAAAAGCGCTATCTGCATCACTACAACTTCCCACCCTTTTCCGTGGGTGAAACTAAACCCATGCGTTCACCCGGACGGCGGGAAATTGGTCACGGTGCCTTAGCCGAACGTGCTATTGTTCCCGTATTGCCACCGCAACCGGATTTCCCCTACGTCCTCCGGGTTGTGTCCGAAGTTCTCTCCTCCAATGGTTCCACCTCAATGGGTTCGGTGTGTGGGTCTACCCTGGCCTTGATGGATGCCGGGGTTCCGATTACCAAACCGGTTAGCGGTGCGGCAATGGGTCTGATCAAAGAAGGGGAACAAGTCCGGATTCTCACGGATATTCAGGGCATTGAAGACTTCTTAGGGGATATGGATTTCAAAGTCGCCGGCACCGATACGGGGATTACGGCGTTGCAAATGGACATGAAAATCACCGGTCTTTCCATGGAAGTGGTGGCCGATGCCATTCAGCAAGCCCGACCCGCACGCCTGCATATCCTGGAGAAAATGTTAGCGGTCATTAATACTCCTCATCAGGAGTTGTCGCCGTTTGCTCCTCGCTTGTTGACCATGAAGATCGATCCAGACCTGATTGGTTTGGTCATTGGCCCTGGCGGTAAGACCATCAAGGGGATTACTGAACAAACCGGCGCTAAAGTCGATATTGAGGACGACGGAACGATTACGGTTTCTGCGCTGGATAGTGAAAAGGCGAAAAAAGCGATTAATATTATTCAGGGCATGACCCGCAAGCTGAATGAAGGCGATGTCTATGCCGGCCGTGTCACTCGCATTATTCCCATTGGTGCCTTTGTGGAATTATTGCCTGGAAAAGAAGGCATGATTCACATTTCTCAACTTGCTGACTATCGTGTGGGTAAGGTTGAAGATGAAGTGGCTGTTGGGGATGAGGTGGTTGTTAAGGTGCGCGAAATTGATAGCAAAGGACGCGTCAATCTAACTCGTTTAGGCATTCACCCAGACGAAGCCGCAGCAGCGCGGGAAGCGGCAGCGATGATTTAGAAAAGTTTTGAAGGCTATAAGGGTTGAGCGCGTTGAACCCTGGAGCTCATTTCCAGCGCCGGAGATGCGGTTTTTACACTTTGAATTTTGAGTTAGGTTAGTGAGGAGATGGAAACGTTGAACGTGTAGAAATCAATCCGACCTCTCAATTCAAACCTCATCAAAAATGAGCATTCAAAACCCGTTTATGAAGTACCGTCTATTTCTGGCTTTTGTTGTTTTCGTGTTGGTGTCATTGTTCATGGTGTTGAGGGTGAATAGTACCTCTCCAACCCCAACCTCTTCACCCATACCCATCCCAGAAACAACCGGAACGGCTCTGCGTTCTCTCGGACAAAAGCAAGGAATAGGCATTGGTACGGCAGTAGACGTGATTGCCTTCAAAAACGACCCAAATTACCGAAAAGTTCTGGCACGCGAGTTTAATGTCTTGGTGCCAGAAAATGCCTGGAAATTTGTAGAAATTCATCCCCAACGTAATCGTTATAATTTTGTCAATATTGATGCCCTAGCCGAGTTTGCAAAAGCCAATAATATGAAACTACGCGGACATCCGCTAGTTTGGCATTATTCCTTACCCGCATGGTTGGAGAAAGGCAACTTTAGCCGCGATGAATTGATTGAAATTTTACGAAATCATATCCAAACGGTGGTTGGTCGCTATCGAGGTCAAGTGTCAGCTTGGGATGTTGTTAATGAAGCCATTAATCGCGATGGTTCATTGCGAGACACGATTTGGTTGCGGGTGATTGGCCCTGAATATATTGATATGGCTTATCACTGGACGCATGAAGCAGACCCCGATGCCCTGTTATTGTATGGGGAATATATGATTGAGGAAATTAATTTGAAATCCGATGGCGTTTATGCCTTAGTCTCTGGTTTAAAACAGCGTGGGGTTCCTCTCGATGGGGTCGGTATCCAAGGCCATTTGGGATTAAGTTATTTACCGGATTGGGATGTTTTAGAAAAAAACTTTAAGCGTTTTAATCAACTGGGTTTGGATGTGCAATTTACGGAATTAGATATAAAAATTCACGATGGCCAAGGCAGTTGGGATGAACGTTTAATCAAGCAAGCACAAGCTTACGGGAATTTATTCCAAACCTGCCTCAAAGCTAAGAAATGTTCAGGCATGGTCATGTGGGGGTTTACAGACCGCTATACTTGGGCTACCGCTGCCACAGGACAAAACGCAGCACCACTGATTTTTAACGAATCCTACCAGCCTAAACCGGCTTACCAAGCCATTCAAAATGTTTTGAGTTCGCAGTAACCGATGAAGAAGTTGTTGGCTATCGGTTATCCGTTATTGGCAAGAAAAGTTCAAACAACTTGACTTCAAATCTAGATTTTGTCAAAAAATCTAGAATTTCATTGAGAAATTTTGCAAATTTGATGGCTTCAATCCAATTTTGATTAAAAATAAATTGGTAGAGGCTTTCAATCGGGAGTAAAACACAATCCTACTGTCAGTAGAAGCATAGTCAGTTTACCTATAAGTTATGCCTCTATCTATTGCAGAAGGAGGAAAAAATGGTAGTTTTTGGTCAACATAGATGTGCGGTTGGCACCTTAGCGAACCATCTGAATGCAAAACAAGTATTCAACGAACTCAAACGAGGTGGAGTTCCAACACCCCATATCTCTATCGTTCCTGTAAGCTCACCTGAGACCCACCTTAACCTAGAGCCGAGTAAAACTCAAATCAGCGAAGTCATCGAGAATGACACCTCTGAAGACGAAGATAGAGCCGCAATGGCCGCTGCCATCGTCGGTAGCCTGTTGGGGGCAGTAGGGGGTTGCTTAACAGGTTTAGGTCTTTTATTAGTCCCGGAAGTGGGATTTGTCCTAGCCATTGGAACTTGGGGAACACCTCTGATTGCAACCGTTGCAGGTGCTGGACTTGGCGCGGTGAGTGGTGGATTAATCGGAAGTTTAGGAGAGGGGGAAACCTCTGAAGAAATCACCGATTTAGATTTTGAACATGACCCAATGGGCGAGTATTTAGTTATGGTAGAAGGTACAGATGACGAAGTACATCAGGCAGAAACTATTTTAGAGCAGTTGCATCAAAAATATTTAAAAATTAACTTACCATCAATTTCAGAGAATCCTCTAATTGACTTTTTCAAAAATCAAGATTTCTGGAAATCGTGGTAAGCCTGATGCCCAATTTTTAGTTTTTTCAATGCCTCTAAGAACGCTGGTTCCCAGGTAGATAATCAGAGCAATTCCTCGCCTCTGAGGTCAATGCTAGGGCAGGACGTACGGCACACTGAAGATAGGGGTTATTTTTAAAAAATTGACAGTTTTGACAGGGAAGTTTTTGTGCTTGTTTGGCTGTGACAAAGCTATATCGGGTCAATGACCAAAAATCCGAACATACTAATGTCACAAAAGTCCAAGCCAACATAAAGCTAAGCGGAATCACAATTAGGGCATTATCAGGTAGATTGAATTCCTCAAATTGTGTTTTATTGGGTTGTATGCTTATAGAGTTTTCTACTATAAGGTCGGTTTGATTCGATTGTGTTTCTCTGAATTGAGAGAATATATTTATCTCCTTATTCGGCATTTTGCGTCCTTTATTAACTAAGGTTTTACAGTAGATTTATTGCCCATTATTATTTCTAGGACAAAAGTATTTTTAGTAAATTTGCTCACCTTGAAAAGTAAATTAATTGGGATTTGGTTTGTATAGTAAATCCTGAGCCCCATAGTTTTACTAAATAAAGATTTATAGCAGCATTCACCTATCCTAAGGATGAATTTTTAAATTTTATTAATCTGTCAATTGGTATAGAAAATAAATTTTTCTACAAAGTAAATTGTGAAATATTTGCACCGTTACCGATGACAACCGTTTTAAGAGTGTATGATTCAATACCAAATAATTTAAAAAAGGGTCATGCTTTAGGTAGAAGTAACAATAATCTAGAAACAGATACCATTAAAGACCTGCTTTGAAATACTACGCCCTTATCTCCTAGTATGTGTGGCTCAGGAAGCAATTTAGAATTCACGCATTCATAAATAAATTCACGAGGAATAAAACTTTCAACTAGGAACCTGGTGCAACTTGAATACCTAATTCAATTTTGAAAATAACTTAATCAAGAGGTAAATCATGACCGATCTATCCAATTTACGTGTTGCTGTAATTGCCACTGACGGCTTTGAAGAATCAGAATTGACTGAACCTGTACGGGTACTCAAAGAATCAGGTGCGGCTGTAGATATTGTGTCATCTAAGCAAGGAAAAATACAGGCATTTCGTCATCATGACAAAGGGATTACTGTTGATGCTGACCGCGTAATTGACGACTTACAAGCTGATTCTTACGATGCAGTCATGTTACCGGGGGGAGCATTAAATGCAGATATGCTCCGAGTACAACCAAAAGTTCAGTCATTTCTGAGCCAGATGCAAAAGGCTGGTAAACCCATCGCTGCAATTTGCCATGCTCCTTGGGAATTAATCTCGGCTGGCTTGGTAAAAGGACGCACATTAACCAGTTATCACACCATTCAAGACGACATTCGCAATGCGGGAGGTAACTGGATTGATCGGGATGTTGTGGTTGATAAGAATTGGGTAACGAGCCGAAAACCTGATGATATTCCCGCCTTTAATCGTGAAATGCTCAACCTTTTTTCTAGCTTGGCACCGACTGTTTAACCTAACTAAAATTTTTGTGGGTTTGTAGTTGCGATTTAGCGCTAAAGCACAACTACAAACTTTTATAGAGGGCTAATTTGTTGGACTTGATACGAGATGCTTCCCTGATGATTTCAATCTGAATCATGGCTCCTTCTCCATGGAAGAAGGGGCTTAGTTTTATTTAACATTGATTAGAAATAATAAAGCCGTGATTGAACGTTCTAGGAGATGAAATATATCTCAGGCTCAAAAAACTGAGAGTGGTTTTCAACCTCGCTGAAAACTACTACGACGGCCGTCAATCTATCCCCATCCTAAGTCGAGTCGCCATGACTCTATTGAACCCGAGTCTCCCGGAAAATAATCATTGATAGTTAGCCGCCAAGTCCCTTGTGCCGACAAGCCGTAAAAAGCGCTCAAGGAGGTAGATGGGGCATAGTTACCGCTAGGAATGGCGCTATTGTACTCACCTGCGGTGGCTTCAAAGTCACCTGTATTACGGTCATTGAAACTATAATCACCGTTAAGGTTGTTGCTATAGCCACTAGACGAAAATTGGGGTTGTCCGGGTCGCCGGAACAACTCAACAACTGTCCCTGTTTCTACATGATGTAACTGCACCACAAGGTCTCCAATCCAAGTGTGGATGAGTCCACACAGTGTAATGGTTACGTCACTTACACGGAAGTTATCATTTACGATAATGTCATCTGTAAAACAGTCCCGTCCATCCGGGATATCGCCACCACGTCCTTGAAACGTCGAGACATGAGCAGAATTGGTCGTGGTAATTGCAACGTTTTGTGCTACATTTTGCTGGCTTGAAATTAGATCAGACATAACTTGCTCGATCCTTCAACAGACTAGAGGTTGATAAGGAAGATAATGTTAGATGCGATGATTCTGACCTGAATCTTGACGGGAAGTCCTAAATCCATACTCGTAGGATTGATTTTTATTCGGCGGAAATTCATGATGATCCAGATTGAATAAAAATATAGAATCGAAAAATTTCTCCCCGATTATTGGAAATTAGGCGGCATGAACGAAAGCTCTAGTTTTGCCTAAGTCGTGTATACTTACTACGCTACCGTGAGACTATCGTTATCTTTCCGTACTGTTTGCACTTTTCAGTGATTTCCTTGACGGAGCATTGAGGAAACATCACCTAAGCCAAAAAGAGCTTATAAAAAATCAGTAACCCTGATTTAGTTCTGGACGATGAAAGCCCTCTACAAACAGAGAACCTAATATCGCCCTTGTAATTGTTAATAAATTTTACGTTCTTTTTGAGCTTAATAGATGCAGGTCAGAGTGTTATAAAAACACGCAATCGTTCAATATCTTGGCTATTAATAATTATAGCTTATAGAAAAATATAGTCAGTACTAGCGGTTGAATTTGAGTAAAACTTCTATCGAAATATAGCGTAAAACACATAGTAACAATATGTTGCTAACGTATTACATGGATTTTTGAAAAAATTAATCAGCAAATTGTATGCAAGGGTATGAACACAACTAACTTTTGCAATTGAGCGATAATCGGTGACAAGACTACCGCACAACAGCCAAAGACGAGTAGTAATAATCTAGAAACTGTAGAGTATCTTTATAAAAACTAGACATTTTAGACATTTTATTTCCTCCTAAAGGCTGAAGCTTTACTCTCAAAGCTTTGCATATTTGGTATCGAACACACCACTCTCCAAATTGAAATTGAGCCTAATTCATCCTGTACTCTTGCTTGTGAGGAACACGTCTAAGAATGGTAACGCTAGAAGTCTAAAAAACGGGCGAAAGCAAAGATTTTTACTATACCCTTTTCCTAAAGAAATGATACAGATAGTTGCACCTGAATCCTTGTGCAGCCTTGGTTTCAGAGTTAGCAATAATTTTGTCACTAAAGAAAAATGGTATTAGTTTTTATCCTTTAGCTGTAAACCGTAATTACTCGGATATCCATTCTGATTAGATTTGAATTTATCAGTAAATTTTCGCCTTACAGGAACGCTCAATTAAGGCTAACGTATAACGCAACATCGATTGTGTATTACATTATCCAACTGGCTTGGCCTTTGCCCTATGAGTACCCCCCAATCTCAAACCCCATCTCCACTCATCCTGATTGCCGACGACGATGCATTTACGCGGCTGATGTTGCGACAATTTTTGGAAAGTGAGGGGTATTCTATTGTAGAGGCGCGTGATGGTCATGAGTGTTTAGCGGCCTATCCCTGCTACTCATTTGATATCGTCCTACTGGATGCGATGATGCCAGGTATGAATGGCTTTGATTGCTGTGGAAAACTACAATGCTTGCCCAACAGTAAACATACCCCCGTGTTGATGATTACAGGATTAGAAGACCAAGTATCAGTCGATCGCGCTTTTGAGGTGGGTGCTGCGGATTATGTAACTAAACCTATACATTGGGCTGTGCTGCGCCAGCGTGTTCGACGCCTGATTGAAAAGTCCCAACTGTACCGAACATTAGAGGCGGTCAATCAAGAATTAGAGGAAGCCAACGGCAAACTCCAGCATTTAGCTGCGATTGATAGTCTAACTCAGGTCTTTAATCGTCGCTCTTTTGATGAGTACCTGAAACGGGAATGGCTGCAAACGATGCATGAGCAAGCTCCTTTATCACTGATTTTGTGTGATGTAGATTTTTTTAAACGGTATAACGATACCTATGGCCATTTGGCGGGAGATGATTGTTTGAGAGCAGTGGCTAGTACCCTGTCTAAAGTCGTCCAAACCCCTACGGCTCTGGTGGCGCGTTACGGTGGGGAAGAATTTGCAGTAGTTCTTCCCAATACAGACGCTTTAGGGGCTACCCTTATTGCCCAAAGGATACGTTCTGAAGTTCAGGCATTACAAATCGCTCATGCTAATTCTGAGGTAAGTGAATGGGTAAGTCTTAGCCAAGGGATTGCCAGTCTTGTTCCCAACTCCTCTTTGATGGTAGAAACTTTAATTTCTGTGGCGGATCGGGGACTCTATCGAGCCAAAGCTGAGGGGCGCGATCGCATTATTGTAGAAAGTTGAAATTTAGTAAAAATCGCTCTTGACAACCAAATCAAGTATTTCTCCAATCAGGTTTTACCCAGCAGTCACACTCAGTGAATTTACTGAATTCTGACCAATGGGTTCAATCTTCATACTTTTTTTCCGTGTATTTGCTCTAGCTAGAACGGCTCAACCCCTGTTATTTTCTAAAGAAAGTAAATTAATAATTCGTAAATCTATCAGAGGTTGAGCTGGTGAATTCCTATAAAAGCTTTGTGCGAGAAGCGATTATCCGTAAAGGTCTTAAGATTTATTGTCAGCCTATTGTGGCTTTAAAACATCACGGTTATCCAGTCGCTTATCGTGAAGCCTTGATACGACTTGAAACGATTAACCACAAAATTATCACACCTGAAGATTTAGGTTTTCATAAAAAATTAGCATTGCTTTGTGAAGTTGATTATTGGGTAATTGCTACTTTTTTTCAGCATTTAAAAACTACATTTGATACATCTTCTTATTCCATTAATTTATGCGCTGAAAATTTAACTCGTAATGAATTTGTGGAGTTTTTACTCACTCAAGCTAGCCAAGTTGCGGCGACGGATAAGCTACGAATTGATGTACTCGGGGTGTGGGCTACAGACTGGAATAAGCTACGCTATAGCATCACAACTCTACAACAAAAGGGGTTCCAGTTTGGTTTAGATGTTTCGGTGGAAAATAAAGCCCTACCGGATTTGGTCGCCAAAATTCCTTGGAATTATGTAGAATTTAGCATTTCCTTGACTCAAAATTTAACTCAAGTTGAGCCTCGTTGCTCTCTCGATTGGGTGAGCGATTTAGCTAAGAAATATCAGGTAAAAACTGTGGCTAAACGTGTTCAACAAGCAGCAATTCCCTCACTTCTACAAGCGGGCGTTGATTATATCCAGGGTTTTGAATTTGGGGAGCCCAAACTATTAACCCAGGTGATGGGCTGAAGAACCGTGTTTTTACTTCTTCATTCCTACTCACTCTGGGTCTAATTTTCTCTATTTCTACACTCTTATTGAGAAGCTTCCTTTTTCTGAGGTTTGGGGACTAAACCTGGATTATTGTGCTTAAAGTAAGCTTCTAACACCTGCTTAACCATCGGCCCGGCTACGGAACCGCCACCACCACCGGAATGCTCAGCAAACGCCACCACTACAATTTCTGGCTTATCTGCCGGTGCATAGGCTCCAAACCAAGCATGAGGCTTACCCGGAGGTGCCTCGGCTGTACCGCTTTTCCCGGCGGCTGAAGGAACTTCAGGAACATTTAACGCCTTTCCTGTCCCTGCCGTCACCACTTCTCGCAGTCCTTGGCGCAGTACCTTAACAGTAGAGGGTTTCAAGTTTAACGACTGCCTCCAAGTTTTTGATTCTTCATTATCCTTGAGTAAGTGAGGCTTCACCCGATAGCCGCCATTGGCAGGCGCAGCAAACATAACTGCCAGTTGTAGGGGTGTGGCTTGGGTAAATCCCTGACCGATGGACATATTCACCGTATCGCCCACTGTCCATTCCCACTTATAAACCTTTTGCTTCCAGGCTTCATCAGCAATTAAACCCTCGGCTTCTTCAGAAAGTTCAATGCCTGTTTTTTTACCGAAGCCATATCTACGAGACCAATCAATTAGAGCTGGCCCCCCAACCCCTCGGCCAATTTGACCGAAGAAGGTATTACTACTAATAGCTAATGCTCCCACAAATCCCAACGGCCCAAAGCCTGCTCGGTTCCATTCTCCAAAAGATGTACCCCCAACCTGAAGCGCGGCATAGGTCTGTAACACTGTATCTGGAGAATACTTACCTGATTCTAACCCCGCCGTGGCCGTAACCACTTTAAAGGTACTTGCCGGGGGAAAACCACGCATGGCTCGGTTGACAAAGGGGTTGCCTTTTCCTTGCAGTTGCTTCCAGGTGTCTTGAGTAATGCGGGTGGAGAAAATATTGGGGTCAAATGTAGGGCGGCTAACCATTGCCAGCACAGCACCATTATTGGGGTCAAGGGCAACAATGGCCCCTTTGCGATCGCCTAACGCGGCTTCAGCGGCCTTCTGTACGTCTAAGTCTAGGGTCAACTTAACATCATGCCCTGCTTTGGCTTGTTTTTGGCCCAAAACTCTCAAAACTCGACCCGTACCATCGACCTCCACTTGCTGACCCCCCCATTCGCCCCGGAGCTGGCTCTCAAAGGCTTCTTCAACGCCCATCTGACCGACAATATCACCCATACGGTAGCCTTCAGCACGGCGTTTGGCCAATTCCTCATCATTGAGTTCACCGGTATAACCCAAAACATGGGCGGCTAAATCCCTATGGGGATAATTCCGCACGGCTTCAATATCCACCTCAATGCCTTGCAGTTGAGGGCCATATTCCTCCAAAGCGGTAATTTGGGCAGGACTGAGCCCCCGTGCAATCCGCAGCAGTGACGGCGAGTTATAGCCGGCTTTTTCCAAACGTTTTTGAATCTCAGCTTCTGGGATTTTCAGAATTTTTGAGACGATTTTCAGGGTTTCAGGCCATTCTGCCTTTTTGCGAGCAATCGGCCAGATATACACCGCATGGGACAACCGACTACTGGCTAATACTCGACCCTTACGGTCAAAAATATTCCCCCGCACAGGTTGCTTAGGAATCAGACGAATCCGATTATTCTCGGCTAACTGCCGATTACGCTCCCCCTGCGCCAACTGTAAGTAACCTAAGCGAGTGCCAATTCCTCCCAAGAGAAACAGGCTAACAAATAACATTACAACAATAGATTGGTAATTGCGCCCAACAGTCCGAGGAGCGGGTTGACGCCCAACTGGGGAAGGCTGAAATACAGTCATATCAGATATCGTTTACTATTCAGTGTTCAGACTGACAAGTGACGGGTTTAGTTCGTGCATTTCTGGATACACGAGTTGATCATCGTAACCCATCAAGAGATTGAAGTAGACAGATACAATAAACCCATGTCTTGAAATACATTCAACAAAACAGACAGACCTACCCATAAAATGGGGCATCGCCGCTGTTCAACTCATTACTATGTCTCAAACTTCCATTCAAGAACAACGCGCTCCGGATATTGCGACTGAGCTTGATGTCGAACTCCGTAAGGTGTTCAAAGTGTTTGATGGAGAAACCGCCGTCCGGGGTGTTGACCTAAATATTCATCGGGGAGAGTTTTTCAGTATTCTCGGGCCATCGGGTTGCGGTAAGACGACAACGCTGCGCTTGGTTGCAGGGTTTGAGACGCCTTCCGCCGGAGAGGTGCTCATCCAGGGACAACCGATGAATCATATCCCTCCCCATCGCCGCCCGGTTAATACTGTGTTTCAAAGCTATGCTTTGTTCAATCACTTACGGGTATCCGAGAATATTGCCTTCGGTTTGCGGCTCAAAAAGCTCAAACACTCAGACGTAGAGGAGCGGGTGAAACAGGCACTCCGACAAGTGAAGATGGAGGGGTATGCCAACCGATTTCCATCTCAACTGTCTGGAGGACAGCAGCAACGGGTGGCACTAGCACGGGCACTAGTGAATCGACCGGCAGTTTTGTTGCTGGATGAACCCCTGGGAGCATTGGATTTAAAGCTGCGTAAGGAAATGCAGGTGGAGTTATCCAACTTGCATCGAGAGTTGGGGCTGACGTTTATTATGGTGACTCACGACCAAGAAGAAGCGTTGAGTCTTTCGGATCAGATTGCTGTGATGCGGGGTGGCAAAATTGAGCAGGTGGGAACGCCTACGGAAATTTATGAACGCCCCCGCACCCCGTTTATTGCCGATTTTATTGGGGATACTAATTTATTGAAGGGACGGGTGGAAACGTCGGATGCTTCTTCGCTGCAAATGGTGACACCGACAGGATTGAAGATTGTTGTTCAGCATAAACTGACGAACACTCATCTGAGTTCCTCCCAGGAGATGGTTGTGAGTGTACGTCCTGAAAAAATTCGTCTCTCGCTTTCTCCTCCGGAGTCCTCGGTTAATTGTTTTGAAGGGCATTTACAGCATGTCATGTACTTGGGGACTCATGTTCATTATGTGGTGGAATTGCACAGTGGCGATCGCTTAACTGTCCGATTGCCGAATGTGACGAGTAAGCTACCCGATACCCACACCACTGTTTATGCCCGTTGGACTCCTACAGATTGTCTAGCCTTAGAGGAGTGAGAGGATGTCGGCTTCAGGTTTAAATTCATTATTACAAGAGCTAGAGTTTCATTGTGATTCTGTTGCGTTAGTCACGTTTCTCAATAGTGGCAATGAACCGATGGTGGTGATGCTCAAACGGGATGGGGAGCACGTCACCTATGGCGATCGCTGGGGCGTTAAAGAGACGTTTATCGCCAATCTCCTAGGCGGTTGCATCCCTTCCGCGTCGCTAATTTTGCGGTCATTTACCCAAGAAATGGATGAACTGACTCAGTTACCCATAAAAGAACTACGCGGTTACATTCTCAAAGGCGATGGGTATGACTTGGAATTTGAAAAACTTCCACCTAATACTATGTTTGCTTGTCACAACACCGATGCTGAAACGGGTGAACCTCTACCGTTAGAACAATCAGTCCGCTATTGCTGAAGTTGTTATTGGTTATTCGTTGTTTGTTGTTTGTTATTTCCTTTATTACTAATTATGACCTTTTGACCAATGGCCAATAACCATGCACAAATCATCCCAAAAGGCTCTACACGTCGCCAGTTTTTGCAACAAGCGGCTCTAGCAACTCTTAGTGGCACGATGCTCTCTAGCTGTGGCTGGACGCTAGCAGAAGTGCGAGCGCCGGTAGGGGGTCAGAGTTCTTCTAAAGAGTTATACATTTATACTTGGTCTGGCTATACTGACCAAAATTTACTCGAGCGTTTTCAAAAGGAAACCGGTATCCGTGCTGTTGCCGATGTTTTTGATTCTAATGAAGCGATGTTAGCCCGACTCCAAGCGGGTGGAGGGGGCGCTTATAGCATTATTTATCCATCAGATTATATGGTGGATAAAATGAGGGCAATGAAAATGTTAATTCAACTGGATCATTCTCGTATTCCCGGTTTAAGTCAGTTATTTCCTGAATTTCAAAATCCTCTTTCCGATCCAGGTAATCAATATAGTGTCCCAGTAAGCTGGGGAACGACCGGTTTAATTTATAATACCCAAAAGTTACAATCGCCCCCTGAAGATTGGTCTTATCTTTGGAACAATCAACAACAACTTGCTCGACGAATCACTTTATTGAATGATGTGCGAGAAGTCATGGGAGCAGCGTTGAGAACGTTAGGTTATTCCTATAACGCCACGGATTATCAAAAAATTCAACAAGCCTATGAAAAACTGATGGCATTAAAACCTAGCCTAGCCTCCTTCACTTCAGATGCTTGGCGTCCTCAAGTTTTGAGTGGGGATTTATTAGTAGCCATGTGCTATTCTGCCGATGCTAATGAAGTTATGGAAGAGAGTGATTATTTGGACTATGTTGTTCCCCAAAGTGGTTCTTCTTTATGGATGGATACTTTAGCTATTCCTAAAACCGCTCCGAATATTGAAGGCGCTTATGCTTGGATTAACTTTATGCTACAACCGGATGTAGCTGCAGAAATTAGTAAACGATTGAGCTTTTCTACGCCCAATCAAGCGGCGTTTCAACTCTTACCCCCAGAGGTAAAAAATAATCAAAGTTTGTATCCACCGGAAACGGTGTTAGAAAAATGTGAAAGTATTGCCCCAGTTGCCGATTCAGTCAGTGAAGTTTATGAACGATATTGGACTAAATTAACCAGCGCTTAATTCTGCTTTATTTACATCCCGTTATTAAAATATATAAGAGTCTGTGTCTACTAACATCACTCCCCCCTCTCTCCCTAAATCCGCGACGACAGATAACGCGGAACTCTCCGCTTTATCAGAAAAAAAACGTCCACGTTGGCGATGGGTTGAACCTTTAATTCTCCTCACCCCGGCAGGGGTTTGGTTATTACTATTGTTAGTATTACCGACGTTAGTTATTTTCGAGTTGAGTTTGGTTCCCAACATCAAACCGGGGGATATTGTGAATCCTTCCGGGTTAGACAATTACATTCGGGTATTTAATTCCACAAATCTGTTAGTGATTGGGCGATCGCTTTATTTTGCTTTAGGTAGTACTGTTATTTGCCTAATTCTGGGATTTCCTGTGGCTTACTGGATTGCTCAGATGGTATCCAAGCGTTGGCAAAATTTATTGTTATTAGGGTTTATTTTGCCTCTGTGGACTTCTTCATTGTTACGTTCTTATGCTTGGATTACGATTTTGAGGCGTACAGGGGTTTTGAATACAATTCTCAATAGTTTGAACTTACCTGAATTGAATATATTAAATACCGGTGCAGCCGTTTTAGTGGGTATGGCTTATAGTTATTTGCCCTACATGGTATTAATTCTTTATGCCTCATTGGAGAAGTTAGATAAGCGTTTGTTAGAGGCATCGGCAGATTTGGGGGCTAATCCAATTCAAACTTTTTTGAGAGTGACAATTCCCCAAACTTTACCCGGAATTGCGGCGGGTTCATTGCTGGTATTTATTAGTGGGTTGGGGGATTTTGTCGATCCAGAATTACTCGGTGGGGCATCAAGTATGACGGGAGCTCGTTTAATTTATAATCAGTTTTTAGGCCCAACTCAGAATTGGGGATTTGGTTCGGCGTTGAGTATGGTGTTAATTGCTGCTGTAAGTATTGCGATCGCGTTTTTGATTAAGTACGGCGATCGAGATGCTGCCTCACAGCGTTAATTCCTGCTTTTGGTTGTTATCCAAGTATGACTCTGATTTACAATGAGAGGAGAAAGTTGGATGACAAATAAGAGTGGAAACGCTGAAGTTTATTGATTTATTTGCTGGGATTGGTGGGTTTAGAATTGCTTTTGAGAGCATGGGTTATGAATGCGTGTATTCGTGTGAAATTAACCCCAATTGCCAGGACGTATATTTTAATAATTTCGGGGAAAAACCGGAAAGCGATATTACCCAAATAGATATTAATAGTATTCCTGATTTTGATGTTTTAACGGCTGGATTTCCTTGTCAACCTTTTAGTATCTGCGGAAAGAGAAGAGGGTTTGAGGATACGCGAGGGACATTATTTTTTCAGGTTTGTGAAATTATTGCCGCTAAGCAGCCTCCAGTGATTGTTCTGGAAAATGTTAAATATTTGATGCATCAAGATAAAGGGAGAACCCTGGAGGTTATTTTATATTCTTTACAAGATTTGGGATATAAAGTTAATTATCAATTACTAAACTCCAAGGATTTTGGAGTGCCGCAAAATCGGGAACGGATTATTATCATTGCTACAAAAACGCGGAAATTCAATTTTAAAAACCTGAGAAAGTTTTCTCCTGTACCTCGGTTAAAAGAGTTCCTGTGTCAGACGGGTGAGTTTGAATATTTAGAACCTGATAGCTATACCTTAATCGATGAACCCAAACAACAGCAATCGGGCTTAATTTTTGTAGGATATCGGAATAATAAGAGTATTTGGAAGAAGGGAGTGCGCCCTAATACTCATCATTTATCTAGAGTGCATCATCAACCGAATCGGATTTATTCAGTGGAAGGGGTACATCCGACGATACCTTCTCAAGAAACGTCGGGGCGATTCTTTATTTATCTTCCTGAAGAGAAGGTGGTTCGGAAGTTGACGATTAAAGAGTGTTATCGAATTATGGGTTTTCCTGATGATTTTAAAATTCACTCAATTTTAGGAGAGTGTTACAAGCAGGTGGGAAATTCTGTCTGTATTCCGATGGTGGCTGAAATTGCTCATCAGTTGAGGAAGCAAATATTTTTGGGTGGTTATGAAGAAGGAAATTTAACTGAGTTTATGTTGGAGAATCAGGTTGAGTTTGTTCAGTTAAAAATACCGGGCTTACAGTTATGAATCATAAAGAAAAATTGCTACAAATTTATGAAAATTCTACTAATACTGAACACATTAAAGTTGATATTCCAGAGAATTACCAAAAATTTATTGCTGAAATTGCTAAAAACTGTTTTCGATCAAAAGCAGTTTATACAGTTTTAATAACTTTGTTAGTACATAAGGTTATTAACCCAGGCCAAGACATTAGATTTCATCAAGCTCAAATAGGAGGTTTTTCAGGTAGAAATATAGATAAACAGTACATTACTCCTACCTTGCAAGAGTTGGGACTTCCAGCAATGGCTGAAAGTGGATGGTTAACACGCTCCCTTGAACAACCTTATCCCTACACTCTTGATTACCCTGGAAAAATTGGTAACAAATCAGTTAAGGAAGCATTTTTGAATCTTATTGATTTGGTAGAAAAACAGCCTAGTAAGGCAGAGTTAGTATTGAGAATACTTTTAAATAAAATAATAGAAAATACAGAATCTAATCAAATTAAGATTATTAAAATACAAAATAATGATAAATTTAATATTAGAAATATATTGGATACATTAGAAGAACATTTTAATTTCAACTATAAAACTCATGGGGCTTCTAAACTTCCAGTTCTTGCTTTCTACGCAATTTATCAAATTTTACTTGAAGAAATTGAAAGATATAAATCCTGTTCCTTAAAAAAATTAGCTAGCCATACAGCATCCGATTTAACTTCTAAAAGTGCAGGTGATATTGAAATTTTTGATAGAAATAATAAATTGTTTGAAGTCCTTGAAATTAAGCATGGCAAGAAAATTGATATTCAGATGATTCGTATAGCAAAAGAAAAAATATTGAAATATAACCCACAAAGATACTGTATTTTTTCGTCGAATGGTATTAAAAAATCAGAGTTAGAGTTAATTGATATAGAAATAAATAAAATCTTTAAAAATCATGGATGTCAAATAATTATTAACGGAACTATACCAACATTTAAATATTATTTAAGACTAGTTGTTTCCTTAGATAGTTTTGTTAAAAAATACTCAACGTTAGTGGAATTAGATCGCGAACTACAGGCTAGTCATAAGATTAAATGGAACGAAATTTTATCCAAATATTTTATCTAAATATTGATGAATGAACTCAAATTTTAGAGATTTTTGTTATGCGGCGGAATGACTTTTTGCGTTATACCAAGCATTTACATCATCAACTATCTGCTCGATTTCATATTCATCTAGAGAATGCCATTTATCTTGTTCTATAGAATGAAGAAGTTGGTTCGATTCGGCAAGGGGATATCTTATCCACCTGTAATAGCCTTTATCATCTTCCATATTAAAAAGAAATATACAGACAGGAAAGGGTATATCTTGAAAATAATTGGTTTCTTTTCCAGTGAAAGATAGTGAAAGCTCTTGTATATCTTTGAAAGCTTTGTCTCGACCTTTTACTTGAACACCAAAAACTCTTCCTGTCGGTAATTTATCTTGTAGTATCGTTATTAATATATCGAGTCCATAATCAGCCTTCATCCGCTCAATAACTAAATCTTGGCGACGTGTGAGGTATACAACCGCGAGATGTTCGGCACGTTCATCAATAAAATCTTGTAAATCTCGTTTCATGACTGCCTCCATTTCGGATCGCAAAAGACTGAATGAAACCCTGGATAGGTGGGAGAAGCCCAGTATGTTGCTACTTCATCCCATAGTAGTGCTAATACATCTGGGTTGAGAGGGTATTTAGTAGACAAACTTGAAAATCCTGTTTTGCATTCCCCATTTGCTGACACAATGTAACCTTGCTCTCCTGGTTCATCAATACCGACAATATAAGTTGGAGTGGGATAAGCAGCAAGGCGCTTCATGTCTGTGGTAGTGACTTGAACTTTTAGTCGATGCTCTCTGTGGGTGTATCCTTCAGATGTTGACTTGACTTGCACGAAGAAAAAGGGAATTAGAGACTCGTCATGGAAGAGTTCTACATGAAAGTCTATAGTTCGTTTCTTTTCTCCAAGAAATCGCGGATGATCGAATAAATAGCCACGAGTGGGATGTTTACGTGTGATGAGTACCCGAAAAATAGATTCGCCACGTTCTCCAATAAGTTCTCTTTTGTCCACTAATTTGGGGAATCAGAATACTTTGACAGAAGTATACCTCTGTACGTTTGATTCTTAAACTAAACCGTCTTATTCTGCAACCGGGTTATAGGTCAATTGTTTCAACCTCAAATTAGTGCGATCGCCCTTGGTGCTACCCTTTGGGTAATCGCTCATCAATGACAGCAGCTTACTGATTGGGACGTTTACCTCAGCTATGAACCAGGAATGTAAACCTCTACTTGTGAAGTATTAGCTGTATAGCGCTAAACTGGATACAAAAGTTTTCCATGACTTCTGGCTCGCCTCGTTCCTGCCCGTTTGTTGCTGGCTCAAAGATTGAAGATTCTGGGCGGTTTGTCGGTCGTAAAGATGAATTACAGGCCATTGCCTCCCGGATGAGTGGTGTGCAGCCAACGAGTGTTAATGTTGTCGGTGACAAGCGGATTGGTAAATCATCGTTGCTGTATCACTTCTGTCAGACTTGGGAGCAGCGAGTGCCCGAACCCAGCCGCTATGTGGTAATCTACCTTTCGCTTCAAGATGCTGATTGTCACACTGAGGAAGGGTTCTATCAGGCAGTAGCGGAAGCGTTGCTGAGTCGGGTTTCTGGATGGAAACTGGGATTGAGAAATTCCTTGAAGGCGAAACCGCTTCATCGCCAAGCGTTCTCGGATGCTATTAAGCAATGGAAACAGCAGGGAGTGCTACCTGTTCTCTGCTTGGATGATTTTGAGAGTCTTTTGAAACGTACTGAGGTATTTGATAACGGATTTTATGACAGCTTGCGCTCGCTGATGAATGACAACGCCTTGATGCTGGTGGTTGCTTCCCGCAAGGAACTGAGTGTTTACGGGAGTGAGTATCGGTTTGTCTCTCAGTTTTTCAACCTGGGACACGTTCTCAAGCTGGGGGAACTGACTACAGATGAGGCGATTCAACTGGTACGCTTGCCTGCTAGTTCCGTCAGCAGCGCACCACCTGTATTGAGTGTAGATGAGCAGCGCCAAGCCGAGAACTGGGGAAAGCGTCATCCTTATTTTCTACAGCTAGCTGGTAGCTGCTTGTGGGAAGCACGTCAGCAAAATAAGGATATCCGATGGGCGAAAGCGCAGTTTGAGCAACAGTCGAGTCAGTTTAAGTCTAAATCTAATCGTCAGTGGTGGCGTCCTTTGCGGTGGTTAATTTGGGATTTGCCAGTCCGCTTGGGTAGGGTAGCTAAATTCATTGGCGGGACGGTGGATGATGTTACCAACTGGATTATCGGCTTTGTCATCCTGACTTTGCTCGTTCTGGTATTAGTGGGCGTACTACGCTGGGAGCAGGTGAAGGATTTACTGCAACAAGCCTTGGGGAGATAGCGATGAGCAAAAAGTCTCCAACATCTGGGTTTTGGACTTTCGTGTCTGGTATGGCGCTTGGTATAGCGGTCGGTATAGTAGTGAGCCGTATACTGAGCGGTGGGGCAGGTGATTTGACATTCCCCCCGTTGTTAGGTGTGGCGCTAGGTGCGTTGAGCGGTGTGGGAATTGTTATTCTAGGCATTTGGCTGAATGCAGGCTTTGAATACGCCACAGCGGGAGGAGACGCTGGCAAAACACAGTTTGCTCAGAAAACAATGGTAAATGCAACCATTGGGTTGATATTAATAGTGGTGACTGTTGGGATTGCATTTCTGATAAGTGGGCTGTTGGGTGTCGCAAGCGATCTATCCGTGTACATAGCAGGCGGTTCAGCAGTTGGAGTAGCAGTCCTTCTAGCGGCGATTATCCTGAGGATTCCGAGTATTCTATTCTGGCCACTGAAGTTGCTGTGGATGCTCATCCTGAGGATTCCGAGCATTCTATTCTGGCCACTGGAGTTGCTGTGGATGCTCATCCTCTTCGTGCTTTCTCGACACAAAGATGCGGCACGCTGGCTACGCTACCTGCCAACCCGCTTTGACAAACGCATCATCTTCCCACTGCCTTTCATGGGTCAGATAATCCTAGAAGCCTATCGAGAGAACTCAGATACTGCCCGTGAGACAATTGATTACCTCATCACGTCTACTAATCAGCAAAACGTAGCTGCCTGGGCAATGACTGGTATTGCTGTAGATAGCCTCAGCCGTTGTCAGTCGCAGATGGATATCGCCAATATTACTGACGAACTGGCTTGGATTCCTTCACCGCCGCCAAAACAGCTAGGTTCTGTGCTGCCTCAACTGTTGGACATTAGTCAAGGTGTACGGGCATCTGTTGAAGCTACTTCGCCGTATCGTAAGTACGAATTACTTAAACCCCCCATCACCGCTTTGCGCGAACTGCTCAATAGTTTGGCTTTTAATGGTCGGTCAGCGACTACTTTTGCCAGCATTGCCCAACACTGGCTAACCATTCTAGAAACGGCGCAGCATATTTTGCAGGAACAGGCGCGGTATTCAAAACAAATCCGGCAAGTCTACATTGCTGGCAACGCCTTAGACCCCCAAACTGCCAAGAATCGCTTCAAAGGGCGAATTGACTTGTTTCGGGAAATCGAAAGGTTGGCACTTGAAAATCCACCGCCCGTGTTGTTGTTGTATGGTGGGCGTCGGACTGGCAAAACCTCTGCTCTGAAGTATCTGCCGCACAAGGTTGGAGCAACTCTCGTGCCGTTGCTGGTAGATTTGCAGGGAGCCGCATCAGCCGAAACGCTCTCAGGAGCGGCAGAAGCACTAGCGAAGGAAGTTATCGAAGCGGCACGGCGATTACCCCGACGTCTAGACTTGCCTTACCCAGATAAAAACAAGCTAGCTAAAGACCCATTCCCAGCACTGCAAGATTGGTTCGGAGAAATCGAACGGACTGCCCCTAACAAGCGCTTTCTCCTCTGTCTGGATGAATTTGAGCGCCTGAGCGAAGTGGTGGAAGTTACACGAAGCAGGGCACCTCTCAACTTTCTCCGCCATGTTTTGCAACATCGTGCTGCTTGGACGTTACTGTTTAGTGGCTTCCACCAGCCGAAAGAGCTTCCCGACTACTGGAGCGACTATCTGATTAACACTCGTACTTTGCGAGTGAGCTACTTGGACGAGGAATCTGCCCGTGAGTTAATCGTGCAGCCTGTCGAGGACTTCACCAACATCTATGAACCAACCGCCATAGACACCATCATCCACCTCACTCACTGCCAACCTTATCTCGTCCAGTTAACCTGCTACGAAATAGTAGAACTGCTCAACCGTGATATCCGGGAAAACAGGCGAGATGCCAGTACCGCAAAAGCCACTGCACAGGATGTCGAGACAGTAATTCCCACCGTGCTGGAGCGAGGCGGACGGTATTTCGATGAATTGTGGAAAAGCCTAGCAGATAGTGACAGAAATCTCCTCCTACGTCTCGTCCAAGGAGAAACCCCCACACCCCAAGACAAAGCCGTATTGCGAAAACTAGAACGCAAAGAGATTTTGCAGAAAACAGAACCTAGCTACAGCTTCCAAGTGCCATTAGTCCAGAAGTATGTCGAACAGGTGGTAGAAGAGGAAGAGTAAGTTCTTCCTTACTTCCCAAACCGTTGCAGCAGTGCTAGCAAAACCAAAGCATTAGGTACATTAGCAAACTCAATACTAGCGGCAAAACGCCAACTTCCAGGACGAAAAACATAGAACAAGCCTCTCGATAGCTGAACCTTATCAATTTCTGACCAAAGCAAAGTTTTCCGCCCGATACTTAAACTTTGATTATTAAGACTAACCTGCCCGAACACAACATCTTGTCCTTTTTCAAGAGCTGCGATCGCTCGTGGAAGCTGCTGTTGATAAATCAAATCTTGAATGATTTCGCCAATCGAACGCTTCCCCTGAGTCCAATCAACAAGCGATCGCCTACCATCTGGAAATTGTATTGTATAGTCACTTGCTTTAGCGATGGGTACGACACCGTAAGCAGAAATCTGTACGCTCTTGTGATAAATTTCCAAATCCTCATACTTAGCTGAGTGGATTTGGTTTCCCTGTAAATCAACTAAACCATACTCGTGTAACAAAACCTGATGCCTACTTTTCTTAAACGCATAAAAAATAAAACCAGCAGCAGCAATAAATCCTAGTACCACAAACCCTAGCACTATCCATTCTGCACCAGTAGAGTTAGCATTTTCTTCAGCAGTTGATACTATTGCCAGCATCAGAATTCCCGGCAAAAGGCACAATAATCCGAGAAATACATACCTAAATGAATCTTTCCAACTGGGCTTGGAATGTAAGAGCATTTTCCCTAGATTTTCTGACTGTGAAATTGAGGCTGCTCTTTCTAAAGGTTTAATGGATTAACGGCGCTGTATTAGTGATCGAATACCTGCCCCAATAAAAAAGCAGCCTATGATCACCAAGGGTAAACATAACAGCCACTTACCACCAATCATGTAGAGCAATGCAAAGATCGACTTCAGGCGGATAGTTCCCCCAGATGCCTCAAGCTCAGTCATCTGCCAGTACAGAAATGCTGCACCAGCAAAGCAGAATACACCTGCACCTAAACCCCACAACCAATCTTTATCTGATTTCTCCATATCCAAGTAGTTTTTCTACCTATTGAATTGTCAGAAGTAGCTCAAAAAGCTTTATTTAACCCCAATCTTTATCCGGAGTCCAATAAATACGCAATTGAACTTTTCCACATACCCTCAGTGATAAACCAGTAACACAACTCATTATTGTACTGAAATTTTATGTATATCTGCCTTATTGAGGTGAATAAACTAACAGCTTGTCGATTGGAAGGACTATCTGATTAATACCCATACCTGAAGGGGTAAACTACTTGGATGAAGAATCAGCCCGTAAGTAGGCTACACAACTTGATCCCCCTAAATCCCCCTTAAAAAGGGGGACTTTGAATCAATTCTTTTAAGGGGTGTTCTGCTTTTGTCTAGTAGATAAGATTTAATTCAGGAAACTTTGAATTAATTCTCCCCCCTTTTTAAGGGGGGCTGGGGGGAATCTAAATCTAACGGCAAAGACAAAAAAACAATTATTCATCAATTGCTCGGCCTATAAATTACCGGATAAAAACCTATATAACTAGCACAAACAAGAATAATTTTGTAATTTTTTTAAATCACTCTTTACAAAATAAACTATTTCCAATACCATCAAAAATGTCCTTTACTTTTATTCCAATATGGAACTGATTCAACAAGCAATTCGACTGAATTACACCCGCCTTTCAGAAGGTATTCAAGCCGAACTCAATTTCTTGTCTGCACTTTCAGAACTCACCCATGATGAACAGTTCAGGCAATCAATTGCAGAGGTAATTTATAGCCTCAACGATTTATCCGATACCGTCAACTTACAACGGCGATATCTCAATCCTCGTGCTTAATATGCCCGATTAGGGGTGAGTTAACATCGCTTTTGTTTACCCCCCTAACCCCCCTTATCAAGGGGGGAACAAGAAGATGGAATAGCCAAGTTGCTCAATTTCTTTTTGTTCCCATTTTGAATGCGTGAATACATGAATTCATCAAGGGAGGCTAGGGCGGTTAACAAAAGCTGAGCGGGGGAGCTGGGGTGCAGAGGAG
>CAZPRJ010000074.1:12879-38662 GCA_964588805.1 uncultured Microcoleus sp. | reverse complement strand
CTGGTGAAGCGACTCCAGTTGCTCTAACCGCTCCGGTTATCAATGGCTAATTTAACAATTTAGCTGAATATAAAAAACGCTCTCCGAAAGGGGGGCGTTTTTTTGATCAGGTTTTATCCCAATTTCATGGAATTTAAAAACGGTCACTCAAGTAACAATGGCAATCTGGCTTCTCGATCAGCGATTCTGCTAGTGCATTCAAAGCTACAGCAGCTAATACACCACCGCCAAGAGTCCCATCAATGGTAATAAACGGTACACTAGAGCGCATTAATCGGCGCTTAGCGGCTGGTGCATGGCTAAAGCCTATGGGCATCCCGATCGCTAACGCCGGTTGTAAGATACCCTCAGCGATGGCGTCAAGGGCTGATAAAAGGACGGAAGGCGCGTATCCGATGACTAGAATGCAGCCGTTATCTAACTGTTGCCATTGGTTTTGTTGGCGATGATACTGCCAAAAACTGGCTTCTGCCTCGGCTGCACTGGTGATATGAGGGTTGGCAATGAGAGTTTTTACGGTACAGTTCAGATGTGCTAAGCGAGTTTGGTCGAGGACTCCTGCAACCCCAGAAACGTCACAAACCACTTGACATCCAGCTTTGAGGCTATTTCGTGCTGCGGCGATCGCGCCTTTTCCCACTCGCACAAATGGCACCAAACTTACATCCCCACTGGCGAGCACTAATTTGGCTAGCAAGTCGGCTTCAATTTCTGAGCGATCGGATAAATCTGGCAATAGGTGTTGCAAGGATTCAGTAAAGGCTTCGGGGTGGTTTGTAGTGGCAGCATCCCAGCTATCCCAAAGTTGTTCGAGACGGTTAACGCCGTCGGTGGTTTCAGTTTCTATCTGTCGCAGTTGTGCGATCGCTTGTGCTTGAATGTCTTGGCAGTGGCGATCGCGTCCTAATAATCCTTCTAAGGCTGAGGCTGTGCGCCGCCAGCGTTCCAACTGTTGCATTACGAGTTGATATTGTTGTTGCAATAGGGGTCTGAGGGTATCGACTTGAGACGTTGGGGTGTCAGTTTCCAACAACTTGCGAATGTGGGATAGCTGAAACCCCTGCCGCTTGAGCGCTACAATTCGCTGGAGGCGCTGGACATCGCGTTTAGTATAAAGGCGATAATTACCATGACTTCGTGCGGCTGGAGGTAACAATCCAGAGGCGTGGTAGTGCCGCACCATCCTAGGAGTGATACCCCCGCCAACCGCTTGGGTGAGTTCTTTAATGGTCAAATATGGCTCTAACATCGGCTATGTTTGTATTAAATCCTATTATTAGTTCAGCCTTAAAATGTATCCAGTAACTCTAGGATATGACGAAGCAAAGAAGCGAATAAAATCTTTAATTCGAGATGGATATTGCTCGGAAGCCTTGGTTACTGCTGTCTTTACTGCGGAAAAAATGCTCAGGCGTACTCTGCGGCAAATGATTGTTTCGGCGGGTTTTACGAGTAAATCTGCGGAACAATTAATGGGTTTAGCACGAGGATTGACGGCTTTAAAAGAACAATGGCTCATTTACGAACCCCACCACAAAACACTAATTGAAATTATTGGTAATCAGGAATGGCAGCAAATTTGTACAACCGCAAAGATGAGGAATAAGTTAATTCATGGTATTCGGGTGTACGAAGCTGATTATTGTCAAGAACAGGCAGAAAAACTGCTTTTTTCATTGGATATTGTTAAACAAAAATTAGAAGAGAATTACGGTTATAGTGGTTGGCAACGTTTAGCAGCACGAAAGAAGAGTAAACTACATCTCGACCCTAAAATTAAAATTATGCAAGATTAAGTGTTGTGAGCTTCTAAAATTATGGACTTGCCTCTTGTAATCTAAGCTGATGGAACTTTTGCTCAAGGCTATCAGTCAACAAATTTAGTCTAACAGAGATTAAGTGTAATTCAGTAAGATTGTTGCGAGGTTGAAGTCATGAAAAAATGGTTGCTTTTGGCTACCAGTCTATTGGTTTTAAATCCTAATTCAGCCAGCGCCTGTAGTTGTCTCAGAAGCACACCTGAAGAGCATTTTTCCAGAGCCAATGCCGTTTTTTCAGGAAAAGTTATTCAGGTTGACGGTAATCAAAATACACAGATGCCTTTACCAGATTCATTTTTAAATCGGCAAATTAAGTTTGAGGTTTCAAGAGTTTGGAAAGGAAATGTAGAAAAACAAGAAGTTGTATTAACCTCTGATTCCAGTGCAAGCTGCGGATACTCTTTTGAAAAAGGCAAGGAGTATCTTGTCTATGCTTCCGAACAGGATGGCAAATTACAAACTGGTTTATGTAGTGGTACAAATCTGCTGTCTCAGGCACAACAAAATTTAGATAATTTAGGGCAGGGAAAAACACCAAATAATCAAAATAATCAGAGTTCTAACCCAAATACTCAGCGTTCCAACAAAGTGCAATTGCGGCGTAGCCAACGGTTATGGAAAAAGCAAAAAATTTCTAATTACCGCTACACCCTCAGCCGGAGTTGCTTTTGTTTACGGGAAGCGACTCAACCTGTAGTCATTGAAATTCGTAATGGTAAAGTTAGGTCAATTGTTGCGGCAGATACTGGTAAATCCGTGAATAGAGAGTACTTTACTCAGTACGATTCAATGGCAAAAATTTTTGATACTGTAAAAGATGCGATCGCCAAAAATGCACACCAAGTTTCAGTGGCTTACCATCCTACCCTAGGATACCCCACTCAAATTCGCATCGATTACGACCAGCTCATGGCAGATGAAGAACTGAATCTGACTATCGAAAATCTGGAAGTTATCGAATAGTTATTTTTTATTAGAGCAGGGATTTGGGAGCATAAATTAATTTTTTAATTTTGTCCCAAATTCGCTCCACAACCAACGAATTGTTGCACTTTTTTCTTCTAAGCGACTCCGTTCTAAAGTTGTTTCAACTAATTTAATATCTAAATTAGGTAATACTTGTGATACATCCAATCGTCTACTACCTCCATCTGCAATCGCAAAGGCAATGACTCGGATATGACTAACATCAATCACCCAATATTCTTGCGTCCCCAGACTCTCGTACAGCATCCGTTTTTCTCCTAACTCATCATTAATAGACTCAGCCGATAGCTCTACGACTAGGGTAGGAGATGGATAGGTGTTTAAATCAACTGCTGCATCACTCCGAGGAGGAGAATGCTCTAAGTAATCAAGATAAAAGGCTAAATCTGGTTGACATTCCTGAACTTTATCCTTTGTAAAATTACAACAAATTAATGTTCGCTGTTGAATTCCTTTACGAGTACAAAAAATACTCACAAAAGTATCAATAATCGAAATATCTTCTGCATGATTGATGCCGATAGTTGTCATTTCTATTTGTGCTTTTCCTCGTTCATAGTCAGTTTTATCATTTGCATCATTAAAATTAGAAACGAATACCATGAACTCTTTCTAGGTTATATTAGTTCCAGGATTAGGGGCAAATTGTTGCCGTTAGGCTTGGTATTTGGATCATCGATTCTTCGCTGAATAGGGACTCAACACACACTCCACTAATGATAGAATGCTATTATTTAGGCAGGATAATCACCTGATTAGGCCCTCCTAGTACAAGAAGGCTCTTATGCAGGAGATTCCAGGGCAGAAAGAATATTGATTGTACAGTAAGGTTGTTAGACTTTTTCAACTCAATAATTATTTCTTCCATTGCTGCATTAACCTTCTAGAAAGGTAGCTAGCTTACCTAAATACACTCTATAGAGCAAACATGACGATGCTTGCTGAGGTTAAATGCATTGGAATCCTAGTGCAGCAAGAATCCTCTCCTTTCTCGGCGTGGGGATTGTCAAAATACTAGAGACAAGGTTCAACGACAAAGGTGTTGCAAGCAGAACAAGTCTTACACAAACGCTACCAACTCCTGCGACAATTAGGGCGTACTGCCGCAGGCCGTCAAACTTGGCTGGCACAGGATTTACAATCAGAGGAACAAGTAACGCTGAAGCTTCTGGCATTTGGCCCTCAGATGCAGTGGGAAGAATTGAAGCTATTTGAACGAGAAGCACAAGTTTTACAAGCTCTCAATCATCCTCAAATTCCCAGCTATCGCGATTATTTTTCTCTGGATAAGCAGGTTGGAGAAGGCATTCCCTGGTTTGGATTGGTACAAGATTATATTCCAGGTTTTTCTCTCCAGGAATTATTAGAACAAGGTAAACGCTTTACGCCAAAACAATTACAAAAAATTGCAACTGCTCTCTTACATATTTTGATTTATCTTCATGAACTGAGTCCCCCTGTTCTGCACCGTGATATTAAACCCAGCAATTTAATCTTAGGCAATGATAAAAAAATTTACCTCGTTGATTTTGGGGCTGTACAAGCTCAAGCAGCCGTTACAGGAGTAACCTTTACGGTAGTCGGAACAGGTGGTTATGCTCCCTTAGAACAATTTTGGGGGCGAGCCGTGCCTGCTTCAGATTTGTATGCGTTGGGAGCGACTTTAATTCATTTGTTAACGGGCAAACATCCTGCTGACTTCCCTCAAAAAGATTCTCGCATTCAATTTAGTGATTCTATTCATTCCCAGGTTAGTTTAGAACCTCACTTTTTATATTGGATTGAAACCCTAACAGAACTATCACTGGAAAAACGCTACAGCACTGCTATACAAGCCTTAAAAGCCCTAGAATCTAGAGAGAAAATTTCATCAAAACGTTCTGCTTTAAGACGAATTCCTAAGCCTAATGGAACTTATATCAAACTCAATAAATCGGCAGATTTTCTAAAAATATATATTCCTGCACCAGGACTAAGGAAATTAATGAAACGGGGTATTGTAGGGGCAGTTTGTTCTGCAATTATTGGTTCTATAATTTTATTGATTGTACTCAGTCTGGTTATTACTTTTTCAACTATTGTTTTTTCAGGCTTTGCATTTCCTATTTCATTAGTTGTTTTTGTAGGTCATCTTATGTGGTTACTCCCCTTGAGTCCTATTTTTTGGATTTTATTATCATCCTTTTTTGAACGAATTTATGTATCATTGAATCGTAATAATCTAGAAATGTATAAGCAAATTATGGGACTTCCACCTTATAAAATTATAACCCAAAAAACAGATATTTTAGGAATTTATATTTCTAAAGAAAAACAAGTTTATCAAGTTAATATCCGAGCAATTAATAAAAACTTTAATCTCGGAGGGGCTTTGGGTGAAAATGAGGCATCATGGTTAGCTCAAGAAATCCAGCAGTGGCTAGACCCCCGATAAAATTGTGTATTGAATAGGAAAAACTTGCGAGAGTGTTAGAAATCAAAAACCTGACAAAAACTTATGGAAAGCGACAAGTCCTCCGAGATTTGACTCTACGCATCAAACCGGGAGAAATTTATGGATTGCTAGGCCCTAATGGGGCTGGAAAAACCACAACGATTAATATTCTCTGCAACTTACTTAAAGCGGATAGTGGAGTTATCAAAATCAATGGTTTACCTGTATCAAAGGCAACAAAATTATTAATCGGTGTTGCTCCCCAAGAAAATTTATTGTATAAAACCCTGAGCTGCCAAGAAAATCTCAATTTTTATGCTCAAATTTATGGTTTAAATGCTCGACAACGCAAGCAACAAATTGAATCCAGTCTTGCTGCCGTTAAGCTCTTAGATCGAGCCAAAAGTCCGGTAGAAACTTTAAGTGGGGGAATGCAGCGACGGGTAAACATTGCAACGGCCTTAGTCCATCAACCTAAGTTATTAATATTAGATGAACCAACTACAGGTTTAGATATCGAGGCTCGTTATGAAATTTGGGACTTAATTCGGCGTCTCAAAAATCAAGGAATGACCATTTTACTAACGACTCACTTATTGGACGAAGCCGAACGTTTATGTCAGAGAATTGGTATCCTTAAAGGTGGGCGTATTGTGGCCGAAGGAAGTTTAGAACAGTTGCGGCAAAAAATCCCCGCACAAGAAATCGTCATTGTACATACTTCCCAAGAGGAACTTGCGATCGCACGCGCAATAGAATTAGGCTTTACCCATCGACGTTACGGTAATGACCTCGCTTTTTGGCTCCCTCAACCCCTTGAACTCAGAGAAATTATTGCTCATTTTGATGGCATTCCCCTTGATTCGATCGCTCGTCAGCCCGTGCGATTAGAGCATATTTACGTAGAAGTGACCCAAAACTATTAATTCCAAAATTGTAAAAGAATCAAAGAATCGTCGAGCGTATCTATCCTTAGGTAGGCAAGGAAATTTGGTAAAATCCGACAAAACCCTTGTACCTCGACCAGGGAAAATGGAACTGAGTTTGTGCATGATTGTGAAAAATGAACAAGCGTCTTTGCCGCGATGTTTAAATAGCGTCAAGGATGTGGTCAATGAGATGGTTATCCTAGACACGGGTTCGACCGATCGCACAATAGAAATTGCACGAGAATGGGGTGCTAAAGTTTATCAATTTGAGTGGTGTAATGATTTCTCGGCGGCTCGCAATCAAGCCTTGAAATATGTGCAGGGGAAGTGGATTCTCGTTTTGGATGCGGATGAAGTTCTAACACAAGAAATTGTCCCGCCAATCCAGCAAGCGCTCAAAAACGAGCACTATCTCGCAATTAACTTACTCCGAAAAGAAATTGGAGCCTCTCAATCTCCGTATTCCCTCGTTTCTCGGTTATTTCGCAATCATCCACAGATTCATTTTTCTCGCCCTTATCATGCGCTGGTGGATGACAGTGTACAAGCCTTGTTGCAACAAAAGCCTCAATGGCAGGTAGTTTCCCTATCTAGTGTGGCGATCGAACATTACGGCTACCAACCCCAGGCAATCGCAGCGCTGGATAAAACCACCCGTGCACAGCAAGCAATGGAAAGCTTTCTTGTGACTCATCCCTATGACGCTTATGTATGCAACAAATTGGGGGCGCTTTACGTGCAGTTGGATCGGGTGCCCGAAGGGATAGAGTTACTGCAACGGGGTTTAAAGTCTACTACTGTAGAAGCTGCCGTTTTGTATGAATTGCACTACCATCTCGCTAATGCTTATCGGCAATTGCAAAACCTGGATTTAGCGATTGAGCATTATCAAAGCGCCATCCAGCAACCAATTCTCTTGTCTTTGAAACTAGGCGCTTACAACAATTTAGGCAATCTTTTATTCAGTGTGAGGGATTTCACGAATGCCAAACGAGCGTATGAGACTACGTTGAAGATTGACCCCACATTTGCTGCCGGACATAATAATTTGGGCATGACCTTAAAAGCAATAGGCCAGTGGGAAAGTGCGATCGCATCTTATCAAAATGCCATTCAACTCAATCCCGATTATGCCGACGCCTACCAAAACTTGGGAGTCGTATGGCTCAAGCTGGGCAAAGTTCCTGATAGCTTGTTTGCTTTTGGGAAAGCGATCGCCCTTCATGAAGCCAGTAACAATATAGCGGAAGCTCAGCGCCTCCGCCAGGGATTGCAAGAAATAGGCTTTCAGATTTGATCGGGATGAAAATTCAGTGCTTCTGACTCAGATTTAGGTGATACTACAACTTGCTGACGACTATGTTCAGCTTAGAGGTCGTCATCATCATCGAAGCTGGAATCATCGTCCTCCTCGAAGCTGGAATCTTCGCCACCCATCAGTTCAGTGATTTCCTCTTCACCATCTGGGAAACTCTTTTCATCAGAATCGCGTGCCACTAAGCGATTATTAGTTTCTAGCCAATCCAACAGCGAAGTTTCTTGCTTGACGGGAATGACATCGGCGAGTTGTTCACGGGGTTCCTCTCGTAAGGAAGGATTGTACATAGGAAGATTGGGGGAGTAAATTAAACAGAAATAGAGATTAGGTATTTTAGAGTCTAACAAATTGAAGAAACTAGAAGTCACTTTGCCTTAGAAAAAACTGTCAATGGCGCTAAAGTGAAGAAGTCTAACGCTAAGTAAAATAAATGGTTAGCAAAGCAGAACTACTAGAAGCGATCGCCGGCAAGAATCGCGGGTTACTAGCAACTGAAACCGATAAACTCGCCATTCTCGCGACTGTGGCGCGATTGGAAGACCGCAACCCCACCCCTCGACCCGTTGAGGCCACAGAACTTTTAGAGGGCAACTGGCGTTTACTTTATACCACGAGTAAAGACCTTTTAAACCTCGGTCGGCTTCCTGCCTTACCCCTCGGCCAAATTTATCAGTGTATTCGCACCGCAACCACCCAAGTTTACAACATTGCTGAAGTTCCCGAACTCCCTTTTGTAGAAGGAATAGTTAGTGTTGCAGCTCGATTTGAGCCTGTGAATGAACGTCGAGTGAATGTTAGGTTTGAGCGTTCGATTGTGGGGTTACAACGCTTAATCGGTTATCAATCTCCTAGTAACTTTATCCAGCAAATCCAATCAGGTAAAAAATTCTTCCCCGCCGTTGATTTTAATATTGACAGCCGCAATCAAAAGGGATGGCTGGATATTACCTATCTCGACAATGATATGCGAATTGGACGAGGAAATGAAGGGAGTGTGTTTGTATTAACTAAATCGGCTTGATTGCCCATGAAAAAATAAGATTATTTTGTTTTATCTATCGTTAAAAATGCTATCTCCCTTTTGTTCCATCTTTTTCATGAATCAAACACGAATCAAATAGGATGGCTATAGAATCCCTGACTCCTCTATCCCAAGGGCAACTGAACTTATTAGAAACTTGCCCTAGGAAGTTTCAACACATTTATTTAGAACAATTAGGAACACCGGTTTCTCCAGAGCAACAAGAACGCCTAGCTTGGGGAAGTCGCTTTCACTTATTGATGCAACAACGAGAATTAGGATTACCTGTAGAATCGCTAGTTGAGGAAGATGCTCAACTACAACATTGGGTAACGGCTTTAGTAGATGCAGCTTCTGATGTTTTGATACCGAATCCTCAAAGTTTCCGAGAAGCAGAGCATTGCCGCACGTTAAATTTTCAAGGTTATTTATTGACGGTGATTTATGACTTGATCATCGAAGATGAAACTAATGCTCAAATTTTAGACTGGAAAACTTATCCTCTTCCTCAAAAGAAAACTTGGCTAACGAAAGACTGGCAAACTCGCTTGTATTTGTTTGTTTTAGCTGAAACTAGTGATTATTTGCCTGAGCAAATTTCTATGAGTTATTGGTTTGTTAAGTCTAAACCTCAACCGAAAAGTATCAATTTTATATACAATAATACCCAACATAAGAAAACCCGGAATGAATTAAGCAGCCTATTAACTAAACTTGATGGTTGGTTAGATGATTACTTAAATAAAGGGATTTCTTTCCCTCAAATTTCTGAGGAAAAAGGACGCTGTAGGGAGTGTAATTTTGCCATTCGTTGTCAGCGTACATCTGAAGATTTGATGAGCAATTCTCTAGAATTGCTTCCTAATTTGGCTGATATTCAAGAAGTGTCAATTTAGGTATTAGCGACAAACAAATATGTAAAACAGGTTAAATTAACTTACATCAAACCAGACCGATCGCTTCCCATTGCCCTTTGGGGCAATCGCACTCCCTAGATAAAATGTAAAGTCTCACTCTTCTTGTGCTCAGGGAGCAAAATCGGTGCCAACCAACCTCGAAGCCTTCTGGATGCCCTTCACAGCGAATCGGCAATTTAAAGCGAATCCGCGCTTACTCGCCTCAGCTAAAGATATGCACTACTTCACACCCGATGGCCGCGCAATCCTCGACGGTACAGCCGGATTATGGTGTGTCAATGCCGGTCATTGTCGCCCTAAAATTGTCGAAGCCATTCAAAAACAAGTCGCCCACCTCGACTACGCTCCACCCTTTCAAATGGGACATCCGGGTGCATTTGAACTGGCAGAACGTTTAGTCAAAATGTTCCCCGGAAAACCGTTCGACCGCGTATTTTATGGTAATTCTGGCTCAGAGGCGGTGGAGTCAGCGCTAAAAATTGCGATCGCTTATCACCGAGTTCGGGGTGAAGGTGCACGTCAGCGTTTGATTGGGCGCGAACGGGGCTATCATGGCGTAGGTTTTGGTGGTATTTCCGTTGGTGGTATCAGTAGCAACCGCAAATTCTTCGGTAGTTTGATTCCGGGTGTTGATCATTTACCTCATACCCATAATCTGGAGCATAATGCTTTGACTCGGGGACAACCACAATGGGGGGCACACTTAGCCGATGAATTAGAACGAATCGTCGCTTTACATGATGCATCAACGATTGCCGCCGTCATTGTCGAACCCGTTGCCGGTTCTACGGGGGTGCTGATTCCGCCTGTGGGGTATCTAGAACGCTTGCGGGCAATTTGTGACAAGTATGGCATTCTCCTAATTTTCGATGAAGTGATTACCGGCTTTGGGCGCTTGGGTGCCAGTTTTGCAACGGATTACTTTGGTGTTGTACCGGATATGGTTACGGTAGCCAAAGGAATTACCAATGGCACCGTTCCAATGGGGGCAGTGTTTGTCCGCCAAGGGATTTATGATGCATTTATGGAGGCGAGTGCAGAAAATGCGATCGAATTCTTCCACGGTTATACCTATTCTGGTCATCCTCTGGCCTGTGCGGCGGCCATGGCAACCCTGGATATTTACGAAGAAGAAGGGTTATTTGACCATGCTCAGCATCTAGCTAGTTACTGGGAAGACTGTGTTCATAGTTTAAAGGGTTTACCTCACGTCATCGATTTGCGAAATTTGGGACTCGTGGCGGCGATTGAACTAGAACCGATTCCAGGGAAACCATCCATCCGGGCAATGGATTGCCTTCAGCGTTGTTTTAATCAAGGATTACTCATCCGCACGACGGCAGACATTATTGCCTTGTCTCCGCCTTTAATCCTTGAAAAAGAACATATCGAACAAATGTTTGAGATTCTCTCAGGAGTGTTACAGGAGTTGCCGTAACGACCAGAAAAATCGAATTTTTGACCCCCTTGTTTGTTAATTGGTGAGAAATCCGGGGTAGAGGCGATTCGCAACGGACTTTCACCCGAAAACCTGGTTCAGTCTTTCCCATTGCTAACTCTAGAACAAGTTTACGGCGCGATCGCCTTTTACCTTAGAAGCAACCCGATAGTGGTAAACAATGAGGCATGAGGTTACAGACAGGATCGATCACCCCTCACTTACTTCAGAACATATAAATCGCTCATGAGGTCAACATTGATGAGTTTAAAAGACCGTATTTCCGAAGATATCAAGACGGCGATGAAAGCGAAAGATAAAGTTCGCCTAGAAACCGTTCGCAGCATCAAAAAGGTAATCCTGGAAAAGGAATCCAGTTTACGAGGCCAAGGGCAAGAAACCTTGAATGAAACTCAAGAACTAGAAATTTTATCCCAGCTTGCCAAACAACGTCGAGATTCAATTGAGCAATATCGTCAAGCCGGACGAGATGACCTCGCCCAACAGGAATCTCAGGAATTAGCCATTATTGAGGAGTATTTACCTCAGCAATTGTCTGATGAAGAAATTGCGGCAGTAATTGATGAAATTGTTGCGTCTGTTGGGGCTACATCAATCAAGGAGATGGGTAAAGTTATGGGGCCTGCCATGCAAAAGCTCAAAGGACGAGCTGATGGGCAGAAAGTTCAAGCAATGGTGAAAACGAAATTGAGTGGTTGAACCTAGAAATGAGAAAGGGAAAAGGAAGATAAGATTACTTTTTCTCCTTTTCCCTTTAATTTTTGATGAAATCGCATAAGACATCTCCACAAAAGAGGTTGAAACCCTTATAGCATCTACGCTAAAAACTAGTTTCTGGAGAAGCCTATTTTCAAATTAACCTTGGGTTTGTTGTTGGGGAGGCATGACAACTTTCTTGGCTAAACCCAGAGTTTTTAGGGCTTGAATTGACCACCAAGTAACATCAACTTCCCACCACTTACGTCCTGCTGGAGCCACATTCGGATGAGCGTGGTGATTATTATGCCAACCTTCTCCATAGGTTAAAATCGCTGCCCACCAGAGGTTTCGAGAACCATCTTCTACTTCATAGGTTTGATAACCTCGTAGGTGACTGGCTGAGTTAATTAACCAGGTGCTATGCCACAGTAAAACAGCTCTGACAAACACACCCCAAATTACAAAAGACCATCCTCCCAACAGGTAAAGCACAATACCCAGAGGAATTTGGAGCAATAAGAATTGGGAATTGTTGTCAAGCCAGCTATAATAAGGGACTCTTGCTATATCCGGTGCGTATTTTTTATAAATTTCGCTGTCAAAAAACTCGCGTCTTTGATAAAACAGCCAAAGCATATGGCTCCACCAAAAACCCCGTCTTGCTGAGTAAGGGTCTTTCACCTCGTCTTCGGGGTGAGCATGATGCAGACGGTGAGAGGCTACCCAAAAAATAGGGCCGCCTTGAATTGCTAAGGCACCGATGGTGGTAATAATATACTCCAACCACTTGGGAACTTGAAAGCTACGATGGGTGAGCAATCGGTGATATCCCAAACAGATACCGATACTGCCAAATAGCCAGTGGAGAAAGACGGTGATTCCCAAAGCTGACCAGGAGAAAAACCAAGGAGCGAGTAGGGCTATCGCGTGCATAATCGCGAAAAATGCCGCACTACTCCAACTGAATGTTAAAGCTGTCTTATTTTCGGGGACAGCGGAGATTGTGTTGTTGGTCATCGAGTAGAGCAAATAGCTATCGTGAAAGTTCAATGCAAGTAACACTTGCATCTTTCCACAGCTTAACAATGGTGCTGCCCAGGTGCAAGTGCCACTTACATTATTTTTAGATTTATGCCTTTATGCCTATGTCTCGAACATCATCCTCAACACGGCAACGTTTAGTCAATGCGGCCTTGGACTTATTTACCTCTCAAGGTTTTACGGAAACAACGACTCGGCAGATTGCAGAATTAGCCCAGGTTAACGAAGTGACGCTGTTTCGTCATTTTGGTAACAAGCAAGGGCTGCTTTTGGCTGTGATTGAAGATTCTGCCGTCTTTACTCATTTGGGTGAATCCTTGAGAGCCCAAGCGAATCAAACCAGCCATTTAGCCGAAGCCTTAAAAAATTATGCCAGCGATCGCATCCAAGCCCTCGAAAAAATTCCTGAATTATTACGTTCTGTGGTTGGGGAGGCAGGACAATACACGGTTGAAAATCGGCGAGCGCTAGGACGAGGCGTCACTTTGGCCAATCAAGAAGTTGCTCGCTATCTTGCCACTGTCATCGAGCGTGAACATTTACAACCTCGGATACCCCCTGAAAAGTTAGCTAGCTTACTCAATCAAATGTTGTTTGGATACATGGTGATTGAACTCATTAGCGAACTTCATGAACTTTGGAATGATCGGGAGGATTTTTTAGAAAATTTAGTGGAATTGTTCCTATATGGTGGAATTGCCTTTCCCGAATTGGAGGTGAATGAATTACCCGAAGATAGTGCTTCAGATAACGGTCTGATCGGGCGTCCTTCTCAAATTAAATCATCTGGCCCAGTTTACCCGAGTGCTGCACGCCATGCTGACGCTCCTAGTCCTAGCCTTGCCAATTCTTCACCTTCCGCACCCCAAAAAACAACGCCCCATAGTAACGGCTGTAGCGAACAACGTATCACGAGTGAAGGAGAAAAAGTAGGGGATTTACCAGCCACCCTAGTCCACACGATTCTGCAACAATCGAAAAAAAAAGGATTACAAGAGTATGCCTTAGTGTATGTGTTGTTTAGCGCAGGTTTAACTGTACCAGAAATTCTTACCTTAGAGCGAGCGCATCAAATTAGTGATGTGCATCAGCATCTATTACAAGTCAACCACAAAGGTGTGCGGCAAGTCCCCGTGAATCAATGGATTATGGGTAAGCGTTACGGTTCCTATACTCGCAATCCCTTAACGCAATGGCTCAAAAGTCGTAAAGACGAACAACAGACCATATTTGTGAATGAGTCCGGCGAACCGATGTCAGAAGACGAGTTACGTGCAACTTGGCAAAACTTAACATCTGGATTATTCACACCGGAGGGTCAACCGATTAGCGTAGAGCAAGCGCGTCAAACGTGGTGTGTAGAAATGTTGATGAGAGGAATCGATCTAGAAGATTTATGTATCCTGAGTGGTTGGGATTGTGAACAATTGCAGCCCTATGCCAGTAAAGCTCGGGAAAAAATTGCTTTAGAACGAGCCCTTCGTCTTGACCATAAAACCTAGTGCCGCTTTGCTCCAATTCAAAATTCCAAATTTTTACTATGCAGATTAAATAGCTTTGAGCTTAACCAACCTGCGATACACTGCACTAAGATTTCGATCCAAATTTGCAGCTATTTCTGCAAGAAAAACCTGAGAAAGTCATCATCCTGGCTTTTTCCTGGTTTTTCACAGTCATGATATTTAGTGCAACAAAACAATGAAATTTCCGTTTGACCGCCGAACGCAGTCTACCGTCCAAACCCCCTCGGCAAAGTCATCGGGTTTAGGAACCTTCGGTGGTGTCTATACGCCATCCATCCTCACCATCTTGGGCGTGATTATGTATCTGCGCTTTGGATGGGTTGTAGGTAATGTGGGATTGTTGGGCACGCTGATCATCGTCACCCTTTCTACATCGATTACCTTTTTAACGGCTCTCTCTATTAGTGCGATCGCAACCGATCGAGTGGTACGAGTGGGGGGTGCCTATTATATGATTAGCCGCTCTCTGGGCATTGAAACCGGTGGCGCAGTCGGTATTCCTCTTTACTTTGCTCAAGCATTTTCGGTAGCGCTTTATACCATCGGCTTTGCGGAAAGTGTGGTTGAAACATTCAGCCACCTCAACCAGCTTTATGTAGCGCTGATCACTACAGTAGCTGTCGCTATCCTGGCAATCACATCAGCAAGCATCGCCATCCGTACCCAGTACATTATCATGGCGGCGATCGCCTTTTCGCTGCTTTCATTCCTCCTAGGAGAACCCTTGGAACCCACTCGAATTGAGATGTGGGGTGTATCCAACTCAGAGCCCTTTTGGGAAGTATTTGCGGTCTTTTTCCCCGCCGTTACGGGCATCATGGCTGGGGTGAATATGTCGGGTGACTTGCGAGATCCCACTCGCTCTATCCCAATTGGCACCCTAGCGGCGGTTGTTACAGGCTATGTGATTTACATGGGTATACCGATTGTACTGGCAACCCGAGCGGATGCCGCCACGTTGGTTGAAAATACCCTAATTATACGTGAAATGGCGCGTTGGGGTTGGGCAATCTTACTTGGAGTCTGGGGGGCAACCCTCAGCAGTGCCTTGGGTAGCATTCTCGGTGCCCCCCGTGTCCTACAAGCACTGGCACGAGATGGTGTTTTACCCCGTTGGATGAGTTTTTTGGGGACGGGTAGCGGGCCGGATGATGAACCCCGTATTGGTACAGCGATTACTTTGGGTGTGGCTACGGCGGCAGTATGTATCGGTGACTTGAATTTAATTGCACCGGTGCTGACGATGTTCTTTCTGACTACCTATTTGGTGTTGAATGTTTCAGCGGCCATTGAAGGTTTTCTGCAAAGTCCTTCATTCCGTCCTACGTTTCGGGTTCACTGGTTGCTGTCGCTGTTGGGAGCAGTGGGTTGCTTGGCAGTCATGTTTTTGATTAATGCCTTAGCGACTGTGCTAGCGGCAATGATTGTTTTAGGGATTTACTTTTGGTTGCGGCAACGGGAACTGCGAACGACTTGGGGCGATGTACGACATGGAATCTGGATGGCGCTGTTGCGGATGGGAATTTTTCAGATTGGCCATCAACCGGATACAAAAAACTGGCGGCCTAATATCTTAGTTCTATCGGGAGCCCCCACCAAGCGCTGGCCGTTGATTGAGTTGGCAGATGCCCTCACTCATAATCGGGGTTTGATTACAGTGTCTAGCGTTTTACCGAGCGGTTCACGGGATTTAGCCCAGCAAGCGGTTTTGGAAAAAACCATTCGCGATTACTTAGAACGCCGGGGTGTGCAAGCTCTAGTCCGTTTGGTTACAGCCCCCAATCCCTTTGATGGTGCTCAGCAACTGGTGGAAACTTATGGTTTAGGGCCGATTGTACCCAATACGGTGTTATTGGGGGCGAGTGAACAATCCAGCCATCGCGATCGCTATTGTCAGATGATTCGTCAAATTCATCGGGCTAAGCGCAATGTGGTCATTTTACGAGAAAGCGAAGAGCATAGCTTCGGCCTGCGCCGACGAATTGATGTCTGGTGGGGCGGGATGCAAGATAATGGGGGCTTGATGCTGCTTTTGGCTTACTTGCTTCGCAGCGATATTGACTGGCGCAATGCTGAGATTTACCTCAAGCTAGTGGTGCCCGATGAAACTGCTGCCGTTGCAGCACGCGCTAATCTTGAGAGTTTGGTTAAACAGCTACGGATTGGGGCTTTGTCACAGGTACTAGTTGCCGATGGGCGTCCATTCCATACCATTCTCCATGAGTCATCCCAGAAAACTGACCTGGTTTTCTTGGGGATGGCTACCCCCGAAGATGATTTCACCGATTATTACGAAAGCTTGCAGACCCGTACGGCTGGTTTACCGACTACCGTGTTTGTTCTCGCTGCACCTGACTTTGCTTTTGCTCAAGTGTTGACTGACCGCTAAATGGCATAAATCTCTGGGTTCTATATTCATAAGTGAAAAGTTTTGCCCTCAGGCTTTTTGCTTGCAATCGGGAACGGATGATCAGGAAACAGAAACAGTTATTTCTGAACATTTGCTAGAGGACTATTTTTGAGGGTTAAATATCTTAATTGAATCAACAGGGTGCATTTCTTAATAAAAAATTGGGTTTTATTGGTGTACATAGTATAATTTCATTATCAAATTATTAAGCCAGTCACCACTGCTTCTAGACTGAAGTTTTTGGGTGACTTTTAAAGATTAGTAGACAGTTAACATCAATAAGTTAATTCTGTCACACTGTACTACTAATAATTCTTTGAGTCTGCTAAGTTTACAGACGAACTGCAAGCGTTTAGAGGTGCCAACCATGAGATCTATCCCTTTAGTTTTTCAATTACTTGTAGTATCGATCTGTTGCGGGTGTTCGACGACAAACGGGACTTCTGAAGCTCCTCAAGGACAAGATTTTAAGCTGAGTGGGTCTTTAGCTATTCAACAACTCACCAATACTAATGAATGTGCGGGTTGCAATTTTGAAGGTGCTAACTTAGCTGGAAAAAACTTAAGCCGTGCCAATTTATCTGAAGCCAACTTGTCTCAGGCCAATTTAATGGGGGCTAACCTACAAAATACTAATTTAAGTGGTGCTAATTTAAGTGGGGCTAATCTTTCTAAAACTCAGTTATTGAGTACTAATCTAATTCAGGCAAACTTAAGTGGGGCTAATCTTTCCGATGCTCGATTTAGGAACGAATCTAAAGGTGTACTGATTGAGCAAGGCAAAGCACCAAATTTAACGGATGCAGACTTAAGTAATGCTAATTTGACCGCTTCTCAGTTGCCTCAAGTGAATTTAACTCGTGCCAATTTAATGAATGCTAACTTAGGCAAGGCTAAATTTACCGGGATGCAGGCGGCTGGAGCAAATCTCAAAAATGCTAAATTGAATCAAGCTGATCTCAGTAATGCTAATCTCCAAGAAGCCGATCTCAGTGATGCAGATTTAGAAAGCTCCAACTTGAAAAATGCGAATTTAGCAGGAGCAAATCTTATTAAAGCTAACAAGAAAAACGCTAATTTGGATAATGCTAATCTAGAAAATGCTAAATTGACAGAAGCTACACAAAAAAAACAAGAGTAAGGTGTATATAGAGGAATTAAATAACATTTATATCCCCCGACATAAGAGGCGGGGGATAAATTAATTTATTCACTTGTTGCCTGAGCTGCTACTACTGGGGTGTCTTCCAACTTAGGACTGACTCCTTGTATCACTAAAACGGAACAAGGAGCATGATGCACAACATAACTGCTGATACTCCCTAAAAGTACCTCACTAAGTCCTCGACGACCCCGACGGCCTACAATGACTAAATCAGCATCCCAAGCCATTGCTAGATCTCGAATTTGACTGCCTGCATCTCCAACTTTCAAATCCCACTCAGTTGGAATTCCCTGCTCTATAGCTTTTTGGCCATAATCCATCAGCCATGCTCGCGCTTCTCGGCTTTCCTGCTTCAACAGTTCCGACATCTCATGAGAAAAATTGATCAATTCTTTGCCATAAATATCGGCATAAGCACCAATGCCTGGAGTTTCAAACAGCAAGCAGTGAAATAGCATTAAAGTCGCTTCTTCTTTTTGAGCTAATTCTAAAGCTTGCTCAAATACCACATCTGACTGAGGCGATCGATCAAGCGCTACCAAGATTTTCTTATATCTCACAGCTTCCTCCTATGCAATGAAAACTAACTGTGAATTAGCTTGAGCAGTTTCCTGAGTTCGGCATCACCTCTGTGCTTGGCTAATAGCAGTTTTATGAGAAAAGGACTAGCTCTTAAATCAAAGTGCCATCAGCTTAAGCAGACATCTATATAATGTTTTAGACACTTCTATATATAATCTTATCGGGATATGTCTATACTAAAAGCTATTCTTTGCAATACTTCGCTCAATGCCAGAAAAATATTAAAATTACGCAAAAATTATCGATATTTCTTAATCAAAACTTACACAGCTATACAAACGTAACAAACACTCATGTATTCGGAAAATAGCCATTAAATAGATGTTTTTTCAACTATAACTTGATAATCTTGATAAATTACTTCTATTTTTTGGCTAAAAGCTGCCATGAAAGCATCTATTCCAATTTGAGTATTTTGTTCTGGAAACTCATCAAATGTAAAGTAATAATCATCAAAAATAATGATTCCTCCTATTTTAACAAGTCCCCATCCAATGACAGCATCTTCCAGTACATCGCTGGCTAAGTGAGAACCATCTATATATAGAAGATCGAAAGAATTGAGCGGAAGAGAGCGCATCAAGTTTTGCGAACGGCCTATGAGTTTTTGTACTTTTTCAGGTGTTCCTGTTTGAGCAATATTAAAATCGAATCGCTGTTCTACAGATTTTATATAGTCTTTCTCATACCATTCATGATGTTCTAAACTTCCCTCAAACGTATCTAAGCAGGTTATCTTCGCGGTTTCATGCGTAAGTATGTTTTCTAGAAGCCAGCAAGTAGACATTCCTTCCCAACTGCCTATTTCTAATACCTTGAGTTCAGGAACATGGGTAAGGTGGCTCAATGCTTGCTGCCATACTGGAATACTCCGACTGAACCAATCTTGAGTAAATTGATACCCTTTTAATTGATTCCCAGCTTCATACTTTGCTTGTACAAGTTGAGCAACTGCTAAATTCAAGCTTTGGTCTAGCTTCAAGGCTTGCTCAAACCAACTGACTGCTTGCTCAAATTCCTTCAAGCCCATCAGGGTTAAACCAACGTTGAGATTAAGTTCTGCTAGTTGACGTTTTTCAAAATTAGGCTGTAGCTCTATTACTTTTTGTAAGTGACTCAACGCTGAGTTAAAACGCTTTTGATTGTACAGGGTGCTTCCCAGGTTAATATAAGCCATGGCCAGCTTGGTCTTAAGTTGTGAAGCCTGTTGAATGTCAGCAATGAGTTGATTTTGAAGCAAACAAATTTCTAAGAAATCATGGTAAGGATTAATTTCTAATAGTTTTTCTAATACTTGCCCGAGCAAAGCTTGATCGACCTCCAGGGATTGCTCAGTCAAAATTAATTGGGTTGCTTGAAGTAGAGCTAACTTACCTTGAGTTTGAAAGAATTCTAGTTCAATGGAAAGCCAAACTAGTGCCAGTAAATTATTGAAGTTTTCAGGAGCAAATTGGCAAATATACTGACGAAGAAGCCAGGCGACTGACAGATGAGAAACAGCTTGTTGTCGCTTGGCTTCTGTAGTCAAAACTTCAATGAGTTCTGCGGTATCGTTCTGTACTTGCTCTGGATTAACCTGTGCTAGGGCAGATATCCAAGTAAGCTGAGCCTCTGATTCTTGTCCTTCAAGCAGCAAAGCTAGACCCAAATACCAATAATTAGACATTCGGGTTGGTTCTGCTGCGATCGCTTGCTCATAAAGAGCTATAGCGTCTTTATATCTTTGTTGAGCCAGATACTCGGCGGCCTGATTTTGCCCTTCTATCATTGCTACAGATAAATCACAATTTTTACAAGCGCGATCGCACGAACTTCTCTAACCGATCCATTCCCTTCTCGATCGAAGCCATATCTGTAGCATAGGACAGACGGATACATTCATCTGCACCAAACGCCACCCCAGGAACAACTGCAACTTGCTGAGACTCTAGCAGTGCATCACAAAATTCCAAAGATTTCATCCCCGTTTTACTAATATCCGGGAACATATAAAACGCTCCATCGGGTTTTGGGCACATCAGTCCGGGAATAGAGTTGAGACGTTCTAACATCACCTGTCGCCGTGCCGCAAACGCTTGGCGCATTTCTTCTACGCAGTCTTGGGAATTTTCCAACGCGGCAACTGCACCATACTGTGCAAATGTACACACATTAGACGTACTATGACTTTGCAGAGTTGTCACAGCTTTAATCAATTCCACTGGCCCCGCCAAGTATCCCAAACGCCAACCGGTCATGGAATAGGCTTTGGCAAACCCATTGCTAATCAGAGTGCGATTAAAAATTTCTGGACTCAGTGAACCAATACTGACGTGTTCTGCACCGTCGTAGAGAATTCGCTCATAAATTTCATCCGAAACAACCCAAATATCCTTCTCTACCACAACGTCTGCCAATGCCTTAATCTCTGCAGGTGTATACACCATCCCGGTGGGATTAGAGGGAGAATTTAGAACAAATAGCTTAGTTTTGGGAGTAATGGCGGCTCGCAGTTGGTCAGGTGTAATTTTGTAACCGGTCGAGGCATCGGTAGATACAATAATCGGTGTGCCTTCAGCCAACTTTACCATTTCTGGATAGGAGAGCCAGTAGGGAGCGGGGATAATGACTTCATCTCCAGTTTCAATCAGCGCCAGCATTAAATTGAACAGAGAATGCTTGCCGCCATTGGTCACAATTACATTTGCGGCTTGGTAATCCAGTTTATTTTCGGTTTTTAGTTTTTGCGCGATCGCTTCCCGTAATTTGGGCTCACCTGCGGCTGGGCCGTACTTGGTTTTCCCTTCTTCCAACGCTTTTTCTGCGGCGGCTTTGATATGCGCTGGGGTATCAAAATCAGGTTCCCCAGCACTGAAACTACAAACATCTATCCCCTCGGCTTTCATCGCTTTGGCTTTGGCGGAAATTGCCAGAGTAAGGGAAGGAGGAACTTGACCGACTCGTGCTGCCAGCTTCATGCTTATAACCCCCAAACGACTAACGAAACAATTGAGTATAGAATTTCATTCGCACTTTTCCTAGTTTCCCAGATGAGCTTGCGATCGCTCCGTAAATTGGCTTTTTTTTTAGTTTTCAGCGAATACTCCTCAGGACTCAGGTCTATCAAGGCATGGGATGAAAACTTATCTTGTCGTATGCCACGCAAATTTAAGATTTACTTAATAAAAAATCCTCCTTTCTGGATTGTATTTAGATATAGAAAATTGGTAATAAACAGAAAAATAAAACTTAAACCGCCATTGCTTTCACTTTTAACTTCTGAATTCTGCTGTATTCCGATCGTTTTGATACAGAAATTGCCTAAAATTTCAATTCAAAAGAGTATATAAACCTAATTTCTTACTTAATGATGAGTTAGCTTGATGAAACTTAATTAATTGACCCAAAGGTTTTTGTACATTGTTAAGAAGGGCTATGAGTAGCAAAATGGAAGAGCGTAAACTTAGATTAAATAAAGACTACAAAATATATATTTCTTGAACTGATGTATTTTTTTTGGCTCCCTTTCTTTGAGTACCGCCAAACTGGAATTACTATTTTTATCACGAAGTTCTGTCACTATTATTAAAGGATGTTGTAGATGTTAGACATCGCACAATACTACAGAACCCTTGATTTAGAACCAGGAGCCTCACCGGAGGAAGTTCATCAAGGCTACCTAGATTTAACCTGGGTGTGGCATCCCGATCGATTTGCCGGAAATCCCCGTTTACAGCAAAAAGCTCACTATAAGCTTCAACAAATCAATGAAGCACATAGTCATTTACGCTCTTTGCAAAAAGCTTCTCGTCCTAAAAATTTTCGTACTCCCACCAAATCTCAGGTTTCTGCGGCTTCTCCCACTCGCTCATCTATGGAAAACTGGCACCATCCCCAAGTCAACCAGACGACTAAAAAAGTAGAGTACAGCAGAAGCGTTAAAAATTGCCAACCCGAATCTAGTGGCAATACTCGCCAGTTCGATGCTTGGTTAGACTAATAGGAGGAAATTAACGCTAAGTTTATGTAGGGCTGTGCTAGCATCTTGCTCTGTTTTGGGGCAATCTTGGTTGCCTCTTGCCCCAACCAGCCATTGAATTGAATTGATTATTTTTGTAGGGTTCCCGTATCGGGCGATCGCATTTGTTGATAGATGGCGGTTAGATTAATAGATTAAAGGGTCTATCTCGTGTTGGAAGGCAATTAAGGCATGGCCTTTCCGCATTTCTGACAAGCCCTCGATAATTTCGTCAGATACATCTATCGATATGAGGGTCTTAACTTCAATGTTTGTATTAAAGCCAGCAATATCTCCCAGCCGCCTACCGTGACCGCCTTCGCCTAATACGTCGTTAATCGTATATCCTGATGCTCCTTTGCTTTTGAGTAGTTGTACAATACGCTGTCTTAAGACAGATTCGCAAATAATGGTGAGTAAGAAAGTGGGTTTGACGGAATTTTCTTGGTTAGACATAAATAAATCTTAAAACAAAATTGTCCCAAAAATTTGTCTGAATTTGTTCTAGGGTGCATACTTTTCCCCGATTTATTCGCTCAATTCCACCACTGCAGGAACACCAACAGTTTTGTAGCGATTCACAGCAGAAACTGCTACGCTGTCTACTCTTTGGTTTGATGGTTGGCGCTTGAATCGGAAGGAAGTCTGCCGTCCTGGTAGAACGTGAGTCGTCCAGCGATCGCCGATTCGGGTTTGCACCACCCACAACCATACCATTGGCAAGCCCGTAGCCGTCCAAGTGAGTTGAATTTCGTCAGAATTCTCATCCTCATCGACGTGGAGAAGCGGTTGCCCTGGTGGTATATTCGGAAGCCACGGTGACGATGGAATCACAGCCGGTTGGTCGTAAAGTTCGCGAGTTAAGGCATCGGAGATACCCTGACGGTTTTGCATCAACGGCTTCATGCTGAAGTGGATGTTACCCGTTGCACCTGCATAACCTCGTGTCACTCGGATTTGATAAAGAATTTCTGAGACTGGCCAAGAGTTGCGTGGATCATCCGTGATTCGACTCGTGTAATTTCCCGGCCAGATATGCCGTCCTTGGCTATTCTGTTCAATCCACCAGTCGAGTAACACCGGATAACTAAGTTTAGTTTGTTCAATTTTCCAGTAAAGTTGGGGGGAAAAGTAATCTAACCAGCCGTTAGTGAGCCATTTGAGAGAATCAGCGTAAATTTGTTCATAGGGGTCAAAGGCATCATATCCATCAAACGTTCCGATTTGCTCAGGATAACCTGGCCGCCAAATGCCAAAAGGGCTAATTCCGAACTTCACCCAAGGCTTTTCCTGTTTAATCGCTTGATAGAGTCGCTCAACCAACGTGTTAACATTTTCTCTGCGCCAGTCATTACGGCTGAGTTGGCCGCCTGAGAGTACATAGTTCTCCCAACTCGAATCATCAGGGAACTCAATCACCTGTTTATTCTCGTCTCGCACCGGATAGGGATAGTAGTAGTCATCGATGTGAACGCCATCAATGTCATATCGCCGCACCACATCCAGAATGACATTCAGCGTATAGTTTTGAACATCTTTGTTGCCAGGGTCTAGCCACAGATATTTGCCATACTGTTTTACCCACTCCGGATGAGTTTTACTAATATGATTCGCGGAAATTTGCGAGGTGGCTTTGGCATGACGGGCACGGTAGGGATTGAACCAGGCGTGTAACTCCAACCCTCGTTTATGCGCTTGTTCTACGGCAAATTCTAACGGGTCATAGTAAGGGTTTGGGGCTTTACCCATCTCTCCGGTTAAGAACTCTGACCAAGGTTCGTAGGGAGAGGCATAGAGGGAGTCAGCGGCGGGGCGGATTTGCAAGATAACTGCATTTAACTTCAATTTCACCGCCCGATCCAGGAGGGCAATGAGTTCTGCCTGTTGCTGTTGAGTCGTCAATCCGGGTTGGGACGGCCAATCGATGTTGACGACGGTGGCAATCCAAACTCCCCGAAACTCTCGGGCGGGTGGTGGTGGGAGGGCAATTTGGTGAGATGGGGGTTCTACAGATTGGACTGAGGGGCTAACCAGCAGCAATAACCCACTCAAGAGCATGGCTTTGATGAATTCAAAATTCACGCATTCAAAATGTAAGATGGATTTCTGACTTTTGTACGGGCGGGTTTATTGAATTGATGGGTGGGAAAGCAGATATTTGGGTAAAACCTGCCCCTACACCTCCCGACTCCCGACTCCCGACTCCCAACTCCCTATTTTCAAATTAAGCGATCGCTACTTCATCAGATAAGTAAACATCTTGAATTAGATGAAATAGCTTCACACCTTCTTCCATTGGACGTTGGAAGGTTTTGCGGCCTGAGATTAAACCGCAACCTCCAGCGCGTTTGTTAATCACTGCCGTGCGAATAGCGTCGGCAAAGTCATTTTTACCGGATGCGCCACCGGAGTTAATTAAACCTGCACGGCCGCAGTAGCAGTTCAGAACTTGGTAACGTGTTAGGTCAATCGGGTGGTCGGTGGTGAGTTCGGAATAGACTCGCTCGTTAGTTTTGCCGTAGGATTTACCCAAGGCTTTAGAAACAGCACCGTAGCCGTTGTTAATTTCCGGTAATTTTTGCTTAATGATATCGGCTTCAATGGTTACACCCAAGTGGTTGGCCTGACCGGTGAGGTCGGCGGCAAGGTGATAGTCTTTATCTTGTTTGAACCCACTACTGCGGAGATAGCACCAGAGGATAGTGGCCATTCCCAGTTCGTGAGCACGGGCAAAGGCGCGGCTGACTTCCTGAATTTGGCGGGTGGACTCTTCGGAACCAAAGTAAATCGTGGCACCAACGGCAACTGCCCCTAAATTCCAAGCTTGCTCGACACTGCTGAACATAATTTGGTCGTAGGCATTGGGGTAGGTGAGCAGTTCGTTGTGGTTGATTTTGACAATAAAGGGGATACGGTGGGCGTATTTGCGAGACACCATGCCTAAAACGCCTAGAGTCGTGGCAACGGCATTACAACCGCCTTCGATCGCGAGTTTAACAATATTTTCAGGATCGAAGTACATAGGGTTGGGGGCAAAGGACGCACCGGCAGAGTGTTCAATGCCTTGGTCTACAGGCAAGATGGAGAGATAACCTGTATTAGCGAGGCGTCCGTGGGAGTAGAGTTGTTGCAGGGAACGCAGGACTTGGGGGTTGCGATCGCTTTGTGCAAAAATGCGATCCACTGAGTCCGGGCCAGGTAGATGTAACAGTTCTTTGGAAACTTTAGCCTTGTAGGTAAGCAAGTTATCGGCTTCGTCACCCAGCCAGGATGCGATCGATTGAGGTGCTGATAAGGTTGCAGTCATAATAATTTTCCTCAAGTCTTTCTATTACAAGGCAGATGTTCTTTCATTGTGGCAATGGCTGGCTGATGGGATGTCTCTACTGAGATAGACTTCTCATGGTTTATGGTTCATAGTTCATGGTTCATGGTTCATGGTTCATGGTTCATGGTTCATGGTTCATGGTTCATGGTTCAT
>CAZPRJ010000074.1:0-12779 GCA_964588805.1 uncultured Microcoleus sp. | reverse complement strand
GGCAATGAACAATCAACAATACGCAATCAACAATGAACAAAACGGTTGGCTGGATTCCTCCCTACCCCACGGGGGATAGGGATTCCAGCCATTTATACTTGAGAACTTATGCCTTGAGAGAAGCTAGAGAACGCGCATTGTTGAGCTTTTCGTATGCGGCTAAAATTATTCGCTCTGTTTCTTTCCAACCCATACATTTATCGGTAACAGAAACACCATATTTTAATTGCTCAGGGTTGGAAAGAGATTGATTTCCTTCGTACAAATTAGATTCCAACATCATACCTACGATAGAGGTATTGCCATCAACGACTTGTTGAATCGCACTTTCAAATACAGAGGCTTGTAATCGATGGTCTTTGCGGGAATTGCCGTGGCTACAATCGATGACAATTCGAGGCATTACATCGGCTTGTTTTAATTTTTCTTCGGTGAGTTTGACATTATCATGGTCATAGTTAGGCTTGCGGTCTCCGCCTCTCAGAATAATATGACCATAAGCGTTCCCCAACGTCCTAAAGACGCTTACCTGTCCTTCTTCATTAATTCCTAAAAAATGATGAGGTTCACTGGCTGCATGGAGAGCGTTTAAAGCGACTTGAATACTTCCATCTGTTCCATTTTTAAACCCCACTGGCATAGACAGCCCACTGGCCATTTCACGGTGGGTTTGAGATTCGGTAGTACGAGCGCCAATTGCTGTCCAGGCAATCAGATCGGCAATATACTGAGGTACAATAGGGTCAAGGGCTTCAGTCGCAGCCGGTAAGCCCATTTCAGCAATTTTAATCAACAGCTTGCGGGCAATGATTAATCCCTTTTCAATTTGGAAGGAATCATCTAAATCAGGGTCATTTATCAGCCCTTTCCATCCTACAGTTGTTCTAGGTTTTTCAAAGTATACCCGCATGATAAGCAGCAGTTTGTCTTGGACTTTTTGCGATAAATTTTTCAGTTTTTGCGCGTATTCTTCAGCCGCTTTAATATCGTGAATTGAGCAGGGGCCTACAACGACAAATTTTCTTGAATCTTTGCCATCTAAGATAGCTTCAATTTCTTGCCGAGATTGCAAAACTGCTATTTTTGCACAGTTAGTTAAAGGGAGTTGGGATTTAATAGAGATGGGAGGAATTAAAGGTTCTGAACTCGCAATATTGATGTTATCGGTTTTGGTGTGCATGGGACTGAGTTCCTGTCGATTGTAGATGGTCAGGCTTGCAAATTAAAGGAAATAAAATTTTTGTTTGCAAATGTTAAGGGATTAAGGCTTAACTGTAGTAATCTATCACTATTTTCTTGACAATTTATTCAATAAACTAATATTTTAAGGGGTGAGCTGAGGTCAAGAGCGAGAACTCCGTTATGTGAACGCCTCTTCATCGATACTAAAATGCGATCGCTCATTCCATCAAGCCGACATCACTGTACACCCCCACAACACAGGCTTGATACTAGACTAAGAACAAATACTTAGAAGGTTGCTTAGGTACTCAATGCTCATCCGAATGCTACAGCTATGCCATGCGCTAACGCTGAGTTCCATGCATTGGGTTATAACATCAATATATCTTCCTGATGATTTCCAAATCCGCTATTGATAGTCTCGGCAGCTAAGGTCTTTACAAACTCAGGTATCCTATCTCATAGAGAGAGAAATTACTTATAGGAACATTAGGATAGGTAGGCACGACAAAAGGTTTTAGAAGTCTCTCAAGGGAATTATTCACTTATTTATCGAGGATATAGCCTTTCTCAAATTGATGAGGTACATTTAATTTTCTTCTCCCGGCTCCCTAAAACCTAGTATTCCGTATCTCACTAATGCGAGAACCCCTGTAACTGACTTGGGAACCTTATGAAAGCAAATTGACCGCTAGAGGATTATCCTGGTAATAATCATTAATTGGCAATGATAGTTAAATTTACAGTAAACTATGAACACTAAAATCCGTAGGATGTTAATTTTTATCATCATCATTAGTTTGAGCTTTATCGCGGTAATTGCCTATAGCTTCTCGATTAGAAGCAATGCTCAAACACCTATTAACTCTCCTAGTTCAAAAGTTGTTTTGAATCAAGTTGGTTATTATCCTAACGCTCCCAAGTCCGCTTTATTCATTAATTTGAGTGTTCCTAATCCTGGTAAAGTTCAACTGGTCAATAATAGAACTAAGCGGACTGTATTTGAAACAAACTTAACACCACCTTATGAGGATGCTGCCACTAAGGATATACTCCAGACTATTGATTTTTCTAAATTCAAACAAGAAGGAGTATATTACATAAAATCGGGTGAAACCCAATCGTATCCGTTTCAAATTGGCAAGTCAGTCTATCGAGACGCCTTTACAAAATTGCTTCGTTCTTACTATTTGCAAAGATGTGGTGTAACTGTACGCGATAAGGCAATTGGGATAAATCATCCTCCCTGTCATTTAAGTGATGGTTTAATTGCTCATTCTGATGATATCAATCAAGCTAATAAACAAAAACGTGCAACAGGAGGATGGCATGATGCAGGAGATTACGGTAAATATATCAGCCCAACGGCTGTTACAGTAGGGCGATTATTAAGTTTATATGAGCAGTATCCTAAATTATTTAGCGATCGCCAATTAGCCATTCCCGAAAGTGGAAATCGTCGCCCTGACATCCTCGATGAAGTCAAAATTGGACTCGATTGGATGTTAACTATGCAGCGCGAAGATGGTGCAGTTTACCGTAAACTTTCCGGTAAAGAATGGCCAGGAATTATTTTACCCCATGAGGATAAGCAACCTCGATATATTTATGGGATATCTACCCATGAAACTGCTAAGTTTGCCGCAGCCATGGCAATGGCCAATCGGATATACGCTCCCTATGATGCCAAATTTGCCCAAACGTGTTTAAAAGCTGCTCAAAAAGCTTGGAATTTCTTGCAAAAAGAACCCAACACAAAGGTTGATTGGTTTGACGGCGATGATAGTGGTTCTGGGGCCTATTTAAGTAAAGCTTCCGAAGGCCAGTGGATATCGGATAAAAATGATCGACTTTGGGCTGCTGCTGAACTCTTCATTACTACTAATAAGTCAGAATTTGACCAATATCTAGTTGAGAATAGTGATAACTGGTCTTATGGTTTGTATGAGTGGACAAATCCTTCTCCGTTAGGAATGATTGATTATTTGTTTCTAACTGAAGACAAAGGTTCCGATGAGCTAAAAGAAGAAATTAAGACGAAGCTGATTCAACGCGCTGACTTTTTGCTAAAAAATATTTCCGAGAGTGGCTATCGCGTGGCCAATAAAGATTTTGTTTGGGCATCGAATAAAAGAACGGCTGAAGAAGGCATTACTTTATTGTATGCCTACCGAGTTACAGGTCAGTCCAATTATTTGGCAGCCGCTATCGATCAACTGGATTATTTATTAGGGCGTAACCATTTTAATAAATCCTTTATTACAGGGGTCGGTTCGGATTTCGCACGATACATCCATCACCGCATTGCTCAAGCTAGAAAAATTGTCATTCCTGGCTTGATGGTGGGTGGGCCTAATGCTAATGCAGAAGATGGAATTGCCCCTAAAGGATTAGGTCTTTTAAGTTATCTTGATGATGAACGGTCTTACGCAACCAATGAATATGCAATTGATTACAATGCTTCGGTCATTGGATTAATGGGAATATTGATGGCACAGATGAATTGACCTGGGTTTGTATACAGTTTTTATCGGCTAGATAAAGTTATGAGCGATCGCTACTATAATGTGATCGCTTTTTCTTCGCCTAACCTCTGGGTTCTCTGCATTTAAACCAAGAGCCATACCTCAACGTTGATGAGAATTTGGCTCCATATTGAGGTATAGTAGTTCCAGGGAATACAGTATTAAACGTTTGTTTCTGATATAGCTAAAGACATAGGCATTGAGCGAATGAATACCACTCAGACAAGTAATGTAGCTAACATTACAAAGTTTGAGCTGAACCCTGTCACACTGTAAATTGAACAGTATGGATTGAGGCATATTTGAACGACGAACAAGGTTTCCTCATCGCTGTATGTACCAATCCATACTTAAAAATCTTTGCCTCGTGTTAATTAATAGAGTTTTCTCAAAAAAAACGTTAAAAAATTAAATAGAGGGAAACACAGGGAGCAACTTCACATGATACGTAAACTGTTTCTTGTTATTGGTGTCGGAATCAGCACCGCAGTAGCTGGATTAGCCTCAATAGCCAACGCTCAATCAGTCAACTCACCTAACACCGGCCAGGGAGTAACTATTGAGGGCGATTCTTTGCGTCAAATCGAAAATCGCTCGATTGGGGGAGATTTTCAAACCTTTTTCAATGGCGCTTCACAAGGAGGACAATATCCTTCACGAACCAATGTGGGGAGAATAACCCAATCTCCATCCACTGCGCCATTAGGTGAGAATATCCAAGTACTATTCGACGATACTCTTCGTTCTGATACTCCTTTCTCCTTCCCCAATTCGGGTGATACGAATGATAGTAAACAGGTGAAAGTTCAATTTCGTTAAGGTCAGCGTTGTTCTACCAGGACTGGTATCAAATCCGGTTAAAAGGCCACAACACCTGTCGGGGCGGGTTTTAATATTCAGTTTTCGGTACTGCCCAAACCTGATTCCTAAACCCGCTCCTACGATAATCTGGTTATTCAAACGGATTTGATATTACGCCTATTGACCTTTGAACCACCATAAGTAGGGGCGCATCGCCATGCGCCCTTACTACGTGTCTAATCTACTTTTTATTTCTGCGGCACCGTCCACCAGGCCAAGGCATAAGGTTGGGACGATTCATTCGCTTGTTTGTGATACTGAACGCGAATTTTGTAACGGCCAGCACTAGACACGGGGCAGAAAATATGCTGCACACTATCCACCTCACTGACCGCAGAACAAACACTCTTGCTAATATCATTTTCATCGGCTGGCATCAGGTAAAGTTTGAGAGTATTTAATCCGCGATCGCGAAAACTCTCCCCCACATCAAAAGCACCATTTTGATTTTGATCTTGTAGCTCAACCAAACGATTCCAAGCCAACGTTAGAGAAACAAACCCCTTGGCCTTCAATGGTTGTTCCAACATATAATCCTGATAAGAAGACGCTTTTACTGTACGATAATCCCAACCGATAGGCGGCACGGCCGTTTGAGGTTGCCACTGACCTGGGCTAAACTGCTGATAAGCACGAAACGCATTGAGATGTCCCACCCCCATCTGATAATCAAATGGGATTTTAGGGTCTTTATAAGCATCGGAGTCTAACCAATTGAGGTTATCTTTGCTCAAAATTGTACGGCTCATCCCCAAGTGCAAACCATCACCCTTGTCTTGAATTTTTTCCGCCGAATTGAGCAATACTGCTTTCATCACTTCATGACGACGGGCATCTATACTCCAATTCGATTGCTTGGCTCGAATCTGGCGGTCTCCCAATTCCTGTAAAAGTGCTACCGTGGCGGTGATGTGAGGAGCCGCAAAACTCGTACCACTGACCTCAGTCTTCTTCCCCTCCAAGTTATAAGCAGGAATCTTACTGCCTGGAGCAACCAAAGCAATGGAACGGCGAGGCCCATCATTAATTTCTCGTTCAATTAAACGCCTACCAATCCCCATCGGTGCAGCACTCAAGTTAGGAAAATCAACCTTGGTATAAAATCCCTGCCGCATCGTAGAGTAAGCAATATTCAGACCATTGTAGTTATCGGTTGGAATTGGAATCCCACCATCCCCCTGGTTCCCTGCAATTACGTAGAGGGAATCATGCACTCGTGACGACCAATCAATACATTGAGTTAATAGCGCATTGCCGTCCAAAGTTGCATTCGGTCTGGGGTCACGTTCTAAAGGTTCACCAAAACTAAAATTAATCGCCCGCACATCACCGCCATTTTGCAAGGCCACATATTGAGCCGACAAGCATTCTTCCGGTTGTCCTCCCTGAGTGGGCGAACCTACGGCCGTAGAATAAAGCCTTGCTCCTGGCGCTACTCCAGGTATGGCTTTATCTCGACTGACCATCACCGATGCCACCATTGAGGCATGAGCATCTACATTGGTATTCGATTTAGCGGGTTCGTTGCGATAAAATACCCGCTCTAGGATGGTGGGAGGATTCCAGGATACTGCCTTATCTAGGCCAAACACCCCAGGTCTACCAATCTCTACCTGACCAATAGCAATTTTGCGACCGGTTAAATTATAGGGTGGCTGGTGGAGTTTTCGCGCTTCAATCCCAGCTTCTCCGATTGAAGATAGAGCCGAAGCGAAGGCTGGAGTGAGGAGGCAGGAGACACCCAAGCCTCCAACGACCCATCCTAATCGTTTAACAATCTGCCTGTGAGCCAAGGATGTTTCTCCTAACACTAGTGGGTCAATGATGTAGAGTTGTTAAGATTTACTCATCGATGAGCCATTCAAGACCATTAATGTTCAAATGCGTTCTACAAAGCGATGTCAAGGATAAGCGCTGTAGATGATACCGATTGCTTTCATTAGGGGATTGCTGAAGATTTTGTTAAGATATACACAACCGAGGACACAGGAGAGTATCGCCAGTCATGACCCAAACCCATTCCACTAAACCCATTGTTATTGCCCCTTCTATCCTATCAGCGGACTTTAGCCGACTGGGAGAAGAAATTCAAGCAGTGGACGCTGCTGGTGCAGACTGGATTCATGTGGACGTAATGGATGGTCGTTTCGTCCCCAATATTACTATTGGGCCTCTGATTGTAGAAGCCATCCGTCCCGTGACCAAAAAACCTCTGGATGTCCACCTGATGATTGTGGAACCTGAAAAGTATGTGGAAGACTTCGCTAAGGCAGGAGCCGACCATATTACAGTCCACGCGGAACACAACGCATCTCCTCACCTACACCGCACCCTCTCTCAAATTAAAGAATTGGGTAAGAAAGCAGGTGTAGTACTCAACCCCTCAACCCCTTTAGATTTAATTGAGTACGTGTTAGAGCTGTGTGATTTGGTACTCATTATGAGTGTCAATCCTGGCTTTGGCGGCCAAAGTTTTATTCCAGGCATGGTTCCCAAAATCCGTAAACTGCGCCAAATGTGCGATGAGCGGGGGCTCGATCCTTGGATTGAAGTAGATGGCGGACTCAAAGCAAATAATACTTGGCAAGTCTTAGAAGCTGGAGCCAATGCGATTGTTGCAGGTTCTGCTGTTTTCAAAGCTAAAGATTATGCCGAAGCGATTAACGGGATTCGCAATAGCAAGCGCCCCGAACCCCAATTAGCAAAAGTTTAAGGGAAAATCAGTTTACAACCCCTTGGGATTTCAACAAACAACTCCGATAAAACATTCCACCCACAATGCTGTTGGGTGTTTTTTTGTTGTTTGTTGTTTGTTGTTTGTTGCCTGCCTTGCCTCAACAACAAATATTAAGCTAAAGTGCATATTCTAAACGCAAGATAAAAGCGCTCAAATCCTCTCCCCTGCTCCCTTTGCACCGAGAGTTCCCCCGCGAACTCAACAAGCTTTCTTAATGCGTAACAGCTTAATGCCTACCTACTTAACGCTTTTGCAGAATGCAGAATAAAGCTTGGGGAGAGGGTGATAAGGTGCCGTGATAAACTGTTTCTTTAATGGAGAGAACATCAAAGTCGTGGCTGAAAATTTGCTCGATTTCTGAGGGAGTAAAGCGATAAGGGCCAGCTTCCCATTGCTCTAGATGACTAAAACACTTTAAGAAGAAGTATCCTTTTGGTTTTACCCAGCGATTGATAACACGAATGTAATCGGGTCGTTGTTCGGGGTGGAAGACATGGAAACAGCCGCGATCGAGTACAATATCGAAGTTTTGGTCTAGGCTACTGCTGAGGATATCATCTTGTTTCCAGGTAATCTCTAAACCCTTTTCGTGAGCAAGAGTTTGCGCTTTTTCAATCGCTGTGGCAGAAAGATCGGTGGCGGTGACTTTAAATCCTTGTTGTGCTAAGGCCATTGCTTGTGTTCCTGGGCCTGTACCCAAATCTAAAGCTGTACCGGTGTGAAGATTGAGTTGGGTTAAGGCTTGCTCCAGATCTGGATCGAGATTGGGGTTGAACCAAGGCATGGATTCTACAGCCTGGTTCTGATATAACTGCTCCCAGTCAGGAAACTCACGCGGTTGATTCATGGCTTTTTCGCTTCAAGCTGATTAATAGCATTGTCGCTGATTTTGTGTTGAAGCGTTCAAATTGCGTAAGTCCTGATGTTGTAGCATCCAATGCAGAGGTTCAGCCACTGATGCTACCTTAGTCTAACCTGAGTATATTTGTCTCTCTGTGGCAGAGCGCTTAAAGTTGGAAGGAGAAAGAATCAACAACCAATGGATTGAGGTAGAGGTTGATGTGAGCGATCGCAATCTGTCTAAAGAGGAGCTTATCGCACAGTTGGCTTCACTACACCGAGACGTTACTGAACTTCGAGCCACAAAAATTGCATTCGATACTGTTCACGAACTCCTTCTTACCTCAGTCACAACCGCGAAAACGGTGACGGGAACGCTGTTACTGAAAACCGTACTTCAACAAATTTTAAAAATTGCCAGCCGCCTCACAAATTCTAAGGAAAGTAGCTTATTTTTACTTGATGCCTCTGGAAATGTTACAGAAAGTATTTTGGCACGCGGTGCGATTATCCGAGATGTCAAACAAAAGATTGTGGGTATGGTGTTGGACAAAGGGCTTGCAGGTTGGGTTGTCCGCAACCGCCAAGTTGGACTGATTATCGACACGATGAACGATGAGCGCTGGTTAACGCTACCTAATGAACCCTACACTACTCGTTCTGCACTCAGTGTACCGATTTGTCGAGGCAAGGTGCTGTTAGCCGTAATCACTTTAATGCACTCCAATCCCAGACATTTTAAGCCTGAAACTGCCCAGATTCTGGAGCGATGTGCTGAGTCAATGGCGCTGATTATCGAAAATGCTTTGCTGGTTGTTGAACACGAACATCAGTCATTGCCTTCACCCCCAGCGATACATCAAGAAGATTTGAAGGTAGAAATCACCCGAAAAAAGCAATTATCTCCTGAAGAAAAATTTTCTTTACTGGGGATTTATATCATCTTTGAAGATGGCAGATTGATGTATACCAACCCTGGTGTTGCTGAACTTTTTGGCTATACATTTATTGAATTTATTACCGTGCAATCAATATTTGAGCTGGTCGTAGCTCATCAGTATGATTTTGTATCTAGCCATATTAGTCAGTGTTTTAAGGCTCATAATAAGTGCCTTGCTTGCACGTTTAAAGGACAACGCAAAGATGGCAGTCTTATAGATGTGCAAGCATACGGTACGAAAACAAAAATTAATGGTAGGCGAGTAATTGTAGGTATTCTCAGCTCAATTTGAGATTAAATGATTTTATTAACTAGAAGTGAACTCATGAGTGAAGAGGTAGTTAGTGATAATTGGGCGAGTCAATTTATCCCATCCCACTAACGACTCTTCACTAACCCTAACTCTCCCCTTTCTCTTTTTCTTGTTGCCGTTCTTTCACTGCCTGCGTTAGGAGATAGGTGGCAAGGCTACTCAATGAACGGCTTTCTTCTTCTGCCCATTCTTCTAGGGCTTGCTGGATTTCTTCTGGTAAGTATGCTGTGACCCGCCCACGATTTTTCATGGTCATACGGTTTAATGATTTATTGTATTACATTATATAGCCTAGCAGGCTTTTTTGATTGCTAACAGCATCAAAGAAATTAATTTAGTGCATAACAAAACACCGAGGTCAAGCTTAACATGGGAACCAAGTTCAATCCTCTTGGAGCAACACCATAGACTGGCGATGAAACTCTGGGAAAGGAAATAGGTTTTCTCATTTCCGGACTTCTGCAATCGGCTTTTTTTGTGAAATTGGTTTTGTCGGAGGTGAGTACCGTTGTGTTAATATAGGTCAAGACAGAGTGGCAAATACAAGTTTGACTATCAAATGGGTGTCTAAATCAAGAGTCAGCATCAAGTCAAATCTGTGTAGTCTAAGTCTATGGCGGCATAGCCAAGTGGTAAGGCAGAGGTCTGCAAAACCTTTATCCCCCAGTTCGAGTCTGGGTGCCGCCTTTTTTGTAGATTGTCCATTAAATAATTATTCGTCAGTTTTAAAGAATTAATTTCCTTTCACGACGAATTTAGGGCGTTTCAGCCTCATACCTAGCATTATCTCACTCAAAAAACAGTTTTAAAGAATTAATTTCCAAAAACCGAAACTTCAGTACTTTTGTACTAAGTTTAGGCTGGTGTCCAGGAATTTGACAAAGGCTTTCCTATTGAGAAAGTTTGCAGACCTCTGCCTCTTTCAACCCTTCCCTAAAAACTTTTTCGTTACAACTGCACTACTCATCCGGGATGGGATGGCTGTTGAAACTGAATTTTTTTCCAAGATCGACGCTTATCATGCCAACTTTCAACCTACCCAGAGATGGGAGGCTTGATAAAAAATACCCCAGACTTTGGTCTGGGTTTTTTTGTATCTATTGGCTTTCAACCCACCCTATTGCGGGAGGGCTGATGAAACCGCATCCGCTGAAACCCTTGTCTACACAAGCTGACAAATACATTACTGTCGGCTGATTTTCAATTGTTCATTTGGGCTGTTTCTGCGAAAGAAAGCTGGCTTTTGTAAAAGCCTCAAACCCAGACCAGACAAAGGTTTTGAACTTTTGATGGCTAACCGGGAATTTTGCCCCCGCTTTGGGCCGTCAAAAAAAGATGAGGGAGGATTCCTTCTTGCTCGAAGGCGATTCGGTAGCTGCCACGACACGTAAGCCTGTATCCTTATAAACAGAGGTTCTACACCAAAGTTATAAAAACATTGCCCCTTGATGCTAGGCGCGACCCTGCACCGTATCTACAGAAAAGTTCCGTAGAAGGAACGTCACTTACACAGCAAGCTGGGTAAACAACGTCTCTCTCCCATTGAAGCGAGAGAAGCGGACAACTACCAAGGGCGGAAAGCAATTAAACTGCCCTTACACTTATCATCTGTTCACGGGGAACGAGACGCGCTATTGGCATTCATATTACCTTGTCAAGGTACAAATACTTTATGGCTTAAATCATGAAGTTTTGACATTGTAGGAAGATAGAGCAATAGCTATGGCTTTTTGCTCCAGATTTCCTTGGGCAGATTGTTTCCTTTCGACAACGGCTATAGCCTCTCTTTTGGCGCATACTTTGATGCACTCGGATAGCCGTGCATAGCTCCAACGATGAAAGCTGGCGCGATAATCTTTGGCATATTCCTTTTGGCGTTCTTTCTCATTAGGAAACAGTCGTTCTGCTTGCGATTGAATGTCGCTTTCAACGCATTCACGAATGCCTTTTAGTTGAGGAATAACAATAGTTCCTGCTTTTCGTTGCAGGGCGAAATTGACTATTCGAGACGCGATAAGTCGGTCAACGTAGAGTCCTAGATTGGACTCTGAGTTGTCCTCCTGATAACGGTTTTGTTGCTGCTGTTTAACCCTTTGTCGAGCATTCTGCTGATGTCGTCGATGCAGTTGCTCAACTAAGCGATAGGGTTTCCATCGAACCCGCTTTCCTTTACGGATGAGGAGCTTACCGCCATTAGGATGTCGCTTTTCGATGCCATCTTGTAACACAGGTTCAGGGGGTAAACCTGTTCAGCATTTTCTAGCAGGACATCGGCCACTGCCATGATTCTTTGGTAGGGTAAACCGGCTTGGCGACGGCTGGCTTGCCCACCGAGCCAGTGGTAAGTGGTGGATTTGGAAAGGCAGCAGATGCGAGCTAATTGTTCATAGTCTAATCCCCAACGGTAGCTGAAGTCTTGGGGGGAGATAAACATTTGATTGTGTAGCTCTAGGACTTGTTGGCGTGTGGGTTCAGAAGACATGATCACCTCTGAGTCAAACAGCAGATGATTGATTAAGCCGTTCGATATCTTCCTCGAAGGCGAAGTCGTAGCTGGTGATATGACGGGAGGGGCTTTGCTCGTCGAGTAAAACTAGGTAATGCAGTCCTGTTGCCATACAACTGGCGGAGTGGGTGTAGATGACGCCGAGGATACGCCCAAAGTCCGGATGAGGTACTTGACGCCAGCGTACTGAATCACCGAGCTGAAACTGCTGCTGAGGTAGGGTTTCGGGAATGTCTTCTACTATGGCGAAGGGGGGTATTTGAGAAGACTTATCAGACATCATGACCTCCTGACTTTCCGTTTTGGAAGTGGATAAGTGCTGTCTCACATTATGAGCGCAATAGCGCAACAGCGCAAGCGCTAAATAGCGCAAATGAAGTTTTGTCAAGAGGTTGTGTAAAAATAAGCCCGAACTAAGGCATTGTGTGCGGATGGCGGAAGAAACAAGAGAAGTCCGGGGAAGAATCCCTAAAGACCTAAAAAAGGCTTTTGAAATTGCCTGCGTTCACTTAGAAATAACGCAGACGGCGGCTTTAGAGGAGGCAATTAAAGATTGGTTAAGAAAAAAACAGCAGCCCTCTGCTACTGATGAGCAGCAAGAGAGCTGAAGCGGTGATTATCTTTCTTTGGTAATACACACAGAACTGAGGATTTGAAATTGAACTTAGTTGATTAAGTTCTAGCTGGCAGAGCCGGAATCGTTCGAGCCAGCGCAAGGTTTTTGCAAATTGACAAAACTTTTTCGTTGCGTATTGACCCGCATCAAAGCCAGGGAGTAGCGTGCCTGTAGGACTCGTATTATCTTCGGCATGAACTCCATTAAGCTGCTACGCAGCTTGATTGTATAATACTCAAATAACTAAATAAGCTATTAC
>CAZPRJ010000073.1:2032-39889 GCA_964588805.1 uncultured Microcoleus sp. | reverse complement strand
CCAAGAAAAAGCCGTCCTTGAAGGACGGGGCTTGAATCCCATTATTTTCGGTCAATCATGTCAATACCATCTGGAACAGCAGAATCAACCCTAGACTCATCACCCCCATTACCCCGATCAGATGCTCCAATTGCTCGATCGCACGGGGTAGTTTGAGTACCACTCGTTTAAAAATCAACAAGTATGCCAACCAACCAACGGCGATGATTGCCAGGGCTTTGGTGATATTTGCCAGGGTATATCCTTCTAAATACATCCCACTTGCGGCAATCAGCGCACTGAGCAATAGTATTATTGGTGCCCAGAAACCGGGTCTTACACTTTTTCCTTCCCCATGGCGCAAAAAGATAAATTTGGCTAACACGATTGCCGTTCCTACTGCTGCAACATTCATGAAAATGGCTTGCCAGGACAGCAGATTCTTCAGGGTCAACACCTTTGCCCCGAAGCCAACGCACAAGGGAAAACCTGAAATCGAAAGGCTTGCTATGATGAGGGGAATCCAGAGTAAGGTATTGATCGGCTTATCTTGCAGTTCCTTGAAATTTCGACTCGGTAAGTTACCCGCGATCAAGAACAGCGTTGACTTAGCCAGTCCATGGGCTAGAGCAAAAAAGCCTCCCACCATCGGTGCAGCGAGTATCCAGCCTAATTGAGAAACTGTGCTAAACGCTAGCGTGCGTTTGGTATCTTGTTCAAAAATGGCATAAACGACTCCCAGCAATGCTGTACCAACGCCGAATATCCTGACAATGGGCTCGACCTCCTCGACCATCAAAGCACAGCGCACTAGGGGAAACACGCCTGTTTTGACCACAACTCCCGATAGCATTGCTGACACTGGCGTTTCGGATTCTGAGTGGGTTAATGGTAACCACAGTCCCGATACAAAAATGCCCCCCTTACTCAAGAGTCCCAAAACAATCAAGGCAACTGCTTCGGTGGGTGCTGAACTTAAACCCGTAAACGCAAAGGAATGATTTGCCTGATAAACCAATACCGCACCAACCAGATAAAACAGCATTGCCACGTTGCTGACAAACAGATAGCGCAAACCCACCCAAATGGATCGGTTGGTTCGGGGATAGGCAATTAAGAGAAATGCCGCAATACCAATTACCTCTAACGCCACGTATAAGCTGATGAAATCAGCACAAAGAAACGCGGCGTTGACACTGCCGTGTAAGATGATGCTCTGTGTATAAAAGAAAGCTGTCTTATTGGTGTGCCAACAGTAGAGGATAACTGCGGTTGTTACTAAGGCATTGGTCAATATAAAGAAGCCGCTCAGTGAGTCAGCTATTAATGTGACGCCGAAATTATCCAATAATTGCAGGGTTAACGGCGATTCAGTCACAAATAGCTGCAACGCATATCCAGCCGAAACTAGGACTACGCCCAGTGCAAGATATCGGTCAAGTTTGGGGAATAGATAAATGCTGAACCCCACAAATAGCGGTAGTCCGATCCAGGCAAGAGTCAATGTACTCATGGGGTGTTGTGCCTCTCAATCTTGCTGTTTTCCCAGGTTGTATGAGTCCGTGCTAGCTTCCTCACCAAGTTTTTTTCAGGATGATGCGGAAAAATCCGCACAGTAGGGTTGCCAATAGGCTATGGTTCTAGCACGGGTATGCTGTCTTGAAAAAAGGTGCTAAAACATATATAGCACGTTTTAATAGTGCTATAAGTTAATGACACTATTGAAAAGTGTCAATGGCAACAATAGACTCATGCCGCGCCAACTGGTGGGTTTGAGCCTGGAATCAGGTAGGATAAAACACGCAATATCCGGATGAGAAAATCAATTGATTGTGGCAAATCAATGCTTAACCTTAGCCCTGACTCGCTCACCGATAAAGTTGGCGGCTTACCTACGAGTGAAGACGTTCCGCCTGAAGAGTTCTATACTTGGGAACGGGACGCTAAAGCCGTGAATCTCTTGGATCTATCAGCACCGTTTCAATTGGTTGGGCGGCAAGCGCAATTCCAGCGCATCACCCAAGTTTTAGCGCGGGATGGCAACTTGCTGATTGTGGGAGTGCCCGGAAGTGGGCGGCGGACTCTGGTACGACGGGCAGCGAGGGAAGTTGGAATTAAAATCCTGGAAGTTGACTGTATCCGGGTTACTGATGGTCAGCGCTTCGTGCAACTGCTATGTGAAAGTATAGACCAGACGTTTCAAAGTTCAACAGCTCAAGTTCTAATGCGAGAGTGGATTGAACGCAAGGCAGCCGAATTATTTGTCCTGAAAGACGAAGGAAATGGCAGGCCGAGGTTGAAACCTGTTCGCGCTCAGAATCAAGAGCAGCAATGGAAAGCATTTGAGGGATTACTCGCTCTCCTGCAGGAGTTAGCCGCATCTTCGGGCGAACGGGCGGTGCTCATTTTGGAAAGCTTCCCCCACATTCGCTCTTGGGATCGTCATGGGGTATGGGAAAAGTTTTTGAGGAAAGAGATTGAGCGTCAGACTCAGGTGAGTTATGTATTAGTAGCAACGATCGCAGAAATTAGCATTCATCCCGATGAACCGGGTACGAGTTTGGAAATTGTGCAGTTAGCGCCTTTAGCGGATGATGTGGTTGCGGCTTGGGCACAGGAAGTGTTGCATACCCAAGGGCTGACGTTCGATCCGCGATCGCATGCGCTGGAACTGTTTGTCAATGCGGTGCAGGGACACTTAGGCAATGCTTCGGCACTGGTGCGACGCCTCAAGTCAGTACAAGTTTCTGACGGACTAATTCGTGATCGGCACGTCCAGCAGGCAATTCAAGAACTGCTAGCTGACTTATCAATGGTCTTCGAGTCATTACTGATGCTGCTGCCAGCGAATCAGGCGCATTTGTTGGAATCCCTGGCGTTAGACCCTACCGACAAGCCTCAAAGTCGAGATTACATTCATAAACATTATCTGTCGAGAGGGGGAAGTCTGCAAGGTGCGATCGCGGGATTGCAACACAAAGGCTTGATTTACGGTTCGGAGCAAGGCTACCGATTGGCTTTGCCTCTGTTTGCTTTGTGGCTTTGCCAGCGCTTGAGTTGATGGCAAGCTGTTCAGCAGCGATCGCTTAAGGGGGTAGTGCAAGACGTGAGGTGAGTGAATGCTACAGCTAAAGGCAGAAGGCAGAAGGCAGAAGTTTTTTTACGGGTACAGGGTTTTAATTGCCTTGGCGACTGCTATAGCTAACATTCACATACCTCTCCTCTTGAGCAAAGATAAGCGTGAGCGCTGCTACTATAACAACCATAAAGCTTGATAGTTTCATCAGAAGCTCCACTTGATGCTACGCATACAAGTGCGAAAATATTAACGGGTTTATGTAATGCCTGAACGCCTCGTTCTTAAGGTGACATTGACCCCTTCACTGGACTGTTCAAGAACCAATAATGGAGTTGGTTTTGCCTTCTGATCCCAGCGAATAAAAACGATGCGTCCTTGAATAGTGGGTTGCCAAGTTTCATGTTCATCATTCGGATTGAGAAACGTTTCAATACAGTCAATAATTTGACCAATTGTTGCTGAAGTCGCCTGGGTAGGTAATTTCATCAAAATAATCTGGATACGAAATAACACTCGCATCGTTCGCTTACCCCCGCTTTCGGTTTCGTACATGACATCAAAGATTTCATCCACTTGACGCCCACTGCCAGCGATACCCACTGTCACTTGATTAGTCTGGTTGGGTCTTAGGGCTACACTAATAAGCTGTTTGACTTTAATTTTGATTTGATTAACAATAGCGAAATGGAAAACCTCTTCTTCCATTCGCATTCTTAGGTAATCTAGATTAAATTCACGAGAATGGATTAAGTCCGGATTTTTCTCCATTTTCTGAAGTGTTTCCAGAGCTAGCTTTAATTTTTTCTGAAGGTCTTTCGTTTTATACTGCTCGAATTTAAGCTTTTTATTACTTTCGTCAAATTTAATCTTGCCATATACCGCTAGACCAATTAGGAGAAGCGTGAGTCCAATGGAGACGAACATCCAGAGTTGTCCTGAAGATTGAGGTTCTGGAGTGACCCCAGTAGTAGCGGGTAAAAGGGTATGCTGTGTGAGCGAAGACTGAGGGGAAATTTTCACAGGAGCTTGAACCAAGACAGGCTGCATCGAAACGGTAGAGGTGGACATAATCACTCCTGGTTAGGATTTTGCATAGGTTTTCAGGTTAAGAATGCACCCCTTCGAGTGCATTCTACTCATGGTGGAAAGCAAATTTGTAGTCAGGGAGGAGACAATCCAATCGCTCAAAGCACAGGAATTTAGACCAAACGGCACGTTCACACCAACATTTGGGTTATGGGCGAATCAGGCAAGATGAAGGCTTTACTGCGGAACCGTTACGTTGTGCGTTGCAGGTACTGAACATGGCCTAAAAGTTTCTTTACACTTTCCTACTTCATCCGTCTTGCCATTCTCCACTAATAGAACGTTACGCCTCTAGCTGCCATTTGGTATTAAATTACAAAATTGTTAGTATTAACAGGCTAATGAGCAGCGACTGGGCTTAGTTTCTCCACCGTGCTCTGTAGTTTCGAGCATCGATGTGGCAGAGATTGGGAAAACTGATGTATCGACCCAAGCCACCCGGCCACCAAGGCTCAAGAGACCAATAAAGTTGATTGCCGGTTAAACCCTCACAGATAAAGTCGATCGCATCACCCACTAGATGACGGCTGTATTTGGCACCCCCAACCGCACGATTCACAGCAGGTGGACGATACCAACTCGTCACGATAAACGGCCGTCCGATCTGATTGCGAGCTCGTTGTGCCAGTTGAGCAATACGAACCATTGCATCGACGGTAGCTTGGTTGGGCGGCATCCGAGTACCACCATGAGTTGCTTCTGCCCAGGTAAAACTACCATTAGGAATAATCGCAGCAAACAGTTGAATATTGTTGGGTGTCCAACGGGCAGGACGCTTGGGAACAACTACCGGAGAAGGTTTGGGAGGACTGTCCTGGCTATTATTGCTGGCTTGGTCTAGGCGTTTTTGGTCTTCGAGTAAAGATTGAATCGCTTGAGTTCGAGTCGTCTGATTGCGCCAGAGTTGGACAAGGCGGATTAAGGATTCCCGTTGGTGATCGAGTTCTTGATATGCACCTGGCAACCGCCGCACAAAACTCAGCAGTTCTTGATCGAGTTGCGAGGCCATATTGACTAAAATCTTGGGGTCAGTGGTGCTGCTTTCGAGTACATCGGGACTAATTCCCAAGGCAACGAGGGCAGTGGCACGGGAATCAAGCTTGCGCCAGATGCGAAACGCTTCGGTGAGGGCGCTACGTTGGTTACCTAGCCCCTGGTAGTGGTTGGGAACCCGTTGCAAAAAGGCAATTAAAGCGGGATCGATAATGCTGAGGTTTTCTTCGGGAGAGGTGTTCGTTTTTAAGGATGCGATCGCCTCTTCCCTGGTTCGCAGTTGACGCCACAGTTGAGCGATACGAATTAATGCTTCCCGTTGTTGAGGATATCCACCATAATTAGCAGACAGATTTTGTACAAACTGCTTGAGGGGGATATCGAGTCGGGATTCATCTTCCCTGACGGCTGCTAAATCCGCATCAGAGACGAGGGAGGCGATCGCCGCTTCGCGGGTATCCAATTCTCGCCAAATGCGTACCCCCTCAAGCAAAGCATCCCGTTGATGGGGCAATCCGGTGTAATAGGTGGGAATTCGATCCACCAAATTCAGCAGGGCTCGATCTAGATAGGCCAGATTGCGGGGTAAGTTTTCTGTTTGAAAGTCGGTTTCAATATCCGCTATGTATGCTTGTTTGAGCTGATCGAAGTTAGAGGTTTCTAAGCGGGCGATGGTAGGTTCATTAGCCGACGGGGCATACCCAGCAGCCACTTTTTGCAAAAATGGGTCAGCGTAGCGTCCTTGTTCAGCTTCCCACAAATCGCCACCTTTCCACCCCTGAGCGATTAAACTATCGGTAATGCTGCGAATGACATTGGCTGCATACTGCACTTGTTCGGGGAACGAATTCACCTGTTCTAATGACACCCGATTGGCTGGAGAAATGCCTAAACCCGTTTCTGCATCGGGAAGAGAAGGTGAAGAATGGACGGCATACAGTGCAGCCAACATGGGCTTATGGATGCCTGCGCGTGCGGCTTCGATGAGATAGTAATAATTACGCTGATCTGCTGAGAGTGTGGCCATATCAAAGTGTAAGAATTTAACTTACGGCACTCATATCACAATAAAGTATGGCTTTAGCACCGATTAAGCAGGCTGTCACTGACAATTCCTGGCAACAGCTTCGCCTAGTTGCCACCGATATGGATGGGACACTGACGCAGCACGGAAAGTTTACCGCACGTTTGCTACAAGCCCTTGAGGGTTTGAGTGCTGTAGAAATACCCGTATTAATTGTTACAGGTCGTTCGGCAGGATGGGTGAGTGGATTGGTCAGTTATTTACCTGTAGCCGGAGCTATTGCCGAAAATGGGGGTTTATTTTACCTTAGTCCAAGTGACGAACCGATCGCCTTAACCGAACTTCCCGATTTAATCGGCCATCGGCAACAACTCGCTAGTGTCTATCAACACCTAAAATCAGAATTCCCCCAGATTCAAGAGTCTAGTGATAATCGCTTTCGCCTCACCGATTGGACATTTGATAATCGAGATTTATCAGTGAATCAACTCCAACGCTTAGACGGTTTATGTGCTTCACTCGGTTGGGGTTTTACTTATAGTTCCGTGCAATGCCATATTAAACCCATTTCTCAGGACAAAGCTGTGGGATTAATGCAAGTGTTACGAGATTATTTCCCTCAATACAACAGCGAACAAGTTCTAACGGTGGGTGATAGTCCTAATGATGCCAGTTTATTTAATCCACAACTTTTTCCTCTATCTGTTGGGGTCGCTAATGTTTTAGAGTATGCCAATCAATTAACCTATCAACCTACCTATGTAACAACCGCCTCAGAAGGAGAAGGATTTTGTGAAATGGTGCAGTATCTGAGCGATTTTAGTAGTGTAGCTTACGATAACAGATACAGCAGTTGCTAATAAATGAGGTACAACCCGAAACACAAAAATCAAACAGTAAGCTGCTTTCACCCTGACTTCTGACTCCTGTATTCTGCTGTATTTTATTTTTAAAATTAGTTGACTTCAATGCTAAGCAATTTAATGGCCATTCCTCCCCAATTTGACCAAGCAGATTCCTTTAGTGAAGGATTAGCCCGAGTCAGAATTGGAGATAAATGGGGCTATATCGATCAGACCGGACAATTTGTTATTTCCCCCCAATTCGATGAAGCCAATTCTTTTTCTGAGGGTGTGGCTTTAGTGCAACATCATTACACTGTAGGAGAAAATTTAGTCATTCCTCAAAATGGAAAAATAAGGGAAACACGAGGCATTTGGATAACAACAACCGATAGCCGTGTTCTATATTCTAGAGCTAACATTGCTGAGGCCATGGACTTTCTCGCTGAGACAGGATTTAATGTAGTTTTTCCGGTGGTTTGGACGAATGGAGCGACTATTTATCCGAGTCAAATTATGCGAGAAAATTTCGGAGTAGAAATTGACCCCCGTTTTGTAGGACGCAACCCTTTAGAGGAAATTATTACTGAAGCAAAGCGAGTCGGACTAGCAGTTATTCCTTGGTTTGAATATGGATTTGCTAGTTCTTATAACCAAAATGGGGGACGAATTCTTGCTAAAAAAACAGAGTGGGCAGCACGGGATATTAAGGGTAATTTACTCAAAAAAAATAAATTTGAGTGGATGAATGCTCTGGATAGGGAAGTACAGGATTTCTTACTATCTCTCATGCTAGAAGTGGCTGAAAAATATGAGGTTGCAGGTATCCAAGGCGATGATAGATTGCCTGCACTTCCTAGCCACGGTGGCTACGATGCCAAAACACGCGATCGCTATTTTCGCCAATTCAATCAATATCCTCCCACTCACTATCAAGATGCTCAATGGCTTCAATGGCGTGCTGATATCCTCACTGATTTCTTAACTCGTCTGTATCGAGAACTGATTACATTAAATCCTAATTTAATTATTTCAATGGCACCCAATGTCTATCCTTGGGCTTTGCAGGAATATCTTCAAGACTCCCAATCTTGGATTGACCAAGGGTTAGTTGATTTAATCCATCCTGCGCTATATCGGCGTGATTTTGAAAGCTATAAACAGTTAGTAGATCGATTAATTACAGAACAATTCAAATCCTCACAATTATCAGCTTTAGTTCCAGGAATTTTGCTCAAGGTTGGCTCTTACCGAATTAGTGAAGAACTTTTGTTGCAGAAAATTCAATATAATCGCGATCGCCAAATTCAAGGAGAAGTATTTTTCTTTTATGAAGGACTTCGAGAAAACAATAATGCCCTGGCTAAAGCCTTACGTCAAACTTTCTATGCCCAAACTTTACCCTTTAATACTCCATGTATCAAAGCGCAAGGTTTTACCTATCTAAGAATTGAAAGCCAATATAGTTACATTAATCGTTCAGGACAACCGATAAACTCAATTCATTTTGATTGTATGTCTGATTTTAATCAAGGATTGGCAACCGCAAAAAACGGTTATAAATGGGCTTATATTGATAAAAATTTAACCCGTGCAAGCCGATTTGAATTTGATGAATGTGAATTATTTTCCGAGGGATTAGCATTAGTTAAAAAGGGCAACCGATATGGTTATATTAATCAAAATTTTCAACTAATTATCTCTTGCCACTATGATGAAGCGAAATCTTTCCACGAAGGGTTAGCGGCGGTGAGAATTAGAAATCAATGGTTTTATATCAACAAAAAGGGGAAAGCCATACTGATACTTGATTGTGATGAAGCGGATAATTTTACTGAAGGAATGGCACGGATTAAACAAGCTGGCAAATCTGGCTATATCAATAAAACTGCTAATTTTTTCATCCCAGCTCAATTTGATGAAGCAGATGCTTTTCAGGAAGGGCTGGCGCGAGTTAAAATAGGTAAAAAGTGGGGTTATATTAATTCAATAGGTCGAACAATTATTGATTTTCAATTTGATGAGGCTGAATCTTTTGCCGAAGGGTTAGCTGCTATTAAAATTGATGAGCTTTGGGGTTATGTAAATCCAGAGGGTAAACTTGTGATTGCCCCTCAATTTAGCCAAGCTAAGCCTTTTCGAGAGGGATTAGCTGCCGTTGAACTGAACAATCGATGGGGCTATATGCATAAGAGTTTATCTTAAGTAAATTTTTATAAAATTATCCCCCGCCTTAAAAAGCGAGGGTACTGTATTACAGTTTATTCTCTATCGTTAACGGGATCGCCGTCAAAAGGCTGAACGCCTGTCTCTGGATAGTCATCATCTCTAGGCCCAAAAATCCTATTGACTCCATCCCAGAGATATTGAAGCATCTGTTGTACTCGTTGGTAAACAGACATAGCTTTCCTCCCTGATTTTCAAAAAAATATAATGACGTAATGATTGAAATAATGATGTATTTGTTGAATACAGTTACAATTACAATTATAAAAAATTTACTCTAATTTTCATCTTCAAGTAGGTGTAAAGCTCTTAAACTTAATTCAGCTAACTATACCCCTTTTGATAGAGGTACAACGTTTACATTTTAATTATGCTCTGTTCCATCAGGCATAATTGCACCGCTCAGCTTAGCTCCCCATAAATTTGCACCATTAATATTAGCTTTTTTGAGATTAGCATTTTCTAAATTGGCATCGCTTAAATCTGAAGCTGAAAGGTCAGAAAAAGTCAGATTAGCCCCATTGAGATTTGCTCTTCGTAGCGAAGCGCCACAAAGGTTAGCGGATGACAAATTGGCTCTACTTAAGTTAATTTTATCCAGATTCACTCCCATTAAATTGACACCTGTTAAATTAGCTCCACTAAATTCAGTCTGAGCATCAATGTGTAGTTGAGCATTTTTCAAATTAGCTTGGCTGAGATTGGCAGCAGCTAAATGAGCTCCTTGTAAATTGGCGTGTTTGAGATTAGCGGCATTTAAATCTGCTCCGGTGAGGTTAGCGCCTTTGAGGTTAGCTCCTTCTAGGTTCGCTTCGCTGAGATTAGACTGAAGCAGAAGCGCATGGGATAAATTGGCTTGAGTCAGGTTAGCTTGAGACAAATTAGCTCCACTTAATTCAGCAGATTCAAGGTTAGCCGATGATAGATTTGCACCTTGCAAATTTGCATTACTTAGGTCTATTTCACTCAAATCAACACCCACAAGATTTGCCTTTTTTAAGGAAACATGAGGGGTAATAAAGCAGGCTCCGGTTTGGGCTAAGTTTAATCCTGATGGGAAAATTGTGGCTGAATTGTAGAGTGCTTGATCGAGATTGGCTCCCTCGAGATTGGCTGCTTCTAAATTAGTGGCTAAAAGATTGGCTTGACTTAAATCTGCGTGGCTTAAATCGGTCTGAATCAGTGAGGATTGTCTCAAATTCGCCCGACTGAGATTGGCTGCAAAAAGATTAGCTCGATTCAGGTTAACTTGTTGGGATAAATTCGCTTGAGTCAAGTTAGCTTGAGCTAAATTTGCATTTTCTAAGGTAGTTTCCTTGAGTATGGCATGAGTTAAGTCTGCTTGTTCGAGGTTGGCTTCTGTGAGGTTCGTTTGCCACAAATATGCTTCACTCAGTTGTGCGTTTTTCAGATTGGCTTGGCTAAAGTTAACGCCATATAAGTTGGCTTGCCGGAGTTTAGCTTGGCTGAGGTTTGTTTGGCTGAGATTTAGGTCGTAGCTCAGGAATTTTCCGGCAAGATTGATACCCGTGAGGTTAGCGCCTCGAAAGTTTCGTTTTTGGTCGTTATACCGCTTCAAAAATTCTTCTGTCCCGATCGCCACATTGGGTTCTGTTTTTGGTAAGCTTTCGGTATCCTCATTGGTGTTAAAATTAGCGTTTTCTAGCTTCTCCCATTTTTGCGCCAAGTTCTGCTCTGAAATGAGGGGGTCAAAGACTCGCATTGGGGGTGCAAACGTCTCAGTTCCCTGCAAGCTTCCATCCGTCTCGAAGGGTTCATTGCAAGTGACGAACTGATTTTGTTGCTGTTGCCAGGTGGTGAGTTTTTCGCACAGCAGCGCGATCGCTTCCTGTACATCTTCTAATACTAGTGGCTCAGGTCGAGTGTTAAATTGCTCGATCAGACGCTCTAACTGACGTTTAACCCCTACCGTATACTTGGCCAGAAGGTTCTGGCGCTCTTCGATGAGATCAATCTTCGATACCAGAAAGGCTAAATCCGCTTGTGGGACAGACATATTCATTATCTTTTAGGCAACCACAGATATTTTCATTGTCTTCGTCAAACATGAGATCGCCAAAATGATAAATTAGGTACACAACCCAATAGCGGAAACCAAATATTCATTGGGCGTTTTCTGATGCAATTAATCTTGCCTTGCTTGCGGCTGATGGAATTTGTAGATATCCTCAATCACCCGTACCCAACCATTAGAGACGGATTCTAAGAGGCGATCGCCTTTTTCCTTCGTCGCCACTGTGGCATCTCCCATCACGCCACTTTGGCTTAATTCTTGCGTCAACCAGGCAAATGGCAGTTTTCCTTCCATACTCAATAAACTTTCTTGAGGTAAGTCATGGGGATACTCGGCCACAGCTTGTTCCATCCGCACTTGCTCCGGCAAAATCGAGAGCATCACACTCGTTTCTGCATCCCCCGCATGAATGCCCAATTCTACTTCTTTGGGTGATAATAATTCCTTGGCAATATGGGGAACTCGCCAAGTAAACAAGGGAAAAACCATAAAATCCTGATACTTTTGATGGATATCCCGTGCCGCAATTTCCATCACTTGGGGTTGTCCCCCGTGAGCATTCATTAACACTAATTTCCGAAATCCTGAACGATAAATACTTTCTGCTATTTCTGTCAGCATGGCTAACAAAGTTTGAGCGCTTAATGTAATGGTGCCGGGAAAATGCCAGTGTTCATTCGATTTACCGTAATAAAGGGGAGGCAAGGCGTAAGCGGGAATGGTGAGATCGAGTTTTGATAGAGCTTTACCCAGAACACCCACGGCGATCGCACTATCAACAATAATGGGTAAATGGGGGCCGTGTTGTTCAATCGCTCCAATCGGTTGAATGATGACTACATTTTCCTTCTCTGGCATCGCTTGGATATCAGTCCAACTGAGATAAGGAAAAAAGCGCTCCGGGGGAATAAAACTGTGCATTTTTATCGTTTTGGTTGAATTTCAACTACAGATTGCTGGTTTAAATAGGGACGGAGTAATGGTATAAGTTGTTGAGTACGGTAGCGCACTCCTTTATCATTTAGGTGATAAATAGTGTCAAAAAACATGGATTTATCGTCATACATAAAATCTTCAGGCTTTCCGATAATAGGAACGTTAATTCTTCGATAAAAAATTTCTATGTCTTGAAATATTTTTTGTTTCTTACCTCCTTGGTAAACCACTAGTTTCAATGTGTTTGGCCAAGTTGCTATAACTTTAATATTGTTATTTTGACACCAGGTTATAAATTTATATACACTATTAAGTCCAGGTTGTTTTGAATCGAGGTTGAATAACCAAAATTTATTTGATTCTAACTCGTATATCTTTAATCGCCGTTCTAGGTCATCCTTAAAAAAGTCTTTAAAATGTTTTATAGCCTCGACCGTTAGTTCATTTTCATTATTATTGGCTACATCTCCATATTCATTAATATCTTGATAACTCATTAAATAATTACTTTTTTTAGATTCAATTGACTTTAATTTAGTAACAATCCCATCACGTAACCGATTCAGAGAAATGGCTCCCATTAAACGTATTTTAGTCACTAAATCAGCCGCCAAGAAATAATTGGGGTCACGAGCAAATATATAGTTAATTAATTGCTCATTAGGCTGGCCTTTATCTCTGTAAAGTTCGTATTCAAGAGGTAAAAGAACGATGTCTCCAGATTTGAGCCAAGAACGAGCACGATAAAGGATATAATCAATCCCCAGTCCAGCACCAGTACCGCCATTGAAACAAGGCCATTGAGTCTGTTCATGAATGGTTTTACAGCTAATACCATATAAAGCATTTGAACCTGCAATAATAGCTATTTTAGGTGATTGAATCGAATTAGCAATTTGAGTCTTTGAGGTATAAATTGCATCAAATTCAATATTACCTTTAGTAGGCGCACCTAATTGATAAAAAACAGCGCCAACAAATATAAAAATGCTCAATAATAAACCCAGTAAAATAGAACGAATATATTGGATAAAAGCCATAATTTTAAAAATTAAAGTATAAAAACTCACTAGGAGGAGCATCTAATAGCAACTTGGTAAGAATAAAAATTGTAATCCCCATCACGATGCCCAATACTCGATTGGGTTGCCATTGAAGACGAATCCACAGATTTTTACACCACTTGAACGGAGTTTTTGTCATTGGTTGAGTTAGAGCAGGACTATACCCTATCATCCACTGTTGAGTATTAGGTAATAGCCAAACTAAGAGACAAAAAACTAGCAATACTCTTTTGGCTGAGGGTATAACAGGTGATACTGAAGGGGATAAAGAAATACCATTTACACCCATCATTGATTTCAACATCACGATAGCTGTACTCATATTGTCGGCTCGAAAGAAAACCCAAGCAATCACTACAGCCAAAAACGTGACAAGACACCCCAACCCTCGACTCCACCCAGGACTCTTTTTCCAGTCATGTCCTAATGCCCGTAAAATTTCGTGCCAGTAATGATTAAGACATAGGTAAAAGCCATGTAATCCACCCCAGAATACAAACGTCCAACCCGCCCCATGCCACAGTCCTCCGAGTAACATGGTTATCATTAAATTGATATAACGCCGAAATTTACCCTTACGATTTCCCCCCAGAGGAATGTAGAGATAATCTCGCAAAAAGTTAGATAAAGTAATGTGCCAACGCCGCCAAAATTCGATGATGTTCACCGATTTGTAAGGTGAGTCAAAGTTTAGGGGTAGCTTAACTCCAAACATTCTAGCGCCACCAAGGGCCATATCGGAGTAACCAGAAAAATCGAAGTATAACTGAAAAGTATAAGCCAATGCACCCGTCCATGCTTCTAAGAATGTAATGGGTATATCATTAGCGGCTGCAGTAAATACAGGTGTTGCAAAATGAGCGATATAATCTGCTAGTAGTAATTTTTTACACAACCCTATGCAGAAAATTGTTAATCCTACAGCTAAATCCTCAGGATTAAACCGCAGAATCGATTTATCTTTAAATTGAGGAATGATTTCTTTGTGATGAACAATCGGCCCAGCAATGAGTTGCGGAAAAAAGGAAACGAATAAAGTATATTGCACAAAACTATATTCTTTTGTTTCTCCGCGATAAGCATCTACTAAGTAGGCGATTTGTTGGAACGTAAAAAATGAGATTCCTAAAGGGAGAATAATTTTATATAAATTAAAGTTTGTGCTTAGTAAGTCATTGACATTAGCAATAAAAAAATTAGCATATTTGAAATAACCAATGAGCGCCAAATTAACGGCAATGCCTAAACCTAGAATCCACTTGTTGTGTCGATGTTGAATTGTAAATGTACTTAAAATACATCCAAAAGTGTAATTAAAAATAATAGAGAAAACCAGAAGAATTAAATAAGGTGGATTCCACCATCCATAGAAAAATAAAGAAGCAGCCATTAGCCAGAAAATTGCTAACTTCGGTTTTCCAAATCTGCCTATTTGATAAAATATAAAAACGGTAATGGGGAGAAATAATAAAATAAATTGCCAAGAATTAAATAGCATTGCACTCTGGTAAATTTCAGGAACCTGATGTTCTATGACCTAGATTTTGTCTGAATCAAACAAAGTGATGATTAGAGATTACCGCTCCAACCAAGCCCTCATTTTACCGGGATTGAGCAGCCCATAAGGATCGACCTGTTCCTTAAATTTCAATTGTTCAACATCAACAGCTTTTCGTCCTCCATCTTCCAAAATATAAGTATGAGGATTAGCGATAAATGCTCCTTGTTCTTCGTGATATCGAATGATTTCATTGAGACGTTCTTCAGACGTGTAGCGCACCAACTGTAATCCCGCTGGCAGCGCTTTTCCATTAGCCCGTAAAAATTCCAAATGCATCAACACTTCATCTCCAAAGTGATGATAAAAATGCTCGACTCGTTCGAGGGTAAAAAAGAAGGTTTGTAAATAGGTTAGGGTAGGGTCAATGCTACGAGCGTGTAAGGTCGTATGGTTCCAAGTAAACTCAATTAAGCTCGTTCCTTTACTCGCTTCCAATGCCGTTTTTTGATAAGTTACTTGCCCACCATACTCCTGAACTAACGCTTGAAATGGCTCTAAACAAGGTTCTGCGATCGCCAACAATGCACAGTGCTTACCTTCAGGAATATAATTTCTCAGAGCAGTAAAGTACAGAGGAATTGGCCAGGCATGAATACTGATGAGCTTCTTAATTAAACCATCGGCATCTCCTAGAGCTTGACCAAATCGTGCGGCAGTCAAAAAATCATCAAAGACGACAATCACTTCCGCCCAAGGATACGCTGGCCCAAGCGGAATTTCTAGCTCAGTAATAATCCCATTGGTGCCATAGGCGTGATTTACCTTTTGTACATCATCGCCACGCAATTCAATCACTTGGGGTTCGTCTTCCATCGTGACAACGCGAACGGCATGAAGATTACCGCGATCGCGCAATTGTCCGTACATAATCGAACCAATACCCCCACTCCCACCGCCAATAAATCCGCCAATCGTTGCTGTGCGGTACGTTGAGGGAGCCATTCGCAACTCCCAACCCATTCCCCTTGCTTGCTTATCAAATGCCGCAAGCTTGACTCCAGGTTCCACACAAGCCAACCCTGGTTTTATCCAACGAATGGCATTCATGCGAGTTGTATCCAAAATCACGCCCCCGTCTAAGGGGATACACTGCCCATAGTTACCCGTCCCTGCTCCCCGCACCGTGAGTGGCACCTTATGCTTAACGCAGACGGCCGCGACTTGCAGAACTTCCGCCTCATTGGCAGGACGAACCACTAAATCTCCTTGCTTATCCCTCAAAGTCTGCTGAAGTACTGGACTGAAGTGATAAAAGTCTTGAGACAACTTGGCCACTTGGGTGGGTTCGGTGATGAGTTCCATCCCAGCCAGTTCCGAGGTAATTGCACCCCAATCAATAGATTTAGAGGGAGTCGAGGTCATAGTTTCTAGTTTGATAGCACCAGGCTTTTAGGTTTACTACCGATACATGGCCATCACAGCTATTTAATACGTCCTAACCTTATAGGGCGACAGCTATAGGATTTAATATAACGGCGAATCACTGAAAAAGGATGGGTACTCACCACCAATGCTTGCAACCTCAGCACTTGAAATTCTGAAGTCTAGGATACAACTGTTAGTAATTTTGTTTAATCTCTTTTTGCAGAGAATTTTCTAATCTAAACTTTTAGTGAATTTTATGAAAAAGCCGCTTATCTTTGTGTAGGAAGAACATAAAGCCCGTGCTAGAGCTCAAATCTCAGTCAATATACTCTAGGAGCAAAAAAATCAATATGCTGCCTACTCTCCTCAAGCGCTTACTAGCAGCCTCAGACGAAACCGAGTTAAGGACTCTGAGAGTTGGCAAAGTGTCAGCTCAGCCTGTCTGTTTTAGATATACTTTTGTAGGTGATGATGGTCTGATTAAAGGTGAGGTTGTTTTAAATCACCAGACCCATACCTATACTGATTTCTCATTTAAAACCTTTGGTCTAGTCCCTGCCACCTCCCCCCAAGGAGTTTTTTTGCAAGAGAGTTTTGGAGATATCTTGCTAGATTTTAAAATCAATTTTAGCGAGGGCGATGAAAGTGATACTTTAACCGGAAGATTAACCTTGTTAAATTGGGGCTGCAAAAAGCATCAAGGTCAGTGGAGAGCAAGCGTTTGTAGCTCAGATCGAGAGGTAGCCGTAGTCAAGGGAACTTGGCTACGGAGTCAAGATGAATAGATATAGCGGTTCTCAGTTGGATGGAATACTTGGGGAAGTCAGGAGTCAGAAGTCAGTCGCTTCGCTACAATTCAAAATTATTCTTCTTCATTTTGAATTTTGAATTGTTTTGTCAGGGGTCAGGAAATAGACGACTGTACTTCAATTGCGAGCACTACTCAACATTCCCCACTAAATCAACGCCGATACTCGTCGCCGCAGTCTCCGATTAACTCATACAAATTCCGCGATCGACTGACTACGGTATCGATTTGGGTATGCTCGTCTGTATCGAGGGTGAAATCAAAAACTCTGGCATTGTCTTCTATATGTTGGGATACACCTAGCCTTGCCCCCACAATTACACCCGCTACGGTTGGTTTATCAAGGATATAACGAACCGCTACGTTAGAAATACTGACATTATATTTGTCAGCAATGGTATTGAGGACAGAAAGTAGTTCTTGAAATAAACTCCATCCCCCCCAAGCATCAATCATATTTTTGTATTTTCTCAAACTTGCGGTGAATAATTCTCCTCCACGGGGTTCAGGTTGTCCTAAATACTTCTGTGATAGTAAACCCCCGCAGAGAGTCCCATAGGTGAATAGCTGGATGTCATGGTCTTGGCAAAATTTCACCATATTGATTTCAGGGCGACGATCAACCAGCGAAAACTGGACTTGATTGGAGACAATTTTAATTCCTGCTTCTGTGATGATTTGCAGATGTTCAGTGTCAAAATTGGTTAGAGCTAGATGTTTAATTTTACCCTCCTGTTGCAGTTCTGCCATATATTTAAGGGCATCTAAGTAATGTTTATCTCGATATTCCCACCAATGGAATTGCAACAAATCGAGGGCTTCAACACCCATTCTGCGCCGAGAAATATCAATATTGTGTTCGACGATTTGCTTAGTCATTCGGGTTGGCCTGGGCACCCACTTGGTGAAGGCTTGCAGTTGAGATAGTGCCTCTTGACCTCTATCCTTAACAAGTTGATGCCGGAATTCACCAATAAAGTCTTCAGCCGGACCATAATGATCGGCTAAATCCCAAGTGGTAAAGCCTGCATCCATATACTCGAACATATTCTGAATCGCTTGCTTGGGGTCAATGCGTCCGTGTGCCCCAGAGACTTGCCACATTCCGTTTAAGAGACGGCAAATGTTTAGATCGGGAGTCAATTGGAGTCGGCTTGATGCAGGTAGATTCATCATGACCACAGATTGGGAACGAGTGGGATCGATAATATTGTTACAGATTGTTACTCAACTGTCACACTGTCACCGGGCAAGCAAGTCATGAAGCGAATCCAATAGCTAAGAGGTCTCGAGCATTACTCCTCAAGACCAAATTTATACCCCTTTAGACAAACTTTCAAGAGAGATAAAAAGCTTTCATAAAGCCTCCAGAAATCAAATATTAGTTGAGTAATTTGTAGCATAATGAATCTCACTCACCCTATTTACTGAACATTTTGAGGCCACAGCTTTGAATTCTATAGGAGTAAAAGAATAGACTGGCCGAGCAAACGCTTACCCGCCTGTCTATTGATAGAAAGACAACTCGTGCTTTCTGATTTCATTCCTGAATAAGGTTTTACTCCGATTCAGAACAGCTAAAACCTCAACATCTCTGATGAATTGTGGCTTGATGTGCAAATAGCTCAGTTAGTTGAGTCTTGGCTGTGCTGACAGCACTAACTTTGCAAAAATATAGGGTAAGAAGCACCTACCACTCGGCAAACAATTGTTTTCTAAAAAGCGTGACGTAGTGTTAATGTGTTCAACTCGTCCCACGCTTTCTCTAATTGAAGTATCAGTCATTGAGGCAGAACTAATGGAAATTTTCGCTATTGTCGTTCTTGGTATTTCCGCATTCGTGAGTTTTTCTACATCCAATCGTAAGTCCAAGGCACAGATTGACCCTCGTAGTGAGGAAGACCCAGATTGGGCATTTACTGAGGCTTATGAGGCTGAAGGCAGTCATAGTCAGAAGTAAGTACATTCCTCATCAAGAGGATAATTAATGCACAGATTGTCGCTAGTACTTTATATCATTCCCTTGGTGAGGAACAGTCCCTTTAGCTCTACTAGCGGCAATCAAAAACTACATTAAAATTCCTCAAATAACAATTAAATAAGAGAAATAGATGAACTTGTTCTAGGTTAGATGCCACGGGTTCATCATTTTTTATATGAATTTTTAATAACTTTTGCTGCAAAACTTCAACACAGTCTTTCAATCCCGCTAAATTGGCGTAAATTCTAAGGTCAGAGTGTTTTCCCCAAAGTGGGTGATGTCAAAGGAGGGTTACGAAGAGCCATCATAGAAATATAATCCGATAAACGATTACTCCTTACACAGGAGGGAATAACTATGTTCTTAGTGTTTTTAGCTTCCACGGCTATTGCCTTGATTTGTGCCTATATTTTTAGACATTCATCAGACGGCCTCACCTTTGTTGCCGCTTCAATTCTAATTATCAGCTTCTTTTTGAGCTTGTTGGTTGCCCCCTGGCCGATTGAGTTTTTACTTCTGATTCTGGTTGTACTCAGTAATAGGCGGCAGCTTCTAGCTCCTGAAAGCCTAGCTCAACCCCAACAAGAGGATGAGACAAAGATTCAACTGAGCTATCGGGGTGCGAAGTATCAATCCACTGCCGCGCCAGCCAACAACAGTACCGGTAAAATCACGGGTAAATATCGAGGTCACGATTGGAGAGTTCACGCCTAAGCTAGTGTACTTGAGCCGCCTCAACAGTGAAACTGAAAGAAGTTCAAGGAAGACGTTTAGATTAGGACACTCCGCAGCAAATACCTTTTTAACTCCTATCAAGTTCTCAGTGCCAAGTCCGTATTAAAGATATTGAACGTGCAGAGATTTCTCAACAACAAATATTCTTGTCAAAGTCTCTACAATGGGCAAAAATTTCTAGATAATAACTCCCAAGGTCGCAAAGTGAGGTTACCAATCCCAATTAGATAGAGGTTTAGATAGAGGTACAGAGGAAACCTGCAAGAATTTCTGTAAACTCTCCATGAGTTCCATCGAGCTGGTGCATTATCCTGAAACGAATGCCCGCTCTGGAGTGAAAAAATGGTAAAACCCGTCCTATCTAATATGCTCGATCCTCAAACACCTGAGGATGTCATCATTCAGGCCGAAGCCCGAGCCCCGATTACGGACCCGACCCTTGGCATTCCGGTGAAAGTCAATCGACAAGGAACTCCCAGACATCGCCTTGTGACCATTGGTGATTCTCTCACACATGGTTTTCAAAGTGGAGCAATTTTTAATACAAAGTTCTCCTATCCCGCGATTATTGCTCGGGAAATGGGCTGGAATCAGCTACGCTACCCCACCTATGATGGCCCAGGAAGTGGGTTGCCGCTCAACCTAGAAGACTTAGTGCGACAGGTGGGAAAAAAGTTTGGTGAGAATATTCAGTGGTGGGAATTTCCTTCGTTTTTATCTTTTGTTCGCGGTTATTTAGATGAAGTAGAGGATTATTGGGAGCGTGGTGCTGGATTGATGCCTCCCAATCCCAACAGTAAAATCAACCACAACCTAGCCGTTTATGGATGGGATTTACGGAATACCCTCTCCCGTACCGCCCAAACCTGTCTAGAAATTTTAGAGCAGAATCCACCCAAGGATGACTATATTCGGCAGACGGTTGAGTATCATAACGAACGGGCGGCAATACGAGTGTTAAACTCAGCTCGAGATGCCCAAGGTAATGCCCTCACACCCTTACAAGCGGCGGCCGCTCTTTCGCGAGAAGGTACAGTAGAAAGCTCAGATGGAGATGGCATTGAAACCCTCATTATCCTGATTGGGGCGAATAATGCTTTGGGTAGTATTCTCACCTTCAAGGTGAACTGGACTGCCGAAGGTTATGATGATATGCCTGTCAATGACCAGTACACGGTTTGGCGTCCGATTCATTTCCAGGCAGAATTAGACAAAGTAGTGGCCGAAGTTAAGAAAATTCGCGCCCGTCATGTGATTTGGGGAACAGTGCCTCATGTCACAATCGCACCATTTGCACATGGTGTGAATAAAGTTGTTGAGGCACAGAAAATATTACCAGGTTCTCGATATTTCCCCTTCTACACCTTGCCTTGGATTAGTGACGATGACTTTAATCCAGAAAAACATCCGTACCTCACTGCACGGCAAGCTCGAGCCATTGATAGCGCGATCGATCAGTACAATAATTCCATTACGGAGGTAGTACGTGCAGCTCGTACAGAAGGCAGAGATTGGTATTTATTTGAAACGGCTGGATTACTCGATCGCTTGGCTTATCGACGCTATCTAGAAGACCCCAATGCGACACCAAGTTGGTGGGATAAGGTGGGAGGTAAGTATGAGTTGCCACCTGCTCTGCAAGCACTAAACCCCGTACCTGATTCCTATTTCTATCACTCTAATGCTAAGGGACGCATTCAGGGGGGTTTGTTCTCTCTAGATGGCATTCATCCTACAACCATTGGCTATGGCATCATGGCTCAAGAAATCATCAAAATTATGCAATTGGCAGGGGTCAAGTTTTATCAAAGTGATGGCAAAACGGAACGCAAGGGTGAAGTAAAAGTTGATTTCAAGCGCTTGATTGCTGAGGATACCCTGATTTCTAACCCACCCATTGCCCTTTCTGATGCTCTTGAGGTGATTGGTTCTCTCGACAAAAACTTCAACATCTTTACGGGCATGATTACGAGTAGTTACTAAGTGGAAGAAGTCAGGAGGCAGGAGGCAAGAGGCAGGAGGCAGGAGGCAGTCCCACTGAAAAAAATTCACCGCCATGAATGAAAGTGGCATTTTCCATTCCCGACTCCCGACTCCTTACTTTCAACTCAGGAGACTCCAAGGAAAGAAAGCTTTTCAACTGGATAGCTATTTCTTCCACGCTGCACTAAGAAATATACTCTCAAAGCTGGGGTGCATCTCGAGGATGTCTTGTCACCGGGATTTTTGAGATTGCACAGCCTTAGCGGCTATCTGATCTACTAATCCCGGTGCGATTAACTTTAACCACAGTCCCAAGCGCCCTTTAGGAGTCATCACTAGTTCTCGTCGTCGCTGTACCATTGCTTGAATGATCTGATTGACGCATTCTTCCACAGACATTGCTCGTTGCGACTCGTTTTGTAAACTGGCATTGATGGGTTTGCCATCCGCGCCTAAAACACGCTGGCGAATATCGGTTGCCACGAAACCAGGTGAAACTACGAGTACATCAACTCCTGTCTCTCTTAACTCTATTCGGAGCGTATCAAAAAAGCCTTGCATTGCATGTTTGCTAGCGACATAACCGCTACGAGTGGGAATTCCGGTTTTTCCGCAGAGTGAGGAAATCGCGACGAGTAATCCTTGAGATGCTTTGAGATAAGGGAGAGCAAAATGGGTACAGTAGACAGCACCAAGATAATTAACCTTCATGATCTGTTCAAATATGGAGAGATCGGTTGCTTCGTCAAACCGTGTCCACATGGAGATACCTGCATTATTGACTAAACCTGCAATTACACCAAAGGTATTGACTGCACTCTCGATTAAGTTTTGGCAAGCTTCAGAGTCAGTAACATCGGTAGGAATAGCCACTGCTTTACCCCCTGCTTGGATGCAAGCGTCGGCAGTGGTTTGCAATGCTGTTTGATTGCGAGCAGCTAGAACCAGATTTGCTCCACTTTGTGCCAATTGGATGGCTAACGCTTGTCCAATTCCTGCAGATGCACCAGTAATGATGAAGGTTTTATCAGTAAAGGTCATAAATTTTTCTGATACCAGTATGATGAGTGGGGTAAAAAGCAACACTAATTAACGCCACCAACGATGGATTTTGAGTCTCTTGACATCAGCATTGCTAGTGCAGTCCTAAGACTAAACAGCATATTAACCAGCACTTGTCAACTGCTGGCCTTATTTGTGATATCCATCGGTGTGATTCGAGCGCTTGCTATTTTTCTTAAAGGTGCTTTCCTCAAACCCCAAACACCAGAGGGCTTTCAAAGTAGCCGTGTAGCCATGGGATACTCCTTCTCACTGGGATTGAGCTTTCTTATTGGTGCTAGCATTCTCAAGACAATGATTTCTAGCCGATGGGATGACATTGCTCGCCTAGCTGCCATTATTGCAGTGCGAACTATCCTCAACTACCTTCTAGAACGAGCGATTCATCAAACTAACAAACCACAGACTTTAGATGAACAGAATGCTGATGCCAAGTTAACAGATAACGCTGTATAAAAATTCAATTCAAATGAAAAGCATTCTTGCTTCTCACCTGTTTTAGCCCCGGAACACCTTTAAGATCGAAATACTATAGACATTTCGGGCTTGGGGCATGAAACGCATCGTACTGATTGCTGGGTTTGAATCCTTTAACACCGACTTGTATCGGAACGCGGCTGAAATAGCCATGAAGCGTTGTCCAGAATTGGATATACGAGTATTTAGCGATCGCGCTTTGCCCGGTAGCGCAGCTAATCGGGCTCTCATCACTGAATCGGCTGTCGTTGAAGACGCACTCCAAGGTGCTGATGTCTTCTTCAGCAGCTTGATATTTGATTATGACCAAGTTTTGTGGTTACGCGATCGCACTCAGCATATCCCCATTCGCCTAGTTTTCGAGTCTGCCCTCGAACTGATGAGTCTCACCCAAATTGGAGACTTCAAAATCGGTGATAAGCCCAAAGGGATGCCCAAACCCGTTAAATTCATTCTCGACAAATTCAGCAAAGGGCGGGAAGAAGATAAACTCGCTGGTTACATCAGCTTCCTGAAAACAGGCCCCAAACTCCTAAAATACATTCCCGCCAAAAAAGTCCAAGACTTGCGAAACTGGCTGATTATCTACGGATATTGGAATGCTGGCGGTTCCGACAATGTAGCCTCCATGTTCTGGACGCTAGCAGAAAAATACTTAGGGTTAAAGGTAGGAGAAATTCCGCCCCCAGTAGAAACCCCGAATATGGGACTCTTGCATCCTGATTATGACGGGTATTTTGAATCTCCAAAAGCCTACCTGAAATGGTATCACCATAAACAGCAGAGCAATGTAGGGGCGGGTTTATCGGGCAACTTGGCGGGAACACAAACAACTTCTCAACAAAACCCACCCTCTTTCTCCCAATTCCCAATCGTAGGAATCTTGTTGTATCGCAAACATGTTGTTACTAAACAGCCTTACATTCCTCAACTCATTCGTCACTTTGAGAAGGCAGGATTAATCCCCTTACCCATTTTTATTAATGGCGTTGAAGGCCATGTCGCTGTGCGAGATTGGATGACATCTGCTCACGAAACGCAACAACGACAGCAAGGTAATATTGCCACCCCTTCTCTATCCCGTGAGGCCGTGGAAGTGGATGCAATTGTCTCAACTATAGGCTTTCCTCTGGTTGGGGGGCCTGCGGGTTCAATGGAAGCAGGGCGTCAGGTGGAGGTTGCCAAACGCATCCTTACCGCCAAAAATGTCCCCTATATTGTGGCTGCACCTCTATTAATTCAAGATATTCACTCGTGGACAAGACAAGGAATTGGAGGGTTGCAAAGTGTCGTATTATATGCACTGCCAGAACTGGATGGGGCAATTGACACGGTGCCGCTTGGGGGTTTGGTAGGAGAAGATATTTACTTAATTCCTGAACGAGTTAACCGTTTGATAGGCCGCATCAAACATTGGATTGCCTTACGAAAAACACCACCCTCTGAAAGGAAAATTGCCATTATTCTCTACGGTTTCCCGCCTGGATATGGGGCAGTGGGAACCGCCGCTTTGTTGAATGTACCGCGAAGTCTGCTTAAATTCCTCCACGCCCTTAAAGACCAAGGATACACCGTTGGGGAGTTACCGGAAGATGGGGAAGAGTTAATTCGCAGGGTGAAAGAGGCGGATGAAGCAACTCCTCTTGTGGGGCAGGTGTCTCGCCTGCCATTGGAAAAAGACGGGCAAGATGCCCACCCCACGGAAATTGTTAATGCTAAAACTTTAGAAAAATGGCTAGGTTACTTACTAACCACCCGCATTGAGAAACAATGGAAATCTCTGACGGGTACGGGGATTAAAACCTATGGGGATGATTTTCAAATCGGTGGTATCCAACTCGGTAATATTTGGATTGGTGTACAACCGCCCTTAGGTATTTCTGGCGACCCCATGCGGTTAATGTTTGAGCGGGATATGACCCCTCATCCTCAGTATGCTGCTTTCTACAAATGGTTACAAAATGAATTGCAACCCCATGCAGTTGTTCACTTTGGAATGCACGGTACGGTTGAATGGTTGCCTGGTTCTCCGTTAGGAAATACGGGTTATTCTTGGTCAGATATTTTATTAGGCGATTTACCTAATCTATATATCTATGCTGCTAATAATCCTTCTGAATCTATATTGGCCAAGCGTCGGGGTTATGGAGTATTGATTTCTCACAATGTACCGCCTTATGGTCGTGCAGGTTTATATAAGGAATTGGTGGCACTGCGGGATTTAATTGCCGAGTATCGAGAAGACCCGGAAAAGAATTATGCTCTTAAAGAGGCAATTTGTAAAAAAATTGTGGACACTGGTTTAGATGCAGATTGCCCGTTTGAAGATGCTAAAAAATTGGGGATTGCCTTTACTCCAGAAAATGCCCGAATGTTTAGCGCCCATGCTTTTAATGATTATTTGGTGAAGTTGTACGAATACCTACAAGTGGTAGAATCGCGCCTGTTTTCTTCAGGTCTGCACACTTTAGGTGAGGCACCGAATGCAGAAGCCTTGGCATCGTATCTTCAGGCTTACTTTGGAGAGGATTTACCGGAAGAAGTCGTGAGTGTAGTGGCTTGTGGTATAGAAACACAAGGGCTTAACCTCCTACAAAATGGAAAATTTGCACGTTTAAAAGAAGCTATACAAATTCGCCAATTATTAGCACAAACTAGCGATGAATTAACAAACTTATTACGAGGATTAAATGGGGAGTATATTCCACCTGCACCAGGGGGCGATTTGTTACGAGATGGATTAGGTGTATTGCCTACTGGACGGAATATTCATGCCTTAGACCCCTATCGGATGCCGTCACCTGCTGCGTATGAACGGGGACGAGAAATTGCTCAACAAATTATTACCCAGCACTTACAAGAACAGGGTGAATATCCAGAAACAGTGGCGGTAATGTTATGGGGATTGGATGCGATTAAAACTAAGGGGGAATCTCTGGGTATTCTTTTGGAATTAGTTGGGGCAGAACCTGTAAAAGAAGGAACAGGGCGAATTGTTCGTTATGAATTGAAACCATTGGCAGAGATTGGACATCCTCGAATTGATGTATTGGCAAATCTTTCGGGTATTTTTCGAGATAGTTTTGTCAATATTATTGAGTTGTTGGATGATTTATTTAAACGGGCGGCTGAAGCTGAGGAACCAGAAGACCAGAATTTTATTCGCAAACATGCGTTAGCGTTGCAGTCTCAAGGGGTAAATAATGCTTCGGCGCGATTATTTTCTAACCCTGCTGGTGATTTTGGTTCGTTGGTGAATGACCAAGTTACAGATGGCAATTGGGAAAATGGAGATGAGTTGGGGAATACTTGGCAAAGCCGAAATTCATTCAGCTACGGTAGACAAGATAAAGGGCAAGCACGCCCAGAAATCCTCAATCAACTGCTAAAAAGTACTAGTCGCATTGTTCAAGAAATTGATTCAGTTGAATATGGATTGACTGATATTCAGGAATATTACGCCAATACTGGAGGCTTGAAAAAGGCGGCAGAAAAACAACGAGGTAAGAAGGTAAATGCCAGTTTTGTAGAAAGTTTCTCGAAAGATACCACGCCTCGTAAATTAGAAGATTTACTGCGTTTGGAGTACCGTACTAAATTACTTAATCCTAAGTGGGCAGATGCCATGGCCAATCAAGGTTCTGGGGGTGCTTATGAAATTTCGCAACGGATGACGGCGTTAATCGGTTGGGGTGGTACGACTGATTTTACTGACTCTTGGGTGTATGACCAAGCGGCGGATACTTATGCTTTAGATGCGGAAATGGCAGATAAGTTGCGAGAGGCAAATCCAGAGGCTTTTCGTAATATTGTGGGCAGGATGTTGGAGGCGAATGGGCGAGGTTTTTGGCAACCTTCTGAGGAGAAATTACAGAAGTTACGGGCGTTGTACGAGTTGACGGATGAAGAATTGGAGGGGGTGACGGTTTAAATGAGTGCAATTAGTACGAAAATTGAGGTATCAGAGGATGCGATCGCGTCTTTCTGCCACCGTTGGAAAGTCACAGAATTTGCCTTATTTGGCTCTATTTTACGGGAGGATTTTCGCCCCAATAGTGATGTGGATGTGCTGGTAAGTTTTGCTCCGGATGCTCAATGGAGTTTATTGGATATTGTCCGCATGAAAGAAGAACTCGAAACTTTGTTTGGGCGCGAAGTTGATTTGGTAGAAAAAGCCGCTTTAAAAAATCCTTTTCGACGCTATGAAATCCTCAGCACGAAACAGGTAGTTTATGCCACCAACTAATCGTGAAGCTGGCTATCTTTGGGATATGTTGCAAGCTGCACGTCGTCTGCAAGAATTTACGGCAGGTTTACCCTATGAAGCCTATCTAGAAAGTGTATTACTTCAAAGTGCAGTAGAGCGACAGTTAGAAATTTTGGGTGGCTGATTTCCCAGCCGAACCCATTCCCTTGAAGGAAAAAAATCTTAGTATGATAGCTATCCGCGAACAACCGAAAAAAATGACCATCGAGGAATATCTCGAATGGGAATCTCAGCAAGACATTCGCTACGAATATGTCAACGGCGAAGTCTTTGCCATGACAGGTGGAACAATTCCCCATAATGATATTGCGCTCAATCTCTACACAGCCTTACGTCCACATCTGCGTTCTAGAGGTTGTCGAGTTAACGTGTCAGCCGTGAAGGTGCAAGTCAATCCTCAAAGCGTTTACTACTATCCTGATGTTATTGTTAGTTGTGACGCTCAAGACTTGAATGCCCGTAAATTTATTCAAAATCCAAAACTCATTGCTGAGGTTCTTTCTCCTGGTACAAGTGCTAAAGATAGGGGGGAAAAGTTGACTTACTATCTAACAATTCCTACCTTGCAGGAGTATATCATGATTGATTCGGAAAAGATTTCTGTAGAGCGCTACTCTCGGGGAGAGGGAAGAATGTGGCGTTACTATCCCTACATGGCTGGAGACATCGTTACTTTTTCAAGTATTGAATTTGAGTTTCCGATTGAATTGCTGTATGAAGGTGTGGTATTTGAAACTGAAGTGTAAAAGTTTAAATGACTGAAATTAGTTGAAGGGGTGACGGTTAGCTAGGAGATGGAATACACTCAGTGATTAACTGTATTTGATATTAAGCCGTTATGACATTGAATTCACCACCCAAATCGAACCGCCAGGGTAATTTCAGGTTATCTCAATTCGCTAAGGCATTACTGTTTGTTGGGGGGATAGTTTTATTTTCTAGCCAAGCGATCGCGCAAGATGCACCCAGCAAGCAGTATGGAGAAGGGAAAGACATACCTCTAGTTTGGATTCTCGCCGAGTGGCACGAGAAGCATCCCCAAATTCCTTTGTATCTGTGCGTATGTACCAAAAGTGAGTGCGACAACTCCGACAGTTGGCCATTCCGCCGATATTCTCTGGGAGGAGTATTACCAGCCCTCGGCCCAACTAACCGTTCAGATGCTCAAAGAATTGGCTTTTCTTGTGGGGAAGTTTCACCTAGTGAGTTGCAGGGAATTGGTGGGTAAGAATGATTGAATTGGCTTGAGTGCTGTTGGTATTAGGGTAGGGTGGGAGGTAAGTATAGAGTTAGGCGATCGCAACTCGTAGAAGAGATTGCTCAATATCCCGGACAGGTGCATTGCGAAGGCGAAAGGCAATCATAAATCTGGTAATTTAGGTATTCAGTTATGCACCCCACTCAATTCAATGCTTCCCAGAATGAACTTGCAAAAAGTGCGGAAGTACTCACAGTCCTTAACAATGTTTGGCGCGATGTATGGCAAGTTTTTGGTACTTACCAATCTTGGCTAGAAGATTCAGCTAAGTGCAACACCATACAGCAAAAACTTTCGTACTTCAGCCAAAGTCACTTAATTGATCCAGACTACATCGATGATGTTATCCAAGCTCTATCAAGGGGATTTTACTTAACTCAATCTGCGATGCAATGGCAAGAGCCTGCTGCTGGTTGTAACGCAACAGATAAACCCAATGCCACAGACAAAGCGCGTGGTGCCCAATGGCGACTTGTGATGGCATACGGTGGGTTTGAAACAACTATAAAAACATTATTAAAGCCACCAGTAAAACATCTTACCCCAGACTTGATTAAAGTTTTTACCGATAAATGTGACCTTCCAGCTTACAGATTACTAACTCCACCTGATCAAAAACAAGAGAATCTTGAAAAATGGCTTAAAAGACCTTCACGCCAAGGAAAGAGCGCTTTAGCTGACTTTCTTAGTCTTGACGGGGGAGATCAAAAAATAATTGAATCTTGGATAGTAAAATCTACTCCTATTTCTTCCTGGGTTGAAGCTGCAAGACTGGCTAAAGCAGTGCGAAATGCTACTGCTCACGGTGCGCTTTCAGCAACTAAAGTTAGGCAATGGGGTCTCGAAAATACATTGCTAACGTTATCTGATAATCTTGGAGAAATCGTTGTGGCTGGGCTACAAAAGTTACTCTAGCAGAGCTTACGCAACTGGTGAGGGAATCCGCTACAGGTAGGGGCAAGATATGCCTTGCCCCTACGAAGATGGTGTATTAAGGCAGAAAATGCGTAAGTTCTATCTAGTTTCAGAGTAGCGTGGAATAGTGCGATCATTTCCACTCTTAAATTAAAGTAAATGCTATGAGTCTTTCAATTATAGCCGAACCCATTCCTCTGAAAGTGAACACTGATGGTGTGGTGACAGTGATTGGAACACGGGTGACACTGGATACAGTTGTAGCTGCCTTCAATCAAGGGGCAACTCCTGAAGAAATTATGTTTCAGTATCCATCCTTGCAACTAGCTGATGTTTATGCTTTAATCAGCTACTACTTACGGCATCAGCATGATGTTGAGGTGTACTTAAAGCAAAGGCAACAACATTCAAAAGAGATTCGTCAGCAGAATGAGGCTAAGTTCAACCCTCAAGGTGTGCGTGAACGTTTGATGGCACGACAGCCCCAACGCTAAGCTTAGGATTAGTTGTTGTCGGTTAGTTCCTTATGTTGCAATTACGAGCTTAACGACAAAATCCGTCATACTAACTTCTAATATTGGGATGATCCATTTTTGGTGCGTCCCTGATGCTGAGATTTGTGGCTGACGAAAACTTCAATAACAACATCATACGGGGTTTATTGCGTCGGCAATCAGAACTCGATATTGTCCGAGTTCAAGACGTGGGGCAGTTTGACAGCATTACCCTGCTCCATCTGAGCCAAAATTTCAACAAGTAGGCGAAATGCTTCTGCGGGAATGGTAACTGTCTCCCCATTGGTGTCATCTTGCATAATCTTGAGAGTAAGATTCGCTTCCTTCTGCTGTAAGTAGGATACCAATTTCTGGTAGCTAACTTGTGCAAGAACAGCGTCATCTTCTGTAGGTAGTATCAATTGTAAATTTCGATCTGTAGAAAGTGCCATGTCGCTATCTAATTCCCAAACTTAGTTTACTCCTTCCCCTCCTGCTGCTTCTGCCCTGAATCTTGCTTATCATCTGACTTATTCTTATCCGAATTTAACTCACTCTCCACCTTACTGCGAGCATCTTTAGCGGCTTGATAATCTGGTTTATATTGCAACGCCTTATCATAAGATTCAAGTGCCTCTTGATATCGCTTCAAATTAAATAAAGCATTACCGCGACTATACCAAGCTTCGTAGTTATCCGGTTTAATTTCAACAACTCGGTTATAAGAGGCGATCGCATCTGAGTAGCGCTGCAAATTATAAAAAACATTCCCCAAATTATACCAAGCTTGAGAATACCGACGCTGTAATCGAATCGCCTTATTGTAAGACGTAATCGCTTCTTCATAACGCTGCAATTGATGAAGCGCCCAACCCCGATTGTACCAAGCTTCTGCGTTACTAGAATTTGATTGAACTGCTTTATCAAATGAGGTAAAAGCGGGTTCGTATTGCCTCATATTAATCAAAGCACTACCGCGACTATACCAAGCATCTGAGAAATCTGGCTGAAATTGAACAGCTTTATCATACGATTCCACCGCTTCTTGATATTTTTTTAAATTACTTAGAGTATTTCCTCGCTGATACCAAGCGACAGCAGAATCAGGCTTATATTCAACTGCTTTATCATAGGATTTCACCGCCTCATCGTACTGCTTTAAATTATGCAACGCCCACCCCCGCCTGTACCAAGTCGGTGAGTAATCGGGCTTAATTTTAACCGCTTCATCAAAAGAAGCGATCGCATCAGAATATTGCTGCAATTTAATCTGTACATTGCCTCGGCTATTCCACGCCTCTAGACTATCAGGCTTAAACTTCAGTGCAGCATCAAAGGAATTAATCGCTTCTTTATATTGCTGTAATTCATCCAAGGCATTCCCTCGGCCTAGCCAAGCTTGCCAATAATCCGGCTGGATTTGAATCGCTCTATCAAAAGCATTTTGTGCTTCTTCATAACTCTTCAACCCTAACAAAGTATTTCCTTTTCCTGTCCAAGCTTCTACATATTCGGGTTTAAGTTCAACGGCTCGATCATAAGCTCCAAGGGCATCCTCATAGCGCTTTAATTCTAAAAGAGTTTCACCTCGGCTATATAACTCCGTCGCATTATTCGATTTAATAACATTAACCGTCAAAACTGTAGTAGCAACACCTAAACCCAGGACACCAAGGGATATTAAAACTTTATAGAGTAATGATTTAGATAATTTGAATTGAGAAATGAACGCTTTAGGTAAAGTCGTTGCCGCTAAAGGAAGCGTCGCATTAGGAACAGTATTTAAATCTTGAAGTGCTTGTAAGGCAAAAGCGGCTGATGGGTAGCGATCGCGGAAATCATACCGCACCATTTTATCTAATACTTTGGCAAACACAGGACTAACTTCCACTTTGTCTTGCCAGCTAATTTCATCTGTATCAGGATGGGTTGGTAATTGCTCAGGACTAATACCCGTTAAAGCTTGAATTGCCACCATTCCTACAGCATAAATATCGCTACTGAGTCGAGGGTTACTGTTAGCTTGTTCACTAGGTAGATAGCCGGGAGTCCCAATGGCAACCGTAAAATTACTTTGACCGGCTTGAACCACTTGAGTGCTAACTTGTTTAACTGCTCCAAAATCAATTAATACTAACTTACCATCCAGTTTACGCCGAATGATATTGCGGGGATTGATATCTCGATGAATCACATTTTGCTGATGCACAAAATCCAAAACTTCTAGGATTTCCTTTAATAGAGAAATGACCTCCTCTTCACTCCAGCAACTGTTCTGAACCCCTGCTTGAGAATGGTAAGGCAATTCTTTACTAAGGTCGTCCCCTTCAATCAGTTCCTGTACGAGATAGAATTCTTGATTTTCCTCAAAATAAGCAAAAAGTTGAGGAATTTGAGGATGATTGCCTAACTGATGTAATACTTTTGCTTCAGTTTCAAATAGACGCCTTGCTGTTTGCAAAGTCAAGGGGTCGGTTGCTTGAGGTTTGAGTTGCTTAACAACACATGGATGGTTATTAGGAAGGTGTTGGTCTTGCGCCACAAAGGTTTTACCAAACCCCCCTTGTCCCAGTTGAGAGATGATTTTGTAGCGCCCACCGAGTGTTTGTCCTAAACCCAAGTTCATGCCGCTTTACCAATATGTAAAGGTATTTATATAGCTAGGATAAATGATTCGTTTAAATTTCTTGCTCCCCTCTCTATTTACTCTATTTACTCCCTCTCCCTGAGGGAGAGGGTTGGGGTGAGGGTTATTTGACAATTTATTTAGATTGACACTGGTTTAATCACCTGGCAGGAATACGTTCAAGATAGTACCTCGTGGGTGATTATCTTCAATAGTAATGCTGCCATGATGGGCTTCGATCGCCTTTTTGCAGAACGTCAATCCTAAACCAATTTGCGAAACGTCTGAATTGAGAGTTCCAATCTCATACTTCTCGAAGATGCTTTGCCGTAAATTTTCAGAAATGCCTGGGCCTGAATCAACGACTTGTACTTTAGCGCCACCTCCTCCCAAATACTCTAACCACAAGGTGACTACAGCGTTGGACGGTGAGAACTTAATTGCATTGGAGAGTAAATTATCTAGTACTCGACGCAAGATAGCAGCATCCGCTTTGACTGTACCACCGAATGAGCTTCCTAACGTCGCTACCCCTGGACTTCGTTGCACTTCAGTAACCGGATCGGGTAATTTACTAACAAGAGTCAAGTTTTTTTGAGCAGCGATCGCTTCCATATCTTCCACGGCTGACTGACAAAGTGCACAAAGGTCTACTTCCGTGTAGTTGAGTACCATTTTGCCAGAGTCTAACTTGCCCATCAGCAGCAAGCTATTAATCAATGATTCTAGTTGTTGTCCGGCACTGATAATTTGATTAACTTTTTCTTGATGCTTTTCAGGGGATATTTTGGGAGACCGCAAAACATGAGTTGATAGCAAGATACCCGTCAAGGGATTTCGCATATCATGCACAATCATATTCACCATATCTTCTCGCGTTTTAAGCAGTGTCTGCACGCTGTCATACTGCTGCTTAATCCGCAACATTGAGTAAACTCTAGCTCGTAACTCGGCACCGTTGACCGGCTTACTGATGAAGTCATCAGCACCCGTCCTCAGGCATTGAGCCAAGTCTTCTTTAGACGTTAATGCCGTCACCATAATAATAGGAACCATTTGCCATTTTGCGTCGGCTTTGATGCGCCGACAGACTTCAATCCCATCTAGATCCGGCATCATCACATCCAGCAAAATTACATCCGGCTGAAAACTATCGAGGTGATCAATTGCCCTCTGACCACTCGGAGCATAATTAAGCTGATAGCCTTCATGATGCAATAGTGTTTCAATCACATCGAAGTTATCCGGTTCATCATCAATGACCAAAATACTGGCTTGAGTTTTCATGATGAGTTTCTCTTCCTTTTCTTTGTGATAGGAGTTGCTGAATGGTTGCTACCAGTTGTTTGAGTTTTATCGGTTTTGTTAAATATTCGTTAGCACCAGCTTCTAAACATTTTTCCCGATCTGCGGACATTGCTAGCGCTGTCAATGCAATGATGGGAACATCAGTTTGTCCCTGTGCCCGGATATGATGCATTGCTTCTATGCCATCCATTATCGGCATCTGAATGTCCATCAAAATCAAATCAGGGCAATGAGTTTTGGCAAGAGCGATCGCGTCTTGTCCATTTTTTGCCACAATCAAACGATATCCCTGACTTTCCAGATATCCAGAAATCGTCTCCAGATTGGCCAAGTTATCTTCTGCCAGCAAGATGAGAGGAAGCTGCAAAGTAGATTCTGGTACAACCTTTAAAACAGTTGATTCAGACCATATAGAGCAGTTGGATAACACAGTAGTCCCCTGCATTGTGGCGACTTCACGGTTTGAATGGTAAGGAATGCGGACGATAAAACAACTACCCCGTCCCACTTCACTCTCTACCGCAACAGTTCCCCCGTGCAAGCTAGCAATACGCTGTACGAGTGCTAGTCCCAGTCCAGTGCCGTTATATTGACGATTTAAGCGACTGTCAATTTGCACAAAAGCCTGGAAGAGTTTACCCATATCCTCTGGTGCTATGCCAATGCCAGTATCGATCACACGGAAGCACAGGTAAGAGGAGGATGAGGAAGAATTGATGCCCTCAACTTCCCCAGCACCCCCGCACCCCCGCACCCCAGCGTCCTCAATCCGGACTTCTAGGGTGACAGAACCTCCTTCTGGAGTGAATTTGACGGCGTTGCTGAGTAGATTAATAAGTACCTGACGCAGGCGACGCTCATCTGCCTGAACACTATCAATGTAGTTAGGAATGCAGGTACAAAGACGGATATTTTTCTTCTGCGCCATCTGTCTGACCAAGCCAAGACTGGCATCACACAGACTTCTGACCGGAACATCGCTGATTTGTAATTCGAGTTTACCGGACTCGATTTTAGACAAATCCAGAATGTCGTTAATTAATTCTAGTAGATGCTGACCACTGCGTTCGATAGTGGCGATCGCTTTATGCTGCCGCTCGTTGATTGAACCAAACACCTCTTCGTAAAGTCCCTCAGACATTCCTAAAATGGCATTTAAAGGCGTTCGCAGTTCATGGCTCATATTCGCTAGAAATTCGTCTTTGAGGCGGGTAGCGCGTGCGAGTTCGGTATTGGCTTGGGCAAGCTGCTCATTGGTCTGCCGCAGTTGTTCTTCGGCTAGCTTACGTTCGCCTAGTTCGGTCTGGACTCGCTGGTAAAGGTCAGCCTGCTGAATTGCGATCGCCAACTGGTTACTAATCTGCTGCAATAACCCCGCTTCTTCTGGTAGCCAGTGGCGGTAGGTGCCACAGGCATGGATAATCAAAAATCCCCAAATCTGGGTAGAACCATTCTCTAGGGTTTGGATAATCGGGGCGCTAATCTTAGACCGGACGCCCATCTGATGCAGAAATGTCCCTAAACATTCTCCCCACTCATCCAAGGCGACATCTGCGACAATTCGCGGTTGTCCGGTGATGTAGTAGTTTTTGATACTGTCTGGATGGATGCACTGATCGATCCACGACCCTTCTCCCAATACTGGATAGCCTGGCAAGACATCTTCTTTGATCACTTGCCCTGTTGCACCCGGTAAAAGACGAAAAATTAAGGCTCGCTCGGTTTGAAAGGTTTGTCGTACTTCAACCACTGCGGTTGTCAAAATGGCATCCAAATCTAGGGATTGACGCACCCGTTGGGTAATCCCCTTGAGTAATATTTCTCTTTGGGCTTGTTTTTTGATAATTTCTTCGGTTTGCTTGCGATCGCTGATATCTTTCATGAAGCAATGATGTCCCGTGACGATGCCTTCCTCATCGTGGATCGTCACCATTGTCACTTGTTTGTAGAAGATCGAACCATCTTTGCGAATGCCTCTGGCTTCTGCTTCAACTTTGCCGATCTCAAGCATCTGCCGATAAGCGGCGACCATATCTGGAATATCTTCTGAATACACGGTTTTCTGCCACAGTTGCCCGATTAGTTCTTCAGGTTCATAACCGCACAGACTGGCGTATGCTCGATTCACAGCTACATATCGTCCATCTGCATCTAGACGAGAAATGCCTTCAATGGCATTTTGCATGGCACTATTCAGTTCTTGCAGTTCTTGTTGAGCTTGCTTGCGATCGCGGATATCCAAGAGGGTGGCACGGCTATATAAATACCTGCCGTCTGCATCCTTAACAGCAGTGGCATTGATTGACACGGGCAAAAATGTGCCATCTTTACAAACTACGTCATACTCAAGGTCTTTTACCCAGCCCCGTTCGATGAAGCGAGGATAATTGTGCTCAAAGTCTAAGCGACCTGCTTGTGTAACAAAGTTAGTAAAAGGTTGACCAATCATTTCTTCACGGGTGTACCCTAACAAGTTTAATTCAGTCTGATTGATGTTGACAAATCGACCTTCAGCGTCTAGCGAATGATAGCCACACGGAGCATTATTGTACAGGTCTTCGACCTTATGGGCATACTGAGCTAATGCCTCTTGCGCCTGTTTGCGTTCAGTGATGTCTGCCAATATTCCGACGTAGCCGCCAATGGTGCCATCAGGTTCAGTTTCAGGCAGAATCTGACAGTAAAACCAGAGGATGCTGCCATCCGGTCGCACAAGTCTGGCCTCGTTGCGGAAGAGTGTTTCTGACCTAACTTGAGCCCATTGAGAAAATTCTCGCACCGTGTGATCGCGGTCTTCTGGGTGTAAGGTTTGCACCCACCCCATCCCCAACCCTTCTTCTAGCGCTCGACCTGTCATTTCGCTCCAGCGATTGTTCACATACAGGCAGTTCCCAGCAGCATCGAAGCGGAAAATAGCAACCGGAGATGCTTCTGCCAATGTGGCAAAGCGGCGTTGGCTGTCTTTGAGAGCTTGCTCGGCCAGTTTGCGATCGCTAATATCTGTTATCCGTACTAAGGTCAGGATACATCCAGCTACGGTAATCGATTTAGAGGCGATGTTGCCCCAGAAGAAATTGCCTTTACGAGTCACATATTCAACTTCTCTGCTCCAGAACCCTTGCGACCGGAATTCTGCCACAGTTGCAGCTAGCTCATCATCAGAAAACGGATGACGATGAAGGGTACTCCCTTCAATACCTATCAGTTCAGTTTTATCAGCCGCCTCAAACAGTTCCACAGCTCGCTGATTGCACTCAAGGATGAGTATCGTGGCGGGATCGACAAGAAACACGGCATCAGCAGATTCGTTGAAAATAGCTTCTCGTAAATCTCGGTTGCGGATAAGTTCCTGTTCAGCAAGTTTTAGGTCAGTAATATCCGTCAGTGTGCCGATGTAGCCAAGTAGGGTGCCATTAGCGTCCGTTTCAGGTACTACTTGAGAGACAAACCAGTTAATGCTGCCATCCGGGAGTAAATGCCTGCCCTCACATTGGTAGCCTTCTCCGACACCAACGCCTTGCTCAAATTTTCGCGCCCGATCCCGGAGGAGGCAATCGCGGTCTTTTGGATGCAAGGCTTCAAGCCACCCCATACCCAACGCTGTTGATGGGGGTCTACCGGTCATTTCGCCCCAGCGCTCATTAACATAGACACACTGACCAGACGTATCAAATCGGAAAATAGCAACAGGAGACGCTTCTGTAAGCATGGCATAGCGGCGTTCGCTCTCCTCAAGAGCAATTTCTGCCAGTT
>CAZPRJ010000073.1:0-2022 GCA_964588805.1 uncultured Microcoleus sp. | reverse complement strand
TGTCGAAATTTACCCCAATAATCCGTACAGGCTTACCTTGCTCGTCGCGCTGAAGAATACCGTAGGTTTTCAGGAAGCGGATGTTTCCATTGGGTTGAATAATCCGGAAGGCAGTATCGTATTCTTGATTCTCTTGCAAAAGTTGCTCAATCGCTTTCAGTACCTGACCTTGATCATCAGGGTGTATGCAGTTTAACCAGGTGTCAAAGGTATTAACAAAGTGGTCTGGAGTGACTCCATACAGTTCATACATCCGGTCATTCCAGATTTGTATATCCTGGATGTAATCGTATTCCCAAATACCGAACCTGCCTGACTTGATGGCTAAAGTCAATCGTTCGGAGAGAGTACGAAGTTGTTCCTCGGTTTTTTTGCGATCGCTAATATCAGTTTCAGAACCGACCATGCGAATAGCATTGCCTGCTTCATCCCACAACGCTTGCCCTCGGTCTAATATCCACATATAAGAACCATCTTTGCGCTGTACTCGATATTCTTCTTGAAACAGAGGGGTCTTTTGAGTAAGATGGTCATCCACGGCGGTTAAGACGCGATCGCGGTCATCCGGATGGATTTGGTTCGACCATTGTTCACATGAAAGCTCATCGATCTCATGTTCTGCGAACCCTCGCATTTCTTTCCATCGAGTCGAGAGAAAAATTTGACTAGTTTTGAGGTTGCAATCCCAAATGCCATCATTGCTACCCCGCATGGCTAGTTGCCAGCGTTCCTCACTTTGTTGTAAAGCTGCCGTGCGTTGTTCAACTCTGGCTTCAAGTTCTTGATTGGCCACAGCTAAACTAGGCAGCAGCAGTGCTTTGGGCAGCAGAGAAACGAGAATAATGGCGGTATACAGCGAGACTACAGCCGTAATCGCTTTAATCAACCCGGAGAACCAGTATGTAGGATGCCAAAGCGTCCATACTTCTATGAGATGTGTGGTGCCACAAGCAACAATAAAGGCGCTAAACAGTATAAAAATTCTATTGAACGGGACATCTTGTCGCTTGTGAACAAAATAGATCAGGGTGAGGGGAATTGAATAATAGGCGATCGCAATCAGGACATCTGAAATTAGATGAAGCCCCACCAATCCAGGATTCCACAGGTAGCAGTGCCCATGCGGAATAAATACATTAGGATGAACAAAAAGGTTAAAAAATTCCTGCATCTTTTCCTAAGCCTTCTGCCAATAACAATGTCTTGAATTTGGCTAAAAATGGTTAGTTATGATGCGAGTGTAGCAATTCATGTGATGACTCCAGACGCTCGCTTACAGCGAGAATGCTAAAACCTTCATCAGTCAAACTTGTCCCTTGGAACCCTGGAGCTCTCTGCCTTTTGCTATACACAAAAAAACGCCTCGGCTGAGGCGCTTCCATTCGTTATACGATTCTATGAGTTCCTAGAAACAATGAATCTTTCCTAGGAAGCCAGTGGAGGACTAGGAGTGATGAGCAACCAATCCAACTTCTGCTGCTGTCCGATTAAACATCGCTTGTTGGCGATTTTTGAGCGCACGCTGGTGATTCATCATGAGCGTTCGTGCTTTTTCTCGCGTAGACACAGCAGGAACATTTACAGGTTCAGCACTCTTGGCCACTGCGGGTGTGCCAGTTTGATAGTAAACTCCACGATACTTGAGATTAACCCTTGGTTGCAGCACGGGTGGCTTTTTCAGGTTACGGAATCTCCAGTCTAAGCCCCGATATTTGCCAACTACTTCACTGTCAGTGGTTTCGACCACTGGGGGGTTGTAATCGTATTTAACACCACGATAAGAGAGTTTCATGTTCTTCGCCTCGCAATTCAACTGTAGTGATATGAGGCGCGTTCCTTCGAGATATATCTCTACTTCCGTCTCCCTATCTACATTTTTTCTGGGGATTAGAGAGATGAACGATTTATCTTTCTGTATCTATTTTTACCGTTTTTCGAGAAAATGTCAAGTTTATCATAAATCTTTACAATATGGCGGGGGGTGCGGGGGTGCGGGGGAGCTGGGGAGCTGGGGAGCTGGGG
>CAZPRJ010000072.1:0-40470 GCA_964588805.1 uncultured Microcoleus sp. | reverse complement strand
CATAAAAGCATAAAAGCATAAAAGCCCTCTGCCCTCAAGGGCGAAGCCCTGGTCAGGGGTAATACCATGTCCGATTAAACACCCGTCATATAGTAGGGCCGGGTTGATACGATTAGTTAGCTTAGCACACCGATAATCTCAATCAAAACCCGCCCTTCAACTTAGTTTTATATAGAGTTGCAGACAAAATGGCTGGAACGAAAAATCTTAGACCAATAGATAATACAGTTTAATCGCAAACCGCGTTAGGGTATTGAGCAACAAAGCTTGTGAGCCTCAGTGGTTAAGAACACGTATGTCTAGATTAGTCACTCAAGCGACTCATTTCACTCGTCGGATTCCAGGGCGAGCCTATCTCTTACTTGCCATTCTTATTTTTGCTTCAGCAAACTCAATTACCCGTAAGTTAACCGAAATTGGAGCACAAAATTTAATTGACGGACGAAATCCAATTTCTTTTTGCAATGTTTTATTTATTGGTAATCTTTGTGCGTTGATTACTCTTTTTTTCATTTATGGTAAACAACTCAATCCTCAGTCTTTGAAGCAACTTTCCGCGACAGATTGGTTGGGATTAATTGGCGTGGCAATTCTTTCGGGGGCACTGGCTCCTTCCTTGTTTTTTATTGCCCTCGATTTGACGATGGTGAATAATGTCGTTTTGATTGGACGACTTGAACCGCCACTCATTTTAGCTTTATCTATCTTGCTACTTCGAGAACGAGTGAATCGTTGGGTAATTGCGGGTGCAATTATTTCCTTTGTGGGTGTTGTGTTAACGATTGTGCTTCAGCCCCCAGAAGTTAATCAGATGATGAGTATGGGAGGGTTTCAGATCGGACGAGGCGAATTAATGGCAGCAGGCGGAGCGATTTCTTTGGCTGTTTCTACGATTATTAGTAAGGTGAAGCTGCGTCAGATTCCTTTGGGAATTTTTAGTGTCGTTAGAATGGCTCTAGGAACCGTTATCTTCTTTTCGGTGGCGCTCAAACTCTACGGTGCTGAGCATTTTATGGATGCTTTTTCACCCCTTTTATGGCAATGGATGTTAATTTATAGCGTCATCATCATTGTTGGGGGTCAATTGTGTTGGTTTACGGGATTAAAAACTACGGGTGCATCGGATGTTTCCTTAGCAAGTTCATTTAGCCCAATCGCCGGAATTTTAGCCGCGTATTTAATTTTGGGTGAAGCCCCCACTATGGCTCAATATATTGGTGGAACTGTGATTATCGGCGGCATTATTTTAAATCAGATTGGAGTGTCTCGAATGCCGCCCAAAATGCCAACTATACCTCCAGCCAATTCTGAGAAGGAAATGGACATGGAAATTGGCTACAAAGGCGTCTAAACCTGTTGAGCAGCTTAACTTACTGGAAGTTCCATGCCATTGCTCGGCTGCTCGTGGAGGGGATACGTCCAGAAGGTAGTAAGGTTGTATTGGGACTCGCTGATGGTTGATTGAAGTGTTCGTAGGCTAATTGAGAGATTTTGTGGATGAGATTTTCGGCACTGGGGTCGTTAAAAGGACGCTTGACCATCACGGTGATAATGTAACGTTTACCACTCGGCATATCCACTAGTCCGGCATCGGCTAGCATTTCACCGATGTTACCGGTTTTATGGGCGATAATTGCCCCCTCGCCTAATCCCTTGGGCAGCAGAGTGTCAATTTGATTTTGCTGCATAATGCCCAAAATCCGATCGCGCGATCGCAGCGATACTAATTGCCCTTGATTCACCATCGACATCAGCATCCCCAACTCTTGAGGGCTGGTGGTGTTGGTTCCTTCTAAATCTGGTAACACATTATTGAGAACAGTAGCCGTCAAACCCCAAGAACGGAAGCGTTGAGAGAGTGCCTCCGTGCCTCCCAAACGGGCAATCAGAACATTGGTTGCAGTGTTATCACTAATTGCCATCATCTTTGTGGCCAAATCCAATACTGTGAACTTTGTACCGGGTTTTTGGTATTGGAGATTACCCGAACCGGCGGCAATCATTTCTTGCTGTAGGGTGAGGGTTTCATCTAAGCGAATTTTGCCGGCATCGACATCTTGAAATAAGGCGACCAAAATCGGGAGTTTAATCGTACTGGCTGCCGCCAAAGTCGAGTGGCTGTTGAAATCGATATAAGCTCCGGTATCCAAGTCAACAACAAATATACTAGGCTGTAGTTTTGGATTTTGGGCGACCAAAGTCTGTAGTTGCGACTTCAACGGTAAGATTTCTTGGCTCAAGGCCAAGGGTGTAGCCGAGGGAGTCCGGGACTTTTCTGGCACTTCAACTTTAGGGGAGTCATTGGCCTGAACCGATGCTTGCGTAGCTGGGTCTAAAGCCGATAACAAAGTTCCCGCGATCGCACCAATTCCAATCCCTAAAATCAGCAGCCGGATAATATAAACAAAAGGGTGCTGAGGGCGTTTGGGTAGACGCCGAGCCGTCTTTTGCGTCTGACGTGGAGAAGGTGGAACACCGACTTTTTGCCGAACACGTTTCCCATTTCTAGGAATCTCTGGAGTAGAAGGACTGACTTTAGGTGTGGTTGAAGAGGAATTAGGTTCGATGCGACGTGGATTTGCGGGATTCAAGGGTTGTTTGAACAGTTGAAATCCTCGTTTTTCATCGCGGTTTCGTCTGCGGCGGGCACCAGTGGCAGGGGAAGATTTGGGGGGTTGGCTATCCTGCTTTGGTGAAGCGGATGCAGAGGATGTGAGTTTAGATTGAACTTGCCAAGGATTCGTCCGCGAGTTAACACTGGGAGTGGGTTCCGATCGAGTATACCCTCGGTTGTGACTCCTAAAGCCTTGAGGATTGGAATTAGGTAACGGTGGAGTTTGTTGAGACGTTCTCAAAGGCCGCCGAGGGGAATTTTCAGACACAGGGCGCAGAGGCTGTACAGGGGAACGGGACAAGAAAGCAGCTCTTAGTCTAGGCTGTCGAGGCAATGGCGGTTTAGAAGAAGGAGGAATAGAGTGAAGGGAGGTTGGCAAGGTTTGATGCTTACGCAGTCCCGTTCGCCTCAAGTTCTGCGTGGACGGTTGTGGGGGAATAGGCATCACAGCCAGTCCGAAAAGCTTTTGCTGTAGAGTTTTACGCTGACGACGGCGACGCAATCGAATTCGCCGTTGGGATTCCCGGTCAAATTTTTCGGGTTCAGGTCTGTTATCGATCGACGCTGCCACTGAATCACACCTCCAACACCACACTCACAGGCTCAGATTACAAACAAATTATCATTTAGAGTTAGGAACCGAATGTCAAATTACCCAGCAAGGATTTCATCTTCAATTCCAGGAATACGATAATTTTATTGCACCAACCTGTTTGACTTCCTCAATCGAGTCGGCTGATGACCGACTCCTGCCTATTAGGTCTGCTTAATTTTATGATTCTTTCGGTTCTGAATTCTCAAAAACCTCGACCTTTGGCAGATATTCTATCGCCCATTCTATTTGGCGGAGAATGCCTCTGAGCATCGCCACTTCCTCGGAAGTTGGCATAGAACGACGATACAGGCTTCGGAACTTTTCCATACGAGCCAAGGCCGTATGAGGATAAAGATAACCAATTTTTAATAATACCGATTCTAAATGTTGATAGTAACCTTCTAAATCTTCTAAGGGTGCAGTGGGTTCCACTCCAATAGCTGGGATAGAGGCAGCACTCTCAACGGGAGAAGATGGGGAGTACGCCTGCGAGTACAACTCATAACAGCAAATCGCCACCGCTTGAGCGAGGTTTAAAGACGGATACTCAGAACTGGCAGGAATACAGACAAAACGTTGAGCATAATTGAGTTCCAGATTACTCAGTCCCCGGTCTTCTGGCCCAAAAATCAGGGCTGAGCAGACTCCTGGTTCTAATAACCACGATAGTGCTGTTCGCGGTGATTCTAAGGGAGTAGAGAGGGTACGAGTTCGAGATGTGGTTGCGATCGCTCTTTGACATCCCGTGAGGGCGTCCGGTAACGTTGGCACTTGCTGGGCAGTTTCCAAAATATTAATGCCATGCACTGCCATTTGCCGTGCTTGCGCTTCCAAGGGGTCACACTGAGGATTGACTAACACCAATTGATGTAATCCCATGTTTTTCATCACCCGTGCCACCGAGCCCACATTCAAAGGGCCGGCTGGCTCTACGAGAATAATCCTGATCGTTTCTAACCCCATCTCTAATTTTTAATCGTTATTTACAGTTGGGTTAATAATTTTTTACAATTAATCGAGTAATCTTATCGTCAAATTAGCATGGGTCGCAATCGTTCCCAATCTGACCGACCGACAAAAATCTGTCCAGTGTGTGGATTGCCCTTTACTTGGCGCAAAAAATGGGCAGAGTGTTGGGATCAGGTGAAATATTGCTCCGAACGCTGCCGCCGACGCAAATCCCAAGTAGCTTCCTAATCCGGTTAGGGAGACTTTGTTGCAGAATGTTGCAATTGCAATTAGGCGCTCTAGAGCGTAAGATACCTGATACGGTAGGTGATAAACTAAGAGGTTTTATCGAAAAACAGCAGTAAGCTGGCCGTTGTAATCCTCTTACTTAGGCTGTTATATCAGTCCTATCCCTTAGGTGGAATAGCATTTTTGCTTTAAATTCAACGCTCTTCAATTCCATGCGAAATGATTGGCTTAAGGGATAGAGACACTCGCGAGGCGATGTGAGCCTTAGTGGTTAGGTTCTGTATCCGGAGCATAGGCTTCATACTCGTGAGTGATATGCAGCTTACACCATGACCGAACCTAGTAATGCTCAAACCTATGTTATGGAAGGATGTTCGTCAATCAGATGCAACCTAAACTTATTATTCACGGTGGTGCAGGTAGTTCTCTCAAAGCCAAGGCGGCAATAGATACGATACGTAAATCGTTATATGCAGTGATTGAAGATGTTTATACATTGTTATTAAAGGGTGCCTCTGCTACTGAGGCCGTTGTTAAGGGTTGCCAGTTGCTAGAGGATGACACCCGCTTTAATGCTGGAACGGGTTCAGTGCTGCAATCCGATGGTCAAATTCGGATGAGTGCATCGTTGATGCAAGGGGGAGTCCAGCGTTTTAGTGGCGTGATTAATGTCTCGCGGGTACAAAACCCTATTAATTTAGCCCAGTTTTTGCAAGGTTCTCCGGATCGTGTCTTGTCTGATTATGGTTCCGCCGAATTGATGCGAGAACTCAATACTCCTCCTTATAATCCCCTTACGGACTTGCGTTTGCAGGAGTGGATGCATGAACGTCAGGACAATTTTGAGAAGACGATGGCGGGTGTTGTGGCCGAACAGGAATTGGTGGAGTCAGAAGCAGGACGTGGCACGATTGGAGTGGTAGCGTTGGATACTCAAGGCCGTCTTTGTGTGGGAACTTCGACAGGAGGGAAAGGTTTTGAACGGATTGGACGTGTGAGTGACTCGGCCATGCCTGCCGGAAATTATGCCTCTTCTCATGCGGCGGTGAGTTGTACAGGCATCGGGGAACATATTATTGATGAGTGCTTGGCGGCACGGATTGTGGTGCGCGTTACCGATGGTTTATCCTTGGTTGAAGCGATGCAAAAGACTTTTCAGGAAGCTAAGGAGCATCAACGGGATTTTGGTGCGATCGCATTAGATGCCACCGGCGCGATCGCATGGGGAAAAACCAGTCAAGTTTTACTGGCTGCCTATCATGATGGTCATCAAATTGGGGATACTTTGGAGTGGCAAAATGATGAGTTAATTGGTTTTGTGTCTTAACATCAATGGCAGTCAACTGAACCGGAAAATAGCCGCCTGAAGAAAAATTGGGATTGGGGGGAACCGGATTTACTCCCCCCAAGAAAATAGGAGGTTGGGGGGTGGCAAAACAATTGTATTTGCGTAAGTCTTGATGCTCTAGGGGTTCAGCATAGGGGTTTGAAAAGTCAATTGCTTATTACCCAATCGATGATGAGACTAAAGTCGTTAAACCTCAATCTGTTGAGCAACCGCCGCAATCACAGCATCATGAATGATTCCATTACTAGCAATAATCCCTCGATTGTTCAGCAATTTAGCACCAAAGGAAAAATCTAAAGGCTGGCCTTGCATATCCGTTACCCGTCCACCCGCTTCTTCCACCACAATTGCACCGGCTGCATGATCCCAAGTATTCTGCCGTTTTTCAGACGTTAGAGGAAACGGCAAACGAATATAGAGTGCTGCTTCACCTCGTGCGACGACACCATACTTCGCTTGTGAATCCAGACATAATGGGTCATCAGTCAATCCTACAAGTTCCGCCACGATATCTTGTGAAGTGGGATTACTATGTTCAGAAACCACACTTCTGGCTAAGCGCCGCATACTTTCTGGTGAAGCGTCACTCACATGAATGGGACGAGGTTCACCCCCATCCAAGGGAATCATACTTGCACCCTGTCCCCGCACGGCCACAAATAACACGCCCCGTTCAGCTTGCGGTTGGGATAAATCAAAGGGTAATGCCGGACAACCCAATAAACCCAACTTCACTTCTCCCTCTTCAACTAAAGCTAACGCGATCGCATATTGGTCGCCTCGAAGATATCCTTTTGTCCCATCAATTGGGTCTAAAGTCCAGTAGCGCGGTGCCGCTTCCCCATTACCCGCATCAATCCAACTCATTACCGTTTCGGGTGTGGCATCAGGGATTTGAGTTTGGACGTAGTGAGTCACCCTAGCTAATTGTTCACTCATATCCGGCGATCGCAACAAGAGAGAACTTTCTTCTCCAATCATGGAGTCTTGGGGAAACGCTTGTGCGAGTGCTTGACATATCACAGCTTGTGCACCAAAGTCCCCTACCGTGACGGGACTGTTGTCCGGTTTGGCGATAGCCAAAGAACCTTGTTCCCGTCGAACTTGTTCACATAAATGCGCGGCAGCGATAACCGCTTTTGTGGCAACCTGTCTCTCTTGCTCGTATAACATGATGAATGCTGACCTGTGGCTTGATAATGCTACAAAGTGAAAGCATACTAGGCTTGACAAGCAATTCAAAATGCATTGGTTGTTTGTTATTAGTTTTTTGTTTTTTGTGTATTGATGGCGCTGTCGTGAGTTGTCGCAAGTTTATTAGGATTGAGGCGGTAATAAAGTCGATTCGTTTGACCTTGGGGCAGAAGTAAACCAAGTTCTACCATTCCACGTAATTCACGTTGTAGTGTGCGTCGTGAAGGTTCCGGGCAAATTGTCTCAAAATCCTGAATCGTTAACCCTCCTTGCTTTCTAGCTAGGCTTAGGGCTTGCTGTTGACGGGGCGAAAGTTGATAGTGTGGGTGTTGCTCATCGTAGATCGAGGGTTGAGAAATATCTGGCGTTGGCTGATAGGGCTTTGCATTCGTAGAGAGTACTGTTTCCCTGTTGTCTCCCCTATCGACTAAATTTGAACCCACATCCCCTACATAGGGTTGCAGATAAGCCACCAATAAATCTCGAATTTCCTGATAAAGCTGCTGACGATGAGGGCGATCACTTCGTAATGCCACTAGTAGTAAACTGTTGTAGCTGCGAATGCAGACTTCAGCGAGCAGTTCACTTTTTGATTGGCTCAAATCAGGGTTTCGCAGGCGTAAATGACTGGCAAATTCTTGAATCAGCCCTTGAGTAAAATTATCATCGAAGTACTTAAATAGTTCTGGAGCGACGCAGTACTGAATATAAACCGCTCTCGGGCCGGGATGCTCAAAATAGACGGCGAAGGTTTCCACCATCTGCTCAACCATCTGCTGGAGAGGAACTTGAGCGGTTTCGGGCGTCATAAGCTGTGAGTGAATGGCTTTGACGTGTTGCATGTGGCGTTCTTCTAAAGCATGAAAAATCGCCAACTTATCGGGAAAAAACTGATAAAGTGAACCGACTGCGGTTTTGGCACGAGTTGCGATCGCATGAGTTGTGGCCGCTTCATAACCCACCTGTGCAAACACTTCAGCCGCCGCTTGCAGAATACGTTCAACTCGTTGTTGGCTGCGTTTCTGCTTAGGTTGGCGACGTAGGAATGTTTTTTTGGGTGTTGCATCATTCATAAATTCAGCCTACTTGACAAACACGAATATTACGTCATATTTTTAAAGAGACACAAAAATTGTTCATCAAAATATCCTACATAGCCGCAGTTATACCAGTCGGCTCCAACAGAAAAAGGGCAGAAAAATAGGTTAATTCTAAGCAGATGCAACCTAGTGTTCTAGCGCATTAGTTGTGATGGGTTTGTAGTTGTGCTGCAAGCGCTAAAGCGCTTACTACAAACTAATTAACCTGTCAAAACTAATGCGATGAACTACTAGTATCTGGCTTGGAATAAAAGGATAGTACTTAATAACCTTTATTCCATCAAAAAGGAGTTGAATACAGATGTCAATGCTTATTGGTTCACCTTGGCTTTTGTCACATAAATCGATGTTGGAGATTAATCAGCCTAAAAAAGTATCTCTTTATGGAAATGACTATGTAATCTGGCAAGATCGAGCCGGAAACATTAACGCCTTACCCAACGCCTGCCCACACATGGGAGCGATGTTATCTGAGGGATGGTGTCATGAACGTGATGATAAAACGAGTGTTGTTATTTGCCCATTTCATGCCCTTGAATTCGATGGCTTAGGTTGTACAGTTTTACCTGGTTCTCACAAAAAAACTCTGCCCCAACTACAGCCCCTAGAACTGATTATTCAAGGAGATTTTATTTGGTCTTATGGAGAGCATAGCCCTAAGATTCTAGTTCCAAATGTCTTAAATGAAATTGCATCTAAATACGAGTTTATTGGCTATACAGCAGACACCAGTGTAGAAACTGATTTACTTTCTATGCTCCTGAATATGCACGATTACAATCATCAAAATGGTACTCATCGACCTTTATTTAGAATTGAGGAAGTGCAATTTGAGAGTTTTATGGATAATGGACATGAATCTCACGCATTTTACAATATGCCCACATCTCCCAGAACCTGGAGAGAAAAATTGCAGACTCCGGATTTATTGCTGTTACCCGCAGTATTAAAAGCTCATTTGGAAAATCACTTTCCCTCTTTAGTGATATTTCATGGTGAAAATGGGATGGGGAAAGTAGCACAAATTCACTTATTTATCCCTGAGTCTCCAACCCGAACCCGAACTTATGTATTGATGTATGGATTAGGTAAACATCCTGCTTTTAAAGCGCTTGGGAAAAAATTCTTAGATTTAGCAAAAGTAGTCGTTGAACAAGATGCTGATATCCTCGGGAAGATTTATCCCAATACTCCCCAAAAAATTAAGCTGAACAACGAAGTAGGGATGGATTGGGCAAGGCGTAATTTTGAAAACTGGCCAGACATTGTAGAGCCGAATTTTTCTAAATAAAATGGGAGTATTGTCTGCCTTGTAACTTGATCAATTGATTCTGCAAAAGGTAAATACCATACTTTGGGTACTGTGCGAATGCCTCCATCCTCTGCTAAATGCATTGATCGCATTGCAACATAAACTATTTAGGAGTTGACATCAGGAACGGTTGCTGAGTTAGCAACGTCACTTTATAACAATGCTCCTCGTCTCTGATCTTAATCAAGAGCGATCGCTAGAACAGCGTTAAAATTGGAAGCAATGCTTTTGAGGGTGTGTTCACCATGATGTCCAATTGACTACGGAGGCAGAAAAGTGAATCCAATGAATTCAAGCAAAACCCAGTATGAAGTTACCTTGAGTCAAGAAGCATGGGCTGGAGTTGAAACGATCGCCCAAAACTATAACCTATCCGTTTCTGAACTACTAGAGAAAGTCGGCTTTGGCAAGCTGGCCATTGTCAACTCGGAAGATGTAGAAGACTTGGAAGACTATCTCAATTTACAAGAACCCCTCTTAGTTGAGGCAGAACTAAAAACCCAAGAGCCGATTCTTGAGGAATCCCTTAAATAAGAAGTCAGTCTATAATTTCTGGGGTGATATCGCTACCAACCTCAAGCTGACTCCTTCTTGAGTGATACGCTAAGTCCCTTCAGTAAGCTGATGTACATTTAAGTTACATGAGCATTGATGGGCTTTCCTGCCCATTCTATAAGAAATTTGTTGAATATTAACTTGTCGGGTCCATGCATGACAGCTTACTTATTAGCTGCCAATTTCATCACTATTTTGAACCCAACCTCTGACCCATCAATGGCAACCTGATTGGTTAGGGTTTTGCAGCTTTCCACCGCTTGGCAACAGGTGCTGGATTTAACGTGTTTATTCATCAAAGAATGGAAATATGGCTTTTTACCCCCTCTGGCTTATTTTCTAGATGGAGTTCAATAGTATTGTCAAATTTCCGCAAAAACTGACTATTAATTTAGTGACACTGACCCATAGAATGAATCATATTTGAAGTTTAGTTAACAGGTCAGTTCGTCAGTGAAATTATTTGTTTACCACATACCACAGCTTACGCCCACCGATAAGGTGCCTGATTGCGCGATCGCTATTGATGTTTTACGAGCCACAACGACCATTGCTACAGCACTTAATGCAGGAGCAGAAGCCGTCCAAACCTTCAGCGAGATGGACAAATTGATGCACGTCAGTGAACAATGGCCATCTGAACAGCGCCTGCGGGCTGGAGAACGAGAAGGGGAAATGGTGGCAGGCTGTGACTTAGGCAACTCTCCTTTAGATTGTACGCCACAGCGAGTGCAAGGGCGACGATTATTTATCAGTACTACCAATGGTACACGCGCCTTGCAGTCTATACACAATGCTCCCATCGTGCTGGCCGCAGCGATAGTGAATCGCTTGGCGATCGTAGACTATATTGTGGCACAACAGCCAGCAACAGTCTGGTTAGTGGCTTCGGGGTGGAGAGGCCGCTATTCCTTAGAGGATACAGCTTGTGCCGGAGCGATCGCCCATAGTTTAGGAGAAAAACTCAACAAACCCTGGAAGGAATTAGTAGGCAATGATGAAACGGTTGCTGCCATCTCACTATACCGCCAATGGCAAGACCAATTATTAGAACTATTTCATCATGCCAACCATGGACAACGTTTATTAAATTTAGGTTGCCATGAAGATGTAAACTATTGCGCCCAGCCGGATATTTTAGATGTCCTTCCCATCCAAACAGAACCAGGAGTTTTCATCAAAAAAGCCTAATTTGGGAATTTAAGGCTTTAGCTTCTACTCTCTCTCTCATGTGTTACAAAAGAGGCAGTCGGTGTCCGGAGGTAAAACTCCGGGCACAAGCTTTTAACTTTTATACTAAATCCGCCTTGATAACCCCCTTTTGGGCTTCTCAACTTATGAGTGATGAATTGGGATTTCAATGATAAACGCTGTACCTTGCCCAGGTGTAGAACGGCATTGTAATTCACCTTTGTGTTTTTCAACCACAATTGAATGACAAATGGGTAGCCCTAATCCCGTACCTTTACCAATGGGTTTCGTGGTGAAAAAGGGATTAAACATTTGAGCGCATACCTCTTCACTCATACCTCGCCCATTATCTCGAATAGAAATAACAACGTGGTTTTCTGCTGCTATTTGAGTGGAAATCTGGATACAAGGGGTATCTGTAGTATTATTGTCGTGATTTTCTTCTGCTAGTGGCTGATCAGGGTTAGACTCAAGCGATACCGTCTCACTCCAACGATCGGCGATCGCATCAATTGCATTTGTAAGTAGATTCATAAACACTTGATTGAGTTGTCCGGGAAAACACTCCACCTCCGGTAAGGCTCCATACTCTTTAATCACCTCAATCGGTGGATAATTAAGACCAGCATTGAGACGGCTTTGCAAAATCATCAAGGTACTATCAATCCCTGAATGAATATCCACAGCCTTCATTTCCGCTTCATCGAGACGGGAGAAGGTTCGCAACGATTTAACAATTTCCCGAATTCGTTCGGCACCGGCTTGCATACTACTCATTAATCGCGGCAAATCAGCCACCAGAAAATCTAAATCAATCGCCTCTATTTGTGTTTGAATTTCAGGAGGGGGGGTTTGAAAATAGTTCTGATAGAGTTTCACTAAGGCCAACAAGTCCCAAATATAGGCTTCCGCATGGCTTAAATTCCCATAAACGAAGTTCACAGGATTGTTGATTTCGTGGGCTACCCCTGCCACTAACTGTCCCAAACTGGACATTTTCTCACTTTGAATAAGCTGTGCTTGCGTCCGTTGCAGTTTGTGTAAAGTTTGCTCAAGTTGAGTAGTTTGTCCACGAGCGAGTTCTGCATGGGTAACGGATTCGGTATAGAGTGTAGCTTGGTTAATGGCGATCGCAACTTGTAAAGCGGCAGCTTGTAAAAGTTCCACCTCACTTTCACTCCATTTTCGTTGGCAGTGATGATGAATACAGGTGACAACGCCAATCTCACCGGAAGCCGTTTGAATAGGTAGCGAGAGAATCGAGGCCACACCGAGGGCAATTAAACCTTCCCGTTCCCGAACATCTTCCAACGTTCTCACATCATCAGTCCAGAGCATTTCTAGTTGCATTAATTTTTGAACAATGGGAGAACTATCGAGGGGATAGCAGCCTAAGAAACTGGGTAAATTTTCTTCAATGGATTCTTTAATGATTTCCCAACTGGGGGGTTCAGCTTGAGGCCGATACCAGGCAAAATGACAGCGATCAATTTGCAATAAATTGCGAATTTCTTGCACCACTGTTTCTAAAATGGTGTCTAAGTCGAGGGAGTTGCGAATTTGGCTGGCAAGTTGATTGAAAAGTTGCGATCGCTGAGCTAATGTTTGACTCTCTAGTACCTGTACGGCTAACCGTTGTTCCGACTCTTGCAAGGCACTTTGTCGTAGTTGTGTGCCTTCTAGAATGTCATTCAAGCGATTACGATATTGCCACAACAGCAGGAAAATTAGACCGGATGTAACAGGCACACCCATACCATTTATGCCTCCTAGTAGCCAATGAGGCAGAGACTCAACACAAAACGGATTTTCCCGTAAAGACAATATAGAGATAATTCCAGAGACTAAGGTAGAGCTAATAATTAAACGAAACCATGTCACTCTACTGACATAAGGTAAAGCAACAACAATTGGCAGGACTGGAGTTAGCGCAATAATCGGAAAAACAAATGGCACAACCAAGGCAGCCAGTATCGCAATACTCCACAACCCCAAACAAACACTAACAATCGCCGCTCGAATTCGTTGGCGTGCAGCTTGGCGTCTAGCCCAAACATAGAGCAGCATAAGTACAAAGGAGGCTGCACTATAAATGAGAATAGTTCGGGACGAATAATAAAGGGCAAGTATCAACAATCCTAAGCTGGAGCTACCGCTAGCGAGGATACCCGCCAACAAGAATTGTCGTAGCCGTATTGTCTCTCTTGGGTTTTCGCGGAAAGATTCAGTAATTCTGGACATGAGCAGGCTTTGAGCGTTAGGCCACTGTGAGGGAATGGAGAGGTAATCAGGTGACTGCTCATTTGCTACTGTTTGCTAAAGCTGGTACTAGCGCTTAGGCTTATGGCAAGCCAAACCTAGTCCAACCTGCTGCGAAAGCAACAAAGCATCCTATCAACTTAAGCCAATCGCTAGCGTAAACGCTTATTGGGCAGAGTATTAGCGGCTTTCTATTCCTCTCGTACAATACGATGTCGCTACCCGTAGCGATCGCTTTGTCACTGGGTAAAACCAGTATCATTCGTGTAGATGCTTTCCCTGAGCTAATCTATTCGATGATAATGGCGCTTTTTCTGAACGGCTATTGAATTTTTCAAAGACTTTTGATGGATGGGTTTGGCCGAGTTCTGCTCAGGCTCAACCCCCACCCAGTGTTTTTTGCCTATAACAGGCTGCATAGAGCAGTTCGATACCTCTGAAATATGAGGCAAGAGATGATTTTAAAACTGTCGTAAAAAGCGTAAATCGCTATTATACAAGCGGCGAATATCATCAATTTGGTGGAGTACCATGGCAAAACGTTCAGCTCCAAAACCGGCGGCAAAACCGGTGTAAATTTCTGGATCGTAACCCACGGCCTTGAGTACATTGGGGTCAACCATACCACAGCCACCCATCTCTAACCATTTACCTCTCCACTGTACGTCCACTTCTGCCGAAGGTTCTGTAAAAGGGAAATAACTGGCACGAAAGCGTAAGTCGATTTCCTCGCCAAAGAGTCCTTGAAAGAATTCTTTGAGGGTGCCTTTAAGCTCAGTAAAGGTTATTCCCTCATCGACTGCTAAAATTTCGATTTGATTGAAGACGGCAGAATGGGTCGCATCCACCGTATCTCGTCGATAAACCCGTCCGGGTGACACAATTCGGATCGGAGGCTCATTGGCTTCCATGTACCGAATCTGCACAGAAGAGGTATGAGTTCGCAGCAGGTTTCCATCGGGTAGATAAAAAGTATCCTGCATATCTCGCGCTGGGTGGTCTTGGGGGGTATTGAGAGCCTCAAAGTTGTAATAGTCGTTTTCCATCTCCGGCCCAGCAGCAACGGTGTAACCCAAGCCAACGAAGATATCCAAAACCCGATCAATCGTACCGTTAATCGGGTGAATCCGCCCTTGGGGGCGATAGACTCCTGGCATGGTTACATCCAGGGTTTCAGCTTCCAATTGTGCTTGAATTTGAGCTGCTTGGAGTTCGCTGCGCTTGTGTTCTAAGCTCTCCTGGAGCGCTTCTTTGACGGTGTTGGCAAATGCACCAACACGGCGTTTATCCTCAGGGGCTAGCTTACCCATACCTCCCAGAACCTGAGAGAGTTGCGCCTTTTTGCCCAGGTAACTGACGCGCAACTTTTCTATTTGCTCTAAGGTATCAGCAGTAGCGATCGCTTTGAGCGCTTCTTCTTTAATTGCGGCTAATCGGGTCTCAAGCTCGTCAGGCGAAGTGGTCATGCTAGGTCGTAAGAGTGATTTGAAGGTGTAATGTTCACGTAGTGGGGAAATCAGCCCCTTAAGTGGACTCCCGCTCAACCGTTGACCGTTTTTGTTAGCGGCTATCAACCGATCAAAGCGGATTACCTCTACCAGTTTACCTACCCAAGCCGCTATTCACTCCTAAGAAACTTGCTCCCCCGCACCCCAGCTCCCCCGCACCCCCGCTCCCTTACTCCCCAACTTCCCTCTGATTTCTCTTCTCAATCAGTTTCAGCAAAATTTCCCCGTGTTTAGAGCGAGTAATCGGATAGAAGTAGGCACACACCAGACCCCCTACCAGCACCGTAGAAGATGCCCAACCCATCAAGCAACGGATTGCCCATACAGCGGATTCAGGTTGCAGGGGAGGCGACTGTCCGGGACTTGTGGGGATGAAACCTGCCCAATCTAAGCTTCTGCCCACCAACAACAGTGCGATCGCAACGGCTATTTTTTGCAGCAACACAATCAAACCACAGAAGAGTCCTTCTCGCCGTTGTCCCGTATTCAATTCATCCAAATCCATCACATCGGGTAGCATCGACCAAGGAACCATGTAAGCCGTAGATAAACCGACCCCAACAATCACGGCTAAGACATACATCAAAATCACTTGATCGGGCTTGATAAAAAATAAGCCCACCAATGCCCCAATTGTCAAGGGAATTCCCATCAGATATACCGCTCTTTTTCCCACTCGCTGACCAATAGGACTCCAGAAAAAAACCATGCAAAAGGCTGTCACCTGAACGACAAGAGCCGTCTGGTTAAAGTGTTCTACGGGTAGTCCCATCCGGTTGACCACAAAAAAGGGCAAAATTGCCGCCGTTACCTGTAGACCCAACCAAGAACACAAATAGATACCCGCCACACACAAGAAAGGGAAATTACTAAAAGCAATTTGGATCTGTTGAGTGAGGGGTAAAGTTGGAGCGGATGTGCTTGAAACCCGTTGATTTTGAATGGCTTGATAGCGTTGATAGGTTCCCAAAACACACAAACCAACAGCAGACATGGCTATTACTCCACAAACAGCCCCTAGAATCAGATAACGTTGGGTGGGAGTCGCCACCCAAGCAAAAATCACCTGAGCCAAACCTAGAGACAGGATGCTTGCGGCAATACTAAAGGCCGCTTTGAAGCTCACTAAACTTGTGCGTTCGTCATAACCAATCGTAAGTTCTGCCGCCAGGGTACTATAGGGAACGGCAACCATGGTATAGGCGATATAGGATAAGAGGGCGATGCTACTGTAATACCCAAACAACAGCCATTGATTGGTAGTAGGCGGAATAAACCACTGTAGAAAAAAACAAACCCCCAAGGGAATCGCACCTGTGAGCATCCAGGGATAACGCTTACCCAAAGGAGAGCGAGTGCGATCGCTTAAAATTCCAATCATCGGGTCATTAATAGCATCCCAAACCTTGCCCACAAACAAGACACTACCAGCGAGAGTCGGGTTTAATCCGGCTACATTCGTCAGAAAAAATAACAAGTAAAAAACTAAGATATTGTTTGGAATCTCGCTGCCAAGTTCTCCAACTCCATAGGCAAGTTTGGTTCTCAAATTGAGCTGGGTATTATCCGCAATCGGAGGAATTGCATGGGGAGAATGAGCCATCAGAGAAAATTACCACTAAGTTGTACATATCTTAATAGCGGTTTTCGACTCACTCAAAGGGTAGGGATTCGCAGTTCATCATTTATCGTTCACGGTGTGCTTGACGCATACTATGCAAAAATTGCTATGAACTATGAACAATACGCAATGAACAAAATGGCTAATCAAGGGGCAAGATACAATCAAACAACGACTTTCATCTTTGCCCCGACCTAATCTTCATGAAATTGCTCATCAGCAACGACGACGGGATTTTCGCACTCGGTATTCGTACCCTTGCCAATACATTGGCTAAAGCTGGTTACGACGTTACTGTGGTTTGCCCTGACCGCGAACGGTCAGCAACTGGTCATGGCCTGACCCTACACGACCCCATTCGTGCTGAAAAAGTTGATTCTATCTTTCATCCCTCAATCAAAGCTTGGTCTTGTTCGGGAACGCCTTCAGATTGCGTGAAGCTTGCCCTAGGAGCTTTAATTGACAGTTCACCCGATTTTGTGCTGTCTGGGATTAATCATGGCTCTAATTTGGGTACGGATATCCTTTATTCGGGTACAGTCTCAGCCGCTATGGAAGGGGTGATTGAGGGAATCCCCAGCATTGCTTTCAGTTTAGCCAGCCACACCTCACAGGAATTTGAAGCGGCGGCTCTGTTTGCCAAAAATCTGATTCATCAGCTTTCCCAGCAGCCACTCCCAGAGGCCATGTTACTCAATGTCAATGTTCCTCCGGTCAAGCCTGAAGAAATTGCAGGCGTCACCATTACCCGTCAAGGAATTCGTCGTTACTTTGATACCTTTGAGAAACGTATCGATCCGCGAGGCAGAACCTATTACTGGTTAGCCGGTGAAGTTCTCGAAGATGTAGAACAACCTGCCCATCTTCATCTCCCCGATGATGTCCCCACCGATGTTCAGGCGATACGGGACAAATATATCACCGTAACTCCTCTACAATACAACCTCACAGATGTAGCTGGGGTGCATACTTTACAGCATTTGGGATTAGACACCATAAAATGAAAATCAATCTCCCCTGACCCCTGACCCCTAACTCCTGACCCCTAACTCCTGACTCCTGACTCCTGACCCCTAGCTCCTAACTCCTAACCCTCCCTAATCACCCTCCCCCTCGATAGTAAAGCTCAAGAAATCGGAAAAATTTTTCGCACAGCATTGGGTCTCTAGCTCCAGACTCCATTTCTTTGGTAATTTCGTCAATCGCCTGAACCCAGTAAGGGCGATCGCCAGGATGAGCATTACTGCTACGATGCAGCCGCTTACTAATAATGGCATCCGCAATATTGACCAACTGAAAAACCTGAACAATATAAGGAATTTCATCGCCCCGGAGACCATCAGGATAACCCGTACCATTGAGTCGTTCCTGATGAGAGCGAACTAAGGGAGCAAACTCCTTGAGAACGGGTAACTGATTACAAATCAGCTCAGAAACTTCTGGATACTCCCGAATCTTTGCCCACTCCTGCTCACTCAAAGACGTAGGCTTGAGCAGAATGGCATCCGGAATGCCAATTTTCCCTAAACCGTGGCAGTAGCTCAAGAAAACGAGCTGGCGCATCTGTTCGTCCTCCAATTTCAGCCAGCGAGCTAAATTTAAACACATAGTTCGCAAACGATAGCACCGTAAGCCAATTTGGAGGTTTCGAGCCAACTGGATTTGCTCTAGAAAACTTAAAATGTCAGCGTCGCCGGAACGAAGCATTAAACTTGGAGGTTAGTTTCTTGAATGAGGTTTGCCTGATTGAAATAGGTGATACCACCAACAATGCATTTTCCCTCTAGCCCGAACATTTTTTCACTACAAACCCCTAAAATATCGTTGTAATTCGGGCAAGGTAACTTATGGTATCACTGATCCACTCAAGTTTTTTTCTTGCCCGTCACCTGGGCAAAAGCGGCAAAGTTGCTGGTGTAGAACGGTTCATACTCCTATCAACTCAACCCGGTGCCGAACAACCCTGATACCCCCTAATTTTACACTCTCACGACGATAAAATAGACAGGAATTAGCAGGACACAAAACATCTGTGTCCTCCGGTTAGCAATAAGCGACCCCACCCTCGCTCTGGGTTAAGGACTTAGAGCATAATGCACTAGCTGAGCCAATTTCTGGCGCAGTGTTTCTAGTCCGAGACGATTGCTGGCAGAAATGAATACCCCTTGAGGAAATTCTTCTTGCGCCAATGCCAAGGTTTCACCATCAACCTGATCAATTTTGTTAAAAGCCACCAGAATTGGCCCTGGAGTCACAGGCATCTCTGACAAAATATTCATGACTGAGCGAATATGGCTCTGCCAGGCTGGATGGGATAAATCTACTAAATGCAGCAGAGCATCAGCTTCTGTAACTTCTTCTAAAGTGGCGCGGAAGGAATCGACTAAAGTCGGGGGCAGTTCGTGGATAAATCCCACTGTATCAGTCAGCAATATTTCATGGGATTCCCCCGTTGCAGAATCGAGGATAGGCAAGCGTCGTGTGGTTGGATCAAGGGTGGCAAATAACTGGTCAGCCGTGTACACTTCGGCATTCGTTAGCGTATTCAATAAGGTAGATTTTCCGGCATTGGTATAACCCACTACAGCAACGGTAGGAACTTCCTGTTTTTGACGCTGTTGCCGCAAACGTGAACGATGTGCTTGAAGTTGATTGACTTCCTGTTGAAGTCGAGTAATACGACGTTGAATGGCACGACGTTCGGTTTCCAGTTTCGTTTCACCTGGGCCACGAGTGCCAATTCCTCCGCCCAAGCGCGACATAGCCTGACCGCGACCTGTAAGACGGGGTAGCATATATTCGAGCTGAGCTAATTCTACTTGCAATTTCCCCGCCCGAGATTGAGCGCGTTGGGCAAAAATATCGAGAATGACTTCAGTTCGGTCTACAACTCGGACACCGGTTTGGGATTCTAGGTTGCGGACTTGTGCGGGTGAGAGTTCCCGGTCAAAGACGACCAGATTCGCTCCGAGGGTTTGCACCGTTAAGGCAATGTCTTGGACTTTACCCGCTCCAACCACCGTTTGAGGATGAGGACGCGATCGCTTTTGCTGCATAGTTTGCAACACCTTACCCCCAGCCGTTTCTACCAAGCGATCGATTTCTGCCAAGCCGTCTTCAAATCGCTCCTTGGAGATATCATCGGTCATCAAACCAACAATCAGCACTCGGTCTTGGTCAACATCGACCTGCCGCGCTACAAATTCTCGTCGAAACTCTTCTTCTAATCCTTCTACCAAATCCAGGAAATCCTGTTTGGTTAACATATCCAAGCTCATGGGTAAGGACAAACTCCAGCCCAGTTCAAACCCCGACATCTGAGCTGAGTCATCCAAATTAAAATTACCTGGCTCGGTAGTAGGTAAGATGTGAGCCAGATAAGTTTCTTTTACATATCCGGTTTCCCCGCCTCCACGTCGTTGAAATCCTGCTCCTGTAATCGTCAACACGACTAAAGCATCGAGTCGCTGAATCAACATGGCAGTCAAAGATGATTCTTTGGGCGTTTCAGCTTTTAGTTGGGTAGCAATACAGCGAATCCCAGACAACCGCTCTGCACCGTAACGAGGCAATTCTAGAGGAGGAATCTTGGTTTGGGAGGGTGTGCCAACTCCGACACGAATCACTTGACCTCGACGATTGATATAAGTACATAAGGGCTGTTTAATGTCTGTACTAATGGCTGCCAATCGTTGAGCCAGCTCTGGCGTTGTCAAGCGATCGCCAGGTATGCGTTGATGATACAGCCGTTGTAACTGCTTGAGTTGGCTGGATTTTAAACCTTGAAGATTACCGTAGATAGTTTCTATAGGCGTTTTTGGCCAGTAGTCTGGCTCCTGAATCCGTCATTCTCTATTTTACAGAAATACTTTTAACTCATCCCTCACCTCAAGGATAGGGAGTTTGTGTATTTGTAAGATTTATTGATAAAAATATGTTTTCAATGGCTTATTTCTATTAAAAAATTTTTAAATTCTTGCCAAATACGTTGAATAGTCTCAAAATCATGTATATGTGAGGTTGAACATCAAGCAGATCAGCCCCCCCGGCAATTTTGCGGGTAGGTACTGACTCGCCTCAGATATATCAGACATATCTGTAGTCCAAGAAAAGTGATAAGGGTGAACAGTCGATGGCTTTGATCGACGTAATAAGCTACCAAGAACTATCGTTCGTACTGACTGTACTGTATTTAGTGATCGCGACTTCTTGTTTTGTGAGTTGGTTTAAACTTTTTCAGCAAGATAGGAACCTATCAGAGTCAGAAAAACGCCTGTGCTTGAAGGTCTTGACGGTAGCAACTATCTTTTGGCCGATTGTTCTCCCTCTTTCATCCCTAGAGAAACGAATTTTTGCTTCACCTTTTGAAAGTTTTTTTTGGCGTTGAAGAGACAGTATCCCAGAAAATCAGGAAATATTAGTTCTTTGTGATTTGAACAGAGAGTATTTTTTAACAAACAACCACCAAAAACAACTCAAACAATATGGGGGAAATGCACATTAGTATAATCGCGATCGCACAAAGGAAGTTGGGTACTCATCTTGTAGTGTGGTGTAATGGAAGCGTAGGAGTTACCCTGCAACCGTGACCCAGCAGCAATCAGCTCGAGATGCTACTGATAGTGATGCAGGGAAATCTTCTGTAAAATCACAGTACCCCGCTAGGAATCCCTTTGGCTTGACTGGGGTGGTGGAATAGCGGTGGAGTTGTGTTAACCGTTAACTGTTGATAGTTGACCGTTAAACCGTTAACTCCTCGGCCGTTAACCGTTAGCGTAAAATCCCCCATACTTTAGGCGGGGGATGAGCTGACGCAAGTTCTTATGTGCCATAGCTGTCGCATCCTCTGACTTTATCTTTATAAAAACCTTTCATGCAAACCAAAGCTTTTAATGAGCTTTTCCCTCTGTTTAATACAGCGAATCCAGAGACATTAGAATGGCTCTTGTCTGTTGTGGTCGAACACGAATACCCAGCAGGTAGAGCGGTTTTGATGGAAGATGCTTGGGGCAATGCCGTTTACTTTGTAGTCTCCGGTTGGGTTAAAGTTCGACGCCTGTATGGGGACAACGTGGTGACTTTGGCCATTTTGGGTCGAGGTGATTTTTTTGGAGAAATGGCAATTCTGGACGAATCTCCCCGCTCAACTGATGTTCTAGCTCTTTCGGATGTCAAATTGCTCAGCGTCTCTGCTCAACGCTTCATTCAAACCCTGTTCAAAGACCCCCAGTTACATCACCGGATGTTACAACTCATGGTGCGGCGGTTGCGTCAGACTAATATTCGGCTGCAACGACGCCACCACCCCCCGGCAGTGAAGTTAGTGAGTACTCTAGTCGGTTTGGCAGAAAGCTATGGCCAACCCACAGAAAAGGGTACAGAAATCTTCAATGTCCCCTATAAAGACTTGGCCGATATTTCAGATATTAGCGCCGAAGATACCGCCAAAATTATGGAAAAGCTAGATAGTAAAGGCTGGGTGAAAATTGACCCATCTAATCAAACACTTTGTCTCATCAATTTAAAACAGTTGACTCACTTAGCAGGACGGGTTTAAGCGCTAAAGCGCTTTAGCGCTTCTACGAACCTATCACAACCAATGACATCAATCGCGAGGGAACCGGCAAGCGCAGAAGCTAGGGAGCAGACAATCTAAAATCCAACAGGGGATAGTGTCCAAACTCCTCAAGCAATTCCAGCAGACCACTGCTACCCTAAAAGCTAATTGCCTATTTGCACAGAAATCCATAATGACCGAAGCCACAACCGTTCGCCACAGTAGCTTACTCACTACCGTACCGTCCATTCACTATCAGGTCGCAATGCCTAATCCTCAATCACACTTGTTTGAGGTGACGCTCTCTGTACGAGGCTGGCAGTCAACCCAACTGGATTTGAAACTACCCGTGTGGACTCCAGGCTCCTATTTAGTAAGGGAATACGCCCGACATCTACAAGATTTTTCGGCGGATACGGGTAACGGGAATTCACCCTTAATTTGGCGTAAAATCAGCAAAAATCACTGGCAAATTGAGACCGCAGATACCACAGAAATTACAGTACGCTATCGCGTATTTGCCAATGAACTGACGGTGCGAACCAATCATTTAGATGCCACTCACGGTTATTTCAATGGAGCAGCACTGTTCTTTTTTATCCTTGGAGGGGAACACCAACCGATTCGAGTGACAATTGTACCGCCTCAGGCCGATTGGCGCGTGACCACATCTTTGCCTGCTGTACCCCAAGAAAACCATACCTTCGAGGCCGCAGATTTTGATACCCTCGTGGATAGCCCGTTTGAGATTGGTTCTCACCAAGTCTATGACTTTGAAGTACTCTCAAAACCTCATCAACTGGCTATCTGGGGACAGGGAAATGCTGAACCCCAGAAAATTATTGAAGACACGAAAAAAATAATTGAGGCAGAAGCCCAGTTGTATGGGGGTTTACCCTATGATCGTTATCTATTTCTCGTGCATCTGGCTTCAAACAGCTTCGGGGGTTTAGAACACAAAAATTCTTGTTCGTTAATTTACTCTCGATTTGGGTTTCGGGCTAGGGATAAATACAACCGCTTCATGCAACTGGTCGCCCATGAATTTTTTCACCTATGGAATGTCAAGCGGATTCGACCGAAAGCCCTGGAAACCTTTAACTACGAGCAGGAAAGTTATACGACTTCCCTCTGGTTTTGTGAGGGGACTACAAGTTATTACGATCTTGTCATTCCTCTCAGGGCAGGTATCTACGAGGCCAAAACCTTCTTAGAGAACTTGGGTAAAGAAATTACCCAGCTACAAACCATACCTGGCCGTAAGGTACAGCCCTTGAGTGAGTCGAGCTTTGATGCTTGGATTAAACTCTATCGCCGTGATGCTAATAGTAACAATTCCCAGATTTCTTACTACTTGAAAGGGGAATTGGTATCGTTATTACTGGATTTGCTAATACGCTCTCGCCACCAAAATCAGCGATCGCTTGATGATGTCATGCGCCTGATGTGGCAGCGTTTTGGCCAAGAGGAAATTGGCTTTACACCCCAGGAACTTAAGCATACGATTGAATCTATAGCCCAAACGGATTTAAGCAACTTTTTTGAGCGTTATGTAGACGGTACAGAGGAGTTACCTTTTAATGAATACTTAGAACCTTTTGGATTACAGCTTTGTAGCGTCGAACCGGAAGAAAATGTCCCTCACCTGGGGATAAATGTGAATTCTAATAACGGTAAAGCAATTATCCAGTTCGTTGAAGCGGCTTCTCCGGCGGCTGTAGCGGGAGTGGATGCAGGGGATGAGTTGCTGGCCATTAACGGCTGGCGAGTTACGGCTGAACAATTGAGCGATCGCCTGCAAGATTACCAGGTGGGTGATACCATCGAGCTAAGCATTTTCCACAATGATGAACTGTGTACCTTACCCGTGACTCTGGGGACACCACAACTGAGTTGTTACAAGATTATTTCAGTAGATAAGCCCTCTGACAATCAGACGCAGAACTTAGCGGGATGGCTAGGGACTGTGGAAATTTGAGTGCTATCCTTGACTTTTAACGACTTTTGCGATAGACACGAACAAGTTGAGAGGGAGGAATCCCTAAAAAATAGCCCACAATTATCAGTTGATTAATCAACGTTGTTTTCACAACCCCCAACTTCTGCCATCGTCGCCCTGATGTCAGAATCGGCAACGGGATAATGGTGATTTGCCCTTGGCGTCTCAAGCGCAGGATTAATTCAAAGTCTTCCATGATCGGGATATCTGGAAAGCCTCCGATATCATGAAATATTGATGCCTTGAGGAAGATTGCTTGATCGCCATAAGGCATAGAGAAAAGGCGCGATCGCATATTCACCATTTTTTCAATCAACCGTAATCCCCGGAGATTGGCATCAATTCGCAATTCAAACGCCCCAGCAATGGTGCTGGGGTTTTGTAATGCTTGGCGTACTAAGGTATCAAATTCGGGCGGTAAGTGAGTATCCGCATGCAGAAATAGGAGAATATCCCCGGTGGCAATCGCTGCACCTACATTCATTTGATGGGCACGGCCTGCCCTTGTCGTTGTAACTTTGAACCTTTTATCGAAGCGCTTCGCGATGTCTACTGTTTCATCCCGACTTTCCCCATCAACGATAATGACTTCTACATCAGAAATATCTTGGAGTCTGGTTAAGGTTGCTTCCAGGGTTGAGGCTTCATTGAAAACAGGAATGATTATGGAAATTTTTGGGGCGTTCATTCAGATGGGATTGATTTAAACAGCAGAACCAATCATCTTAATCTATCGTTGAATTTTAAGGAGTCAGGAGGTGTAGGGGCGGGTTTAGGAGTATGACTTAGGCATACACCAATAACTTATGTTCAAAACCCGCCCTCTCCACCGATAAGTTGTGTCATTTTTAAACCCAATGGGTATAAGAGTAGTATATTCAGTTCAAATTCGATAAATCTTCTGGGCGATCGATATCTCTCAGTAGAGGAAGCAAAGCAACATTTAACTCGAGCTTGTGGGCAATGTTTAGAGTCTGAGATAAAACCTCAGCCGTACTCCAACTAATCCCTGTAAAGAGTTCGGGAATCAATCGACGCAATCCAATTAGATAATAACCGCCATCGAGTGCTGGCCCAAGTACTAAATCGTGTTGCTCCAAGTCTTGAAATGCCTGTGTTAATAATGGTGCATTTAAATCAGGGCAATCAGTGCCAATCAGAATGGTGGTGTTGATTCCAGCTTCAAAAGATGCCTGAAATGCTGCTGCCATGCGATCGCCCAAATCTCCTTCACTCTGTTGTTGATAAGCCCAATTTGAACTCAACCACTCTTGCATTAATCGTTCATTTCCACCTGCAAAATGAATTTCTACCGAAAGTGGATAAAATGACTGAAGTTTATTAATTTCAACTAGCTTTTCTTCTGTCATCTGACGCTGAAATGCTGCTGCACCTTCTGCTCCTAAAGCAGGTATCAATCGTGTTTTTGTTTTTCCCGATTCTGGGTAGCGAGTAAAAACAATCAGGCGTTTATTCACAATGCCTCAAAATGTCCAATTAAAAATTCACTCAGGAAGAAGATACGGAGACATGAGGAGGTGTTCACAAAACTTCTTCGCGCACCGCATCTTTTCCTCTGGGTGTCTCTCTCTAGGCGCTCATCTCTAACATCCGTTGAATCGGTTGTAGAGCAGCGACTTGGATATGTTCAGGTAACGTAATTTCCGGTTGGCGGTTCTTCATCGCCAGATACAGTTTTTCTAGGGTGTTGAGCCGCATAAACGGACATTCGTTGCAGGCGCAGTTATTGGTAGGAGGTGCGGGGATGAATTGCTTGCTGGGAGCTTGCTTTTGCATTTGGTGGATAATTCCCGCTTCCGTGGCCACAATAAAGGCTTGCTTAGAACTGGCTTGAGAATACTTTAAAAGTGCAGAAGTCGAACCAATATAGTCAGCGTGACGTAGTACGGACGGTTCACATTCGGGGTGAGCAATAATTTCAGCGTCTGGGTTTTCGACTTTGAGCTGAATAATCTTGCGTTCGGAGAAGGTTTCGTGAACAATGCAGCTTCCTTGCCACAGAACTAAATCCCGTCCCGTTTGTTCCATCACGTAGCGGCCTAAATTGCGATCGGGGGCGAAAATAATGGGTTGATCGGGGGGAATTTGGTTAATGAGTTTGACTGCATTGGAACTAGTGCAGATGATATCGCTCATCGCCTTAATTTCGGCGGAGCAGTTGATATAAGAAACTACAAGATGATTGGGGTGAGCGGCCTTAAATTGGGCAAAGGCATCCGGGGGACAGCTATCAGCAAGGGAACAGCCTGCCTCTAAATCCGGTAAAAGGACGAGTTTATCGGGATTGAGGATTTTGGCCGTTTCTGCCATAAAATGGACTCCCGCAAAGACGATCACATCAGCGCTAGTATTAGCCGCCTTGCGTGAAAGCTCTAGAGAATCGCCAATATAGTCAGCAATATCCTGAATATCGGGGTCTTGATAGTAATGGGCGAGGACTACGGCATTTAACTCTCGTTTGAGGTCGTTAATTGCCCCAAATAAATCATAGGGGAGAGCTTCAGTCTGAGTAGAGTCTCGTTGGGCAAATGCAGTGATAATCACAGTTAGGCGTTACTCGGTTAAGATAGCGTACTTGTGGAAATTATAGTAACTTTTACCAAAAATGACTGGGCTTTTGTAGGGAATTCCTGGGTCGGTGGCCGGAACGAAGGATGGAGAAATGAGGCATGGAGGATACAACATAGATTTTCAACACGGTTACAGAGATTTAACAAGATGAGATTCTATCCCTGTATCTACGCCCTTTGAGTCCAACTGATAGCGAAAATGGTTTTCAACTCTTCCTTATCCTTTGGAGTCGAACCCGGAAGTATGAATCGACGGTACTTATGGTGATAATAATCAATAATTGTCAGTTTTAGGGGCGATGTTCGACAATCTATCTACAGTGCAGCTTATGTCCGTGGTTACTCACGGCGATAAACTTCGGCACTCATTAACCCTCTCTTCACCCCCCTCTATCCCCCCGACGCAGGGGGAAGATAAGGAAGAATTTTTGGTCACTGGAGAACTCTCTTGGGTGGGGGGAACAAATTTTAGAAGCGATTTTAAGCGTCTGGTAATTCTCCAAATTGTTCTTTGTAACGCTCTAATAAAGCTGTTGCTTCTAACGCTGTCTCTTCTGGTGTTGGCACTAACTCCCCCTCACGAGTAAAAAAGCGCAATTTCTGATCGTGAATCCCTAAATACAGTTCTAATTGCTCACTCCAAAGTAAACCTTGTGGATTGGGTTGTAGTTCCCGATATGTACCCCGTACTAACTCAAATCCGGCAAATTCTAAACTTTGTGGGTCAAACCAAAAATATTCGGGAGTACGGAAGATATCTTGATAAATCTGTTTTTTCAATCCTCGGTCTGTTGCGGCTGTTGAATTAGATAATAACTCTACAATTACATTGGGATACTTACCGTTTTCTTCCCAAACCACCCAGCTTTTGCGAGGCTTGCGTTCGGTATTGAGTACAACAAAGAAGTCCGGTCCTCGAAAATCTTCTGATTTACGCTGTTGGGGACTATAGTAAATCGTCAAATTGCCTGTGGCGAAGTAATCATTACGCTCTCGCCACCACCAATCCAAGCATTTAATCAACAGCAACATTTGCTGTAAGTGAAGGTAGGTTTCCAAGGGGGGTTCGTTGCTCTCTAAGTCACCAGGAGGGAAGACAATTTCTTCTTCTTCCGGCATTACATTAGGAGATTCTACGTCTTGGGTGAACGACATGGCAAAAGACTTCTTAACTCTGCCTTCAGTTTAGCGATTTGTTGCAGATTACAAACCATTTCCAATTAGAATAAACGGTTGCTCGACTCCTAAACCTTGCTGTTCACTAAAGGCTATATATTTGTTCTTGGGAACGCTCACCCACACCTTGAGCGGTATTTTCACTTTTAAGCCTCTGGCAATTCTCCAAATTGTTCTTTGTAACGTTCTAATAACGCCTCAGCTTGCTCTGCTCGTTGTTGTTCAGCAATAGCAACTTCTTCTGGTGTTGGCACTAACTTCCCCTCGCCAGTAAAAAAACGCAATTTCTGATCGTGAATCCCTAAATATAGTTCTAATTGCTCACTCCAAAGTAAACCTTGTGGATTGGGTTGTAGTTCCCGATATGTACCCCGTACTAACTCAAATCCGGCAAATTCTAAACTTTGTGGGTCAAACCAAAAATATTCGGGAGTACGGAAGATATCTTGATAAATCTGTTTTTTCAATCCTCGGTCTGTTGCGGCTGTTGAATTAGATAATAACTCTACAATTACATTGGGATACTTACCGTTTTCTTCCCAAACCACCCAGCTTTTGCGAGGCTTGCGTTCGGTATTGAGTACAACAAAGAAGTCCGGTCCTCGAAAATCTTCTGATTTACGCTGTTGGGGACTATAGTAAATCGTCAAATTGCCTGTGGCGAAGTAATCATTACGCTCTCGCCACCACCAATCCAAGCATTTAATCAACAGCAACATTTGCTGTAAGTGAAGGTAGGTTTCCAAGGGGGGTTCGTTGCTCTCTAAGTCACCAGGAGGGAAGACAATTTCTTCTTCTTCCGGCATTACATTAGGAGATTCTACGTCTTGGGTGAACGACATGGCAAAAGACTTCTTAACTCTGCCTTCAGTTTAGCGAGCCGATTGCTTCAGTAATCGGAGCCTTGCGCTACACATCTATATCAAACACTGTTCCATCAGTGTTGAAGACTCTTGCATCAGTATCAAAGACTCTCGCATCAGTGGTAAAGACTCTCGCATCAGTATCAAAGACTCTTGCATCAGTATCAAAGACTCTTGCATCAGTATTAAAGACTCTCTTATCAGTGGTAAAGACTCTCGCATCAGTATTAAAGACTCTTGCATCAGTATTAAAGACTCTTGCATTAGTATCAAAGACTCGTTAATGAAGCTCAAAGCCTCTTTGATGAGTATTTTGAGCTCGTCAGTGAGGTTCCGAACCTCTCCAGCTCAAAGTCCATTGCCAATTAAGATGAATGGAGCCCAGTAAAAGGGGTGAGAAAGGCGGTTACTTACTTGGGTAGGTAGGCTATTTTCAATCCGTTGCTGGACTCCAATGCCTCGTTCATCAGCTAAAGCCGTTTTATCGTTGCCTGTAATTAGAGCAATTTGGGCTTGGCGTAGGGCTTCGACTTTGGTGATTTTGCCGGTTTGCAAGGCAGCATAGAGGGTATTCATTAAGGATTGAGTACCGCCATCAGAGACTTGCCATAGGGATGCGATCGCAGCTTCTGCTCCTGTACGCTGGATCTGATAGCCAAAGCCGAGTATTTCCTCCCCATTCCCCAATTCCCCACTGGCGGCGGTTTGGCAAGCACTCAAAACCACTAAATCTACATCGGGCAATTTCCATTCATCAATGTCTGCCAAGGTTACTCGTTCCCCACTACCAAACAGGATGAACGACTGATGGGGCGACTTGGAGACGAATTCGGCATGGGTGGCTAGATGTACGATGGAATGATTGCCCAAGCGTGGCTCAACATTGTCGCGGTTGAAGTTTTTGTTGAAGAATGTGGTGGTGTTGGGAATTTCCTGGGAAATGGTTTCGACTTCAACCCCTGCATACTTGAGCCCATTAAAGTTAAACTGGTCTTCACCGATTTGGAATTGGTAATTCAGTTGTGGGTCGCTGTAAGCTGCTGCCAGGATTTGCAGGGGGTTTGTGCCATTACGGTTGAAGTTGGTTAATGAGGCGGCAGTGATGTGGTTGAGGGTGAAGCGTTGGATGAGATACTGTTCGCCGTCATGTAATGCTGCTAGAGGGATGTATCGTAGTTGCCCGTCGGCGGCGTAGAGAATAGTTTCGACTTGTGCTGTTTCGAGTTCGTCTTCAATCGGTTGGATTAGCCATTGATAGAGTTGTTGGGCGTTGGGGATGGGATTGCTGAATGGGTTGGTGATATCTGAGCGGAAATGGGCGATCGCTTCATTCAACTTTACCCGATCTATTTGTACAGTCTTCCGTACTAGGCTGGTTGGTGTGACGAGTACCAGTTCCACTCGGTCATCGAGAATTAGAGGATAAAGTAGTGCGGCATTATCTAATGATTGCAGGTTGTCTTGTAGCTGCACCAGTTGGTCTGGGTTGAGATTTTGTCCGCGTGCCGTGCGTTGCAGTTGCCCGACAAGTGCGGTTACATCTGGACTATTGACAAATGCTTCAAACTGTGAATTAAGGTTTTGCTCAATCCATTGGTCATACAGTTTCAGGATTTGCTGTTCTGCCTGCCAAAAGTCTAGCTTTTGTGCAGTTTCCAAATTGCCGCGCACATCGCGTAGGTAGTCTTCAAGTTCTTGGAGTTTGAGCAAATCGAGGACTTCTTGGGCTTCGAGTACTCTGTCTTGTTGCAGGAGGAGTTGGGCGAGTTGGCGGTAAGAATCGGCAACAGTTTCGGTGTAAGACTGCTGAAGTTCTTCCGAGAGGGAGCGAATATTTCCTCGGATGCCTTCTCTGATATTGACGGCTTGTTTGAGGAAAACAATGGCTAATTCTGGCTGATTCTGCTGTGCTAGGAGTTTACCCAAGTCACTGAAGGTCTGACTCTCATCGGGTCGGTAGCCAAGTTTTCGCTTGATTGTAATGGCTTGTTGGTAGGATTGCAGTGCCTGGGCTTCCTGGTTTAAAGCAGCATAAACCCGACCCAATCCACGCAACGCTATGCCTTCCCCGGAGGGGAAACCAACATCTTGGAAAATAGCGAGTGCCTGTTGCAAAGATGTCAAAGCTTGGGAAGACTCTCCTTTACGTTCATACACATTACCGATGTTAGTGAGGATGTTACCCTCGGTAGCGCGATCGCCAATTTCCCTGGCAATGGTTAAAGCTTGTTGGTACGGCTCTAAAACCTCGGTGTAACGCTCCTGTCGTTCGTATGTACTGCCAATACCATTTAAGATTCTCATCTGTTGAGTGCGGTGGCCAATTTCTTTGGCGATCGCTAATGCCTGCTGACGGTATTCCATCGCCTGCGGATATTGTCCGAGTCGGCTGTAGAGTTCTCCCAAATTGTTGAGATACTGCGCCTCAGTACGACGTGCGCCAATTTCAGTAATGGTGGTCAAGGCTTGCTCAAATAATTCTAATGCTTTGGCGTATTCTCCCTGGTAGTAGTAGCTCATCCCAATATTGTGGAGGCTATTGGCTTCACTACTGCGATCACCAATCTCTCGGCGAATTGTCAATGCCTGTTGGTAGTATTCCCTAGACTGAAAAACATTGCCCTGCATATCGTAAACCAAGCCAATATTGCTCAGTGTTGTAGCTTCTGCCGAACGTTTACCAATGTCAGTAGCAATCGTTAGGGCTTGTTGTTGAAACTCTAATGCCTGGGGATAGTGTCCTCGATTGGCGTGAATGGTGCCAATGTTGTTAAGGGAAATCATTTCTCCAGAGCGATCGCCAATCTCTCGACGAATCGCTAATGCCTGTTGGTAGTATTCCAGTGACTGGGAAACATTGCCTTGGTCATCATAAACGTTTCCAATATTGTTCAGCGTTGTAGCCTCTGCCGAACGTTCGCCAATTTCAACTGCAATCGTTAAGGATTTTTGGTAAAACTCTAAGGCTTCAGGATAGCGTCCTTGAGAAACGCGAATGTAGCCAATGTTGTTAAGGGAAGTCAGTTCTCCGGAGCGATCGCCAATCTCTCGACGAATCGCCAATGCCTGTTGGTGGTACTCCATCGACTGACGATAGTTGCCCTGATCCCTGTAAATACCTGCAATATTATCTAGAATCGTTGCCTTCTCACTGGGAGTAGCAATTTCAATAGCAATTGCCAGGGATTTTTGGTAGAACTCTAATGCTTGAGAATAGCGTCCCCAATAGCTGTAAACCATTCCCATATTATTGAGAGCAACCATCTTTCCGTAGCGATCGCCAATGGCCGTTTGGATTTCCAGCGCTTGTTGGTAAAATTCCAATGCTTTAGCATACTCTCCCTGGCTGGCGTATACAGCTCCAATATTGAGGAGTGTAGTTGGTTCTTTGCCACTATCTTTAAGTTCTTTGGTAATTGTCAGGGACTGCTGATAGTTTTCTAAAGCTTCAGGGTAGCGCCCCTGGTTGTCATAAACCAGTCCGATGTTGTTGAGTGTTGTGGATTCTAAACTCTGTGTCTGTTCCAGACAACCATTTCTTCGATCCTCTAGAACTTTGTCTTTTAAGTAAGCTGGCGAGTTGGAAGTTTGGTTATTTCTCGAAGATGAAGGGCAGATCTGTGCCAGAGTGTCAGGTGCCTCAGTTGGTAAGCGACGGCGCAACTTCTGATTAATCTGTAATGCTTGCTGGAAGTGTTCCAACGCTTGATTATATTCTCCTTGGGCAAGATCGATAGTGCCAAGATTGTTAAGAATGAGGGCTTGACGAATGAGCCATCCCTGCTGCTTTGTGATCGCCAACGCCTGCTGGTAATGTTCCCGTGCTTGGGAGTACTGCCCCAAATCACCGTAAGTCTTCCCAATAGATATGAGCAATAGTTCTTCCCGATACGGATCGTCAATCTCACGAGCAATGGCGAGAGCTTGCTGCTGAAGTTCTAAGGCTTGGCGATACTGACTCAGTTGTGAGTAATAGCTAGCAATGACACCAAGCGTCAGAGCTTCCTGGGAACGATCACCCAGTTGTCTAACAATCGCCAATATCTGCTGAGATGCCTCGATCGCTTCAGGATACCGTTCCTGTTCGCTGTATAGCTGTCTCATGCCCTCGTAAATATTTGAAAGAGCAATGAGCGATCCCCTCTTTTGCTTATCATTTTGAACCAGTTTTACGGCCTGTTGTCCATACTCCAACCCTTGCTGCAAAATCACTGATGCTTGTTGAAATTCTTCGGTTGCAATAAATGCTCTGGCAGAGGATATGTGATTATTAGCAAGGTTTAGAAGTGCATTAAACTGAGTTTGCTGAATGCCTGCTTGTTGAGCGAAGTTGAGCGACTGATCGAAGGCAGTAATTGCGTCTGAATACTGCTTCTGAGCGGAATAAACAAAACCCAATCTCATATAAGCATTTGCAACTCCTGATAGTACAAAGTTTTTCAGTTGAGAATCGGGAATATTTTTAGCAACTGTTAATGCTGCTCGGGCATACTCTAATGTTTGTTGATAAGCCAAATACGCCTGTTGAATCGAACTCGCCCGCAACAGTTCATCTCCAGGAAATGAATACGTGTAGCTGATATTCAGCAGAGCCTCAGCTTGTGCTGTGGGGTTGTCTATTTGCTTGGCTACTGCCAATGCCTGTTCGTGGTATTCCCGTGCTTCGGTATACTGCTTTTGCTTTTGATAGATGAACCCAATGTTATTAAGCGTAGAAATTTCTACTGAGTGATTTTCAACCTCTCGATGAATTCCTATAGCTTGCTGAAAGTAGGAGAGTGCTGATTCGTAGTTCTGCTGGTTAAAATAAATCCACCCAATTTGATTGAGAATGTTACCTTCAGTAACTCGATTACCTGTTTGTTTAGCTAGAACTAGCGATCGCTCATAGGCTTCGAGTGCCGCTTTGTGTTGTTTCTGTTTCTCGTACAGCAAGCCTGTGACAAACCGAGTTAGCCTTTCTATAGAAGGATTGCTAATATCTTGAGAAACCCCCAGAGCTTGTTGTAACATCTCAGATGCTTGCTCTGGTTTATCTAACTGCAAGTGAGCATATCCGAGCCAAGCCAGGAATAGTCCTTGATAGAATTGCTGCTGTAATCGCTCTGCTGGAGTATCAACTGACTCTCTCAAAATGGCGACTGACTGCTGTAAAGTGGATAGTCCTTCTGCTACCTGTCCTTGCTTAACCTGAACCACTCCCAATAGTCCCAGCGTGCGCCCTTCTCCCTGACGATCACCCACCTCCCGACGCATAGCGAGTGAATGCTGGATATTTTCTATTGCTGGAGCAAACTCATTGAGATCCAGATAGGCATCACCGACATGGTACAAGGCTTCTGCTGTGCCTGATTCATCGCCCAATTCTTGGTAAATTGCGAGTGCCTGCTGTGCTGTTTTTAACGTTTCAGTGGGGCGACTTAACCAGGTATAGGTTTGTGCAATTTTAATTAATGCTGCTGCTTGTGTGAGTTTATCGCCAGAGTCTCGACTTTGTGCCAGCACCTGCTCAAATGTCGCCAAAGCTTGTTGTAACTGCCCTTTGTGAAATTGCTCAATGCCTATTTGAAACAAGCTATCCAGCTCAATTTTTTGGTCTTGAGTCGTCTGTGCCCGTGCAGCAAGAGGCTCAAAGCCATTTAGCGGCAAGAGAGGAGACGTTAGAGAAATCAGCACAGTGGTAGCTGCGAGACTGATGGTTCCGAGGCGGTAGTGCATTGGCAAGTTCTTTAGGTGTCGGAGGACAGATTACTGGTTTAAGTATCTATATCTCACAGCTAAGAGAGGTTATGCAAAAGTTGAGGCGATATGTTGAAACCTGCCCACAACTGTTTCCTTTGACTATAACTGACAGCTTTCGACACGAGAGAAGACTTCTTGACTGATTCTAGGAGCTGCACTTGACCAATGCATACCTAAAAAACACCATTGGAGTGTGAGTATGCTTAACCATGCGGGATGATCAGAACGACAAGATTCTGGCACTCCCAGTTTTATGTAAATTACCGGAAAGTGCCCTTCTCCTCCACGCGGGTTAATAATTAGCGGGTCATAATTCAATCGTGCCTCGTCTCTAGCTGTCCAACCTACGCGACGAGCAAAGCGATCGTATACTTCCGATTCAATTGATAGTATTTTAGGTTGATGGCTCACCTCTTTATATATCTGTTCGTAGAGTTTATGTTGAACAGTAAATCCATATTTTTCTTGACTATAAGCTAACCACAAATTGTTAATTGTGCGGAGGTCTTTGCAGGGAATTTTATTTATATTTCCATCGGGTAAGTATTCCTTCGGGTTTCCTTTTGCCAGCCAAAAGAGTTTATCACTTGTTTCTCGATCAGCCGCTTTAAGACTTTGCTTTGCTAGTAGATTAGCTAGTTGGGTGTAGTCGGCTCCTACTTCCGATGCTTCAGAGCCAGTAGTAGGGATATTGAATGAAGTTGATGAAAGACAAGATTCAGATTGCAGGCCGATAGAACACATGATTTCTTTATTTCCAAGACCAATTCCTATTAGTGCGATCGCAATAACCCCAAGCCATATAGCAATTTTTTTATCCATAAACCCCCATGAAATAAATAATTGATACCGCCAGAGGCAATAATAGCAAGTTCCTTAAATAAGTCCACATTTTTACCCCCCACCCCCCTTGTTAAGGAGGAATAAGAAAAGTATTTTTTGCAGGTTTTTATGAAATTGGTATAAGTCTTAAGCTTACACATATCTAACTTATTTTGACAAAGTTAATTGACCTAAGTCCTGTTTATCTCATCAACGACGTTCCGAACCACTCCAGCTTAAAGTCCATTGCCAATGAGAATAAATGGAGCCCAATAATAAGGGTGAGAGAATTTGTTACTTACTTGTGATGACGGGTTATTTTCCATCTGTGGCTGAACCTCCCCAGATTGCTGAGCCAAAGCCTTATAATCACCCGTAATTAGAGCAATTTGCGCTTGCCGTAAAGCTTCCGCTTTCGTAATATTTCCCCCTTTCATCGCTTGGTAAAATGCACTGATTAACGCCTGCGTTCCACTATCATCCACTTTCCATAAAGAAGCAATTGCCGCCCTTGCTCCAGCGTTTTGCATCACATAACCAAAGCCGAGAATTTCTTCTCCATTACCCAATTGACCGCCCAAACCCGTTTCACAAGCACTTAACACAACCAAGTCTACATTATTCAAAATCCAAGTGGTTTGTACCTCTCGCATCGAAACGCGCTCGCCATTACCAAACAATATAAATGATTCATCCGGTTGCCCCCGCACCAATGCCGCATGAGTGGCAAAATGCACCACTGAATGATTATCTAGTTGGGGAATTGTTGCTTGTTTTGTGAACTCATTATCCAGCAGTTTCGTCGTCCCAGGAACTTGTGCAGCCAGAGTTTCCACTTCACGTTTGGCAAAGGGTAGCCCGGAAAAGCTAAATTGCCTCTGTCCTACCGAAAATTTGTAACTTCCTTCGGTAAAAGCACCTGCTAAAATCCGTAATTCTTGTTGAGGTTTACTGTTAAAATCGGTGAGACTATCCGCCGTAATATTATTCACTCGAAAACGCTCAACTAACCAACCTTGACCATCATGTAAAGCGGCTAAGGGAATATAACGCAGTTGACCATCAGGCGCATAAATAATTGTTTGAGCTTCGGCGGCAGCTAGTTCATTTTCTAAAGGTTTAATCAGCCAATCGTATAGTTGCTGCGCGGGCTTTCTTGCATCCTTAACCGGGTGTTGTAGTGCTTGGCGAAAATTGACAATCGCTTGATTCAACTCAGTTCGTTTTACAGGTACAGTCCGGCGGATGGGAGGAGAATCAGGAGTGGTGAGTATTAGTTCTAAGCGGTCTTCTAAAATCAGGGGATAAAGTAAGACTGCGTTTTGATTTAAGTTGCGGAGATTGTCAGAAATATTAGTAAGTCTTCCCAGTGAAAGGTTTTGGTCTTTAGTAGTTTGGCTTAATTGTTGTACTAATGCCACAACATCAGGACGTTGAGTAAATTCAATAAAGGAACGCTTAATTTGTCCTTGTTGAGCCACGAGTTGAGCAATTCGCTGTTGTTGCTGTGAAGTTTGTTTTTCTTGGGGGATTTGGCGTAATTGTGCGAGTTCTTTGCCGATTTTTATAACTTGATTTTGTCCTTCATTATATTTGTCGAGCAATTGCTGTTCTGAGGGGAGGGTTTCAATGCCTTGGGCAGTTTGGTCATTTCCTCGCACGTTGCGGAGGTAATCATCAAGTTCTTGAATTTTGAGTAAATCCAGGACTTGTTGGGCTTCAAGGATGCGGTTTTGTTGTAATAATAAATCGGCTAAATGGCGATAATCTTCAGCAATGGTTTCAGTGTAAGATTGCTGTTGTTCTTGGGGAAGTCCCTTAATATTATCCCGAATCGATTCTCTAGCATTAACCGATTCTTTGAAGAAAATAATTGCTAATTCGGGTTGGTTTTGTTTTTCGAGTAAGTAACCGATATTCTTGAGAACGTTTCCTTCATCTTCTTTGTTGTCAATTTCCTGGGCAATGACTAAGGCTTGTTGATAAAAATCTAAAGCTAATTCGTGTTTTTCTTGTTCAGAGTAAATTTTTCCAATATTATTGAGAAATACTCCTTGCGGTCTCTTATGACCGAGTAATTGGTTGATAGTTAAAGCTTGTTGTAATAAATCTAAAGCAGATTCGTACTTTCCTTGCTTGAGATAAACAATTCCAATATTATTAAATGTTGCTGCTTCCAGAGATTTTTTAGCCGTTTTATTATCAACGGTTTTGAGGACATCTAAAGCTTGCTGATAAAAATCTAACGCTAATTCGTATTGCTTGAGCTTAGAGTGAACATTGCCAATGGCATTGAGGACTCTCACTTCACCCGGAATATCTCCAATCTGGCCTCTGCTGTCAAATACAAGGAGTACAGGAAGTTTGGCGAGTTCTAACGCTTCCTGATAGGACTTCAATGCGAGTTCGTATTGTCCTAGCACCTCATAAATTTGTCCAATTTTGAACTCGACTCCTACCCAGTGTCCTAAAATTGCTTCTTTACTAATCGGTAAGGCTTGCTGATAGAATTCTAAAGCTAATTCATACTCTCCCAGATTCGTGTGAGCCAGTGCCATTTGGTCGAGAGTTCTCCATTCCGATTCCTTATGCCCCAGTTTTCTGTGAATCACTAAAGCTTGCTGGAATTTTTTTAGGGCATCTCGATATTGATTTTGCGCGGCTAGCTGATGCCCTTGCGTATCGTAAACTTCCCCTATAAATTTAAGCGTTAATTCTTCCCCATCACCATTACCGATTTCTCGCTGAATGGGTAAAGCTTTCTGATAATAATCCAATGCTTCCTCATACTTTTCTATACGCTGGTAAATATACCCAATGTCCTGGAGAGTTTCTCCGATGCCTGCCTGATCCCCTATTTCTCGATAAATTGATAAAGCTTCCTCCAATCTCCTGATTGCTCTTTCAGCGTTATAACTGCTGCTATTGAGATATAAAGCTTCTCTATACAGGCGATCGGCTTCAGCTTTTCTGGTTTTAGTTGTTTGTGCCTGTGCCACTAAAGGCGAAAAACTCATGCTTACTGGTACAAAGGCAGGAGTTACTGAAAGCAGAAAAGTGACAAAGCTGAGGCTGACTAGATGTAGACGCATGGTTCAGTCCTCTATTAAGGGAAAGTATAGAGATTGCTATTAATTATCTATCACTGATCGAGAGTCAGAATATGCAGTATCTTCTTTGTTGAAAATATTAATACCAGAGGGTAAAAAATTAGACTGGTTGTATAAATGTTCAAACTAGAGGTGATAAATACTATATCTACAAAGATATAGACATTACTGATAAGGGATGCATCTACTATGAAATCGACTAGTGCAGCGGCTCTGATGCTCGGTATGTGGGTGTTTAGTGGCTGTGGATGGGGAATCACTCAAGCTGCCGAACCTAGTCTAGGAAGTTCTTTTGAAGAATGGTGTAAACAGAAAGCCAGTTTGTCAGCCGAAGCGAGAAGAACAGTAGAACTGCTGTTAGAACAAGCAGGTACAAGTGATTGTGAAGTAGCTGCTAACAATCTTTCCAGTCGTACTGAGCTTACAATCTACGGTCTTCGCCCAATTATAGATTTAGCGCCTCTGGCAGGACTTACAAACCTAAAGAATCTTCACCTCAGCGGTAAAATCACAAATTTAACACCTCTGGCAAACCTCACCAATCTGGAGGAGCTTTACTTGGAAACCACCTCAACCAAAGATATTACACCTCTAGCAGGACTCACAAACTTGAAGACGCTGCGACTCTACAACAACGCAATCACAAATGTAACGCCCTTAGCAAGACTAACAAATCTCAAGGAGCTTGACCTGACCTTCAACCAAATAACAAATGTCAGTCCTCTTTCCTCCCTCACAAACCTAACTAAGCTTGACCTCAGTGGAAACCAAATCACAGACTTCAGTTCTCTTTCGAGACTCACACATCTAACTGAGCTTTCCCTCACTATCAAGTTTAATCTTTAGTTTGAAAAACGGACAACACTAAGACAAGTCGAGCTGGAATGATTATGCACAAACATCTCATCAATGCTTTTGCTGTTATTACCGCAGGGTCTTTAGGCTTATCTGCCTTTATCCTGCCACCACAAGCAAGAAGCCAGGAAACAACCCAATCGTGCGAAATAGCTCTGTCAAACGCCAAAAACCGTATCGAACAAGGGAGAGATATCACTGTCGAAATCAATATTAAAGATAGCAGTGAAGAATATCCTGATCACCCCGATGGTCGCCCAAGAATCATTTTTCTTTTTCTCGATTTTCCTGGCAGTGATAGATATGGTAATGATGGTGGTGGTAGTGCTGATGATGCGGTGTCAGTGATGGAATCGCCAGTGTTTCAAAGAGCAATCGCCTCAGAAATCATCAAATCTTGCAATTCTGTTGGGGCAGTAACCTTTTTTCTCAATCAACAACCTGCCTGGGCTACTACAGTTGGTTTGATGAGAGATGGGAACATCCAAAACTTTAAATGTCTATTTCCTGATGAACTTCCTGATAACAGTAATCTACCTCTACCTTGGGGACAAGAACTGTGCAGTATTTGAGCCTGGTAACTAACATCATTATGCCAAAACATCTCATCAATGCTTTTGCTGTTATTACCGCAGGGTTTTTAGGTTTATCTGCCTTTATCCTGCCATCACAAGCAAGAAGCCAGGAAACAACCCAATCGTGCGAAATAGCTCTGTCAAACGCCAAAAACCGCATTGAACAAGAAAGAGATATCACTGTCGAAATCGATATTAAAGATAGCAGTGAAGAATATCCTGATCACCCCGATGGTCGCCCAACGATTATTTGGTTTGAAGTTGAGGGTAATGCGGCTGAATCAGTGATGGAATCGCCAGTGTTTCAAAGAGCGATCGCATCAGAAATTATCAAATCTTGCAATTATGTTGGGGCAGTTACCTTTGGTCGAAAGTGGACTGGATGGATTTCCACAGTCGGTTTGATGAGAGATGGCAGTATCCAAAACTTTGAGTGTTTAGAACACGATCCTAGGCTAGGTAGTCCATCTTGGGGACAAGAATGGTGCAGTATTTGAGCCGAGTAACTAAAATGATTATGCCAAAACATCTCATCAATGCTTTTGCTGTTATTACCGCAGGGTCTTTAGGCTTATCTGCTATTATCCTGCCACCACAAGCAAGAAGCAAGGAAACAGGACAACCTTGTGAAATAACTCTGTCAAACGCCAAAAACCGTATCGAACAGGGGAGAGATATCACTGTCA
>CAZPRJ010000071.1:0-40731 GCA_964588805.1 uncultured Microcoleus sp. | reverse complement strand
GCGGGGGTGCGGGGGTGCGGGGGTGCGGGGGAGAGGAGAATAGATTATACAATTTATACCTGTTGCCATAAAGGTTACGACAGATATTAGGGTGTTTGCGACATATATCAGTAACAAACCTTCTGCCTTCTGCCCTCTGCCCTCTGCCTTTTTCAAATGCTAATTAGCTGACTTAATCTGAATTGCGAGTGGCTTCTAGCAGGCGAGAGAAGTAAAAACGAGTACTCGTCATGGCATTACGCTGAATCGAAAAGCCGTTACTTTCTAAAATTTTGATAATATCTGCTTCCCGATGCTGGTATGCTCGTGTGGTTTTGCTTGGCCCTGGAAACAACTCACCAATTTTTTTGAGCAAACTCAGGGCTAGGGTTTTAGGCGCAAAGCTAAGAATTAAGCGTGATTGTGCCAAAGAAGCCAGATGGGAAATCATTTGTGCAGCTTTATCTTGGGGATAGTGAATCAGCACATCTAAGCAAATCACTGTATGGTAACTACCGCTCAATTGTTCTAAATCTTGCACCACGAAGGTAAGATTATCGGTATTATTCAAGCACTCTTGAGCTCGGTCTTTGGCTTCACCCACCATTTTTTCAGAGATATCGCTGGCAAAGACTTTGGCACCGGCTTGTGCTAAGGGAATACTGAGGCTACCCACGCCACAACCTGCATCACAGATGGACAAATCCGCTAAATTGCCATCTGCCTCTAGCCAACTCAGGACGGTATCCACTGTTTGCTGATGTCCGGTGCGGATATCAAGCTGGACTTTATTGACTTCGCCCTCGCCGTAAATCCGTCGCCAACGGTCAAACCCCGTAGCATTGAAATACTCTTTAACAACGGTTTTGTCATCAACTGTGTTCATAAGGTGGGATGGTGTGAAGAAACGGGGACGGTTAATTACTTTACCAGTTGTTGCGGATGGAATGCTAATTGGAAAATAGGGAGTTGGGAGGTGTAGGGGCGGGTTTTACCCAGATATCTGCTTTCCCCATCAATCAATCCAATAAACCCGCCCTTACGGGAGTTGGGAGTCGGGAGTCAGGAGTTATACCAATTGGGTTTGAGTTTGGCGTATATTCTCTCTTGCTCCCCCCTTAATAAGGGGGGCTGGGGGGGTGAAATGTGCCATTCTTATACCCAATTGGTATTAGGAGTTAGGGGAGAAAGATTTTCATCTATGTGTCTAATCCGTTAAACGTTGCCAGGTTAAATGATTTATCGCCTCATCCCGATGCCAGCGTAGTAACTTAGCGGATTGACGGTGGGAAATTCCGGGTAAATTGATTGCCCATCGAGGAGATTCAGTTGCTAAAGCAATGGCTTGTTCTACACTACAACTCCCCCACTTGACTAAATTCTCCACTCCCGTTAATAACGGTCGGGTTGTACCCGATAATGTCCCATCGGGTAAACGTGCTGTACCATTTTTTACTTCTATTTGACGCGTATCCCAAGGATAAATTCCATCGGGTAATCCAATCGGTGCTAAGGCATCACTGACTAGAAATAGCCCTTTTTCATAACAGCCGGAACGCAACAGGAGTTGAATCATGGTAGGGCAAACGTGCTGTCCATCCGCAATGAGTCCACAATACACTTGAGGATGAACTAAGGCCGCACCGAGCAATCCAGGCTCTCTATGATGCAGACCTGGCATGGCATTGAAGGCATGAGTCACCATTGATGCTCCCTGTTTAAAAGCGTCTTCAGCTTGGGTGGCGGTGGCTTGAGAGTGGCCTAAACTGACGGTAATACCAAGCGATCGCAAATAGGGTATGACTTCACCAATTGGGTCTAATTCCGGGGCTAATGTTATCACTTTAACAATATCGGCATAATCCCCTAATACCCGCTTAACCTGATCAGTTGTCAAGGGCAGTAAGTACTCGGCTGGATGTGCTCCCCGCTGTTGGGGATTGAGAAAGGGGCCTTCTAGATGGACACCTAAAATCTTTGCCGTGGATTGTTCTAGGGATTGGGTGGCGACAAACTGAGAGATTACAGACAGCGATCGCTCGATATTCTCAACAGAAGTGGTGACTAATGTGGGTAAAAATGCATCCACACCTTGATGCCATAAGTATTGACAAATTTCCTTTAATGTGAATAGACTTTCTGGCCTCAAGTCGGTAAAGGCTAATCCTAACCCGCCATTAATCTGGAGATCCACGCCTCCTAACGACACCCAATCTCCGGTCACATCAAGAGTAGAAAAGCCCTGAGTTCCCTCTACAGACGAGATTTTATTCATCGGTTCAATGCGTTCAATCACACCCTGTGCATCAATTCGGATTCGCTGCAACCCGTGGTAATGGGGTACACGAGCATTGATAATATCCAGATTGGAAATCATTGGTTCTTAGTCGGTTGTCCATTCTCTGACAATTGTCCATTGCCAATGACCTATAACTCATCCCGAATAACACATAACCCATGACGAATAACAATCCCCTCATTGGCATTATTATGGGCAGCGATTCTGATTTACCCACCATGCAGGGGGCGATCGCAGTCTGTGAAGAATTTAATATCCCCTGTGAAGTGGCCATTGTTTCTGCCCACCGCACTCCTGAACGGATGGTAAACTACGCCCAACAAGCGCATCAGCGAGGACTCAAGGTAATTATCGCCGGTGCTGGGGGAGCGGCTCATCTTCCGGGTATGGTGGCCTCGCTCACACCTTTGCCTGTGATTGGTGTTCCTGTCTCTAGCCGTCAGTTACAAGGTGTCGATTCCCTCTATTCGATTGTGCAAATGCCTGCGGGAATTCCAGTAGCGACAGTGGCGATTGGCAATGCTAAAAATGCAGGTTTATTGGCGGTGCAAATCTTAGCCACTCACCAGCCGGAATTACTCCAGCAAGTTCAGCAATATCGCCAAGATCTAACTGAATCTGTGATGAAAAAGCAAGCCCAGCTCGATGAGCTAGGCTATCAACAATACTTAAACCAAATGTCTTAGTTATTGGTTATTGGTTGTTTGTTATTTGTGAATTTTATTGCAACAAACAACAAACGTCATCATCTTAATGGAGTTTGAGCATTGGTTACGTCATTTACGTAAAAGTCAGAACCAACAGTGAGATCCAAATCCGTGTCAGGATTAATGGCGATCGCTTTGGGGTCTTGAGTGTTGGTGTTACGATTGCGGCCGGTTAAGATGCCCGTCAAGATATTGATGGCTGCATTCCCAATCGAGCTAGGTTGGGACGGCTCAGACTGGCTGGCAGTCAGCAGTTCCGAGGTAAGGTTGATATTGTTATAGGTTTCATTGCCAATCATCAGCCGTTGAGCGACGAATTGAGCACCGAGAAACCGAGAACCACTATAACGAGGAACAATCTGACCGACAATCTCACTATCCTGAGGGATTAACACTTCTCCTTGGGAGTTGGTAATGTCTTGGGCAACTCTTAAGGTGAGATTGCGTGTTTCACCCGGAGCAACCAGTATCTCATTGGATTGAGGGTATTCTACGGAAATAGACGTACCTCTGGGAACTCGATATTGAGTTGCTGTCCTCGTATCTCTTTCCCTGTCTCTTCCCGTTGAAATGCTATTGCGGTTATCTGTAATGAGATCACCTCTGGAATTCACCCGCACAATATAGTTAGACGCTTGTGTGCGGCTAGATAGGGGAGCTAGCACTCCTTCATTAACTAACGCTTGATAAATGAATGCGGCTGCATCTCCACGGGTAGCGGCCTTTGTGGGGTCGAGGTAGGTTACATCAGGATAGTTAACAATAATCCCTTCTTGGGTGGCGGCGGCAATGCTTTCCCTGGCATAGTTAGGAATCTGAGTAGCATCTCTATACACGTTTAAGGTATTGACCACCGAACCCCTAGGAGATAAACCCATCCCTTCAGCTAGCGCTACAATCACTTGAGCTCTAGACAAAGGGTCAGATAGGCGCAGTTGACGATTAGACGAGCGAGTATCGCCAAAATCCCGGCTTGTCCAATAGTCGGCCGCCTCCTGATCGAATTCTCGTGACAACTGTATGTTATTCTCATCAAAAGCTTGCCGAATCATTGCCGCAAACTGAGCACGAGTCACGGGTTGATCGGGTCTAAAGGTTCGATCCGAGTAGCCGTTAATTAGATTTTCTTGTGCTAACGCCTCAATGAAAGGACGCGACCAGTGACGTTGAATGTCAACAAAGCTGACCGCTGTTGCGGGTGCTGAAATGACCATCGCAGCAGTGCTACCCACAGCTAATCCTAAAACCAACAAGGTGGAGCTTCCTGTATGCCGAACCGATAACCGAGACATATCACATCCTCAAAAACAGAGTTTTTTACTTACGGAAATTTTAGCTTTACGGAGTTTACCAGCATGGGTTCTCTGGTTTCTGGCTGACGCAATGTAACGGTTCAGGGTTCCCTGGTGTTAATTTTTTTTACAAAAAAACCAAAAACTCCTTTTCTCACAGAGAATATTCTTCTTAAAATCATGGGTCTTCCTCAACAATCGAAAAAATCATTGAGGGTAACTTTTCTTACAAATTACTTAAGAAAACCCAACCTATTATTGACTTGCCTAGATTTTTCATCCAGAAATTTTATGAATTTTACATAAAATTTAAGTTCACGTTTAGCAGTCCCCAATTCTAACCGTAAAACCGCATTTTACATCGCCCCTTTCACATCCAGCCCAAGGGGAAGGTTGCTTATGGCTAAACTCGCTACAAACAATATTGCCTCGTTCGTTGAGAATGAGAAAGCTTTTATGAAATTGCTAAAAAACCGTATATTTGGATACAGAAAACTGCTGTAATACATACAAGACTGAACAGACTTAAAGTGAACTCGGGGTAACTATCTCTTCAGAGGAATTGAGCCTCTTGACTATCTCTCGAGATGTTTGTACGGTTTTGTCATGTAGATGACAATTCAGCTTAAAAAGATCGCCGCCTCCTTGAGCGACCAGTGCGCTAGCAACTAGCAGTAGAACCTGTAAATAGAAGCGTAGTTATGTCAAACAGCTTCTATCAGGAAAGCAGCGATTTCAGGCTTGTTTTGCCTTGTTTTACAGTGGTTTGGCTAAAGGTTGGGATGTGTTTCACAGATTTAAGGAAAGTTCAGTGGAAATGTCTAGACTAACGTTCAAGAAAACTTTCAGGAGGAGAAAATCGCTCAATCAAAGTAGGCGCTCCTCTTCAGGTTCTTCAGGTAGATCAGCCCAATTTCGGGGATCGACCTCATTGTTCAAGCAGTTATCAACAACAATCAAACGGCTGAGTCCGAGTTGGAAAGCTTGTATCCCTCTAGCATCAATTATCTTTTTGGTGTGGAGTTATGCGGCCGTAGCTCAAGATGCAGCCACCGAAGGCCCATCAACAGCAGACCTAAAGATTGGTCTGGACACCATGTGGGTGATGATTGCCGGGATGCTGGTGTTCTTCATGAACGCTGGTTTCGGGATGTTAGAAACAGGCTTCTGTCGGCAAAAGAATGCGGTTAACGTTTTAGCCAAGAACTTGATCGTATTTGCGTTATCGACGATTGCATTTTGGGTCATTGGTTTTGGCCTAATGTTCGGTGATGGCAATAGTTTCATGGGCACCACCGGATTTTTCTTAATGGGGGCAGATAACAGTCCTGCAACAGGAGACGCCTACCAAGGAGTCTTCGGTGCGCTGAATTGGACTGGGGTGCCGCTACTGGCCAAGTTCTTTTTCCAGTTGGTGTTTGCTGGAACAGCCGCAACGATTGTTTCCGGTGCAGTTGCTGAACGGATTAAGTTTGTTGACTTCTTGATTTTTTGCCTTTTACTCGTCGGCATTGCCTATCCCATTACAGGACACTGGATTTGGGGCGGTGGCTGGCTAGCTTCCATGGGCTTCTTTGATTTTGCGGGTTCTACTGTAGTTCACTCCGTTGGAGGATGGGCAGCATTGATGGGGGCAGCCTTCTTGGGGCCTCGTCTTGGAAAATATCAAGATGGTCATGTGACAGCGCTACCGGGTCACAATATGAGCATCGCCACCTTAGGTTGCTTGATTCTCTGGTTAGGTTGGTTTGGCTTCAACCCAGGTTCTACAATGGCAGCCGATCCTAATGCGATCGCACACGTCGCGATTACCACAAACATGGCTGCTGCCTTTGGAGGTGTAGCAGCAACCGTAACCGCTTGGTTGTATCTGGGTAAGCCCGACCTCTCGATGATCATCAACGGTATCCTCGCTGGCTTGGTGGCAATTACTGCTCCCTGTGCCTTCGTGAGCATTCCTGCTGCTGCTCTAATTGGCGTAGTTGCAGGCGTTATCGTTGTTTTCTCTGTCACCTTCTTTGATCGCATCAAAATTGATGACCCTGTAGGTGCAACCTCAGTTCACTTGGTGTGCGGCATCTGGGGAACTTTGGCTGTAGGGCTGTTTAGTGTCGGACCTGATGTAGTTCTACACGGCACAGCTCCCTTATATACGGCTGGTCCAAAAGCAGGTTTATTTTATGGCGGTGCCTTCAGTCAACTTCTGCCTCAGATTGTGGGTATTTTGGCCGTGGGCGGCATGACCGTTCTCCTGAGTACAATCTTCTGGCTGGCACTCAAAGCTACTTTGGGTATTCGTGTCACTCCCGAAGAAGAATTGGAAGGGTTGGATATTGGCGAACACGGTATGGAAGCCTACAGCGGATTCCTCAAGGAAGCTGGTGCAGGTGGAATTCACAGCGTACCTAGTGGAATGACGGGTAATGCTGGGGGTGTAATTGATAGTCCAATGCGATAAGAGTAAAACGGATAATGTCGTGCGATAGTTCCTATCTATAAAATCGCTCACGAAGATCGGCAACATTCTAGTTCCAAAACTATCCTGAGACCGTTACCCATCTCAGGTTCAAGGTTACACAGTTCATAACTTCACAGAGAAGCGACCTTAAATTATTGAAGGTCACTTCTCTATTTTTTATCAGCAATTGTTGCTTAGATTTATTTCATATACTTTTGTCTTGGGGATGGCATAGCTTATCTGTGGCGGTAAGATTCCATTGCCCAAATTCGTTCTAACATTTCAATTTGGCGGAGTAGAATCGCAGAGCGAGTAGTGCGCTTTCTTGTACACAGCAGTCCTATAATTATGCTACCAATAAAGAAGGCAGTGAAAAGTCCACCTAAAGTATTACCAACCTGAACCGTGCCATCAGCTAAATTGTTAGCAATAGCCTTGTTCTTCTGAGCAGGCGTATCCATGGAAAGGGATTCCTCGCTTACCGCAGAGATTCTATCGGCGCTGGCTTCTTTCCGACTCAGGGATAATCCACGACTCATCCCCTTACTACTGCTAACCTTAGGCACTAACACCTCGGACTCTTTTACAGGGTTGCTTTGAAACTCAACACTACCGGCAAACGCTTCTTGATCCAGTGGTAACCATACTGAGGTAGCTAAGGTGGCGGTAATAAGGCTTAATAATTTACTGTTCATAGCAACTTTAGGATAGATTCTACTGATTGACTACTTAAAAATAAGCTTGCAGCATACTGGGTGGATTTAAGCTTTTTAGTGTGAATGAATATACTGCTTCACAAAAATCAAATATATTCTGTATTTTAAAATACGATTAGAACCGAAATTCATCTATCTTGGGTTGAGGAAAGAGAAAATTTATCAAATATGGGTCTAGTAATGCGAATAATTCCTCACCTAGAAAATTCATGAGACTGGCACAAGAATGTCATACCCTTATTCAATATTTGGATGGGTGATTGCTAGCTAACAAGAGCGAGAAGACGATTTCTTTTGGGTGGGTAGAAACTGATTATCCTTCTTCCGAGAATTTTGTTCAGATTTTACGAAACAGAATCTATCTTAAGATAGTTGTACAAACGAGTCCAGCCTATCCTAATCTTGACCATCAGTATTAGAGTATTTGGAGTAAGTCAATTACAGGCTAGAGCGAAAAACTTTGTTTCTCCCGAAATTTCAAACAACAGTAAATTATTGTTAGATTTGGGAACTGGACAAAGAACACACACAAACATAGAAACTTTGCATTTTTCCAATGACACAAAAAGTTAGAAAGGTGAGCAAGAATTAAGAGAAGCCAAGCCGAATTTAATCTCTTCCCAGTTGAGACTATTGCAAAACTCTGGCACATTCTCATACTCATCCGTAAGAGCAATGGGGGGAGTTTACAGATTCCCCTCCTACAACTTGAATGCAAAGCGAACTTACCACTAAAATCTGATTCAAACCCGATGCTAGACTTAATCCAGTGTCTACTCACTTGAAAACTTTACCCGCGTGGGCGTTCTTGTCTCTAGCGGCGAATGGGTTACTCGTTTTAACAACGATTGCCCTACTACTGGGTAAACGCCAGTACTCGATATCCTCTCCCCTGATTCATTCAGCCACAGCCACACGCATTGCTCAATCCCGGCCTGGTACTGAGTCAGTACCCGACTTGGGGCCACGCCATCAACTCAATTATCAACAGTGGGTAGAATTGCTGGGGCAAGAGGCGGAAGTCGCGGCAAGGCAACAGCCCAAACATTTAACCATTCTTGCCGGTGATTCCCTCTCGTTGTGGTTTCCCAATGAAATGTTACCCCCAGAGCGCATCTGGCTCAATCAAGGGATTTCGGGGGAAACCTCCAAAGGGTTACTCAATCGATTGGAGTTATTTGATCAGACTCAACCGGATGCCATTTTGGTAATGATTGGCATTAATGACTTGATTCGAGGCATCCAAGACGAAACCATTTTGGCTAACCAGCAGCTTATCCTGCGGTATTTACGGCGAGTTCATCCTCAAGCCACGATTGTGGTTCAGTCGATTTTACCCCATAGCGCCCAAAAGGTGACGTGGGAAGGGCGCGATCGCTTACTGGCGATTCCCAATCGTCGCATCCAAAAATTGAACCAACAACTTCAAGCAATTGCCGAGCAAGAAAATGTGGTTTATCTCGATCTTTATCCCCTATTTGCCGACACTGAAGGTAACTTGAAGACTGAACTGAGTACCGATGGATTGCATCTAAACTCTCAAGGATATGGGGTTTGGCGTAATGCACTTATTGTCCTCAATCAACTTATCCTCGACTCAGAAGATATCAAAAAAGCCCAGCTTACTCAGTTAACTTCAAAGTAATACCTTCAAAATAGAGCTATATAGAAATAGACCTAAATGATTGGCCTGGCAGTTCTCAAACAACACCGTCTGGGAGATGCAGATGCAGCCGAATGAACCAGATAAAGATGCACTTGTCTTAGGTAGTCTTCTCCATGCCCGTGCTTGGGATGCCGTTTTAGGAGGAACGCAGGGCGCGAAACAACGCTTGTTACATTGGTCAGTGAAAGACCGCATGACCGCATTTGAATTTGAAACGGTAACAGTCAATGCCCAGGGGCAAGAACTCACTCGTGGTTATCAGCAAGCCTCCAGTTACATGGAACACCTAAACCAACAGGCATGCTTAGAAATGGTGGCAATTCCCGGTGACACTTTTTTGATGGGGGCAGCAGAGAATGGCGAAGAAGGTTTCTGGCCCTATTGGCAGCATCGTGCAACTGTTGCCCCATTTTTTATGAGCAAATACCCTATCACTCAATCTCAGTGGATAGCCTTGGCCAGACTAGCTCCTATTGAGCGTCAATTGCCCTTAAATCCTTCCTACTTCCAAGGTAGCAATCACCCGGTTGAGCAAGTTTCCTGGTACGAGGCAAGGGAATTTTGTGCACGGCTTTCTCGCCAAACGTCTTTGCCTTACCGCTTGCCTAGTGAAATTCAATGGGAATATGCTTGTCGGGCAGGAACTTTTACTCCGTTTTATTTCGGTCAAACCATTACGACAGATCTAGCCAACTACAACGGCACTCATGCTTACCAACATGGCAGTCCACGCGGTTTATTCCGTCGAGAAACTACGCCTGTGGGTCATTACAATATTGCTAATGCCTTTGGGCTTTTCGATATGCACGGGCTAGTTTGGGAATGGTGCAACGATGATGAAGATGAGCCTTTTTTGCCCGTTGTGCTGCGAGGGGGTTCGTGGCGCAGCTATCCCAAACAATGTCATTCCTCATTCCGGTGTTCCATGGATGCGTTTGCTCTAGCCAACGATGTTGGCTTTCGGGTGGTCTATACCCCACCTCAAGTAGAAGACGCAACAGAGTGAACCAACTCGTTAAAGGAGCTTGAGTTTTCTAGCCCGTTGAACTCACGTTCAATTAGGGCGTCCTAACACTTTATGATCGAGGGGAAATTAAATATTGTTTACAGTTAGTTTGTAGGACAAGCGGCATGGATACAAAAGCGTTTAAGCGATCGCTCCAGAGTTCAGAAAACTACCATCGCAAGGGATTTGGCCACGAAGCCGAAGTCGCTACTCAGTTACAGTCAGAATATCAAAGCCCTCTAATTCAGCAAATTCGCGACAATAACTATCGGCTACAACGGGGAAATGTTACCATCCGCCTCGCTGAAGCCTTTGGCTTTTGTTGGGGTGTAGAGCGAGCTGTGGCGATGGCTTACGAAACTCGGCAACACTTCCCCACCGAGCGCATCTGGATTACCAATGAAATTATTCATAACCCGTCTGTCAATCAACGCCTCCGGGAGATGAATGTGGGATTTATCTCAGTTGTGGACGGTCAAAAAGACTTTACAGTGGTTGAGTCGGGTAATGTGGTGATTTTACCCGCCTTCGGTGCTAGTGTTCAGGAAATGCAGCTTTTGAATGATAAAAACTGCAAGATTGTTGATACTACCTGTCCTTGGGTATCCAAAGTTTGGAACACGGTTGAGAAGCATAAAAAAAAGAGTTATACCTCCATTATTCACGGCAAATATAAGCACGAAGAAACAGTGGCCACAAGTTCCTTTGCCGGGAAATACCTTGTGGTGCTGAATATGAAAGAAGCAGAGTATGTTGCCGATTACATTCTCAACGGTGGCAACAAGGATGAATTTATGTCCAAGTTCAGCCAAGCTTGCTCAGTTGGCTTCGATCCCGACACTGATTTAGAGTGCATTGGTATTGCCAATCAAACCACCATGCTGAAAAGCGAGACTGAACAAATTGGTAAGCTATTCGAGCGTACCATGATGAAAAAGTATGATCCGACTCAGCTCAATGAACATTTCCAAAGCTTTAATACCATCTGCGATGCGACTCAAGAGCGGCAGGATGCCATGTTTGAACTCGTAGAAGAAAGATTAGATTTAATGGTGGTGATTGGTGGGTATAATTCCTCTAATACAACTCATTTGCAAGAAATCGCGATCGAGCGGGGAATTCCGTCCTATCACATCGATAGTGCTACCCGAATCGGGCCGGGAAATCGAGTTGAACATAAGCCTTTGGGACATGATTTAGAAGTAGCTGAAAATTGGCTACCACCCGGAGAAATTGTTGTCGGCGTGACTTCTGGAGCTTCGACACCGGATAAGGTAGTTGAGGATGCGATTGAGAAGATTTTTGAGATCAAAGCCGCTGTGGTGGTAGCTTAGTAAGCTGTATACTTGGCTAGATTGAAAACTGGCAGGAATTACACAACTTGATGTTTAACCGCATCCGTAGGGGCGCACCGACGTGCGCCCTTATTCTGTTGTTTACTTAAATGTTAGCTACATATTAGTCACCATATCCCTTTACCTTCCAGTTTCGACGTTATCAATATCTGTAGCTAACATAAATGAATTTTGCTATACAGATACCATTCTTGCTACATTCCTCCCTCTATCGCAGGTTAGATGACTTTGGGAAAAAGAGCTATTATTTTTCGTAGGAAGGAATCAGGGGGTAAAGATGGTTGACATCCTTGTAATAATACTGACAGGTATATGCATCGCCGCATTCTTCAACGCTATGTTAGATAATAATTACTCATAGCATCATTTCGGTAGGGTTGTGTTTTTGCAACTTATTTCCTAATTTAGCGAGTAAGTCTAGATCTATCTTCAGCCAAGATTAGGACTAGATTCGATTGAATTAATAGATTTTGAAGTAAATACAAATTTATTCTGACTCCTTAGATTAGAAGTTTTCGCACTTATCGGTGAATCTCTATCTAAGCAGTCATTTTTTATTTGAAACAGTAATTTGTAATTAAAGAGAAGCTAAGAAACACAGTTTTTATTAAAGAGAACTCAAAAAATATACCTATAAAAATTAATATCAACTACAAAAAGTAAACTTCAAAGTAACCGAGTATTCCAATAAAAATTCACATCTACAGCCTGTTATTTGATTTATTCTAGAGTAGACGCGGAACAAATTAAATCGTATCCTGCTCAATTTCTATAGAGCCACTCATTAACTCGGAGAGTTGAATTTATGTCCGAGAGTGAAAAAACACTCAGAACTATTCAGACACGCGCTAACAGAAAAGTTTGGATTACAGCCGTACTGACTCTTTTATTTCCCTTTGCAGGATACATCTATACAATCCGTTACAAGGCTGCCATCATTGCCTTTTTTGCCATGTTTTTCCTCATGTCGGCAGAAGAGGCGATGGATATGGAAGAAGATAGTGCCAGTAGCCTATACGGTTTTTTTATTATTGCACTGACGGCTGAAAATTCCCTGTCTGTCCGCAAAGCTAGAGAGCTTGCTCAGCACAAAGGGTTACAGATTGGTTCTAATTATTATGCTCCCCTTCCAGATGCTAGAGTGCAAGTCTTGAAGTTTGGCAAACAACAGGGTGAAGTCACGTTAGCTGATCTAGTGATTGAAACGGGACTCCCACCAGAAAAAATCAGAGATATGGTGATGGAACTAGAACGCCAGGATTTAGTGCGTTCCTATAACCGAGAACATGATGGTGCTATTGTTTATCGAGTTATTTAATCCAAAATTCTATTCATTGAACTGAATAAAAATTTAGTCCCGATTCGCACTTTATCAACTCTTTACAAAATAGGGGGTGACGACCCCCACCCCTAAAGATAATAATGAAATTAATAGATGCACCCTGATGATCGAGAGAGTCACATATATGGCTCTCTTCTTTATTGGTATAAAGCTATTGCTCAATACTGCCTATTTTAAGGGGATGACCAATCAAGCAACAAAGCCTGAAACTGTTTATTATCCCGTAAGTTATTCAAATCGGGGTCAGTTTTGGCTAAGGTTTGATATTCTTCAGGATTCAAAGTAATGGCTTCTTGCAAGCTGGCGATCGCCCGTTCAGTATTTCCCAGCAAGGCATAGCAGCAGGCTTGATTGTACCAAGCATATTCATCATCGGGCTCAATATCGAGCGCCTCATCATAACTAGACACCGCTTGTTGATATCGGCCCAATCGCCGCAGTACCTCGCCTCGCTGATACCAACTCCAGTTATCATCAGGTTTAGCCTCCAAGGCTTGGTCATAACTGGTTAACGCTTCTTCGAGTTGTCCATTGTGACGCAGAGCATCGCCCCGTCGATACCAAGCCCAGTAATCTTGAGGTCGCTCCTTAATCGCTTCATCATAGCTAGCGATCGCCTCTTCATAGCGCTGCAATTGCCGCAAAGCGTCTCCTCTGCGATACCAACTCCAGTAATCATCTGGGCGTTCTTTTAAGGCTTGATCGAAACTAGCGATCGCTTCTTCATACCAGTCCAAATCCTCTAAGGCCACACGCCCTCGGTTATACCACGCCCAATAATCCCAAGGCCGAACTTCTAAGGCTTTGTCGTAGCTAGCGATCGCCTCCTCATAGCGCTCCAACTGCCGAAGTACATTACCCCGTTGACACCATGCCCAATAATCAGTAGGTTGACTTTCTAAGGCTTTATCATAGCTAGCCAAGGCATCTTCATAATGATCTAACGCATACAAAACATCAGCCCGACCATACCAAGCCCAATATTCATCAGGATTATATTCCAACGCTCGGTCGTAGCTGGTAAGAGCTTCTTGATAGTGCCTGCGATCAAACAACGCATTACCTTGCTCGTACCAATCCTCAAATCGATCCGGTCGGCACTCCAACATTCTATAAACGGTATATGGCGAACTATGTCGTCTAGGCATCACTCGTCTCATCATTCATCACCCTCCTTAACCATCAGTTACAGTAGCTTTGCCCCTACCCCATGAATACCACGGCTACAGGTGGCTCAAGTATTAATCGATCAGCAATTTTATGTTACCAACCGAGCTATTAATTCATCGACAAAATGGGGAAACGATTATTCCCAAGCGATTGCCTATCGATGCCTCAACTTGTGCGATCGCCACTGAATTCATTACTTGTTTCCAAAACGCTGTCGGGAGTACCCAAGGTGAACTCGACAAACAGCTATCGGAACTCGAAGGCGACAGCCCAGATTATCGCTTAAAAAGGGGTTTGGCACACATTCTTAAAAGTAGCTTCTGTACCTTTGAAATCATCAGTCCGTTAGAACCCAAAGAACTACGACAACGAGTCTTTAGTCTGGCCGCCCAATCCGTTCCCAGTACTCGCGCCACTGAGGCAACTTTAGAAACTCTCAGCACTACCCTCACTCAAGAGTTAAACCGCGAAGTCCTACCGTTGCAAATTCGCCAGGGACTTTATGCAGATTTGCAGGAAAATCGCATTTTAACCCAGTTTGATGACCCAGCACCTGAAGCACTCCTACACCGCTATAACTTATCTCAAGCTCAGGGAATTTTCTACCGAGCGAGTCAGTTAATCCTCAATGCCCATCGCAATGTTCCGGGTGAGTATAAGCTGTTATTTCGCTATTTAAAACTGTTTGGATTGATGAATTACATTGAGGGGGATGCCGATCAGGGGTTTACGATTACGATTGATGGGCCAACCAGTTTATTTAAGTCGAGTACGCGCTATGGTTTAGCGATCGCCAAACTGCTACCTGCTCTTTTACACGTTACAAAATGGAGTCTCAAAGCAACCTTACAAAATCGTGACCCCTATACGGGTGCTCCTAAAACAGGACGGTTTAGCCTAGATGATAAATGTGGTTTAGTCACTCACTATCCACCAGGTAAACCCTATGACAGTATGTTAGAAGCTTCTTTTGCCAAACGTTGGGAGTCTTTGAAAACAGACTGGATATTAGAGCGAGAAGTTGACCTAATTCCGATTCCAGGGAGTGTGATGATTCCCGATTTTCGCCTTGTTCATCCCGATGGACGGGACTATTTACTAGAAATTATTGGTTTTTGGCGTCCAGAATACTTACAAAAGAAATTTTCTCAAGTGCGTCGGGCAGAATGCGACAATTTAATTATTGCTATTTCTGAACGATTAAATCTAGATAAGGCAGGCGTGAAAGTTCAAAATGTACCCGCAAAAGTAGTTTGGTTTAAGGATAAACTTTCTCCTAAAGCCATACTAGAGATTTTAGATGAGGAGTAAACAATTCAAAATTCAAAATTCAAAATTCAAAATTATTAAACCTTGGTTAGCGTAACAGCTTAATAGCAGCCCTTACGTTTGTATGGGTTTGATAGTTATCCATTGACCTGTTTGGGAGTCGCGATAAAGAGGGGCTTCAACAATTTTTTCTACAATCGGTTCTGGTGATTTCACTGTTATCCATCGACCTGTTTTGGGGTCTCGATAGGTCGTGAAGGGCTGGTTTTTGGGTTGTTTCCACAGAGCTTTAGACATGATTTCATAAGCAGATGAGATGATTTCTTAATTAATATTCTATATTTAAGACAAGAATTATTTCGTGATTGAGCACTCAAACGCTTGTGAACCGAGTCAGTAAGAAACTGCGATAATAAGCACATCTTAGGAATGATCGAGCTTACGAGTGTGAGTGAGATGCGAACTCATCTATTGTGAGAACGATCACCTTCATGCTTTACAGTAAACCCCATGAAAAAAATTATTGTTACTAGTTGTTTGTCGTTTGTTATATACCATCCGTTTGAATAATCAGATTATCGTAGGGGCGGGTTTAGCAATCAGCTTTGGGCAGTACCGAAAACTGAACATCAAAACCCGCCCCTACAGGTTTTATGGTCATTTAACCGGAGATGAAGAGAATACGGCGGGTGCGGGAATTGAACCCGCTAGTCCCCGATGTGGTGGAGACGTAACCGATAACCCTCAATTCTACGGCCTTTTCAGGCAAGGGACGAATGAGGGGCAAACCCGCCAGGTAGGGGTAGAAGACCTACCCCTTAGATTTAAAGCTCACCCGTCGCTAACATTTGGATGAGACGGGGTACACCAGGGTCAAAACCAGCCAAATCCCAAGACAGAGGGTCATTAGGGTCAACCAGCGTAATCCCATAAGGTGCAAGGGTGACGTATACCGCTTTCAGGTTTGGGTTAACCTTCTCGCGATACTGAGCTAATGCCTGAGACGGATGATGCCGTCCCGCCCAGCTTTCGTTATCAGTCCAGAAGCAAACTACATCTGCTTTGAACTTGTTTTTAATCATCCAATCGTAAGCAACGGATGCATCAGTTCCACCGAAGTTTCGGTTGCTGGCTTTGCGAAGCGCAGAACTAAAGCTATCTTGAGAAGTGATATGCAAGTCGATGAACTGAGTAGAAAAGCCGCGAATCATGTAGTTTTTCTCGGCTTTAGCCGTAACCAGTGCCATTGTCGTGGCAATCTCGCAACAGCTAAGTCCGACTGAATTCACCACTCCGCAGGACATTGAGCCAGAGATGTCCACCGCGTGCATGAACACTTTACCCGTGGGTTCCACCACTTCAAAAGACAACTCAACTGCCTTTTCCAAAATGTCCACAATGCGGGGAACTGGGTTCCAGGTTTTCTGGCTACGTCCCAAGCGTCCACCTGATTTGTAGGTTTTGAGGGCTTTTAAGACATCAATCGGATGAATTCGCCCTTTGCGTAGATGCTGCTTGTTATTAAGGACGGCTTCAACCCGCTTGAGATTATTACGTTCGTCCGCACGCAACACACCCAACTCCGTTAGGGAACCCAGGTTACGCAGCATTGCTCCAATCGGCATTTGATTGAACAGCAACTGCCATGCCTGCTTGTCCATTTTGCCCACGGGTGCAGCCATTTCATGGGTCAGATGACCTGCAATAATCGCTTCATGGGTTTGGGTTGGATTCCGCTTGAGCCACTCATACCACCAAATCTGAGCCAATGCAGGGGAGGGAATTTCTGGAGGAAGTTCTTCCCAACCCTTCACCACCCACTTAAACAACTGTCGGTGTTCTTCCGTTGATGGCTTGACGTGGAATAGTCGCAATGCATCTCGGTGTGAGAAGCCATTACGCTGCTGGTACTTGAGCAGTTGATAGGCTAAACCTTGGACATCTTCTGAGCACAGCCAATTCTTACCCACCTCACGAATCACCTTACCAAACCCACGTAGAGACTTGGTGTAACTCATCCATTCGTAGAAGTGGCTGCCAGTACGGACAACCTGGGGAAAAATTTCTTGAAATGCCTTTTTTGCTTCGGGTTGTTCTCCCATCGACAACAGCACCAGTGCAAAAATGGGGGCGCTATTGTTAATCGAGCGACCATCGCTAGCATAAAGGATTTCTTCGGCTACGCGGTTGGGGTCTTCTTTAGTCGCTCTAAATACAACCTCGACAAACTCATCTGTTAATTCTTTCTTGCCAGCATAGTAAGTACTTTGTGCCGTACCAATTAACAGACAACGCCGCAATAGTTTCCAAGTTCCAGCATTAAACATCCAGCCGCCAGAACGACCTTGAATCATTTCTGATTCTCGGCCAGGAATCGGCTGAGTTTGTGGTGTATTTGTCGTTTTTTGAGTGAAAAATTTGTAATTCATGTGGTCACTCTCCCAGCCCTATTCGGGCAATAAGGGAAGGTGGCGAGGCGGGAGTCGAACCCGCGACCTCTCGATCCCAAATCGATAACCCTCAACTCTTCGGCCTTTGCAGGCAAGATATGAATTAAGGATGTTTTAGCGCTCTACCACTGAGCTACTCACCACATTTCAATTCAAAATTCAAAACTAATTTGGTGTGACGGGGCGGGAGTCGTTCGCGTCAGCGTTCTCCGAAGGAGTACCCGCAATTACCCCGTTTTAGGTGCGGTAACCCTCAACTCTTCGGCCTTTTCGGGCAAGGAGTGAATTAAGGATGTTTAGGTGCGTTTGCCACTTTCGCCACCCGTCACATGAAGTTGTTCAATTATTGTTGGAGAACTAATGATTAAACCAATTCACTTATTACTTGTTACAGATATCTTTTCTTCTTCCCCCCTTAATAAGGGGGGTTAGGGGGGTCGATGTGTAACACTTTTAATGTGAAATGGTATTCAGGAATTGAATTGAAAACTCAAGTATTCCAATTAATTTGGTGTAGCGGAGCGGGATTTGAACCCGCAACCTCCGGTGAACAAGGGGGGGATTCGTTTAACAGACGATAACCCTAATTCGTTCGTCCCTTTCAGGCAAAATTGGCGCTCTACCATTGAGCTATCCGCCACATGATTTTCTCCCAAAATTAAAGCTGCAAAACTATGTTTGCATTCCGCCTATCTCAATTCTCAGGTGTTAAATTATCCGAGGATTGTTAGCTGAATTTGCTTTGTATTATCAATGTAGTATATCGATTACTGAGTGTCAAGTCACTTACGAGAAATTTTCAGGATGTCTTCGCCACTGGAGCGCCTGTGCGTCTTTTGGGCAATCTGCATGATGCTTTCTTAAATGCACAATAGCGACGAACCACCGGAATTCTGCACGAGAACCCTGTAAACTATTTCAGGCACTCTAACCGATGACAGGACTCATATTACATACGATGGAATGCGTTCTATGCGTGTGAGAAAGCGATTACTCTGGATTATTCCTCTGCTGGTGGGCTTAGTTATGGCCTTGCTGGCAAGTATTCGCAATCCGGCTACAGGTTTAGTTCGTACCGAAATTCTTTGGGATACTTGGGGCGTACCCCACATTTACGCGAAAAGTAATCGCGAACTCTTCCAATCCTTTGGCTGGGCACAAATGCAAAGTCACGGGGATTTAATTCTACGGCTGTATGGTCAAGCACGGGGACGAGCGGCAGAGTATTGGGGTGAAAATTACCTGAATTCTGACCAGTATGTTAGAACAATGGGGATTCCGAGTCGGGCAAAGGAATGGTATGAAGCACAAAGTCCGGACATCCGTAGCTATCTCGATGCATTTGCCGCAGGTATAAATGCTTATGTTCAAAAAAATCCTACCCAAATTAAACCTGACTTGAAACAGGTATTACCAATCGATGGGGTGGATGTGTTGGCGCACGTTCAACGGGTGATTCATTTTAACTTTGTGATGAGTCCCCAAGGTGTAGCTAATCTTAAATCAACTTTATTAAAGTCTGCTCAATACACCCCCCCAACCCCCCTTGGTAAGGGGGGAGTAAGAGAATCAGGGGTAGCCAGTATTGAAGAAGATAATATTGGTAGTTTAGTCGGTTCTAATGCCTGGGCGATCGCACCATCTAAATCCGCCACTGGTAAGGCAATGCTACTGGCTAACCCCCATTTACCTTGGTCTGATTTTTATTTATGGTATGAGGCGCAGCTAAAAGCACCTGATTTGGATGCGTATGGGGTGACTTTAGTAGGAATGCCGATGTTAGCGATCGCGTTTAACGATCATCTCGGTTGGACGTATACCGTAAATACCCATGATGGCTGGGATGCCTACGCCCTAACGCTAGCGGATGGAGGTTATCGCTGGGATGGAGAGGTACGTCCGTTTAAAACTGAAACGCAAACCATCAAAGTTAAGCAAGCAGACGGTACGCTTAGGGATGAACCGTTAATCGTGCGGCGATCCATTCATGGGCCTGTTATCGCCCAGAAGGAAGGGAATGCGATCGCGGTGCGGGTTGTGGGATTAGACCAACCCCATATCATGAAACAATTTTGGGATATGGCACACTCACACCAATTGAGTGAGTTTGAAGAGGTATTAAAACGCTTGCAGTTGCCCATGTTTAATATCCTCTACAGCGATGTCAACGGCCATATCCTATATCTTTTCAATGGTCAGGTGCCGATACACTCTCAAGGAGATTGGAATGTCTGGCAGGGTGTCGTCCCCGGTGATACCTCTGCTACTCTATGGACAAAAACCTATCCTTACCCAGACTTACCTCGTGTTGTTGACCCTCCAAGTGGTTGGTTACAAAATTGCAATGACCCCCCTTGGACTTCTACCTTTCCCCAAGTCCTGAATCCCAAAGAGTATCCGCCGGATATGGCACCCCGTTTTATGCACTTGCGGGCGCAGCGATCGGTTGAGATGCTGATGGAGAAGCAAAAAATTAGCTTCGAGCAAATGATTGCTGATAAGTTCTCCTCCCACATGGAGTTAGCAGATCGAGTATTAGAAGACTTAATTTCAGCAGCACGACAGCAAGGTGGCGAGTTGGCCACTCAAGCGGCTGATGTCTTACAAGCGTGGGATCGCAAAGCCGATGCGAATAGTAAAGGGGCAGTCCTCTTTGCGGCTTGGGCGCGAACCATGCCCACAAAAAACCTGTATGCCAATCCCTGGACTGCAAACTCGCCCTTGACAACTCCTAATGGAATAGCAGACCCTGAGGCGGCTGTCAAGGTGTTAGAAACGGTTGCCACAACGGTTAAATTACTCTATGGTTCGCTAGATGTGCAGTGGGGAGATATTGCGCGACTGCGTTATGGCGATGTGCAATTACCCGCCAGTGGAGGGCCTGGACAATTTGGAATTTTCCGAGTCATTGATTTAGCCCCTCTCGCGGCAGATGGAGGTTTTCAGTCTGTTGCTGGAGATAGCTATATTGCCGCGATTGAATTTTCTAATCCCATTCGGGCTAAAGTACTCAATGTCTATGGAAATGCGACGCAACCGGGCTCACCTCATATTGGCGATCAATTGCCATTGTATGCCCGTAATGAAATGCGAACGGCTTGGCGTACTCGCAAGGAAATTGAGGCACATTTAGAATCACGCCAAGTCTTTTAATAAGGTAAGGATACACCTTTCAATAAGGGGGGATAGGGCGAGTTTTTAAGTTAAATGAACGTTGTTTTTTTCTCATTTTCGCCCAAGATGGGTTTCTGCTGGCATCACCCATTCTACTTTGCTCTCGACGACTAGATTTAATTGCAGAATTCTCAAGAGTTCGTAGGGTCTTAAAACGTTCAGTTGAGGGCAAAGATGCCTCTTTTGTTCTCTTGTTATCTGCTAATAGGATAGTTCTAACAACGGCTGTTAACTCAGTAAAGCATAGTGTTTTAAAAATATAAGCGCTAGCACCTAAACTGAAGGCTTGGTCTTTCTTATCAATATCACTAAGAATCACAATAGGAATTTGAATTAGTTCCGGTTGTCGTTTTATCCATGCTAATAAAGATAGACCGACTAGATGAGGCGTATCCACATTAATCAGGATTAATATAGGTAGAGGATAACGCTCTCGATTCGCATATTTTTTTTTGCCTTTTAGGTATTGAGCTGCTTGTTTTTTATCCTCTACAATTTCGACAGATACATCTAATTTATTAGAATGATTAGTCGCTGGGGTAGAGATATAAGAAAGTTCTACTGAGTTAGGAGAAACAGCGTTACCAATTCTTCTCTGTTCAACTGGTTTTTTCCATGTTCCAACCAAGTGAGTTTGATTCAGGAAACGCGGATGAAGAGCACGTTTGATGAGAAATTGGTCATCGAGATTCTCTTCGACTAGCAAAATGGTATTATTCATCCCTTCCCCCAGTTGACAAATCACTATTGCAAGCTAAAGGGTTTTAAACTTTTTCTCTTCTCCTCAAAGAAAGAATTAAATGTTAAGTTATTGAGTGATTGATTATACCAAAATGATGGGGCTGTGTTGTTAATTCAAGCCATTGGGCGTTAGAGATTGAATCCAGATTAACAACATAACAGTCTATATATCTACAGAATCTGACATTACTGAGTGATGATGAAGAACATTTTGGATGGGTTTGGATTACTGGCAGGGGCAACTTACCCGTTTCGAGCCTTAATCGTTTTGATTCGGAAACCTTATCTTTTGAAGTATGTGGTTATACCGCTTTTGGTCAATTTTGTGCTAGGTATTTTGCTCTATTCTGGGTTAATATTCTTCGGTTGGGAAAGTCTGACAAACTTAATGTTGAGTCTCACTGAGTGGGTAGACTCGTTGATTGCTAATTTACCAAGATGGCTCAGTATTTTAGATTATGTAGTCATTGGCCTGGGATGGCTACTGCGCTTGCTGCTAATTGTAGGTTTATTGCTTTTAACTGGCTTTGTATTCACGCAATTTGGAGTATTACTGGGGGCACCCTGGTATGGGCAGCTTTCGGAACAACTGGAGAAGCTACGCACAGGCCAAATTCATATTGTAGAAGTAGGAATTTTTCGGGATATTGGGCGAGCTATCCTATTTGAATTGAAAAAACTGGTGTTAGCAATAGGAGTGGGGATGGTGCTACTTCCACTCAGTTTAATTCCCGGAATGGGAGCATTGACAGCCACTATAGGGAGTATTGCACTAGCCGTAATGTTTGTTTGTCTTGACTTTCTTGATGCCGCCGTAGAACGCCGACGCTTTCAATTTCGAGAGAAACTCAAAATTGTGTTTAAAAGTTTCCCAGCTAGTGCTACTTTTGGGTTAGTGTGTTTGGGATTGGTGAGTATTCCTTTGCTGAATTTGTTGACCATTCCCTTGTGTGTGGCATCGGGAACGCTGTTTTTTTGCGATCGCATTTTGCCCACCCTTACACCATCTCCGACTTCAAGTTCTGGCACTCATCCCGATTAAAGGGAAGATGAGACGGGAGCATGTCACCTTTGTTAGCCCTCACCCTAAATCCCTCTCCCTGAGGGAGAGGGACTTTGAACTCTTGCTCCCCTTCTCCCTTGGGGAGAAGGGGCTGGGGGATGTTAGCGTAGCGGCACGCAGTGCGGGGATGAGGGGCTGTCCGTGCAAACCTGACATGCTCCCAGATGAGACAGTTATGCGAAGTTGCCTTCAATACACAGTATTTTTTCTCCCTTATCTTCCTTCCCTTCCACTTAGGCATACCAGAAGTTAATCGTCGTCGTATCTTGAACAAAAGCAATCAACTCGGCACCATAGTAAATCGCCGTATCAACTGCACTAGTGCCTAGGTTATGGTTACTGTAGCTGAGAGAGTAGTTATTTGCGTTTCCGTACAGTTGGATTAAATCTCCCTCTGCGGCCGCATAATCTGTGATAACGGCATAGCTAGCGGATTCCTGATAAAAAGCTCCAGAGGCATTACCTAATACGAACATATCCCCCCCGAGTCCGCCCGTGAAATAGTCATATTCACTGGTACTGCCACCAAAATAGCCAATCAGGTAGTCATTGCCATTATTGCCAAGGATGGTGTCATTGCCTGCACTACCATCGATATAGTCATTGCCATTACCGCCATCGAGGTAGTCGTTACCTCCAAAACCATTGAGAACATTATCGATATCATTTCCAAGAATGACATTATCGAGGCTGTTGCCGTAGCCGTAGTAGGCTGAGTCTGTAAGGAATAAATACTCTAGGTTGTTGCCAAGGGTATAGCTAATTGAAGAAGAGACGTAATCTAAGCCTTGATTGGCTTCCTCAGCGATGCTGTCGGCCGCACTGTCTACAAAATAGACATCATTGCCGTCTTCACCATACATCAAATCATAGCCCGTGCCTCCAACGATAGTATCATTACCATCACCCGCAACTAGAAGATCATTACCTGCATCCCCATATAAATAATTGCTGATGTCATTTCCGTAAATGGCATTATCGAGGCTGTTGCCGTAACCGTAGTAGGCTGAGTTTGTTAAAACTAAATACTCCAGATTATTCCCAAGGGTGTAGCTTTCTGAAGCGTAGACGGTATCAATCCCTTGATTGAGTTCTTCAATGATTGCATCATAAACGCTATCGACTGCATAAATATCGTTTCCTGTGCCTCCGTACATGGCATCATAGCCTGTACCACCATCAAGGGTGTCATTGCCAATATCTCCGACAAGAACATCATTATTAGCACCCCCGCTTATATAGTCGTTACCTCCATATCCATAGAGATAGTCGTTGCCATCTCCACCAGAGAGGGTATCGTTATAGCCATAGTAATAATTTCCGATTAAGGTATCGTTACCGCCATCACCGAGTGCAGAGAGAACGTCATTGTAGGTGTTGTAGAAGTAATTATCGTTGGAATCGCCGTTGTAATAGACAACCATAGTTTGTTGCTTTTAGTGTTGCAGTAGGGCAGTCAGTTCTTGTATTCGCTAAGAAACTGAGAGTTGTCTGACTATAGTATTAGAGGTGAGTTTCTGGTATCAGACAACATTTAAGTTACTATTCATCACTCCACTCTCGCTTCACTCAACAAGTTCATACCAATGGGTGATAAGCAATTCAAAATTAGTAGGACTAGAGTACTTTTGCTTAAATCCGACTTCCCTCTCTAGCTGGTGAGATGCCTGCACTACGAATGAACCATACCCAACCTCGAAATCCTGTATTACTCGTTCACGGAATTATCAGAACCTCCTCTGTTTTCCGTACCATGCTTCCCTACTTAACTACACATGGTTGGTCAGTCTACACGGTCGATCTTACTCCCAATAACGCTACTCGCTCTTTAGAACAGATGGCAGCACAACTCGCCGATTGTGTGGATGAACTCTTTGCACCGGAACAACCCTTTGATTTAGTGGGTTTAAGTATGGGAGGTTTAGTCACGCGCTACTATGTGCAGCGCTTGGGAGGGATTAACCGGGTACAACGATTTGTTTCCATCTCGGCACCCAACCAAGGCACTTGGCTGGCTTACGCTTGGCATCGTTGTGCTTGCGCTCAGATGCGTCCGAGTAGTGATTTTATCAACGATTTAAATCAAGATGTGCAAATGCTGGAACGCATTAATTTCACCATCCTGTGGACGCCTTGGGATTTTATCATTATTCCAGCCCAAAATTCTCAATTACCCGTGGGTCAAGAGGTGAAGTTAACCAACGTCTTTGCTCATGCTTGTATGGTGGTTAATTCTCGCAGTTTGGAAGCCGTAGCCGCAGCACTTTCACAACCCATCAAACCCGATCCCCCACTGCCGTCAACTCCTGTACTCCAAAAATTGCCTGATAATGGCGATAAAACTTGAACTCGAGTAAGTTATAAAATGGGTCTTGCAAAAAGAAGGTGCGATGCTCAGTCAGTTGACCAGGAAAACGCAGTTTAGGCTGTTCGTAAAAAGTTAACTCTTGGTTTTGAGCGCGATCGCACAAAGCCTCCCAGTCGGTTTCTTCGGTAAAAATTAAGCCAAAGTGGCGTGGATAAATCCCTTTTTGGGGGGTTAGAGGTTCTTTCGTAACGTGAGCCACGAGCTGATGACCGTACAAATTCAAAATCATAGCATGACGAGACTCCCGCCCGGCTTCGCAGCCTAGTCCCCCCACATAGAATTCTTTAGTTTGGGCAATGTCAGTTACAGGGAATGCCAGATGAAAGAGTACTGTGTTCATAGGTTCAATCAATACAAGGATTTTAGATTCTAAATCTAGAATCACAATAAGTTGTTGCATGGAAATTGGTCATGCTTTCTCCTATTTTTTTTAATCCCTGGCTCGTTGCTGTTGGTTTGAATACCGTTTTACTGCCAATCGCCTGGTTTGCTCCTAAAAAGTTACTTACTCCCGCCGGATTACTGCATGCTTGGCTACTTGGGGTTTTAATTTGGGGGACTTTAGGCTGGCAAGGCTATGTTGTTGTCATGTTTTATTTCTTGGTGGGCTCTGCTGTGACTCGCATCGGTTTGGAACAAAAAGAAGCCGCAGGCATTGCAGAAAAGCGATCCGGTGCCAGAGGCCCGGAGAATGTTTGGGGATCGGCACTCACCGGTACAATCTGTGCAATTGGAACTCTCTTAGTTGCGCCTCCATATCGCGCCTTGCTACTCCTAGGCTATGTTGCTAGTCTTTCTACCAAACTTTCGGATACCTGTGGCAGTGAAGTTGGCAAAGCCTATGGTAAGCGGACGTTTTTAATTACTACCTTACAACCTGTGGCCAGAGGGACTGAGGGGGCAGTGAGCCTAGAGGGTACGCTAGCGGGTGTTGTGGGTTCGCTGGCGATCGCATTTGTCGGTTGGGGTGTGGGCTTAATATCCTTGACAGATATTGTTTTTTGTGCATTTTCGGCTTTCATTGCCACCAATCTGGAGAGTGTGATTGGAGCAACCTTGCAATCTAAATGGAACTGGCTAACAAACGAAGTCGTGAATTTTTTCAATACTCTGATTGGCGCAGTTGTGGCAATGCTTTGCGCTGTAGCCTGGCACTCGTTGAGCTAAGGCTAAACAACACAGATAATCAGGTGTACTTACCTCCTTGGTTCGGAGACTCCTGTACGGGCAGGTTTATGGAATTGATGGGTAGGAAAGCACATATCTGGGTAAAACCCGCCCCTACACCTCCTGACTCCTGACTCCTATTGATAAAAAGTTAAAGGATGAAGTCATTTGACCCTTCATCCTTTACACTTCATCGTTCATCCATTATCCTACTTGTGAACCAAACACCATTTGTAGAACAAATGGTTCACCATCGGCACGGTGATACTTATCAGCCCAAGCACGGATAACTTCATCGAGTTCTTCCATTGCTGTATCGAGATTTTCGGGCGGAATGTCTAATTCTTCCAATACCCGCATGACATTCGGTTGTTTGTCTGCCCAATCTCTCATCAACCGGAAGAATCGGGCGGTGTCCTCCACCATTGTGTAAGTACGTTCTTTGCCATCGGCGGGCGAATAAGACGCACGGGTAAGGGCGTAGTAAGGCAACCCCCAAGGACAATCGATCCGAGTCACTGTTTTGGAGTAGAGGAGGCGACGTTTGATGTGTTCTGCCATCGCTTCACTTAAACCCAGACGCTGCTCTTTCGGCAAAATTTCCTGAGAGCGAGTGTGGAGAAATTCTATTAATTCCAGAAACTGTAAGGAATTAACAACCTGGGCATCCGGCAGGGGACTGGGCAGTTTGTCCTCTATGTATCGCTTTTCGTCGGAATTAAGGCTCGTTCCGGATATGCGCGATCGCCCAGGTTGCCACGGATAATGTTCCATCCAAACATAGGGAAATTGAATCAGATAACGGGGTTCTTGGGAACCTAGCATCTTTAACAACTTTCCTTCTGTCAGCGCCTGTCGGACTTCCTCAACAATGACCTTGACCCGTTTTGGCTCAATATGGTGCAAATGACCCGTCATCCGAGTATTTTCACCTTGCTCCAAATAGGTCATGTAAATGGCACATTTTGCGGCTGTTGCTGCTGCATCCAGAAAAGCCCCATGTCGGTGTCCACTGGTTCTCATCGCGCTGAAAGCCAGGTATAACATGATCTGATCCATTGCGCTGGGGCTGAGGCATTTAATCAGATCGGCTTGATTTATCATCTTAGGGGCGGTCATATCGCATGGATAAAAAACTGGTGTTCCCGAGTGAGCTGTTTCACTATCTCACCTAAGCAGTTAAGTTCAACTCACGAATGTAGAACATGCGCTTTCACTAAAGCACCCTAATGTCAAAAGCTAATTTCTCTCTAATTATAGAAAACTAGGGAGAAATCCGGGAAGAAGAAGAATTTTACCGTCCCAAGCTGAAGTCTGGGGGATAAAGTTCTTTCTGGGTACTTTATCATAACCGAGGAAGACCAATTTGCCGAAAATAGTTAAATTCCCGGCGACCTGTACCCTTGTCAGGAGGAGGGTTGCGACCAATTCGGGTCTTAGCCGCCACCATTTGATAAGACCTCACGGGGGTTGGGAGTTGGGTTGAGCCATTCGCCGTCCGATAGAAGTCCAGTGCAAGTGGGATTGTTAGAAAATTTAACAGTATGAGTAACTTGACAGTACGCATAGTAACCGTCCGTTTCAGCGTTCTTAGACCCTGATACAGACCGATGAGCGTAGCGTCAGGAAAAATTGCCACCAAACCTTAAAAGAAAACAACGGTCTACACCAAAAACGCGACAGACTTCTACACTGAATACCAGTCGTTTCAGTGAAAAGTTTTGCCGCGTTTAGTTGCATAGTGAGGCTGTTTTTGCTAAATTTTAAGCTGGTTGGATAAAAAAACTCGAATAGTTTGACCTCCTACAAAGGCAAGCTATTAAAGTCCCTTACGTGGTATCCTACGAAGACACTACGTAAAAATTTAAATTTCTTGACTCACAGACGAAGTATTGGCATCATAGAATATTCAACAACCAGCTAGACGCCATTGAGAGAAGACATTAGCGACCGCTACCACGGTGAGGAAGCATATCGTTGTCTTGTTGGGATACAACTAAGGTCAGTTGGTCGAAAACAAGGGTGTAAATGCTCATAGCAGATGTCCGTATCGGGATTTCTAGTACCTGATACGGTGCTTTAGCTAGAGCGTCAGGAAAAAATTCCGTCAGAGTTTATGGGATTAGTTGGAATTTGATGATAAGATGCAAGATTTTGCTCGCTACATCATTGATGCAAGCGGCATGACGCTGACTTCATCGGAAAATAGTCGTATGTAACCAAGACTCGGATTGGGGGACTAGCCCCCAGCCCCCGCACAAGGTTTATAGAGATAAATGATTGTTTTAAGTCAGTGCGATTTGATTTGACTTACGGCTGAGACTCAGGTTGATTTTTACGATTGGCTAACATTAAATTGGATTGATTGAGGCGGAACTTGTAGCCAATTCCAAAGTTGAGGGGTTCCGATTTGCGATCGCTATTATAAACTTTCCTCAGTTCGGGCTGATACCGCCCACTAAATAAATCGATTGGCTTAGTATAAGCCCCATAAAAATTTAGATCCCATTGTTGTTGGTCAAAATGCTTGAGAGGAATACCCGAATCATCTTGCAGCAAACGGGTACTTTGAGAAAGAATCAAATTTCTAATGGTGGAAAAATGTTCATCATGCATCAAGTATGAAGCGGCTTTGAGATACGTTAACGGCTTATCTAGTTTGGCAATAAACTGTTTAATTTGAGGAGTTTTCTTGAATCCTGTATCTGATAAGTCTGTTGAAAAATAATATAACGTCTGAGGTTGTTTATTCCCTGTTCCAATAAAGGAAATTTTGACTCCTGGGATTGCGTTTTCACTCGAATTGCTTTGATTTTTTTCCTGGATATTTGCATCTCGATTAAGACTAATCGGTTTTACATCTAAAATTCGATTATTAGTTCGAGCCAGAAAAACATACAAAATTGGCAGTACTCCTTGCTTCGCTAAATCCACTTTCATGGAGTTAGTACGGAAAAAACTGAAGCCTAAAATTGCATTCATTGAGCCACTAACATTCTGCAATTTTGAATTGGCTTGTGATGTAGAAAGTTTCTCCAAAGAAGGGATTTCGCCTACAGGCTCTAATCCAATGAGGACGTATTCGCTGCTGTTCGGAAAAAACGAATGAGCATATAAAAAATCAGGGCCACTAAACGGATAAAATATAGGTTGGGCGGGCTGCTGATTAGACGCTAGTTTATTGTCTGACCATTGCCTAACTTTAGATAATTGCTGTGTTTCTAATCTTTCCCAATCTTTTTGAAAAGAAGCTGCATGGTTGCGCCAGACATTGCTTTGGGTTAGTTTGGCAATTTCGCTAGTATCTTTTATCTCCGTTCCTGCCAAAAATTTAGCTGTATCTGTTAATTGTTCTGCTTTTTTTAGATCGAATTGGGCGAGAGGATTTTCGGGTGTTGGGGAGGTGCGCTCAACCTTTGGAGTTTGGCTAGAACTGATTTGAGTGGCTAGTTGATTGGTATTATTAGCACAGGACTGAAGAGAAATAACGAGTCCGCAAGCTGCTAGAGTTACAGAAAAAAAGATGGGTGATTTCATTTCAATCTAAACGAAAGGACTGAACTATTTAGAATTGGAAGAAGTAAGTTTTTTTTTTGTTGCAATGTAGTAGATTGGCAAACCCAAAGCAATTGTGGCTAATCCAGACAGAGATTCTATTGGTTTCACCCCGAAAATATAAACGAGCATCCAAAGACTAATCGCTAAAAAAAGAATAGGAGTTAGGGGATAACCCCAAGTTTTATAAGGCCGAGGAGCATCAGGAAACTTAAATCGGTGGATAAATACACCCAAAACAGTCAGAAAGGAAGATAAAGTTAATGTAAACCCTAAATAAGTAACAACTGTTTCAAAGGTAGAGGTCAATACTAATACTAAAATCAGGGAGAGTTGCAGGAGAATTGCATGGTAAGGAATACCGTTAGCATTCTTTTTAGCAAGTCCTTTAAAAAAAGGGATATCTTCTCCGATGGCTTGGGTAACTCTAGGCCCAGCCCAAATCATAGAACTCATGGAAGATAGCAACCCAAAGGATATAAGCAGACTCATAATTTCACCCCCCTGAATACCAAAAATTCGGGTGGCAGCTAGATACCCAACCTCTAATTTACCTGCTAGCTCATTGAGGGGAATGATACGTAGGAACGTCAGATTAAGCAACAAGTATAACACCATAACTAGAAACGTTCCCACGAATAAAGACCGAGGTAGATTTTTTTCGGGTTCTTTTAATTCGCTAGCGATATAAATACAAGCATTCCAACCGGAATAAGAGTATGTAACGTAGACTAGGGAAATGGCAAAGGGTGAACTAAAAATAAGTTGAAAATCTTCGGGTAATGCTAAAAAATTAATAGGTTGAGGTTCTACTAGAAAAAATCCGCTCACAATGAGGACGACAATCAGTAAAACATTTAAAACAGTCAAACTGGACTGAAAATCACTGCCGAGTTTGAGATTATGGGCATGGATTAAAGAGAGGATAATCACAACTACAGGCGCAACGACTGGGGGAGGCAAACCCGGAAAAATATAGGAAAAATACTGCCCAAATGCGATCGCTGTTGCAGCAATGGGTGCGGCAAAGCCTACAGTGATGGACACCCAACCTGCCAAAAAGCCCAGCATCGGATGATAAATTTGGGATAAATAGTGAAACTCTCCTCCCGATCGGGGCATCGCCGCGCCCAATTCACCGTAGGCCAGGGCTCCACATAGAGCGAAAATACCGCCTACAAACCATAAGCAGAGTAAGGCAAAGCCAGATTTAATCTCCATTGCCTGGAAACCCAGGCTTGTGAAAGCGCCAGTCCCGATAGTATTGGCAACTACCAGGCAAGTTGCTGCAAATGGACTGATGTATCGAGGATTTTGAGTGGATTTTGAGGTCATTAATGGGGAATTTCAGCTCGCTTTGGCTTGTTTCGCCAGCAGCATCAAGGAGTTCCCCTCTATCTACAGATGTTCTGAGTGGTTGTCAGGACATTAGAACAATTGCACTCACGAGTAATTCCCACCGTTACGATTCCCAATGGGACGCATTTTGTATTGCTAGACCGACCAGAGCGAGGGCGCGATCGCTTCTTACAAAAGGTGCTATCATTCCTCAAGTAGAACCCTCTTCTCAGTTTTCAGACCAAACCCAATGCTTTCTGCAATAGTTCTTGGTCTTTGGATTTAGCTTGAAACCGGCCTTTTTCAATATCCCGAATCCAACTCTGGCTTTTACCGGTCATCTCGGCTAATTCTCTTTGCGAGAGTCGCAAGCTTTTCCGGGCTTGAATTATTTGTTTCGTATCCAGATGGCTGTGAGTTTTGGCCTTGATTTTACTTTTCTTTCTTTGTTGTTTCTTTTTCTCCAATTCTGCCAGTTGTTCTTCCCAGTCGGTCGGGAGTTCAAAGCCTAAAATCCGGGCATTCATTAACCGATTCCACTTGCCCCGAGGAGCACTGTCTGTCAAGCGTGTATCACTACGCCCATCATTCATCCAGAATTCTAACGCCTCGTCTGCATCGTCTGGAATATTGGCTAACTTCGCCCACAAGGGCTGAATCTCCGGGGGATAGCTGATAGGGTCAAAGATGGCTTTGAGTTGATAATGGCTTAACCGTTCTAAATCGCTTTCAAATGTTCGTAATAGTCGCTTGCGTTCCTCAGAATGTGAGGATGCTTGAATGACTTTTTCATCCCCGTAGGCAACACGCATTAAAGTCGGCACGGTGATGCGCTGTTCCCGTCCAATTTTAGTTTTAAACAGCAGCCACAGCATCATGCGAGCCGCCCCTTCATGTTGCTGCCAAATGCTCATCACTGCGCTTAACAAGGCTTTGGGCAAGTTGCCATATTGATAAAATGCGGTTCGCTCCTGACAACCTTGTTTATTGAGGAAATACTGTGCCCAGATGCCGGCTTTAACTTTGAAAGTAAGACCCATTAAATGTTTACACCCACTTGCATCTTCTTGAAAATGGTGCTGAATTTCTAGCAAATGCCACAAACGGCTATTCTCTACCGTAAAACCTTGAACTTGACCTTGTTGTGGCCAGCGAATAGAGGTGGTGATTTGGCAAGGTTGTTGAGCCAGTTCTTTAATTAAGGCGAGTTTAGCTGATTTGCTCAAGTCTCTACGTTTCTCTAGCCCTAAATATTCTTCAATTTGTCGGTCATTGATGATAAATTCTTGCTCCCAAGGCTTTTCTACCGACGTGGCATAAGCTGCATAGAGTAGGTGAAGACAGGCCGCTCTAATATCGAGTCCCTCAATGGCCGAGAATTCCTTGGTATAAGGGGTTGAGCTTGATTCAGACTCCAATGGGTTAATGAATTGAAAGGTGATGGCTCCTCGACCCTGATTGACTTGCCGTTGATAATAAAGCTGCCCCTGTTCGTCCTTTTTCCAGGGAAGTGAACCCCTTTGGGTGAGAAGGTTGCAGGCTTTCCAGATTACAATTGCAGAAGCAAACGGATGATTCCTGCCGTCTGGAAATAAATCGGGGCTGGGGGCAGTTCTGTTATGAATTTTGTATCTGCCTTTTTTGGCCTGTGTGGGAACAGGGGAACTCACTGGGCAATGGATGACACACTGAGGCTCTGAGTAATAACCCTCGCAATTATTACAAAGAGCTGGGTCAATCCAATAGTTTTCACCGTCCGATTTGATAGCACCCGTAGGGCAATGGGGTCGGCAATTATTGCATCCATGACAACTGCCATGAAGTGTATAAGTCATAGTACGTCCCCTGATGTTACATCACTCGTTGCAATAGCTGGTTCAAGTTTCAAGTTGCTATCATCTCTGTTGATGGTTAACAACAATAAATCTACTCACGGCAACGAGTTCAGCCTCATTGCCGTCTATGTTTACAAAGTTCAGTCAACGCTTCCCATTAAATATGGCTTGATTTAAAGTTTTTCACCTAAGCCTTATTGCCAATCTTTCTAATAAACAATTCCATAAATAACTCGATAATTTTGTTCAAGCTGAGCAATTTAAAAGTTAGTTTATATTTTTCAGATTTAATTTAAATTTTCAAAAATTAGTCTAAAAAAATTAATAAAAAAATAATTTTTTAATTGATAGAACTCTGATACGTAAGAGATTGAGCCGTGACTTGTAGATAAATAATTAAGTGTTTTTATAAAAAAAAAAGAATATATTAACCTTTTATTGACAACAAAACAACTAACTTCATTTTTATATAGAAAAATTTACCAAAAATCAAAGCAGGAATGGCTTGAGCGCAAGCCGTTCAATTTCTCAACAAAGACTACGGGTTGAACTAAGGCTCAAGCTACAGAATGGCCCGGCTTGTGTTTCGGATTCATCCTCAATGTCTTCATCGGCATAAAATCGATTTTCCGATTCATCGATCCATCCCCGTCCACTACACCAATCGCAATCTAAAACAATTTCCCGGCCAGGGCAGAGAACAGAACTGGAATCACACATAGGGCAAGTAATTCTCATGAGTCTTTCGTTCCAATTAATAACTTCAGATTGTGGGTAAATCTATCCATTGGTTCTATCCTACAACTTTCTGCTGAAAAGTTCCTACTCCAAAAAATAGCGGAACTTTTTCATAAATTAGACCTAATCTGAAAATAAGGCAGAAGGCAGTCCCAATGAAAAAAAAATCACCGCCATGAATGAAAATCTTTCTCCCCTGACTCGGAGACTCCTGACTCCCTATTTTCAAGTCAGAAGTTAGTTATTTTTTCGGGTAGGGTAGGCGACACGAGCAGCCCAAAAATTTAACGATAGTTACAGAAATTTGCAGAGAATTGAGTACCACACTTCAAGAAGATCACTCCATTGGTACGCGCTTGAGACCCGACTCCTGTAGTAAGAAGAAAGGTTATACAGCCATACACAGCGATCGCAATTAAAGACGAACGTGCATTACCGCCAGGAGGGGTCATGGCAGAGCTTCCCAATCAACCGTGGACTCAATCATTCGAGGACATTCTCAACACGCTGGATGTGTCTGCCGAGCAAGGGCTCTCGGACTCGCAAGCAGAGCATCTGCGTGAAAAATATGGTGAAAATCGCTTAGAACAAACCAAAACTCGCAGCGCTTGGCAGATTCTCATCGAGCAGTTCAAAAGCCTAATCATTGGAATTTTAGCCGTTGCCGCCGCTCTCTCGTTTGCCTTTAGCCAGTGGATTGAAGGGATTGCCGTCCTGATTGCGATTGTTGTGAATACCACCATTGGCTTTTTTACCGAATTCAAAGCCGTCCGTTCGATGGAGGCGTTGCAACAACTCAGCAGCACCATGACCAAAGTGCGTCGAGGTGGGAATGTTCAAGAAATTGCCGCCGAAAAATTGGTGCCCGGAGATATTGTCGTTTTAGAAAGTGGGGATGTGATTTCTGCCGATCTCCGGATTATTGAAGCCTCCAATATGCAAGTTAATGAATCGTCTCTTACCGGCGAATCTGTACCCGTTAGTAAAACGCTGGAGCCTGTAGAAGGAGATATCCCCCTTGCTGACCGCAATAATATGCTTTATAAAGGTACTGCTCTGACTCGCGGTTCCGGGGAAGGCGTGGTGGTGGCCACGGGGATGAAGACGGAACTCGGTCACATTTCCGAGTTAGCCGAACAAGCGGGAGCAGATGACAAGACACCGCTAGAAGAACGACTCGACCAACTCGGACGCAAGTTAGTTTGGGTGACAATCGCGATTGTGATTGTGGTGGCCATCTCTGGTATTTTAGTCGGTCGAGATATCTTTACGATGGTGGAAACCGCGATCGCACTGGCCGTGGGAGCGGTTCCCGAAGGCTTGCCGATTGTGGCTACTGTTGCCTTGGCCCGAGGGATGTGGCGCATGGCCAAGCGCAATGCCTTAATTAATAAACTCTCGGCCGTGGAAACTTTAGGAGCAACGAGTGTCATCTGTACCGATAAAACCGGGACATTAACTGAAAACCGGATGACGGTATCACGAATGCTGCTAGACTCCGGTGAAATTGAAGTCACGGGGGAAGGATTAGAAACCACTGGTGAGTTTAAGCAAAAAGACAAAACCCTCGATGCTTCTGAGGATAATTTACTCCGAGCTGCACTGGAAGTTGGGGTACTGTGCAATAATGCTGCGTTGCAACCGGAAGGCTCAAACGAAAGTCGGGTGGTAGGCGATCCGATGGAAGTAGCATTTTTGGTGGCGGGTGCTAAAGCTGAGATTGAGCGCAAATCGTTATTGGAAAAAATGCCAGAAGTTCGGGAAGAAGCGTTTGACCCCGATTTGAAAATGATGGCAACAATTCATGACATTGATGGTCAGTATCGATTTGCCATCAAAGGTGCACCAGAATCTGTGCTGAAGTCCTGTTCTCAAATTCAGACGGAATCTGATGAAAAACAGATGAGTGAAGAAGACCGCAAGCGCTGGACAGAACGAGGCAATGAACTGGCCGCACAGGGTTTACGACTGCTAGCGTTGGCACAAAAAACGGCTAGCTCAGAGGATGCTGACCCCTATAAAGATTTAACATTTTTAGGAATTGTGGGACTTTTAGACCCACCCCGTCAAGATGTGAAACCTGCGATCGCAGAATGTAGAGATGCGGGTATTCGGGTGGTGATGGTGACAGGCGACCAACCGGTAACAGCACGCAATATCGCCCTCGCGGTAGGTTTAACTGACGATGAGCAGGCGGATGTAGTGCAAGGCAAGGATTTAAAGAGCCCTGATGATTTATCCAAAGAAGACCGTCGTCGCATTGTCAACTCCTCGGTGTTAGCGCGAGTCAGTCCGGAGCAGAAGTTAAATTTAGTGGCGTTGCATCAAAAAACGCATGCAGTGGTGGCCATGACCGGTGATGGGGTGAATGATGCACCCGCGTTGAGAAAAGCGGATATTGGTGTGGCAATGGGACAACGGGGTACGCAAGTCGCGAAAGAAGCGGCGGATATGGTACTTCAAGATGATGCCTTTGCCACAATTGTTGCGGCGGTAGAGCAGGGACGAGCGATTTTTAATAATATTCGTAAGTTTACGGTCTATCTGCTTTCGGGGAATGTGGGTGAAATTATTGTGGTAGCGCTTGCCTCGTTACTGAATGCGCCTTTACCGTTGTTACCGCTTCAGATTTTGTATATCAATGTGGTGAATGATGCGTTTCCGGCCTTAGCGTTGGGTTTGAGCGAGGGGGAGCCAAATTTGATGCAACATCCACCCCGTGATGCTCAAGAATCAATTTTGATGCGTCGTCATTGGCTGGCGATCGCAGGATATGGTGTAGTGATTGCAGTCGCGATTGGGGGTGCTTTTGCGCTGGCGCTGACTTGGTTGGGACTGTCTCAAAAGCAGGCGATTACGATTTCGTTTATGACTCTCGGTTTTACGCGACTGTGGCACGTTTTTAATATGCGTTCTAAGGGGTCAGGCTTATTGCAAAATGAGATTACTAAAAATCCCTATGTTTGGGGCGCATTGCTGCTGTGTTCAGGACTGCTGTTGATTGCGGTTTATGTTCCGTTCCTCTCCAATGTGCTACAGACGGCGAATCCTGGGGCTCAGGGTTGGGGTTTGATTATCGGGATGAGTTTGGTGCCTTTGGTGGTGGGACAGGTGGTGAAGTTGTTTGGTGATCACAAGAAGAAAAAGTAAGTGATGGTCAAGCGTTGCGGCTAATCAGCAATCTATTCTCCGAAAGCTTCCCCGCTTGCCTATCCCCTACCTGTCCAGGAATAAAGGAGGTTAAAACGGAATCAAGAGGCACTTGATAAGTATGAAAGCGCCCTAATAATTCAACACAATTCGTATATTCTAGTGCGGCGACTGCTCAAACGAGCTAGTTTTACCTCAATTGAGGACTTACGCGAGCGCATTCTTGCTTTCATCGATTACTTTAACCGAACGATGGCTAAACCCTTTCAATGGAAGTTCAAGGGCTATCCAGTACCTGGCTAAGGTGGTCAGCTATTTCTGCCTTGTTGCACTAGTGTAGTTAGCAGTCTTTGGCTAGTCGATGAGATATCCACAGCATTCTTAATGATTAAGTTTTATGAAAATATGAATATGGGTAGTTCTGTCGCAGTAGCCCTCAATCAAGCTCAAATGTGGCTGCGAGATATAAGCAAAGAAGAACTGGAAAATTGGACAAGCCATTTGCCATTAACGGCAACTCAGGAAGATGTTTTGTATGATTTTTTTCAGGATATCACCTCAATCAACTCCACAGAAAAACCATTCAAATCACCTTACTATTGGGCAGCTTTTTATGCCATCTGTTTGTAAAAATTGTAAACATTTATTTCAGGATTGTTCCTATGTCGCTCATACATGAACAGAACGTCGAAGCTTTCATGCATCTTATAAAAAATGAGACTTTTCTGTTTTTAACTGAGTATAGGGCTGAACTAGAGCAGCAAATGCTCAGTTTTCCAGAAGATATTGAGCAACTTTCTGATACTATCTCTGCTTGGTGCAAAAATCGTCCTGAACTGCGTCAAGCTTTGAGTAAAACTCGTAAAAATCTCTTTGGTAAAACATCAGGTAACGATAAAAGCCCATCAGGTTCTGTTCCTGCTGCTAAACCCAAAAATTACACAACTTTGCTAAAAAACCAAATCCGGGAAAGTTTTGCCGCACCATCCCCTAACCAGCCAGATAATAGAAAATGAATAACGTGCCGAGAACTTGGCGAGTACAAAATCCCAGTACGACCCTTTATGCCTTCCATCTTCGTAACGACATCACAACAGGTAGCCAAAAAGTAAGAGATGATGCTCATCAGTTGTGGGAGCAGTGCGTTGCCCTTGGCGAACAGTATGACATTCTCTGCCTTAGATCTCTGAAATCACAGCTTCGCAGCTACATCTACAATGCAAAAGACGGTCAGTATAACTATAATCCAGCAAACGAGGATGAAGAAGCAACGGATAATGAGAAGCTATATCAAGATGACTGGTTGGAATTGGTGAGAAAAGATTCTAAATCAAATACAGCTCGTCAGCTAAAATTCTCTTCTCAATCTAGGAAAAACAATCTAATGCTCAAGGGTGAAATATATCCCCTACGCATTAATGAAGCTGCTGCTCGAAAGCGAGAACAAGCAGCTCAAGAAAGAGAGCAAAAATTACAACTCTGGATTGCTCTCGCAGGTACTGGTCTAGCTGTCAGTGGTATTTCTTCCCACGTTTTATCTCAACCTGTTGAAACCTTCATCAACTACAAAAAGCCGGATGAAGTTTGTCCTAATACAACGCTCTCTATTTGCCTCTTCTACAGTTTTTTCAATGTCCTCATTCACGTTGCAGTTGGAGTTGCCGCAGCCACTTTATTAGCTTTGATTGTATGGTTGATGTCAAAACTATCGAATCGTTCTAGTACTTAACCAGACAGAACTATTGAGGATTGGGGATGGTTTGGGGAACAGTTCCCGGTACAGTCTGCGGAATCGGAGTCGGCACCACTTCCGGAACGGGTTCGGGTACGGCGGGTTGAGGAATTGGGGCAGGTACAGGTTCGGGTACTGGCCCAGGAACAGGTTCCGGTACAGGAGTAGGTTCGGATGGGGGTTCGGGATTAGGGGAGGGTAGGGGGCCGGGTTCAGGATTGGGAATTTGGGGGCCTGGCATCGGTTGAGGATTGGGATAAATCATGGAATTCTCTTCCATTCAATAACTCGACTCCACCAGGCTAAAGGCAAATCAAAAACCGTTCATCTCTCGCAATAGCTACATCTTGGGACAAATGGCAGGGTTGAGAGCCCTATTTTCAGCGACTTCTGCCTCAAGACAACATCTTCCTAGGGATAAGCCATACCTTGCCCCTACCTATAGAAGATTCCATAGTCAGTTGCCTCAGTCCTGACCAATAACAAAGCAAAAGCTTACGACCCGTTGATTTGTCCATGCAATAATTTTGAATGGCTTATGGTCGCCCAACCCGTGTGAAGGTCATCATAGGAGAATTGCCCTCCCATTGTTAGAACGTTCGTCAACGAGTCACCTTGCTGATGCTTGACCAAACCACTGCTCCCTTACTTGAAGCCTTACAAACCTATACACAGCGACCTCATGCCCCCTTTTACGCGCCAGGCCACAAACGGGGGCAGGGAATTCCTCAACCTTTGGCGCAGTTTTTGGGAGCATCAGTATTTCAGACGGATTTGCCTGAATTGCCGGATTTAGATAATTTATTTGCGCCTGAAGGGGTGATTCAACAGGCCCAAGAACTGGCCGCCTCGGCCTTTGGGGCACAACAAACTTGGTTTTTAGTGAATGGTTCAACGGCAGGAATCATGGCGGCGATTTTAGCCACCTGTGGCACGGGGGATAAAATCATTTTGCCTCGTAATATTCACCAATCTGCGATCGCCGGTTTAATCCTCTCTGGAGCCATTCCTGTCTTTATCAATCCCGAATATGACCCAATAACCGACTTAACCTATAGCATCACCCCAGCCGCCGTTGAAGAGGCACTAAGGCGGTATCCAGATGCCAAGGCTGTGATCATGCTCTATCCCACCTATCAGGGAGTATGTGGCGATATCCGAGCGATCGCCCAGTTAGTGCATCAACATGATATTCCTTTACTCGTCGATGAGGCACATGGGCCACACTTTGCCTTTCATTCCGACTTACCCCTCTCTGCCTTAAAAGCGGGTGCCGATTTAACCGTACAATCCACCCATAAAGTTTTAGGGGCGATGACTCAAGCTTCCATGCTTCATGTTCAAAGTCATCGAATTAATCGAGAGCGATTGCATCAAGCTCTACAATTGGTGCAAACCACCAGTCCCAGCTATTTATTACTAGCTTCCTTAGATGCCGCACGGCAGCAAGTTGCTCTGCATGGCCAAGCATTGATGACTCAGACGTTATCTTTAGCCACACAAGCCATCGATAAAATCAACCAAATTCCGGGATTATCGGTCTTAAAATCTCGAAAAACTCCAGGCTTTTTTACCCTCGACCCCACCCGCCTAACCGTCCAGGTTTCCCAATTGGGATTAAGTGGGTTTGAAGTTGATGAAATTTTCCACCGACAATTGGGTGTAATTGCAGAGTTACCCACGCTCCAACATCTAACCTTTATCATCAGTTTGGGGAATACAGAACTTGATATTCAGCAGTTAATACAAGCCTTCACCACCCTCACTCAAGCTAATTATTGTCCTCAATCGAACAATCATTTACACAACGTCTTTCAACAGTGGAAATCAGAATTACTGTTTATTCATCCTTCCTCTTTTATTATTTGTCCAGCCCTCTCTCCGCGTGAAGCATTTTTTGCCTCAACTGAAACCTTGCCGATAGAGCAAACCCTCGACTGTATCAGTGCAGAATGGGTTTGTCCATACCCACCTGGTATCCCAACCTTAATGCCTGGAGAAATGATTAATCCTGCGGCGATTGAATACCTTCAGGAAGTGATGAGATTAGGGGGTCAGATTACAGGATGCAGCGACCCCAGCCTCAAGACTCTCAAAGTGGTGGATCTTTGACACTCCTGGCTATAAATAGGCGAGGATTCTTGGTTCAGCGACAGACCTT
>CAZPRJ010000070.1:0-42553 GCA_964588805.1 uncultured Microcoleus sp. | reverse complement strand
ATTCGCTTATATCCCCCTGTTGAAACAAGGGGGCTTTACGCATCACGACCGTAAATAGACCTTTAAACTACCATTTGTAGGGGCGCACCGACGTGCGCCCTCTTTATTGCTTAATTCCTACCTAATAGACTTAAACTCCCACTGGAGAGACACGCTTTTGATTCGCCATTTCCAACAGCCGACGAATGCGTTCTTCAGTCGGGGGATGGGTGCGGAATAAGGCCATGAAGCCTTCTGTGGAAAGGGGATTAATAATCAGTAGGGGTGACATGGCTGGATTGCCATTCATAGGGATTTGGCGACCCATTGTTTCTAGTTTTTCTAGAGCACTGGCTAAGGCGGCGGGATTACCCGTGATTTCTGCTGAACCTAAATCTGCCGAATATTCGCGAGTGCGGGAGATGGCCAGTTGAATTAGGGATGCTGCAATGGGAGCCAAAATAATCAGAAACAATACACCAATAGGATTGCCACCTCGACGGCTATCGCGAGTCACTGGCCCATAAAGCGCTCCTAAACTCAGCATCCGTCCTAGAAAGGTGATGGCTCCCGCAATAGTCCCAGCAACGGCTTGGGTGAGGGTATCGCGATTGCGAACATGGGTAAGTTCATGGGCTAAAACCCCTTGCAGTTCATCTGAGGAAAGCTTATTGAGAATGCCTTGTGTGACGGCTACGGCGGCATGTTCGGGGTCGCGACCGGTAGCAAAGGCGTTGGGTGATTCGGTGGGTACGATGAATAATTTTGGCATGGGAATCCCTGCGCGATCGCTTAACGAGGCCACCATGTCATAAAGTTCGGGGGCTTCATGCCGTTCGATGGGTTGGGCATTATACGCCGCTAACGCTGCGCGATCCGAGAAAAACCAAGACCCGAAACTGGTCATAGCTGCTAAGGCTAAACCAAGATAAAGTCCTTGCTCGTTGCCCATGAGAGAGTAGCCGCCTAAAACCAGCAGGCCACTCAGCAATCCGAGCAGAGCGGCTGTTTTTATTTGATTGATTCCGAGCATAATTTTGAAATGAATTTCTTAATGATTCCTTTTGATTTCCTTTTTAAAATCTCAAATCTTTAATCGTTTTTATCTCTATCGGTCGAAATAAATTTATCTATTCCAATAGGTGGTTTTAAAAAATCATCAGTATCCGATGAATAAAATATTAGATTTTTTTGATATCTAAAGCCTTTCTCTTGTTAAGTGAAATCTAGTATCAAAAGGCAAAATGGATAATTTTGAGTTATAGTTCTGACTCCTGATTTGTGACTTCCTACTGAGAACCGCTCTAAGGCTTCAGCCAGCTTGTTTATCTTCTTCTTCAACCGTTCCTGTAATTAAAACTTGGATGAATGACCCAGCGATCCAAACAATTCCAAAGCCTAACAAAATCAGCATGATAGGGGCTACACCTGCAAAGGGGGCTATCACGAGCATTAATAACAAGCCGAATAATACAAGTTTGATTAATAAGTTATTCATGCTTACTCTCCTTTTTTATAATCGTCAATAGTTTATTGTTTGAACTTAAAATTATTTAATAATTGGAGACAATTCCTAAAATTGCGCTCCTATCTTCCGAGCTGTCCCAAACTTTAATCATTATTAACTAGTTGTAAGCTCTAACTCGTCGCCCCAACGAGAGAGTTATATCACTTTCCTCTAAAAGCGATAGAGAGAATTGCACCCAAACCCTTATCTAGTCTTAGTTTTGGAGTCATTAATATTTTGCCACTAGAGAAAATTACTATTACTCATTGGCGCAACTTTGCTGCTGTTAAATTTTGCTTACCTCATTACTTTTTGAGCTTTTCCGGAAAATTCATTTGAAGAGTCTGTAAAGTTCCTGACATCCCCATTAAGGCTTTGATATATTGCGAACAGATAAAATTTTCTACCCAAAGTTAGATGCATGAATAGCTTCCAGGATGCATTCATCTCCTATGGACGAGCAGATAGCAAAGCTTTTGCCCTCAAACTCTATCAACACTTAAGTGATCGCGACTTCAAAGTTTGGTTCGATTTCGAGAACATCCCTCTAGGGGTAGACTTTCAAAATCAAATCGATGACGGCATTGAGAAAGCAGATAACTTCTTATTTGTCATCGCGCCCCATTCCATCAATTCCCCCTACTGTGGCAAAGAAATTGAGCTGGCACTCAAGCGCCACAAGCGGATTATTCCTCTACTGCATGTCGAACAGATTAGTCGGGACACCTGGCAACAGCGCTATCCCCAAGGAACAGATGCTGAATGGGAAGCCTATCAAGCGAAAGGCTTGCATTCTAGTTTCCCCAATATGCATCCAGAAATTGGCAAGATTAACTGGGTGTATTTCCGTGAAGGTATTGATGATTTTGATCAATCATTCTCAGGATTGCTGCAACTTTTAGAGCGCCACAAATCTTATGTACACAAACATACCTACTTTTTAGCTAAAGCTTTAGAGTGGGAAAAGCATCAGCAGCAGTCACGGTACTTGCTGGTAGGAGAAGAACGCTCCTCTGCACAAGAATGGTTAAAAGTACACTTCAAAGACGAACAACCTCCCTGCACTCCAACAGACTTACATTGTGAATACATCACGGAAAGTATTAAGAGTGCCCATAACCTGATGACTCAGGTGTTTCTGGCCTATGCCCACGAAGACAAGGCCGTGATGGAGAAAATTCGCAACAGTTTAAGGCGCGAAGGTTTTACCGTCTGGACAAATACTACTGATATTCAAACTGGGGAAACGTTTGAAAAGGCAATTCAACGCGGAATTGAACAAGCCGATAATATCGTCTATCTACTTTCTCCGGACGCACTCAACTCCGAATATTGTCAGCAAGAACTCAATTATTCCCTCTCCCTAAATAAGCGCATCATTCCCTTGCAGGTGCGAACCACTGACCCTGAACAGATACCTGTTGTACTCCGGAATCTACAATACATTGACTTAACAGACAACGTAAAGGAAGAAGACTATCGGCTTGATGAAAATCAGTTAATTAAGATTTTGCATCAAGAAGAGGCTTACTACCGCGAGCATAAAGTTTTACTCGTCAAAGCGCTCAATTGGCAGCGACAGAATCAAAATCCTAGCACTCTGCTTCGGGGTTACAATCTGCGTCAGTCGGAAGCGTGGTTAAAAACAGCAAGGCATAGGCCGCAGCATCCGCCCACATCCATTCAGGAAGAATTTATTACCACCAGCCTGCAACAGCCACCTGCTAGTGCACTGGATGTGTTTATCTCTTACTCCCGTGCTGATGGGGACTTAGCTCATAAGCTGAATGATGCCTTACAGATGCAAGGTAAAATCACTTGGTTTGACCAAGAAAGTATCCCGAAAGATGTAGATATTCAGCAGGAAATTGCACAGGGAATTGAAACGTCTGATAATGTTCTTTTTCTTCTCTCCCCTCACGCCGTCAATTCTCCGGAGTTTAGGAATGAGGTAGAACACGCTACTTCTTTGAATAAGCGGGTTGTAACGGTGCTCAATCGAGCCATCAACCCCGCCGATTTACATCCAGGACTCGCGGATGTTCAATGGATTGACTTTAACCAAAGTGAAGCGGACTTTGCAACTACTTTTAGCCAACTGATCAGAACCCTAGATACGGATAGAGAACACGTCCAAAATCACACCAAATGGTTACAACGGGCGCTGGAGTGGGAACAAAAAAGCAAGGATAATGATTTGCTATTGCGGGGGAATGACTTTGCCGTTGCTCAAGCTTGGTTACAAACGGCCTTAGAACAAAGCAAACAGCCTGCCCCTACAGCATTACAACAAACATTTATTGAAGAGAGTCATAAAGCCATCACGGCGGCCGAGGAAGCCGAAAAGCAGCGACAAGCTGAATTGTTGCGCTTGCAGGAAGAAAGAACTAAAGAAGCTGAAGCAAGGTTACTTGAGGAGAAAAAAAGCGCCCAACGCCAAAAAATGTTCTTGGGTGCTGTGAGTGTGGGGTTTGTTGTGGCTACGGGCTTAGGGGTATTATCGTTCCAGATGTTTAGGCAAGCCCAGCAAAGAGAACGTGAGGCGAAAGAGTCCACGGCTGTAGCCCTGACTGCATCATCCGAAGCGCTATATAAATCCAATGAAAAGTTAGATGCCCTAGTCGAGGCGCTTTGGGCTAAGGAAATCATCAAAGATATTAAGGAGACAAACACTAGCCTCAAACAAGCGGTTGATGGGGTACTACAGCAAGCAGTTTTTGGGGTGAGAGAATATAATCGCCTCTCTGGCCCTGATGGGCATCAGGCAACGGTACTGGCTGTAGCCTTTAGCCCAAATGGTCAAGTGATGGTGTCTGGCGGTGCAGATGATACCATCAAACTTTGGAATCGGGAGGGTAAACTCCTAAAAACTCTCAAGGAGCATCAGGGTTCAGTGAATGCTGTGGCTTTTAGTCCCGATGGGCAACAATTTGCCTCTGCCAGTGTAGACAAAACGATTAAGCTGTGGAATCAAGATGGCACCTTACTCAAAACTTTAACCGGTCATGGTGATCAAGTTAAAGCGATCGCCTTCAGTCCAGATGGGACAATGATTGCTTCCGGCAGTGATGATAAAACGATTAAGCTGTGGAATCGAGATGGCACCTTGCTCAAAACTCTAACTAAACAAGAGAGGAAGGTGAAGGCAGTGGCGTTTAGCCCAGACAGTCAACAGATTGCCACTGGGGGTAATGACAAAACGATTAAGCTGTGGAGTCGAGACGGCACCTTGCTCAAAACCTTGACTGGACACACTGATGAGGTGGAAGCAGTTGCCTTCAGTCCAGACGGGAAACTCATTGCTTCGGCGGCTGATGATAGAACTGTGAAACTGTGGAAGCCAGACGGTACGCTGCTCAAAACTTTGGCCGGACATCGGGCTCTCATCAAGGGAGTGGCATTTAGTCCTGATGGCAAGACGATTGCCTCTGGCAGTTGGGATAGAACCGTTAAGCTATGGAACTTAGATGGTACGTTACTCGCTACACTGGCAGGGCATACGGATAAGGTGACAAATGTTGTATTTAGCCCCGATAGTCAGACGATTGCTTCTACCAGTGACGACAATACCATCAAACTTTGGAAGCGTGATGAACGCTTGTTAAAAACCCTCTATCGCCATCGGGATATCGTGAACTCCGTTGCGTTTAGTTCAGATGGACGGTTGGTGGCTTCTGCGGGTGATGATAAAACTATTAACTTGTGGAAGCTAGATGGTACATGGAAAGCCACTCTGCGCGGTACTGACAAATTGAGAAATGTTGTGTTCAGTCCGGATGGCCAAATGATTGCAGCGGCCAGCCGGGATAAAAGCATTAAAATCTGGAAGCAAGATGGTACTCTCCTCAAGACTATACCGGAAACAGATAAGGTCAGTCAGGTAGCGTTTAGTCCGGATGGAAAACTGATTGCTTCAGCCAGTAGCGACAATACGGTTAAGCTTTGGCAGCTAGATGGCCGCTTACTCACCACTTTGCAAGGACACAGTGATGATGTCAACACGGTTGCTTTTAGCCCTGATGGTGAACTGATTGCTTCCGGTAGTTCTGACAATACGGTGAGGTTGTGGAATCGAAGTGGACAGTTAGTCGCAACGTTGAAAGATCATAAAGGCCCTGTGAATGATGTTTCATTTAGCCTCGATGGACAAATGATTGTCTCTGGCGGTGTGGACAACACCATTAAACTCTGGAATCGCCAAGGCAAGCTGTTAACAACTATGTCTGAACACGAGGATTCAATCAATCAAGTTCTGTTCAGTCCTGATGGTAAGAAGATTGCCTCTGCTAGTGCTGATGGTACGGTCAAACTTTGGGATGCAGATGGCAAATTGTTGAATACTTTTACCGTACATACGGATGCAGTAAATGGTATTGCCTTCAGTCCCGATAGTCAAATGGTTGTTTCTGCCAGTAGTGATACTACAGCGCTAGTGTGGAATGTCAATCAAGTTCTACAGCCAGAAACGCTACAGCCAGAAGCCTGTAAATTTGTGCAAGATTATCTGAAGACGAATTCCGGATTAGAGAAATTCGAGCGCAGTCTATGTGACAATGTAGCCCAATAAGCGAATCGGCATTCATGTTACTAGGCTAGTTTGGGGAAACTTTGAGGGGACGGGCTTTTTAGTCCGTCCTTTGTATTGTCCTCATCGATATGGGGAGCATATCACCTTTGCCAGCCCTCACCCTAAATCCCTCTCCCTCAGGGAGAGGGACTTTGAAGTATTGCTCCCTTTCTCCTATGGGAGAAGGGATTGGGGGATGTTAGCGTAGCGGCACGTAGTGCGGGGCTGTCCACTTGTAAACCTGACATGCTTCCTCGATATGCCTGTTGCTGTGTAAGTTGAGTTGATTCAATCAACCTAATGGAAATAAGGGCTAAAGCCCTTACTACGAACTTAATCTAATACAATATTTTGATGGTCAGTATTCCTAATTTAAAACCGCACTAAATACAAGTCAAATAATTCACCCGATTGCCGCTTTATTACCTTAGCTCCTGCCGATTTAATCATCTTCTCCCAATCTGCAATCGGATCTAAAAACACCTCAGACCCTAAGTACATTTCCAAAACAGCCCAATCTTCTGCTAAAGGTTTCACCGGGTTGAGGACATCAAATACAAATTGTCCCTCTGGCTTGAGTACCCGCTTTACCTCTGAGAAGATTGTAGACCAATCCTCAAGCGGATAATAACAACTCCATCCCGTTGCGATCGCTAAATCAAACTGTCCCGACTCATAATTTAGCTGCCGCGCCCCCCCAAAGGAAACCCCTTTAAACAGCTTAGAGTTAAGCTGAGAACCCCTAGCATTCAGTGCTTCTTGGGCGACTGTACTAATTTCCTGTCCATAAAAAAACGCATCCCAATCCCGCCAAGGATAAATCAAAAAACTGACGCCACAACCAATATCCAAACAGCGCTGATTCTTTTTCGGTTGAGCAATCTCCCAAAAGTTTGAGGAAATTCTCCCGGCCAGAGTCCCACTTATCCATTCCTGAAAAATAGGCATGGCCTCCACTTCTTCCGGCAACTCAAACGTTGCACCTCGATACTGTTGATTAAATCGAGATGCTACCTGTGCCTCCCTCGGAGTCATCTGGTAATTTGAGGAAAAATCCCCCGAGGTGAGCATTTCATCGCGTTTTTTAGACATCAGGGCGTTTTGCTATAGACTTATTGGCCACTATAGCGATTGTGAACTCATCCCTACCAATCCGAGTCGGACGTGTCAAAGTGTTATTTATCCTGGGGCTTTGTACAAATCACTCATCTATGGAAACCACACTGGCAGGTCATTATCAAGTTATCAAACCCTTAGGGATGGGAGGATTTGGTCAAACCTTTCTGGCCAAAGACACCCACTTACCCGGTAATCCTTACTGCGTTGTTAAACAACTTAAACCTAGAAATACCGACTCTGCCACCCTGGCAACTGCCCATCGCCTGTTTGAACGGGAAGCAGAAATTTTATACCGATTAGGCGAGCACAACCAAATTCCTCGTCTCTTAGCCCACTTTGAACAAGACGAACAATTTTATCTGGTTCAAGAATACATCGACGGTCAACCCTTAGATCAAGAACTTGCTGTGCGTAAACGGTTGAGCGAAACGTCAGTAATGCGATTGCTGCATGATATCTTGCAGGTGCTGGCCTTCGTCCATCAACAAAATGTCATCCATCGCGACATTAAACCGGCTAATTTAATTCGCCGCCACAAAGATGGCAAAATTATTTTGATTGATTTTGGCGCAGTCAAACAAGTTCGCAACGCATCACAGCAAACCCACAACCAAACCAGCCAAACGATTTCCATTGGTTCTCCAGGCTATATGCCTAGCGAACAACAAGCGTCTCATCCCCACTTCAGCAGTGATATTTATGCTCTGGGTATGGTGTGTTTGCAAGCTTTAACTGGATTATCGCCCAGAAAATTGCCCCAAGATACCCTAACGGGAGAGTTTTGTTGTGCGATGGTGCGCCAACAAGTTGCCATTAGCCCCAAATTAGCGGCAATTTTAGACAAAATGGTACGCTACGACTATCGCCAGCGCTACAAAAATGCGACTGAAGCTTTACAAGCGCTGGAACAATGTTTGGATGAGGGTGAGTCGGAACCCACCACTTTAATTAACCCCACTCAAGCACCCCCTTCGCCCGTTTTGGAAGAACAGGAAAATCAAAATGTTCCTCTCCCGTTTCAGTCATTAATTACGGATAAAACTGAAGGATTTGTGGGGCGGAAATTTGTGTTTGAGGCGATTGCACAATTCTTACAAGCCCAAGCTTGCGGTTATTTTATTATTGAAGCCGATCCGGGGGTGGGAAAAAGTGCCATTTTGGCAGAGTATGTCAAACAAACCCGATGTATTGCTCATTTTAATGTGCGATCGCAAGGTATTAACCGTGCTGAAGAATTCCTGAAATGTGTTTGCACTCAACTGATTGAACGTTACAAACTCCCCTATTCTTTACCCTTAAATCCTGAACAAACTCGCGATGGTAACTTTTTAGCACGGCTATTAAATGAACTTAGTACATTAGAGGCTAGTCAGGCTACTACAACTTTAAATCCTGATACCCAACCGATGCCTAAATTGGTGATTGCGGTTGATGCTTTAGATGAGGTGGATCTAAGCAGCCAAACTCCCGGTGCTAATGTTTTATATTTACCCGCATCGTTGCCATCGGGTGTTTATTTTATTGTGACTAAACGCCTGACGCCTGTGCCTTTGGTTGTGAACACTCAGTGCGTTTTTAACTTAATGCAGTACGCTGCAGAGAGTTTGCAAGATGTGCGAACCTATATCCACCGTCGATTGTCTCAAAGTGAGACGTTACAAGGGTGGATTGCCAGTCGGGGATTGACGGATGAAGAGTTTGTGACGGCTTTAGCCAACAAAAGCGATCGCAATTTTATGTACTTGCGTTATGTCTTACCCGCATTAGAAAGGGGAATTTATCAAGATTTAAGTACAGAAAATTTACCAGAAGGTTTAGAGCAATATTATTATCAACATTGGCAAAATATGGGCATGACGGCTAAACCTTTGCCTCGGGCTAAAATTAAAATTGTCTATGTGTTAGCAGAAGCGCGAAAACCGGTTTCTCGTCAACTCATTTCTGAGTTTTCGGGAGAGGATGCCTTGACGGTGCAAGAGGTGTTGGATGAATGGCAGCAGTTTCTGCGGGAACATCGTCTAGATGGGCAAACGGGTTATAGCATCTATCACACTAGTTTCCAAGATTTTTTGCATCGTCAGGATATTGTGCAGGCGGCAGGGGTTACGATTCAGGGGATTAATGCGATGATTGCTGATAATTTGGCTGAGGAGTTGGGGTTGTAGGTTAGTTCACATTTTCTAAGCGTAAAAAATGCAGGCGTCCTGATGTTTCCCCAGCAACAATTGTCACTTATTTAAGCGAGGTCTAATATTCCCCCTGAGCGGGATGCTCACCGACCATCACCAAGACTCGCCGCAAGTTAACCACACTTGAACGATTTAAATCCAACACCGCGATTGTTGCTCGACCGCAGGGTGAGCGCCCTTCCAATAACTGCAAGTCTTCACTCCACGCAAAATGCTCGTACCACTTCTGCTGGCGAGGATGAAACAAAGGGACAGACTGCTGGGTCTGCGGATCGAAACCCTGCATTTTCGTATGCTTGCGACCATTACACCCAAAACAAGCCCATGCCAGATTGTCCAGATCATTTGTGCCTCCTTGCTGGCGCGGCACAATATGCTCTACCGTAAAACTGTCTGGGCAATAGGCTTCAGGACATTGGCAATATTCGCATCGACCCCGAGCTTGCTCTGCCAGAGCTTGACGGATTGAAGCGGGTAAATGCGATCGAGACATCTACAGATTCGTGTTTTGAGGTGTTAGCTGCCGATACAGTGTTTTAAACTCCACACCTCGCAATTTTGCCAATGCCATCACTGCTTCTATGCGCTCCGCATTCCACGACTCTAGCAGATCGCTGTAGGTCAAAAACTCCTGATGCTCCCGCTCCGTCAAGGTTTCGTACTCCAACTTTTGTCGTAACAGCATCCACCGCTCCTGCTGCGATCGCGGTAAATGGCGCTGCACGACACTTAGCAACTTTAATTCCTGCTGTAGTTGCGATCGCTGTTCTGCTTGATCGCGCTCGAGTAGGTCAGAACTGCCGAGATTGCTTATTGAGAGCAGAAAATCGCTGCTCTCCCGAGTCGCTTGCAGCGATGCAGTATTTTTGTAGCGCAAATAATCTAGAAAACTGGCAAGCTCCAGTAAGGCGCGATCGGGGAGCGCATTCACAACATCGATTAGAGCTTGACGTTCGACTGTTGTGCCGTTCATAGGGTTAGCATGCTACAGATTGCTCTCTCATTGTAGCGAGTGGCGATCGCTAAGTCTCAGAAGTCGGCTTTCTCAAAGAAACCCAACTTCTTTGTGGATAACGAATGATTGAGGATGGCTATATTTTCCATATCCTGATATATACCATCAGGAGTGACAGCCATAACACTGACCCTACCACTGCTGAGTATCCACCAAGTTAAGCCGTCGCAAAGTCAGAATACTCACGTACAGAGGGATGGTGGAAACCCACCACAATTTCTCTTTGAGAGATACCCATCTCTTGTAAATCTCGATCTACTTCAATTTCAGTATTATTTTCTTGCAGCCAAATTTTATTATCTTTGATATCAAAGTGAAACAGGCATTGATGAACTCTTTTCGCTCCTCGCCAACCCACATTGAGTAAAAGATAGCGGTCTTTTTCAGTATCGAAAATCAGTTCTATTTCCACTTCAGGTTCTGGGTTCTTACTCATTGAGTTGGCATACTTTTTCAGCAGTGTTTTGATGCTTTCTCTGTAATGTTCTACTCTATCCATGATTGAATTATCTCCTGCTCTGGGGTGTAAACAATTAGTTTGATCGGATATTGTTCAAGCAGATCTTGAATCAAAATTTCTCCAAACAGTTCTTCATAAACGGAATTGGGAACAGCTAAGTAAATTGTTCGCTCAGGTTCCAGTCTTTGTAGTGCGACTTTGTAGGGAAAAAATTGTCCAAAAGCTTGGTAGAAATCAGTAATTTTAGAAGTTCTAAGAAAACTCTTGACTTCCACAGCAATTTTCCGATTGCCTTTTTGCGCTGCAATCAGCTTTTCTGCCCCTAAGTCCACTTCTAACCTAAGATTTCCGATATTCAGAGGGAGAGGATCGTGGGTGATTGTCCACCCCTCTTTTTCAAGAGCGTGTTTGACTGCTTCGTGAAAGCTGTCTCTCCTGGACATGGTTTAAACTGGCGATCGCAACCCATCTTAATCTTATAGCTTAGCTCAACATTGCGAGCGAGATATCTACAGATTCGTCGCTAAGTCTCAGAAGTCGGCTTTCTCAAAGAAACCTGGCTTCTCATTGATAGCGAATGATTGAGGATGGCTATATTTTCCATATTCTGATACCTCAAACCCCTTCTAATTGCAAAAAATGCAGGCGTCCTGATGTTTCCCCCGCGACGATTGTCACGCCATCCGGTGCAACTGCACAGCAGTTTATTGAACCATCTCCAGTGAAAGTAGCAATAACTTCCCCTGATATCAAATCCCAAACTTTGATTGTGTTGTCACGGGAAGCAGAAATCAGTTTTTGACTATTGGGAGTAACAGCCACAGCATTTATCCAGTCACTGTGATCTGTAAGAGTGAGTTGTTCACTTCCTAAGGCTAAGTCCCAGACTTTGATTGTGTTGTCACGGGAAGCAGAAATCAATTTTTGACCATCAGGAGTGACAGCAACAGCACTTACCCAGTCATTATGACCTGTAAGAGTGAGTTGTTTACTTCCTGAGGCTAAGTCCCAGACTTTGATTGTGTTGCCACGGGAAGCAGAAATCAATTTTTGACCATCAGGAGTGACAGCAACAGCACTTACCCAGTCATTATGACCTGTAAGAGTGAGTTGTTCACTTCCTGAGGCTAAGTCCCAGATTTTGATTGTCTTGTCAAGGGAACCAGAAATCAGTTTTTGACCATCTGGTGTGATAGCCACAGCATTTACTAGGTCACTATGACCTGTAAGAGTGAGTTGTTTGCTTCCCGTTCCTAAGTCCCAGACTTTGAGTGTGTTGCCTGAAGCAGAAATCAGTTTTTGACTATTGGGAGTGACAGCCACAGCATTTACCCAAGAACTATGACCTGTAAGAGTGAGTTGTTCGCTTCCCGTTTCTAAGTCCCAGACTTTGATTGTGTTGTCCCAGGAAGCGGAAATCACTTTTTTTCCATCTGGTGTAACAACCACAGCGCTTATTAAGAAACTATGACCTACAAAAGTAATTTGTTTACTTCCCATCCCCAAGTCCCAGACTTTGATTGTCTGATCGCCACCAGCAGAAATTACTTTTTGTCCATCGAGGGTCACAGCCACAGCACTTACTGTGTAACTATGACCTCTAAGAGTGAATTGTTCATTTCCCGACGCCAAGTCCCAGACTTTGAGTGTTTGGTCACCGGAAGCAGAAATTACTTTTTGTCCATCAAGGGTTACAGCTACAGCTTCTACCGGGAGACTATGACCAGTAAGAGTTAGTAGTTCTTCTCCTGTCCCTAAATCCCAGACTTTGAGTGTTTGGTCACCGGAAGCAGAAATCACTTTTTGTCCATCAGGGGTCACAACCACAGCGGTTACTGGGTAACTATGATCTGTAAGGGTGAGTTGTTCGCTTCCCGTCCCCAAGTCCCAGACTTTGAGAGATTTGTCCCAGGAACCAGAAATCAGTTTTTGACTATTGGGAGTGACAGCCACAGCATTTACGCCCTGACTATGACCTGTAAGAGTGAGTTGTTCGCTTCCCGTTTCTAAGTCCCAGACTTTGATTGTTTTGTCATTGGAACTAGAAATCACTTTTTGTCCATTAGGGGTCACAGTTACAGCGCTTACCTGGTCACTATGACCTGTAAGAGTAAGTTGTTTGCTTCCCGTTTCTAAGTCCCAGACTTTGATTGTTTTGTCATTGGAACCAGAAATCACTTTTTGTCCATCGGGGGTCACAGTTACAGCGCTTACCTGGTCACTATGACCTGTAAGAGTTAGTAGTTCGCTTCCTAATGCCAAGTCCCAGACTTTGATTGTTTTGTCACGGGAAGCAGAAATCACTTTTTGACCATCAGGAGTGACAGCCACAGCAAATACCCAGTCACTATGACCAGCGAGAGTACGAATTAACGCCCCACCAGGAGGAGTAAAATTAGGTTTCAGGGGACGCAACCAAGGATAATTTTTCCTCTGCTTTGCTACCTCCAGAATTTTCTGAATGTCTGGGACATCAAAATATCCCAAACGCCCTAACAATTGTTCTACTAATTGCGTCTTATCCTCATCTAAAACATGAGCTGACAGTCGCAACGCGCCTTGAATTAATCTTAAAACTCTCTGTTGTTCCCCATGCAGCGCCACATCAGCATTCAAAGCTAAATCATAATCTTCTATTAATTCCTGAATTTTAATTTCTGGATGACCAACTTTCGCCTCTATAAAATCAAAATCAGTCAGCCATTGATACAATTGCTCGAATCTACCCGCCTCAACCATGTGCTTTGGTAAGTGCTTCAAAGCATAATCCCTATCTTCCGACACCAGGCTGTCTAAATGCTTCCTGATATCCTTAGTTCCCACACCCCCACTAAATTTATCAACAATTCTCGCCTTAATCTTCTTAAGAAAAGTCATCCCCGTATGCCTGCACAATATCTTTGCGATACAGAAAATCAGAGAAACTTTGGTGATAGATACTGTAACGGGTTTCAGCATCAACTAAAACTTCCCGTAAAAACTGCTGCCATTCGTTGAGTACCATCTGTACCTGCACAGCCTTTTCACCAGACAACTCAGCCAACAGACGCCGAGAAACGGGTTCACGCAATTCCGCTAAAAAATATACGATCGCAACCTTATGCATCGGCAAGGGTTCATCCAGCATCCCCATCCGCCGCCAATGGTCTTCATAATACGCCATCAAACCTTGCGGCAGTTGGGCGATAGTCAAATCTGCGTACTTACCCCCTTCAATTTCCCCCAGCACATACCGCAAATACATGAAATTGTTCTCGCTTTTGTTCCCTAATTGGGTGACAAAATCCTCCACACTCAACCCTTGCCCATTAATCCATTCCCGTAACTTGGATGATTTCTGGGTGCGAGTGCGAATGTAAGTGTGAATGTCTTGCAAACTTTCCGCTTGGTACTGCATCAAGTCGAAACGATAGGGAACAGGATTAACATTCAATGGTAGAGTGATTAATCGTTGAGTGAGAACAAAGTAAACTCCCTTGGGTAAGGTTACAGGTAGATAAAGAATATTGCTGCTTTTATGGTCAGCTTGGTCAACTTCATCCAGGGCATCAACCGCAATTACCAGCTTATCTCCTGATTTAAGTTTGGCACTGGCTTCTTCCAGTAATTTGCCCAAGAACTTACCATCTCGCGTAGCATCCGACGGCAAGTTTAAGGGATAAGGTAAGCTGTAGCGGGAAATAATTTGACTACAGATTCCTTGTAAAAATTGTTCAGCGCGATTGATGGCTTGAGAACGAATATTGAAATGAAACACGCAGTTTGTGCGCCGCACATACTCAGCGAGAATAGCGCTTTTGCCTACACCGGGGTCTGCCTCAATGATAAAGTATCCCTTGGGTTGATTGGTCAAGAAATCCTGTATCGCTTTAAACACAAATCCCCGCCCAACAAAGCCTTCGGTTTTTTCCTGAATCAGCGCTTGGAACTCAGGACGCACTCCCACAGGTAGCGCTTTTTGCAACTGTTCCTTTAACCGCTTCACCTCCTGAGCCGCTTTTTTCGCATCAGCCGCTCTCAGCAAACGTTCCATACTATCCAATGCACGAAAGCTGTAATCATAGTCAAACACGTCATTATTATGCTTGACATCGTTGCGTGTATTCCGTATTTCATAGAGCCAACTGCGTTCGCGGTTATCCAGCTTATTCCGTTCAAAAAACGCCTCGTTCCATTGGTCTAGTAATAAACTGATAATTGCTGCCGGATCATTCCATTTCAGGTCATTACCGTTAAAGTAGTAATCTTCTAAACTCAGTGGAGCATCCTGCAACCAGTTTGAGCCGTATCTAGACTCCATTTTATGCCTGATCAGGCGTTGCAGCGCTGGGGTGAAAATCTCTTCCAGTGCCTTATCGACCAACTGTTTATTATGCCTGCTATTACCCTGAGTCATCTGGCTCAATTTACTGAATCAGTCAATTCGCATTTTAATTCCTGTTGTGAGTGATTTTTGTATTTGCCAGGGGTTTCTTAATTCTTCCTTTTTAACGTAAATTGGTACTGAATCTCAAAATCCCCCAGTATTGAGAGATTTAGAAGGTGAGAAAGATTGGTGTGTATAAAGTAGCTTCTTGTTTTTTTTAAACGCAGAGGGGCGCGGAGGTTTTCGCAGAGTTCGCAGAGTTTTTAGGTCATTATGAGGGAAGTGAGGATTAGACACCATGAACCGACGCGCACAAAGAATGGATGAAAATCCTGATTCCTTCTGCTTTATTTTCAAGTTAGAGGGTTTTTGGAATAAGATTTGATGGGTGAGTTAGGCGATCGCTTGGCTAAAATGTCGCTAGAACGGCGACAGTATGCCTTGGAAACTTTACCAAGTCATTTGGCGAAGGCGTCTCAGTTCGATCGCTTGTATCGCTTATTGACTGATTTTGATTTTATTGAAGCGAAGCTTTCGGCGTTCGGGATACAACCTCTGATTGAAGATTATGATTTAGTTATATCTTCTCCAATTTTACCTCTTCCTCATTCCCTGATTCAAGGTGCGTTGCGTCTCTCGGCACACATTTTAGCCCTGGATAAAACGCAATTAGCGGGGCAATTAATCGGGCGTTTGCTATCGTTTCCCCAAGCTGAAATTCAGATGTTACTTGGGCAGGCAAGACAGAGGAAAAGCCTATGGTTACGTCCTTTGACGGCTTGCTTGATGCCTCCAGGTGGGGCGTTACTGCGGACTCTTACCGGTCATACGGATGCGGTTGTGGCGGTGGCGGTGACACCAGACAATCAACGGGTGATTTCGGGGTCAAATGATGCCACGATTAAAGTTTGGAATCTGGAAACGGGAGCAGAATTATTGACTCTTATCGGTCATGATCGGGCGGTCAGAGCCCTGGCAGTGACACCGAATGGTCAATTTTTAATTTCTGGTTCCAGTGATAAAACCCTCAAAGTCTGGAACTTGGAGACGGGAGAGGAACAGTTTACTCTCACCGGTCATCTCGGTAAAATTAGATCGATCGCTGTGACTGCTGATGGCCAGCGAGTGATTTCTGCGGCCAATGATACCATGCTCAAAGTGTGGAATTTGTCAACGGGTGAGGAATTATTCACGCTCACCGGTCACTTAGAATCAGTACAAGCGATCGCACTTACACCGGATAGCAAACGGGTAATTTCTGGTTCCGAGGATGCAACCGTCAAAGTTTGGAGTTTAAGGGCAAAAAAGAAGGAACGGTTGACGCTATTGGGTCACTTAGACTCGGTTCAAGCGATCGCGATTACACCCGATAGTAAATGGGTGATTTCCGGTGGCGATGACGCAACGCTGAAGGTGTGGAACCTAAGAACAGCAAAGGAACGATTCACCCTGACTGGACATACTCAATCCATCCGGGCGATCGCACTCACTCCCGATGGCAAGCGCTTGATTTCTGCATCTTATGATAAAACCATTCGAGTCTGGGACTGGCAAACTCAGGAAGAATTGTTTACCCTCATGGGTCATACCGGCAGAATCAACGCACTGACTGTCACACCCAATGGTGAGAAAATCGTTTCCGGGTCGAATGATAAAACCCTCAAAATCTGGAATTTAGACCTCAAAAATAAGGAATTATTTGCCTTAGCGGGACATACGGGGGGTGCAAAAACGCTGGCAGTAACAGGAAATTGGGTCGTTTCCGGTTCCGATGACACCACTCTCAAAGTCTGGAATTGGCAAACAGGAGAAGAATGTTTCACCCTCAAAGGCCATACCAGTAAAGTCCACGCCGTTGCTGCCACTGGAAACTGGGTGGTTTCCGCCTCAGAAGATGCCACGCTTTACCTGTGGAATTTGGTAACAAAAGAAAAGTTGTTTACCTTTAGAGGTCATACGGGTCGAGTCAATGCAGTGGTTGTGACACCTGATGGTCAATATGTGGTTTCCGGTTCCTATGATAAAACGCTCAAAGTCTGGAATTTAGACACCGGAGAAGAATGGTTTACTCTCACTGGTCATACTAGGGGGGTTGATGCGATTACCATAACACCGGATGGTCAGCGTGTGATTTCCGGTTCTTATGACAATACTCTCAAGGTTTGGGATTTGAAAAGTCGGCGGGAACTGTTTACGTTGTGTGGTCATCGTAGTGGTGTGAATTGCGCCGTCGTCACACTGGATGGTCAGCACTTAATTTCCGGTTCCTATGATAAAACCATTAAGGTTTGGGATTTGAAAAAAAGGAGAGAACTATTCACCCTCAACGGTCATACTGACCCCGTATTAACAGTAGCAGTGATGCCCGATGGCAAGCGGATACTCTCCGGTTCATGGGATAAAACCTTCAAGGTTTGGGATTTGCATACCCAAGAGGTGATGGCTAGTTTTATAGGAGATGGTGCATTTCTCTGCTGTGCTGTTGCACCTGATGACATGACAATTGTGGCGGGTGAAGCGTCGGGGCGATTGCATTTTCTACGCTTAGAAGAGGAATAGATTCAAAAAAAGGAATAAAATTTACACAAACTTCATGCCTTTATATCCTTTTGGGCGAGCTCACTTAACTAGATTAGGGCATTTAATGGAAGAGTCAGCTCTTCTTCCCTGAGAAAGAGAAAAGTGCTGACCCCACTTTTATACAATACGATGCTAGGGCGATGATACAGCATACAATCGAATGGACTACAGAAGGCTATCGGTTGAGCATTTGGGAACCTGCACCAATAACAGCTACCCGAACGAGTCCTTTCCTGTTTAGAGCCAATTATTTGTTGAGTTGTCCCTCAAAAGCTCTAGCAATTTTAAATATGGTTAAGGGAGAAAATAACAGCGCTCATTCTCTAGTCAGACCCGAAACTTGGATGATTGAACCAGATAGAAGGTCTGCCACTCCCCTTTCCACAGACCATCTACATCTGTAGCTTTTGCCGTTGAGTTAACCAATTACAGGGCGATATGCTTGATTATTCTACCGCAATAGCAACTCTGATTGAGCAAGCCCAAATTCGTGAGGATGCTCTACCTATCCGCAATAAACAGTGTTACTCAAAATTCTTTTTTCATCGGCATCCTACCCCAAAAGTTTGTCTTTTTTTTCACGGATTTACGGCGGGGCCTTATCAATTTGAGCCATTAGGGAAAGCCTTCTTTCAAGCGGGCTATAACGTCTTAGCTCCATTGCAACCCGGTCATGGGATTGCCGGAAATTGGGATGGTGATAATCCTCCACCTCTGCCCGAAGACCCTTTAGTGTATCAACAGTTTGCGCTGGAGTGGATACAACAAGCGAAAGATTTAGGACAAGAACTCATCCTGGGGGGTTATTCCACAGGCGGAACTTTAGCAGCTTGGTTAGCTCAAGAATATTCCATACAATTTGAAAAGACGTTACTATTTGCTCCTTATTTAGGGAGTAGTTTAATTGTGACTGATTGGCTCATCGAAGTCCTGCCATTTTACTACGAGTGGTTAAATAAAGATAATCCCGGAAATTTTGGTTACGAGGGTTTTCGGATTCCCGCTTTACGGTTATTTCTGGATATGGGTCAACAAATACTCGATCGCGCTAAAATTACACCCGCCACACCCATTTTGATGGTTGCGAGTGCCAACGATCAAGCGACCAATCTTCATGAGCAGCAAGAGTTATTTGAATCCATACTGCGATATCATCCCAACTCCTGGTATCACTGCTTTGATAAAAAATTAAATATTCCTCATACAATGATGACTGAACTCGAAGGCAATCATCACCTCAATCAACTTATTAACTTGGCTAAAACTTATGTGGAGAGTCCACTAACCTGGACTCAAGCGCAAGCAGCAAATTTATTACCTGCTACTCCCTAAGAGAAATCGGTTGCATTTTACTATACCTAAATTAAAATCCGCTCAACCCTTCTCGATAGCAACCACCATCAAATACCTTTGCCATTTTGTTTAATAGGCTACATAAATTCGTTCTTATCTTCTTATCCTGATACCTGTGGGATGAGCAGAAAATTCAAGCGAGAGTCTGTGTTAGTTCAATAGCCGCCCAGCTTTCAGTCATTGCAACTCGACCCTTGAAATCTGCCTTAACGAATTAAATTATGAGGTTTAAATTTAGCCGTATTTGAATTATTTTGCCAGATTGTGAGCAGTCTAGAGGTAATGGGTAGTGGCGGCTCCCCTCCTTTTACTTCGTAAGATGGATGAGCTACACCTAAAATTGATTAGCGTAATCTATCTTGAAGTTATGGGGCACAAACCAGACATCCAAGATCAGCTACTTTCAAAACAATTAACACGTTGGGCGATCGCATTGGCCATTGCCGCAACTCTGGCGACGGGCATTGTGGCAATTTATAGTGTCAAAAGCGCCAGCGATCGCACAAAACCCTCTTCCTCCCGCAATCAGGACGAACAACCTGCCATCGATAGTGTGACGGCCTTAGGACGCCTAGAACCCGACGGAGAAGTAATTCGTGTGTCTGCTTCCGGCTCATTACCTCAGTCTGCGGGAGCTAGAGTTGCTCAAGTTCTTATTTCTCAAGGGGATGAAGTCCGCGCCAATCAAGTCATTGCCGTTTTAGATAATCGCGATCGCTTGCAAGCCGCCTTAGAGCGAGCTCAAAAACAAGTTCAAGTGGCTCAAGCCAACCTTGATAAAGTTAGAGCCGGTGCAAAAACTGGCGTGATTAATGCTCAAGAAGCCACGATTAAGCGTCTCGAAGCTGAACTCAAAGGAGAAAAAGATGTTCAAAAAGCCAAAATTGATGGCTTAAAAACTCAACTCACGGAAGCAGAAAAAGCTCAAAATGCGGTGGTTAGCCGACTTGAAGCAGAACTCAATCGCGTGGAAAAAGACTTTGAGCAACGCTATACGCAGTTAGGAGAAAATGGAGCCATTTCCGCATCAGAATTAGATAGCCGGAAATTAAGTGTAGAAACAGCACGCGAACGACTCCGGGAGGCACAAGCTAGCCGAAATCAAATACTCGCTAACCTCCGAGATCAACTCGCTCAGGCGACTGTTAATCGAGACAAAACAATAGCCATTCTAGATGAGCAAATTAAAGAAGCTAACGCTAATTTAGAGCAGATTAAAGAAATTCGTCCCGTTGATATTCAGCAAGCTAAAGCGGAAGTAGAAAGCGCTCAATCTGCCGTTGATCAAGCTCAAGCTGACCTGGAACTAGCCTATGTACGAGCACCTGTACCGGGGCGAATTTTAAAAATTAATACTCGCGCTGGAGAAACCGTCAGCGACTCTGAAGGGATTGCTGAATTAGGCCAAACCGATCAAATGATGGTCGTGGCAGAAGTTTACGAAAGTGATATTAGCAAAGTGCGTCTAGGTCAGCGAGTGACGATGACTAGTGAAGGTCAAGCCTTTGAAGGCGAACTTCGAGGTAGTGTTAATAAAATTGGCCTCAAAATTGGTAAAAAAGATGTTCTTAGTACTGACCCGGCAGCCGCTACGGATGCCAGAGTAGTAGAAGTTAATATTCGCTTAAATTCAGAAGATAGTAAGCGTGTTGCTGGGCTAACCTACTCAAAAGTAATTGTAAAAATATTTCTTTAGTTGTTTGTTGTTTATCTTGTATTGATTAACAACCCCTCACTCATCAACAATCAAAAATTATGAGAATACCTTTGGCTTGGTTACAGCTTAGTCGAGAAAAAATGCGGCTTTTGGTAGCCATTGCAGGCATTAGTTTTGCCGATATTTTGATGTTTATGCAATTGGGATTTCGAGATGCCCTTTTTGAGTCGGCCGTGACGATGCATAAAAAATTACAAGGGGACATTTTTTTAATTAGTCCTCAGTCTACGGCTACTATTGCCATGAAAAGTTTTCCGAATCGACGTTTATATCAAAGTTTGGGTTTTGAAGGGGTTCAATCGATTAATCCAATCTATCTAGGTTTTGGCTTGTGGCGAAATCCTCAAACCAAGGGAACTCGGTCTATTATGATACTCGGTTTTAATCCGGCCAATAGCGTATTAAATGTAGCAAAAATCACGAATAATCTAGATAAAATTAAAATCTCGGATGTAGTTTTATTTGATGATGCCTCTAGACCCGAATTCGGATTAATTGCCCAAGACATTCAACAAGGAAAAGATGTAACAACCGAAGTAGAAGGACGCCGCATTCGAGTAGGAGGACTTTTTACATTAGGGCCATCATTTGGTGCAGATGGAAATATTGTTACCAGCGACCTTAATTTCTTACGAATTTTTCCGAATCGAGACCAGGGATTGATTGATATTGGTGTGATTAAATTAAAACCTAATGCTGACCCCGTAAAAGTTCTGCAAAATCTACGCCGGAATTTACCTGAAGATGTTAAAGTTCTCTCTAAAGAAGAATTTATTAATTTTGAAAAAAACTATTGGCAAACAGGAACAGCTATTGGCTTTATTTTTGCCCTAGGTACAGGGATGGGATTTATTGTTGGCACCGTTATTGTGTATCAAATTCTCTATACAGACGTAACCGATCATTTGCCTGAATACGCGACCTTAAAAGCAATGGGATATGAGAATCGTTATTTATTAATGGTCGTTTTTCAAGAAGCTCTTATTCTTTCTGTTTTGGGGTATTTACCGGGAGTCGGTATCGCCACAGGACTTTATGTATTAACCCAAGGTGCAACCCAATTACCAATGGTGATGACATTGGCTCGAGCAATAACGGTTTTAGTTTTAACGATTGTTATGTGTTGTATTTCCGGAGCGATCGCAGTTCGGAAACTTCAGGCAGCCGATCCAGCCGATATTTTTTAACGTACTCCAGCGATCGCTTCCATCCACAACCCATACAAGCATTATCGGTATGATGTAGGAGCGGGTTTAGGGATTGATTTTGAATCTAACCGATAAATTTGATATACAATCCCCCTACCCATTGCTTGGCTGGGGCGGGTTTTGATTGGGCGTTATCGGTTTTATCATAAAGGTTATCGCATCAACCCGCCCCTACAAGAGAATTGAACAAAAAAGGAGTTCCGTTGTTATTGAATGCAATAGTCCCAGATTTCGACGTGATGGACAATTGGCAACCTGGGGATGTCCTTTATTGAATTTGGGTTCTCATGCATTGGTAACGGGTTCGTGTTGCCAAGGAAAGAGAACTGGATAATAACAAATGGGAACCCGTTTGTTGAATTTGTGGTTCCATTCATAATAAACGCTTTCTCGTTTCAAAGAAAGATTAAAACATTCCTTATGAATGGGAAGCCGTTTGTTGATTTTGTGGTTCCATTCATAATAAACGCTTTCTCGTTTCAAAGAAAGATTAAAGCATTTCTTATGAATGAGAACCCATTTGTTGAATTTGAGATGCCATTTCTAAGAAACGTCTTCTCGTTGCAAAGGAAGATGAAGGTATTACTGATGAGGGGCAACCTATTGGTTGAATTTGGGTTGCTCTTTGTGGGTCAGGCGAAGTTGTGTTTAGCTATTAGCAACTTATATACTGAGGGCGCACATCGGTATCGGTGCGCCCCTACACTGACAATGGTTTTGCCGTCAGGGCTGAATGCCACTGAGATGACATCACCCTGATGCCCAGTGATGGGTTGAGAGATGGGGTTGCCGATGTGTCCCACAGGCGAATTGTCCCGTCTCCACCGCCACTGACACATGAAAATCCTTATTCCTTCTGCCGTCTGCCTTATTTTCGAGATAGAAAATGCATCAGTTCCCTCTGCTGCCACTCCTCCTAACTCGATTCGCCCCCTAGAAGCACGCAAAACTGCACCATCCAACTGAATATCACCCCCCAGCAATACCAAACTTTGCCCCGGATACACGGAAAAATCTCCACTAGGAGAGCGGACTTCTACGGGTTGCAATGGTCTTTGGGAGGAGAGAAAGCCACTGGGATCACCCACAATTGTAAGTAAACTACTTGCATCACCAGGATTAGTAGCGCTAAATTGTCCCCCATTCGGCCAAACCAAAGCATCAATGGTTGTGGCGACAAATGAGCCTCGGGTTGCACTACCTACATCCAGTGCAGCATTAGCCCCGAAGACAATTCCACTAGGATTAATGAAAATTAGATTAACCCGAGGACTTGTGGTGAAGATTAGCCCATCAATGAAAGAGGCAGAACCACCCGTGACTCGCGCAAAAATATTCCTAATATTCGCTGCGCTTTGAAAACCTGCCGACTCACCGGTATTGAGGTTAAATTGCCCAAAACTATGGAAGAGGTTACTATCAACGGTTCGACCAACGTTTTGAGGGATGAGATAATCGGGGCCGGTTAATGTTCCCGATAGTCCCAGTGTTCCATCTAGGGTAATACTTTGGCTAAGTGCATCATGGCTACCAACAAACGTGAGGTATGCTGTTAAAGTTGCAACACTCACTGCTGATGCAGCGCTTCCCAAGAGTCGAAGGCGATCGCTATTCATTCAATGGGTGTATCGAAGAGTTATGAAGCAGAAGTTACCATAACTGAACCGTTGAGAGGTACTTGCTTAACTTTCATCAATATATAGATGAATTCGCTTGCGGCTGAACTCCGAAATTCCTACCCACGAGGCACTAAAACGCAACGATACAGTTGATAGGGAATCCCGATGCGGTAGTGTTGAGAACGGTCAATCGTGCAACGGGTGCTATCCCCTATTTCCAGTTGTTGTTGTTGGAGATAATCCTGAAGCCTCAATCCCGGTGCCACTACCCACAAATTCAAACGCGGCACTGATAATTCTGGCAGTTGCGCTAACCTTTGCCAAACGGATTCATAATAATGAGAAGTTTGCTGCGGGTTGAAAAAAGCAAACGATGCCTTCGTTCCCGTTGCTGAATTCCGTTGCGGCAATGAGTCAATCGCCAAAGCAAAACTTAACCCCAACGCCACATCCTGAAAGTTGTGGTATCCCACCACCATCATTATCGGCACCGAGGGGTCTAGATTCATATCCCGCGCTACCTGCTGTGGGTGAAAGGGTTTAAGAATCGCTAAGTTAGAAACGACAAAGATACAACTGACTAATGAAATAGACAAAAGAATCGTTGCAGGTTGCCTGATAGTACTGACAAACCTTGCCCAAAAAATCTGTCTCCCTCGACTCCCGACTCCCGACTCCTGACTCCCGACTCCTATTCTCCGATTAGGCAGGTTAGCAACTCTCAAGCTAGAGGTAAAACTCGCTCCTAACAACGCACATAAGGCTGGAAAATAAACAAAGTTATACCGAGGTGCAACGGTAATATCCTTGCCCAGTACATAAATAATTCCCCCAAATTGCAGCAAGACAAATAGGGTAAAACCTGAAAGTGTGAGGATGGCAATCTGGTTTTCTGAATTCTCCCATAACCCTTTGAACCCCCTCCAGCCTTGCCAACCGGCCCAAATTCCTAATGTAACAGTGAGCAAAATGGTTGGAACCTGAACCCATAAAGGCTGATTTTCTACAGGTAATGCAATCACCATGGTTAACCAACCCACCAATGTTTGAAACAAGGGGGCAAGGTGTTGGGGTTTGGGTAGCCAGGTGGTTTCTTGTCGCCCAAAACTCCCTAGCAATTTGGGTAGCCAAGGTAAATAACTTACCGCCACACCGATGACGACTAAAATGACAGCGTACCAACTGCCCTTTGCAACTATCCGACGACGCGAGTACATCAGCCCCGTTAGAGTCAACAGTTGGGCAATGAAGGCGAGAATAAAAAAGTAGTGAATATAGCAGCCCAGGCTATTGACGATCCCCCATAATACCCAAAGCAGGAGTTTGGGTTGCTGCTGTTTGAGATAAAGAGATTGTTGAATCTGCATTAATCCCAGTAGCGCCAAAATCACTAACAGCATGGGCAGTGTGTAGTGACGGGCTTCTTGGGAGAGGTAGACGGCAAAGGGAGACACTGCCATCAATGCCGCCCCCATCAATCCTGCGCCCGGAGAGAAGGCGATGCGATTGAGAAGGTAAATGGCGGCGATCGCACCCACCCCAAACATTGCCGGTAGAGCTCTCAGTTTCCAACTCAGGGGTTGGGCAACTGATTCTAAACCCGTTAACCACTGATGCATCAAGCAAAAAAATAGGGGTGGATGCGTTGATTCTGTGGCTAGGGTTTGGGCAATTTCTGCACAGGTGCGATCGGGCTGTAGTGTAAACAACTCGTGCAACCCGGCAGAAGAAAACACAACCTCCAAAGGCACATCCCGATAGCGGTGTCCCAAACTAATTAAAGCGGTGAGAACTTCATCCAGCCATAAAGGTTTGAGGTCGAGATGCCAAAACCGCAGGGCTGCTCCCAGCGCCATCAGCCCAGCTAACATCCAATAGTGTAGAGAGAGGTTTTTGGTGTTATTCATGTTTCAGCCTGTCTGCCCAACCACTCTACACCAGAGCGTTGCCTTTGCCACTCAGACTCGAACAAAAACCTAACCTCGATTGCTGATGCACCTTAACCCAGTTCCCACAATCAACTTCAGCATCAGTTTTCGTTCAAAGTGTGCCAATGAGGAAGAATAGCAAAAATTAAACTGAAACAAAATTCACCGATGCCAATCTGTTCATGCAACAATGCACAATCTGCAAAACATATTTTGCTTTTTGCATGATTAGAGAAAGGCTGGGATGATTCCCCTAAATAGCGGCGGTGAGCTTGATACTGTTGGAGTTAAATTTCATCAATTCATACAGATCGTAAGCGGATAAAACTTCCTTGCTTGGATCATCCGTTTTGCAGATCGCGACGATGGGATCGCCATAAGCTTTGGCTCGACCAATCAATAAAAGTTTTTTACCCGCATATTCTCCAATTAACTTAAATTGATCGGCGGCAAAAAAATCTACGTAGGTGAAAAAACTCTGATTCTTGATTTCCACTGTTCCTCTTCCTTCTGCGTTATTTAAGTTAAGTCTGGATTTTGCCTAGAGCAATTTTACTTTATTTTTTCCTTTTTGTCTCCTATATTGCCGATGAGTAAATAATGCTGGAAATATTGCAATCTTCAAAGAAACCTATTGAATTTTATAGTTAATTGTGTTTATTTCAGTTTGAGCCTACTGATGTAGGAATAAATTTTATACCCTATTTGTCCTGAGCCGATTGACTTTCATTGAAGTACAAGGAATAATTTGCACTCAATAACAAAATTAAGAAAGCTGAAGTTGAGCCAAAAGGTGTAGGATGTGTAGGTTCTACGTTTTTTTCAAACCCCGACAGAGAAAGCGTCTAAGATAGTTATCAAAACAAAAAAGGTTGACGATAAACCCCAAATTTCTTGCTCAATTGCAGATCTACGGGTTTGGTACTCCTCGGTTCACAGGTGTTGACTAAGCAATGTTGAAAGTATTGCTGAACTCATATACTCATGTCCATCACCCAACCATCCAACATAATTTCTCACACAGGTTAGAACGAATTACTTGCAGTTGGATTAACTTTGTCAGGTCACAATAGCAACTGAAAGCTGATGTCAAAGATACTCCTTCCATAGCCGACGGAGTTAGCTGACGGACTCAGACTAGAAGGTGTCTGTCTCACAATTTGTGAGATTTGCCCCAAAAATTGGTTCCTCCGCTCTCTTCCAACTTAGGATTTGTTAAAGTCCAGTTGTTGGTTGCAGATTAGGCCACCCACTTACAGATATGAGTATTACTCGATTAAAGAGTAATTGTCTAGTCAAAGTAATATTTCTTTAAAAAATGGGAACTCCGCAGAAGCGATGGAAAGCCCCTTCCTCCATCATTTGTTATTAGTTGTTTGGTGTTTGTATTTTGATTGCTGCCTAGAGAGTAAAAACACAACTATCCAATAACCAATCACAAACAACAAAGTTAATTAACCCCGTCCCGTCAGTAGATACGTGAACATTTCTCCCTTTCCTTTCACCTGAATTAATCCTCGTTGATTGAACTGATACTGATTCTGCAAAAGTTCATAAGTAGTTTCAGTAAGCTGAATACGACCTGAAATACCATGTGATTCCATGCGGCTGGCGGTATTGACTGTATCACCCCATAAGTCATAAATAAACTTTTTGGTTCCAATAATACCGGCAACCACAGGGCCTGAATGAATGCCGATACGAATACTAATATTATGGCTATTCTCTGCATTAAAATTGGCAATTTCTGATTGCATATCAAGAGCCATTTCAGCAATAGCAGGGGCATGGTCAGAGCGAGGAACTGGGAGCCCAGATACTACCATATAGCAATCCCCAATCGTTTTAATTTTTTCTAACCCATGCTTTTCTGCTAGACAATCAAACCGCGAAAAAATATCATTGAGTAACATTACTATTTCTATCGGTGAAATTTGAGAAGAAAGTTCAGTAAAACCTACTAAATCCGCAAACAAAACACTCACATCTGAGAAGCTTTCGGCAATGATATTTTCACCTTGCTTTAATTTATCTGCAATAGTTTGAGGTAAAATATTTAAAAGTAAATTTTCGGATTTTTGCTGTTCACTCTCCAACTTTTTCAAATAATCCTGCATCGTTTGATAAGCTTCATTGCGTTGCAGGAGATTAATATAGGCTTGAGAATGGTAACGGATACGGGCAATGAGTTCAACGTGATCGGGCAATTTGACTAAATAATCATTTGCTCCTAAAGAAAATGCCTCAGCTTTGAGTTCGGCCTCTCCCTTACTGGAAAGGACAATCATAGGAATATCACGGGTGGCAGCATTCGCTCGAAAAAAACGTAATAATAATAATCCGTCAATATTCGGCATGATTAAATCTTGCAAAATGACCGTTGGCTTCACCTCCAAAGCCATCGGAATCGCTTCGGCTGGGTTGCTACAGTAATGAAAAACAATATCCTTTTGGGTTTTCAAAATCCGGCGGACGGCCTCACCGATCATCGGTTGATCATCAATGAGTAAGACGGTAATTAAGTGTCCAGTCAAGCAACATTGATGAATCTCCTCTGGGGTGTGATCAAAACCCATTGGCAAAGTCGGTAGAATAGATGATGCAATATCCATGCTGGGGAAGCTAAACAGATTGGTTTGAGTCACTAACTTTGACGAGCAATTTAGATTTTTGCAGAACTGTTCAACAGCTCCGATATCACACCCTGATTACTAATCATCATAAGAGTAATGCCACCCCTAGTAGGGATATACTAAGGGCTAGAATCCTGTAGTAGTCCCATGCAAAGCAGTATTCTACGCGAATTGGCTGAATTATTTTTTGGGATTTGATGATGGATTGAGAGTCGAGAAATACGTCCCCTAATGTATTATCGTAAGTGTTCGATTACGGCGGGTGCGATCGCCTCAATCGGTAAAATTTTCATCGCAGCACCCATTTCGGCCGCCGCTTTCGGCATCCCATAAACCACACTTGTTTCCTGATTTTGGGCGATGGTATACCAACGCGCAGACCGCAGACACATCAACCCCTTAGCACCATCTTTGCCCATCCCCGTCAGCAATACCCCCACTCCCTTAGTCGGCCAATACTGAGCAACACTACTAAAAAAAACATCGACGGAGGGACGGTAGGGATAATCACGGGGTTCCTTTGCATACATCAGTGTCCGATTTGATTGCAACACTAAATGGTCATTTGTACCCGCAACTAAAACTTTTCCTGCTTCCAAAGCAGAACCAGCAGTGGCTAACTCAACCGCTAAGGGAGTCTGTTCGTTCAACCAATCCACCAAACCCGGTGCAAATTGAGCATCGACATGTTGAACCACAACGATAGCGGCTGGTAAATTAGCTGGACATTGGGAGAGGACTGTCGCTAGAGCTCTAGGCCCTCCTGTGGAAGACCCCAACACAACCAAAGGAGGAACCGAAGATGGAGGCGTTAAACGTTGGGATTTCCGAGTGGGGGATGGCTTACCAATTAGCTTACCAATGGTGGCAATTTTGGCTAATAAACCCGCACCCCCTTCCGTATGTCCACTCATCCCTAATATGGGCGTATTAATCGCATCTAATGCACCATATCCCATTGCTTCAAAAACTTTAGAAGCATTACCGCTAACCGTAGAGGTGACAACCAGAATCGCGCAAGGAGAACGGGTCATAATTTGACGTGTCGCCTCCACCCCATCCATCACTGGCATGAGTAAGTCCATCAAAATTAAGTCTGGGGTATCGGCGGCACATTTAGCGACTGCTTCCACGCCATCTCGAGCAATCCAAGCAATTTGGTACTCTGAGACAGAAACGACGACTCGCCGCAGTGCTTCTACAGCAATCAACGTATCATTAACAATGGCGATTTTCATTGCGTTTTTTGTGGTGCAAATTAAATAGGCGATAGCGCTTTCTTCTCGCCCGTTCTGGGCGATCGCATATCTTTTCTTTATTGTCAGGACTTACGCAATTTCCATCAATTAGCTCCCCTAACCCGCCAACTTTGAAGGTCTAACTCCCCCCAGATTTGGGGGGCTGGGGGGGCGAATGCGTAATTCCTGATTGTGAGTGTTTAATCCGGTAGAGGTACTGCAAGATACCCAGGCCGATGCCAATGCTAGCCGCCAGCGCTAACCAAAATCCATGTGCGATGGCTTCGTTTCGGTCTAAAGCCCACCCCCCTAAAGGCGGACCAATAAAATAACCAATCGCCCAACATTGAGAGTTGAGAGATAGGTAAACGCCTCGTAAAGATTCGGGCGATAAATCCACCACCAGCGCTGAAGCAGAGGGAGTATAAGCAACGGTGGCGATCGCTAAAATTCCTAATGCTAAAATTGCCCAAATAATCGTATGACTGGCAACGCTTCCTGTCACCCAAACTAAACTAAAGCCACCTCCAAACAACAGCATGGAAATCATTAAAGCATGGGGACGACTGAAACGGTTGAGGCTACGGGCAATCGGTAACTGACATAAGGCCGCAAACACCACATACCAAGTAAATAATCCACTGATAACTTCCGGTGAAAATCCCCCTTTAGCTGTTTCTCCTTCTACAAAGTTGCTGAAATACAGAGGCATGGTGCTTTGTAATTGGGCGATATAGACGGTAAATAAAATATTTACCAGTAGGTATATCATCAGATAGCGATCGCTCAATGCCTCAATCCAACCGCTAGCAATTTTTCGAGGATGCGACTCATCAAACTGACCCGTTTCTGCGATCGCCGCGTAGATAACCGCAAAGAATACAACAAAAGAGATGCCATCAATCATAAATAGCACCCGATAGTTACCCGTGGTACTAATCAGCGCCCCTCCTAGCACCACCCCTAATCCCAAACCGATACTATCGGCTAAACGAGTAATAGCAAAGGCTTCATTGCGCTGATCCATTGTTGTCAAGTCAGCCACAACCGCTTCAGTTGCCGGCCAATACAGTCCAATTCCCAACCCCATCAACAGATTACCGAGGACTAAGGTAGGAATATTGTAAGTGAATGCCAATGCCACATCGGCAACAGCAGAAACTGCCGCCGAGAGTAACAAAGTGCGCCTACGACCCCAGAATTTGGAATCAGAAAAAGACCCCCCTAAAAAACGTCCCACCACGCCAGAGATTGAACCGCTACCGAGGGCTAATCCTACTACTTGCGCCGATATCCCCACCTGATTCACAAAAAAAATCGGCGCATAAAACAGAGTAAAACCTGTACCCACTTGAGACAGCAATCGACCCGCCGCCAGAATCCAAACCGGGTAACTCAGTTGTGGTAGCCAAGAGGCCAGCTTATCCTTAAGCATGAGGCTCGTATTGGAAAATTCAGAACCTTATTAGGATAAGGAAGTCTATGCCCTATTGCTGTGACCTAGAGGCTGATTCTACAGTGGCTGTATCACTGCACAAGGACGTTACAGCTTTAATTTGATGCGATCGGCTTGACTACAACTTTACCGTTTTCGACTACGGTGCAGTACTTGGATTTATGGGGATTGGGGCGGATTGTAGGGCTATCCGCCTCGTGATGACATTGATTATTGGTGTTGGTTTCCTGTTGCTGATTTAGAACCGCTACGCAACAGCTTGTAGTAGGGAGCGACATATAAAGCTCTACTAAGTCTATCTCTAATTATCGCATAATTTTAGGTTCGTAGTAAGGGCTTTAGCCCAACCCAACCCAGCGTCAAGTCTTCACCATGAACTGAAAATCATCTGCCATCATGCGATACTTAGGCAAAATTTCTTAAACTGACAGCAATAGCGTTATCCTTGCTCTAATTTCATTAACCTTTTCCACGCTTCTACCTTGAACTTTTATGAAACTCGCGATCGCACAACTCAATCCCACCATCGGTAATCTAGCGGGTAACGCCCAACAGATTCTAGAGGCAGCGAGAGAGGCCGCAACTCTAGGCGTTCGTCTGTTACTAACCCCAGAATTATCTCTGTGCGGCTATCCTCCTCGAGACTTGCTCTTAAATCCCAGTTTCATGGAAGCGATGGCAACGATGCTGCCAGAGTTAGCTGCACAATTACCGCCCTCTATAGCGGTTTTGGTGGGAACGGTGGAATCTAATCCCTTAGCTCATGTTGCTGGTGGCAAGCCTTTATTCAATAGTATGGCTTTATTGCAACAGGGGCAGGTGCAGCAGATTTTTCACAAGCGACTGTTACCCACTTACGATGTGTTTGATGAAAATCGTTACTTTGAACCAGGGTTGGAGAGTAATTCGTTCACGATTGCGGTAGAGGAGTCGGGAGTGGGAGAGAGGGAGTCACAATCTCAAGTCCGTATTGGTGTAACGATTTGCGAGGATTTGTGGAATGATGAGGAATTTTGGGGCAAACGGACTTATGGGATTAATCCCATCGCCGTTTTGGCGGAGAGGGGTGTTGATTTAGTTGTGAATCTCTCAGCATCTCCTTACAGTGCCAAGAAGCAACGGTTGCGGGAGGCAATGTTAAGGCATAGTGCGGTTCGCTATCGGCAACCGATTCTCTATGTCAATCAGGTGGGGGGTAATGATGATTTGCTTTTTGATGGCAGTAGTATGGCGTTTAGTGCGACGGGGGAAATGGTATGTCGTGCCCGTGCATTTGAGACGGATTTGGTAATATTAGAGTTTGATCAGGAAGCGCGAGACTTACTACCGGGAACGATTGCACCGGCTTCGGCGAGTGAGGATGAGGAAATTTGGTCAGCGCTAGTCTTGGGTGTGCGGGATTACACTCGAAAATGTGGATTTAGTCAAGTGGTGTTGGGGTTGAGTGGGGGGATTGATTCGGCCTTGGTGGCGGCTATTGCCACGGAAGCGTTAGGCGCGGATCAGGTTTTGGGTGTTTTGATGCCTTCTCCCTATAGTTCTGATCACTCGATTCATGATGCTCAAGCGTTGGCGGATAATTTGGGGATTAGAACCCAATTGTTGCGAATTGGGGGATTGATGCATGATTATGACCAAGTTTTAGAACCATTGTTTGCAGGAACCGAGTTTGGAATTGCTGAGGAAAATATTCAGTCTCGGATTCGGGGTAATTTGTTAATGGCGATCGCCAATAAGTTTGGTTGTCTCCTCCTCTCGACGGGGAATAAGTCGGAGATGGCGGTGGGATATTGTACCCTCTATGGGGATATGAATGGGGGATTGGCAGTGATTGCGGATGTGCCTAAAACTCGTGTTTATTCGTTATGTCAATGGCTCAATTCTGAGGTAGCGGCGAACTATGTGCAGCATCTAACTAATAAAATCCAAGCGCCTGAGTCTGAGGTTATCCCCAGAAATATTTTGACTAAACCCCCTAGTGCGGAACTCAAACCTGGTCAAGTTGACCAAGATTCACTGCCGCCTTATGATGTCCTCGATGATATTTTGCAGCGATGGATTGAGCAGCACCAATCGATTGAGCAAATTGTGGAAGCGGGTCATGATGTGGATGTAATCAATAAAGTGGTGCGGATGGTAGCGCGTTCTGAGTTTAAGCGGCGACAGGCACCTCCAGGATTGAAGATTACAGATCGAGCGTTTGGTACAGGTTGGCGGATGCCTATCGCGAGTCGGTGGGTAATGGCTAAGACTGAGTTACCCAAAACTGAACCTGAAGTTGCACTTTCTCCCGCACCGGCTGAGTAACTAGCTTGAAAATAAGGCAGGGGGCAGAAGTAATAAGAATTTTCATCCTTTGTTGTGCGTGAAGCGCCTGGACGACTGTTTTGAAATCAAAATTCAAAATGAATTGGAGTCGCATGGTGACACGGAGTAGGTGTTTGGGAGAGGGGGTTAAAAAATTTGGCTCAAGGGCTTTCTCTGTCTAGGTTTGAGGTTCATTGTCTTGATTTGAGGGTGTCACCATTGCCGAAATCCTTACTGGAAAAGGTTTTGAGAGATTTTAATTTTAGGGTCTTGCCAAATCCAGGGTCTGAAATGATATTATCGTTGGAGGTTGTCACCAACGAACCTCGAAAACTAAATATAGTCAGGCTTCTGGGTTGCCGCAGTTTAAACTTCAATTAATCCCTATCAGGGATTGAAACTAATTTCCTTGGGCTATGGCCCGATATCGAAAAGTTTAAACTTCAATTAATCCCTATCAGGGATTGAAACATTTTAATTGCTTCGAGGTCGAGCGTAAGCAATTAGTGTTTAAACTTCAATTAATCCCTATCAGGGATTGAAACAAAAGCTGAGATTAAGGCATCCACTCCACCCCAATTCCCACCCTACTATCCTTATCTTCCCTAGAATTTTGCCTCTGAATATCAGTCGATAAACGCAAATTCCGAGTCACCGCATACCCAAACGAAAGCGTCGTAATTCCCACCTCATCTGCACTTCCCGGAGACACAAAACTCTGAGTCAATGACACATCCGCTGCCCCCGTGCGCGACAACGCCAACATCAACCGCGCCCCCACATTCACCCCATCCGTTGAAAAATTGCCCGTCGTCAAATTCCGATAACCCACCTGGGGCGCAAAATTCACATAACTCCCCAAAGGCAGCACATAGTACCGCAAATCTGCACCAAACGACTCACGCTTACCATTAAACGACCTTTGATAATCGCCACTCACCGTCAAACCGGTACGTCCAATAAATACGTCCTCCACCCCCACATTAAACCCCGATGCCCCATCCGTAGACGGAAACAGAGAATAACCCACACGCACCCGAGTCCGAAAACTGGGGTCATTACGAATCTCATCCAAAACATTGGGCACCTGATGCAACCAACGCTGTAAAACCGGGCTATTTTCGATAATTTCCGGTTTTAAATCCAACGAGTCAGCAGCAGGATTTGGTGTCATTGGAGGTTGGGGAGTTGTCTCAGCTTGGCTCAAATCTTGCGCCACTCCCTTTGGTAAAACTGGAATAGGCGTTTCTGTAGTGACTTCTTCCTTAATCGTTTCCACTCCTACAAAGCTGTTGGGGAATTCGGAAAACCTAACCCCCCAGCCCCCTTCCCTAGCAGGAAAGGGGGAGCCAGACTCCCCTCTCCTCTTACTCCCTCTCCCAGAGGGAGAGGGTTGGGGTGAGGGTTCAGAGGGGTTAAGCCCTTTATCTGTTTCCCCGTAGTATTCCCCTTTGGGGATGGGGGGATGGAGGGCTGGGGGGGTAAAGTTTGTTTCTCCCCAAACCGGTGCAGCCATCAGCAGCAACTGAATAGCGATCGCAATTTTCCAATTCACGTACCCTAGGGTAAGGGCATAAGGCGTTGTACCCCTACGCCACCCTACACTGCACCGGGTGAAAAATGGTTTTCGGTCAATGAAAAATTTTTCTCCCAACTCCTGACTCCCAACTCCCGACTCCCGATTTCCAAAACAAAGGTATAATCTCATCCGTTGAGCCTTTCGCTTGCACAAGGGTTCACATAAAAAAAACGGTTCCACAGCATGCAGAACCGTACAAATCACAAGTTAGCGGAGCAAACTTTATTTAGCGGATAGCCCCTTGCAGAGAAACCGCCTCAACGGGCTTCATCAGGTACAACCGCAAGAACTGCCATCCATTCGAGACGTAATAGGGCAGCTTCTGGAACAACTGCAAGAACTTAGGAGTATTCGAGGATGCGATCGCCGTTAGTTTCTCATTATTCCGTATACACACCTCTAAGCGGTCATAAAACTCTGGATTTTCCACATCCAGAACCACCGGAAACACCCGTGCAGAGGTTTCATTCGTCTTCTCAATCACGTACTTATCATACTCACGGGCATCTAAACCAATCGATGCATAAAAACCCGATCGCTGTACATCATTGAGATACATTGTCGCAAACACCGACAACAAGAAGAACCGACTCCACAACTTGGCCTTCCAGTCATTGAGGAACTGAGGCTGCGCTCTCATGATGGCATCAAAGAAATCACCATGACGGTTCTCATCCTGACACCAGTTTTCAAAGAATCGGAAAATCGGATAAATTCGGTCTTCCGGGTGCTTCTCCAAGTGACGATAAATCGTGATGTACCGCCAGTAACCAATCTTCTCGGAGAGGTACGTCGCGTAGAAAATAAACTTGGGTTTAAAGAACGTATACTTACGACTCTTAGTAAGGAATCCCAAATCCAGCGACAGATTGAAATCCGACATCGCCTTATTCAGGAATCCCGCATGGCGAGCCTCATCGCGAGACATCAAATTAAAACACTCAGCCAGAAGCGGGTTTTTATCCTTCAAGCGGCGTCCCAATTCTTTGTAAAGCAAGAAGCCCGAAAACTCGGCTGTACAGGAGCGCTCTAAAAACTCCACAAACAGTTGGCGCGTTTCTCCATCAATGTGATCCCAGGATTGTTCAAACTCTCCATCCCGGACAAAGTGATGGCGATTGTAATCTGTGCGGAACTCTTCCAAAATGGCTCTTAATTCATCCTCATTGGGAGAAAGATCCATCCGCGCCATTTCTTCAAAGTCAGTGGTGTAGAACCGGGGCGTTAGCAGGCTTTCCTTCGCCGGGACTTTCACCCCTGGTCGCATTTCTTCAAAGCTTGGTTTCTTAAGAGAATCTACCATTTTAAGCGTTGCTTTTTTTTGCTTACGATTTTGAATCGAGTGGGGTGGCGGTTATATAAATGACTGGATGCACGCCCATACTGCACTGCCTATAGAGTCTACCAAGGTCTAGGTAAGTGAAAAACGCCCTTTACATTAAGAGTTGCAAAGTTGCTTCAACTTTGTTTACATTTCTCATTCTCCTCATGCCCGCTAAAGACAGTGGTGGAGTAGGCGTCTCGCCTGCCTCAAAGATGCGGTTTTACTGACGTTTTCACCTCAATCAACTGTAGGGGGGGGTTCTCCCCGTGCGGCCACAGTAGAGCTAACAATCAATATTTCCCATAGAGAAATCCTTGGGTAATGATGTGTACCCCAAACAAAGAGCATGGCAACAAATGGGCTTGCTCATGCAGTCTGTGGGCGAGAAAGCCCACCCCCAAAGCCGACTTAACTAATTCCACGTCAGCCACTTTTGAGCATTGAGCCGTTGGATGGTATAAAACACCAACAAATCGAGCGTTACCTTACGCTCATCAATCATAAACGACTCTAGAGTACTGGGTTTAGCGCCATTCGTCGCCCAAGAGAAGGCTTTTTGCTTGCTGATATCTTCATCAGGAAAATAGACATTGAACTGGCGTTGTCCACTTTTCCAACTGCCCACAACCTGCCAGCAATCGCTGTTTTGGCTCAAACCAGGAATTTGGATTTTGTCCTTGACAAACGAAAGTTCGACATCCTCCACGCCTTCCTGAGCAAAAGCGCTCTTCAATGCAGGCAAGTATTCTTGCTCGATAAATTCATTGAAGGGTTTGTCTTCCGGTGCGGGTGGTTTCTCTTTCTTGGCTTTTTTAGCGGCGGGTTTGTCGCCTTCTGCCTTAGCGGCCTTTTTCGCGGCTGGCTTTTTCTCCGTTTCGTCGTCAGCAGTCTTAGTAGACTCTTTGGCAGAGGTTTGACTCGTTGTCTGTGACTTTTCACCTACCGCAGTGGGTTTATCTCCTGCTGCGTTGGGGTTTACATCTTGGTTGACTGCGTTGGGATCAGGTGTGTTAGCCGAGGGAAAATCGCTAGCCTGTGCTTCATCAGAAGTAGGGGCATTTTCAATCGAGGCACTGGGCGTTCCCGATTCTCCGGCATTGGGATTAGGAGAAGGAGACTCAACTTCTGCTACTTCAGCCTCTGGATTAGGACTTTTTTCTTCTGCCATAGCTCCAGTGTTCCTTAAATCTCTATAATTTGCGCGATCGCGTAGTTTTGAGTTTTTGTATAGTTCTCTTTAATCTTGACATAGGATGGTCAATTCGCTTTGCCTGATTACGCTGCAATTCTAATTGGCCTACGCAAAATCTGCTCAAATCCATTAAGAGTGAGGAAAATCTGTATCCTTAAAAGCAATAATAAAAACCTATAAAACCGATAAAAAATAACCAGGTTATCAATAAAATATAGAGCAGTAGGGAATCAGTTTATATCCCTATTCATTAAGCAAATCAGCCTAAAACATTCCATATCTATTCTCCCCAGCACCCCGCACCCCCGCACCCCAGCCAAGCCTCTAGCACAATTCAAAACAACATTAATATAGGGGCATAACGATATTGTCATGCCCCTACATTATTAAAACCTACTTGAAAGAGAGAGGTAGGCTATCCTTGGGTAGAAAGAAATTAATGAAAGGAATTCTACTGATTAAATCGAGTTGGAAAAAATGGGATTAGATCAATCGTAGAACTATCAGCCACCCGCCACAGCAGGTACAATACTCACCTCATCACCATCTTTGAGAGAGGTATCTGTACCCTCAAGAAAACGGATATCTTCGCTATTCACGTAGAAGTTTAAAAAGCGGCGGGGCTTGCCATTTTCATCGCACAAGCGGGATTTAATCCCAGGACAGCTAGTTTCCATTGAGTCAATTAATTCAGCCACTGTGTTACCGCTACAATCCAATGTTGCCTGATCATTGGTAAATTTTTGCAGAGCAGTTGGAATTAAAACTTTAATGGCCATACGGTTTTATTGTTCGTCGTTGGTAGTTGTGATTAGTTGTAAGAGTAGATTAGAGAGAGGATAGCACACAAAAGGGTCAGGAGATGGAGAAGAGATGTTTGGCTAACAGCAAACAATGCAAAACAAAACCTCTCTGATTCTCCGTCTCTGCTAAGTCCAATCCCTGAATTTGCAACTCTTGTCGAAGCACCCTTTCATTCAAATCTAGAGATACCGCACTTACCCTGTTCAAGACTTAAATCAGGACTTGTTGCCACTCTAGGCGGTCGAGTGTGCGCGATCGCTCCAATGCTCGTTCAAAGCTATCCAACTTCGCCTCGATCGTCAATGGTTCTCCGATGTATCCTTGAACCGCTTCTTGAGTTTTCAAGCCATTTCCAGTAATGTATGCCACAGTCGTTTCATCCGGGTCAATCTTGCCAGCTTCCACTAACTTCTTCAACACCGCAATGGTGGTTCCTCCAGCCGTTTCTGTAAAAATCCCTTCTGTTTGGGCCAATAGCTTCATGCCTTCTACAATTTCGGCATCCGTGACAGACTCAATATTCCCCCCTGTTTTTTGGGCAATATCTAGGGCATAAACACCATCGGCCGGATTACCAATGGCAATTGACTTAGCAATGGTATTTGGTTTAACGGGGGTGACAAAATCGCGCCCTTCCCGGAAGGCTTGAGCAATCGGCGAACATCCCTCGGCCTGTGCTCCACTAAAGCGCACAGCCTTATCTTCGACTAAACCAACATTAATGAACTCTTGGAAACCTTTGTAGATTTTGCTGAATAGAGAACCCGAAGCTAATGGAGCAACAATATGATCGGGTAACTGCCATCCCAACTGTTCAGCTACTTCAAAACCAAGGGTTTTGGAACCTTCGGAGTAATAAGGACGTAAATTAATATTGACAAATCCCCAGCCATGTGTATTAGCCACTTCACAACACAGGCGGTCTACGGCCATTACAGTAGGGCTATAGATTAGAGTACCTAGTACTTTTCCAGCTTCCAAGTCAGCCGGGATAAAGACGCAACAATCTAAACCCGCATGAGCGGCGATCGCGGCCGTAGAATTAGCCAAGTTACCGGTACTGGCACAGGAGACTGTAGAAAAGCCTAATTCTCGTGCTCTAGTTAAAGCCACCGATACCACCCGATCCTTGAAGCTGAGGGTGGGCATATTAACGGCATCATTCTTGATATAGAGGTTCTTCAATCCCAAGCGTCGCGCCAAGCGATGGGACTTCACCAACGGCGTCATCCCCGTACCCACGTCAATGGGGTTATCTGTGGCAACGGGTAAAAACGGACGATAGCGCCAGATGGAATTGGGGCCAGCTTGAATACTTTCGCGAGTGACATGACGGCGAAGTGCATCGTAGTCATAAGTGACTTCCAATGGACCGAAGCACAGCTCGCAAACGTGCATCGCTTGCAATTCGTACTGTTCACCACACTCTTTACACTTGAGGGCTTTAAATGTGGCAGATGTCCGTTGTGTTGTGTGTTCGATCGCTTGGGTCATTGATGCAATCCTCCTTCTCGTTTCCGTCAACAGTTGCCTGATAGTAACACGGGGTCAAAACCCCGTCAAACATACCCGACTTTTTTTATCGGGTTTAAACTCAAGCTCAAAAATACCCCTTTCTACAAGGGGATTCGGAGATTAAATCAATTTGGTACGTTTGCTGACTTTTTTCAGCGAACCTGTTGTTGAGCTAATCACTCTGCGGGGATTGAGATGGAAAGAACTAAAGTTCTTACTACGAACATTATGAAAATTTCCCTCTCCTGCCTCCCGACTCAGCCCCCACTCACCGGTGGAATCAATACAACTTCATCGCCATCTTGGAGAAGAGTGTCGGGTTCCACAAACTGAAGATTGATACCAAACCGGGTAAGATTACGCCATTGCTCAAGTTCAGGGTGTTGGGCGATGAGAGTATCGAGTACTGTTGATACGGGTGTCTGAGGCGGCAATTCCAATACGAGTTCTGAACTGCCGTAAGCCTCTTGATAGGCGGCAAAGAGTTTAACCGTGACAGTGACTAAAGTTTCAGACATATAACTATAAAAAATTTTGTAACCCGTGCAGGGGGGTTTAGTTTGTATAGCTGCGGTTTCAACCGCTTATTTATGATTCATTAGCAGAGGCGATCGCTTGTTGCCCTTGGTTTGAAGTCACATAGCCTAAAAAGGCTTGAACTGGAGGGCTAGCGGGTTGCTTGTAAACGTAATAAAGTGTTCGTTGATAAGGATAATTGGGGGCTTGTGGTGTTAAGCCATTGATGGCAACTGTCCGCACCGTCTGCTGATTGGCCACTTGAGCATAAGTTGCATAACCAATTCCATCAGTACCTAATGCCCTCAGTAAAGGAGTGGTTGCATCCCGTTCTAGGGTAGTAATGTTGGGAGTTGAGCCAAAATTTCCGCCGTTGAGAACCTGTTCTTTAAACGCCTGATGTGTACCACTGATGGCAGGCCGGTTGATTACCCGAATTGTTCCCGGTTGTCCGCCTACCTCTGACCAATTGGTAATTTGCCCTTGAAAAATCTTTTCAACTTGTTCTTTGGTTAAACCCGTGCGAAAAGGATTGTTATCTCCGACTACAATAGCGATCGCATCCTGACTCACCGCTACTTCCATCAACCCTTGCGCTTTCTCTTGAGGAGTGAGAGGACGAGAGATAGCAGCAATATCGACATTTCCTGCCATCAAATCTTGAATTCCTCGATCAGACCCTCCAGCATTGGTATTAACTGTTGTTCCTGGAAATTTCTGCTCAAATGAGGTTTTCAGTGCTTGATTAATTTGTACCATGCTGGTAGAACCATCAATCCTGACTACTGTTCCACTCGGTACATTAGTTGGGGGGGCAAAAACTTGAGTAGTTTGAGAAGAATTGGGAGTCGAATTAGGGGGATTGTTCGTCTCTTTTTGAGATACATCACCCAAATTGAAGCCCGAACTGCGAGTAAACCACCAAAATCCACCCCCTAATAGGGCTGCTGTGATTAAAAACGCTAAAACTAGAACCGTTGTTTCGTTTTTTTGAGACATACAATAATTAACGAATTTAAAAATATAGCAAAAGGCAGAGGGCAGAAGGGAAAAGATTAACTGGTTAAATTTTCAGTATTTTTCTTTGTCCTAATTGCCTTGGCAACTGCAAAGTAATCAAGTCATTACCCAAAGCTTTGGGTCTTAAAGAGAAGATACATTTACAGGGTTCCCAATTCCGGATTGGAAATCACTCATCGAAGCGGCACAAAACCCGACTTAGCGATTAAATTTTGTCCCTGAGTGGTAAGTAATAAATTGGCATAGGCTTCACCAGCTTGTTGATCGATGCGACCATTTTGTTTGACAATGACAAATAATTGCCGGGTAATGGGATATCGTCCACTTTTAAACCCATCTGAATTTAATTGATTGCGTTGATTCGGGCACTGAGACAGAGGAACAAAAGGCTCTTGATAGGGAGGCACCAATTCCTCATTTTCTCGACCTAAAGGTAAGGTTTTTACACTGCATTGAGGAACTACTTCTGGGGCGGATGCATAATAAATACTGCCTGGATTTTCTCCAACTTGGCGTAAGGCTTGAGTTGTGGTGGCAATATATTCAACATTGGCACCAAAGGGTTCGCCACCTAAGACATTTTCCACAAAAAATTCCACCGTACCGCCTTCTTCTTGCCGCCGTGAGTAAGCTGTAATGGGGAGATTGGAACCACCGACTTGGCTCCAATTAGTAATTTTACCGATGTAGATATCTTTGAGTTGGGAAATTGTTAAACCAGAAATATTGAGACTGGGGTTGACAGCGACTGCAATTCCATCTAAAGCTACCGGTATCTCTGTAAGAGTAAAGCCCTTTTGAGAGGCTTCTTTGTACTCTTTATCCTCAATCGGCCGAGAAGATTGGGAAAAGGCTAGTTGGTTATTTAATAACATTTTAATGCCAGTTCCCGAACCCGGAGAACCCGTGACAGGGGAAGTATAGCGTAGCTGGAACTGAGGCCAAACTGTTTGCAGGGCTGGATCTACGTCGTTGCGAATGGGTGCCCAAGTTGTACTCCCTCCATAGCTAAACAGTCCTGCCGGGACATTTTTTACTTGAGCAAACGTTTCAACTGTATTGGATTTTTGAGGTTGCTGAGATTGATTGGGCGATATATTCCTCAAGTTGGAACCAAACCCGCCCATAAACAACCAAATACCAACACCTAATAAACCAAGAGTAATCAGGAGCGCTAAAACTAAAATTGTTGTTTCATTTTTTTGAGACATAGATCGCCTGTAGGCGGATATCCGCCGATTAGACTGCTTATGCCAAGATATTAACAGCGACTCGTTATCAGTGTTTGCTGTTAGCTATAGCCTTTCGTGAAGTACTGCCAGTGAACTGAGTACAGTTCTCAGGCAGCTTCCAGTTTCAACC
>CAZPRJ010000069.1:0-43292 GCA_964588805.1 uncultured Microcoleus sp. | reverse complement strand
GTCAGGGATTTTTATGGCCATCTCTTACAAAAACCAACTTTCTCTCATCCAGTATTTTCTCTCCTCCGCACCCCCGCACCCCAGCTCCCCAACTCCCGCACTTCTTCCCCCTTTGGAAGGAGTAGACCTTTGGAGTGAATTTATATAATTTGGGAGAATTTTGACATCAAGCAGAGGGGGACACTGCTGTAATGCTACCTAATGACGGAAGACGAAGAGTCCAAATTGAAGGAGTTTCGCCAGAGATTGATGGAGGTCGTTTTCCAATCAAGCGGATAGTTGGTGAGAATGTCCATGTGGAAGTGGATATGTTCTGTGACGGCCATGATTTAATTAGTGGTGTGCTTTTGTACCGTCCGGAAACCTCCCAACAGTGGCAGGAAGCCCCGCTTTCTCCTTTGGTTAATGATCGCTGGGAAGGGGAATTTACAGTTTCTGAGATGGGGAGTTATATCTATACCATCATGGGCTGGGTTGACCACTTTAAATCCTGGCAGCGAGATATGAAAAAAAAGATCGATGCTGGACAGGATGTATTGATTGATTGGCTCATTGGTGTGGAATTGGTCGAACGGGCAAGTCAGCAAGCTTCTGGTGAAGATAGCAATCACTTAAAAGATTGGGCAGCAGACATTCGTGCTAAACATAAAGAACGCTCTGATATTTTCATTGAGGAAGCTTTATCAGAAGATTTACTCGCTTTAGTGGAGAAGTACCCCGACCGAGAATTCGCGACCACTTACGAAAAATTCCTGAAAATTACCGTTGACCCCAAAAAAGCCCAGTTCAGTAGCTGGTACGAAATGTTCCCCCGTTCCTGTGGAGCACCTGACCAGCATGGCACCTTCACTGACTCTCTAGCACGTCTCCCGTACATTGCAGACATGGGCTTTGATGTCCTTTACCTGCCCCCCATTCACCCCATTGGTGTAACCTTTCGCAAAGGAAAAAATAACACTACCCTTGCCGAACCTCCAGATGTAGGCGTGCCTTGGGGAATTGGTGCGCCTGAGGGAGGACACAAAACGGTGCATCCCAAACTAGGGACGCTGGAAGACTTCCGAGAGTTGGTTGCCAAAGCTCAAGAATATGGCATTGATATCGCCTTAGACATCGCTCTGCAATGTTCTCCCGACCATCCATTCGTCCGCGAACATCCGCAGTGGTTCAAGCATAGACCGGATGGCACCATCCAGTATGCGGAAAATCCACCCAAAAAGTATCAAGATATTTACCCCATTGACTTTGAAACTGAAGACTGGCAAAACCTGTGGCAAGAGCTAAAGAGCATCATGCTGTTTTGGTGTGAGCAGGGGGTGCGTATCTTCCGGGTGGATAATCCCCATACCAAGGCGTTTCCATTTTGGGAGTGGGCGATCGCCCAAGTCAAGCAAGATTATCCCGAAACCCTTTTCCTGGCAGAAGCCTTTACCCGTCCCAAGATGATGTATCGTCTGGCCAAGATGGGCTTTAGCCAATCCTATACTTACTTTACTTGGCGCAATACTAAATCCGAACTCACTTGGTATCTCCAGGAACTCACCCAAACCCAAGTGCATGAATTCTTTCGACCGAATTTCTGGCCGAATACCCCTGATATTCTGCCTGAGATTCTGCAATTGGGAGGGCGACCGGCTTTTATTACCCGGTTAATTCTGGCGGCCACCTTAACTGCAAACTACGGCATCTATGGGCCGGCCTTTGAACTGTGTGAAAATCGACCGATTCGAGAGGGGAGCGAAGAATATCTAGACTCAGAAAAATATCAAATTAGAGATTGGGATTTAGACCGTCCTGATAGCCTGAAGGATGTGATTGCACAGGTCAATCGTATCCGCCGAGAACATCCTGCATTACACAGTAACAAGAGCATCAAATTTCATGAAACCGAGAACGAAGAAATTATTTGTTACAGCAAGCAGGCAGAATCCAATGGCAACGACCCCAGGCTTAAAACTGACCTAATTGTAGTGGTTGTTAACCTCAATCCCTACCATACTCAATCGGGTAGAATCACGTTACCCTTAGAATCTTTTGGACTTAATCCTAAACGACCTTACCAATTGCACGAATTGCTCAATAACGATCAATTTTCGGTGCGGGATGAATTTTTCCAGGTCGAACTCGACCCCAATACAAACCCAGCTTTGATTTTCTGGGTGAAGCAGTACGTATCGCCAACTTCCCGTCCAACTTGGCAGGGCAATTATATTGCACCAGAGGAATATCTATAACTTTTTTGATGGAGATATAGCCTCTGTCAGTAGTTAAATCCCAAGATTTATGCCTATTGAGGGGTGAACTGCTGAGATAGCTACTGCAACATATCAACAATGAAATCAAATCACTAAATGAAGGCAAGGCTACGAATAATACCAATTTCATATCTTCTAATGTCCTCCCTTACTCAGGGGGGGTAGGGGAGTAAAGTGTAGCCCTATCTCATGAAATTGGTAGTAAGTTTTCCTACTTCTTGGAATTGCTGAATTCATTTGTAGCAACTTAGACCTATTGCAGATTACCTGAAGTTAAAACCTAAATTATCAAATTTGGTGCATGAAAAAATCTCATTCGCTCATCAAAGGCGACCCCTTGTGGTTTAAGAACGCCATTATTTATGAAGTCCCTGTTCGTGCCTTTGCGGATAGTAATGCTGATGGCATTGGTGACTTTCGAGGGCTAACCGAAAAACTGGATTATTTGCAAGATTTAGGAATCAGTGCAGTCTGGTTATTGCCCTTCTTCCCCTCCCCATTACGGGATGATGGCTATGATATTGCTGACTATCGCAATGTCAACCCCATCTATGGAACCCTGGATGATTTTCATGAGTTTTTAGAGGCGGCTCATGAACGGGATATTCGCGTCATTATTGAGTTAATTATTAACCATACCTCTGACCAACATCCCTGGTTTCAGCGAGCGCGAATGTCACCTCCGGGAAGTGTAGAACGAGACTTTTATGTGTGGAGTGACACGCCGGAAAAATATCAAGAAGCTCGGATTATTTTCCAGGATTTTGAAACCTCAAATTGGGCTTGGGACCCGGTGGCAAAAGCCTATTACTGGCATCGCTTCTACTCCCATCAACCGGATTTAAACTACGATAATCCCGCCGTGCGTGAGGCGGTATTTGAAGTGCTGGATTTCTGGTTAGAAATGGGCGTGGATGGGCTACGTATGGATGCTGTCCCGTATCTGTATGAACGGGAAGGAACTAACTGCGAAAACTTGCCCGAAACCCATGCATTCCTGAAGCAATTACGCCAGCAGGTAGACGCAAAATACCCCAATCGGATGTTGCTGGCCGAGGCCAATCAATGGCCAGAGGATGCGGCGGCCTATTACGGGCAGGGGGATGAGTGCCACATGAACTTCCATTTTCCTCTGATGCCTCGCTTATTTATGGCCGTGCGGATGGAAGATAGTTTCCCAATTACGGATATCTTGCAGCAAACTCCACCGATTCCGGATAATTGTCAGTGGGCGTTATTTCTCCGCAACCATGATGAACTAACTCTGGAAATGGTGACGGATGAAGACCGAGACTATATGTATCGCGTCTATGCCCAAGACCCAGAAACTAGACTGAATTTAGGTATTCGTCGGCGTTTGGCTCCTTTGTTGGGGAATGACCGCCGTCAGATTGAATTACTCAATAGCCTGCTGCTGTCTCTGCCTGGTACGCCCGTGCTGTATTACGGGGATGAAATTGGCATGGGGGATAATGTGTATGTGGGCGATCGCAACGGTGTCCGTACCCCGATGCAGTGGAGTGCTGATCGCAACGCTGGTTTTAGTCGCGCCAACACCCATAAACTGTACTTACCCCTCATCGTTGATTCGGAATATCACTTTGAAGCTCTCAACGTTGAGGCCCAACGGTCAAATCCCAATTCTCTGTGGTATTGGATGAAACGCCTGATTGCCACGCGCAAGCGATTTCAGGCATTAGGGAAAGGAGATTTTAACTTCCTGCACCCGGATAACCGCAAAGTTTTGGCCTTCACCCGCAGCTACGAAGACGAACATATCTTGGTCGTGGCCAATTTATCTCGCTTTGTGCAAACGGTGGAATTAGACCTATCCGAGTTTAAGGATATGATGCCCGTTGAGATTTTTGGGCGCACGGAGTTCCCCCCTATTGGCGATTCGTCCTATTTCCTCAGCGTTGGCCCTTATTTGGTTTATTGGTTTACGCTACAGCCTCAATCCACCCCTGTAGAACCGTCTCAACCTCGAACTGAGTTGCGGACGTTGGTGGTGAATGACAACTGGCAGAATGTGTTTGCGGAAGCTGAGGCCAAAGCGGCCTTAGAGTCGGTTCTCTCCAGTTATGTCTACTCCTGCCGTTGGTTTGGTGGCAAAGCTCGCAAGGTGCAATCCGCCCATATTGCCGAGATGATTCCGGTGTCTCACCAAGACATCCAGGCTCAGATGATCTGGTTCCATTTGGATTATATCCAGGGCGACCCCGAAACTTACCTGCTACCCCTTGCTTATGCCGAGGGTGAGCAAGCGATGCATTTGTTGGCAGAGATGCCTAAAACGGTAATTGCTCGCCTGCAAGTGAAAGGGCATCCGGAAGTGGGAGTCCTGTTTGATGCGGTAGGAGACAAAGACTTTTTGACTTTACCCCTTCAGGCGATCGCTCAAAATCGTCATTATCAGGGCATGGCAGGGGAATTAGTCGGCAGCGCGACGCAGATGTATCAAAGCTTGTGCGAGGAAGACAGTGACCTGGAACCGTCTTTAATTAAGGGAGAACAAAGCAATACATCGATTATTTATGGCGAGTGCTTCATCCTCAAGCTGTTCCGCAAGCTGGAAGAGGGTATCAACCCCGATTTGGAAATCGGACTGTTCCTAAATGAGCAAAAACATTTGGAACACTTTGCTACCATTGCTGGGTCTTTAGAATATCAGCGTCCCAAAGCCGAACCCATGACGGTGGGGATATTGCAGCAGTTCATTCCCGGTGTTCGCAGTAGCTGGGAATATACCCTGGATAGTCTGCGCGACTATTTCGAGCAAGTAATGGTGCAGCAGGCGGTTCACGAAGTATCTATCCCATCCGGTTCTATTGTCGATTGGCACTCATCTGAGGTGCCCGAAGTCGCCAACTTAACTATCAGTGCCTATTTAGCTAGTGCTCAACTATTGGGACAACGGACAGCAGAACTTCATCTGGCCTTGGCGTCCAATCCGGGTAATCCAGACTTTGCACCGGAACCGTTTACCACACTGTATCAGCGCTCAATTTACCAGTACTCCCGCAATCAGGCCGGAAAAGTATTACTGTTGTTGAAAAAACGGCTCAACTCCTTAGAACCCGATACCAGGGAGTTGGCAGAGGCAGTCCTCAACAGCCAAGACCAAATTATGGAGAGTTTCGGGCAAGTCATGGCTCAAAAAATTACTGCCATGCGTACCCGTACCCATGGGGACTACCATCTGGGGCAAGTTCTGTACACCGGCAAAGACTTCATCATTATTGACTTTGAAGGAGAACCGGCCCATAGTTTGAGCGAACGACGGATGAAGCGCTCACCCCTACGAGATGTGGCAGGAATGCTGCAATCGTTTTACTATGCTGCCATCCAGGGACTGCGCCATGAACAAGAAAGCGGCATGATTCACCCTGAGAATTTCCCGGTGATGCAGCAATGGGCACAGTTTTGGTATTGCTGGGTGAGTGCGGCATTCATCAAAACTTATCTAACAACAGCAGGCGATGCAGCCTTCTTACCCAAGTCCAAAGAAGAGTTGCAAGTGCTGCTCAATGCCTATCTGTTGGAAAAAGTCATTTACGAATTGGGCTACGAACTCAACAACCGTCCCCAGTGGGTGCCCATTCCTCTACAACGGATTCTCCAGTTACTCCAGCACTCCACCTGTAGCAATCTCAACAAAGAAGAAGTTTTGAAGCAATCATGACACAGTTATCAGTAAACCCAACTCAACCGCAGGTTATCGGCGATTATGTCAGCCTGCTAACCGAAGATGACCTCTATCTGTTCAATGAAGGGTCACACTTCCACCTGTATGAAAAATTAGGGTCTCATCCCGTTGTTGTCAATGGCGTTAAGGGAACTTACTTTGCAGTTTGGGCTCCGAATGCCACTGAAGTCTTTGTTAAAGGGGATTTCAATGGCTGGCAGGAAATGGGACATCGCCTCTCGATGAAAGGAAACTCCGGGATTTGGGAAGGCTTTATTCCTGGCATGACCAAAGGTAGCCTCTACAAGTACCGCATTGTTAATCAAAATAGTGGTTATGCGGTGGATAAAGCCGATCCCTTTGCCAATTCTCAAGAAGTCCCACCCAGAACCGGTTCGGTGATTTGGGATATGCAGTACACCTGGCAGGACCAGGAATGGATGGAAAAACGCGATCGCGTACAATCGTTAGATTCTCCCATCTCCATCTATGAGGTACACTTAGGCTCTTGGATGCGGGTGCCAGAAGAAGGGAATCGTTTCCTCACCTACCGGGAACTAGCCACTAAACTGGCTGAGTATGTGCAGCGGCTAGGATTTACCCACGTTGAATTTATGCCCATTACCGAACACCCATTCTATGGGTCGTGGGGCTACCAAACAACCGGTTATTTTGCCCCAACTAGCCGCTATGGGACTCCCCAAGACTTTATGTATTTGGTGGATTACCTGCATCAGCAAGGGATTGGTGTAATTTTGGATTGGGTGCCGTCTCATTTTCCCACTGACGAGCATGGGTTGAGCTATTTTGATGGCACACACCTCTACGAACACTCTGACCCCCGCAAAGGGTTCCATCCCGACTGGCAGAGCAGTATTTTTAATTATGGTCGCCATGAAGTCCGCAGTTTCTTAATTAGTAGTGCGTTCTTTTGGTTAGATAAGTGCCATATTGATGGGCTACGGGTGGATGCAGTAGCGTCGATGCTGTATTTGGATTACTCCCGCAAGGAAGGAGAATGGATTCCCAATCAGCACGGGGGTAGGGAAAATTTTGAGGCGATTGACTTCCTACGTCGCTTTAATTCTGCCGTGTATCAGCACTTCCCCGGTGTTCAGACGATTGCAGAAGAATCCACAGCTTGGCCGATGGTGTCTCGTCCGCTTTATTTAGGTGGGTTAGGATTTGGATTGAAATGGGATATGGGCTGGATGCACGACACCCTCAGCTATATGTCCCAAGAACCCATCCACCGGAAGTATCATCACAATAAACTTACCTTCCGGATGCTTTATGCCTTTAATGAAAACTTCGTCTTACCTCTGTCTCACGATGAAGTCGTTCATGGCAAGGGTTCGCTGATTGGCAAAATGCCAGGAGATTATTGGCAGAAATTTGCCAATTTGCGCTTGCTATTTGGGTACATGTATGCTCAAGCGGCGAAGAAACTGCTGTTTATGGGCGGAGAATTGGGTCAGTGGTCGGAATGGAATCACGATCAAAGTTTAGACTGGAATCTGGCCGATTATCCTAACCACGCAGGGTTACAAAAGTGGGTGGCCGACTTAAACCACGCTTACCGCAATGAACCCGCCTTGCATGAATTGGATTTTGATTGGCAAGGGTTTGACTGGATTGATTGTAACGATTCTGAGCAAAGCATTATTAGTCTCATCCGCAGAGGCAAGTCAGAGGACGATGTTGTAGTTGTGGTATGCAACTTTACACCAGTTCCCCGCTATGACTACCGTATCGGTGTACCGGCAGCCGGATACTGGAGGGAGTTACTCAACAGCGATGCGGCAGACTATGGTGGTAGCGGTATGGGCAATATGGGAGGTGTGGAAGCCGAGGCTATCTCGCATCACGGCCTGCCCTACTCGGTGAATCTGACTTTAGCACCGTTGGCGATCGCATTTTTCAAGGTTGGCTGAGGCGACGGGTATAGCAGAAGGAACAAGGCACAGGGCAGAGGGCAGAAGGTTTATTGAATGACTCCAGTAAAAGGAACTTCTGCCTCCTGCCTTTTGCTATGTAACGGGGGTGTTTAGTCGAAACTGGTATACCATTCAGGATGGCGAGCATACTCAAACAGTTGAGCAATTTGACTTGGGGTAACGCGAGAACAAGATAACTCAGGCAGATTGTTTTCTCTAAAAAAAGCAGCTTCCATCGTTTCAATACTCGCCCTTGGTTTTCCACTAACCAATTCGCACTGAAAAAAGAGCTTGTAGACATAATAGGGGCTAGGGGGGTGGGGGTGACGATTTCGGTCATAAACGGCGAGTAATTTGATGGCGCGGGTTTGAAAACCCGATTCTTCGTACACTTCTCGTTCTACTGATTCTCGCGGACTTTCCCCAACATCCGCCCATCCTCCCGGTAAAGCCCAAAGGCCATCAGACCGCTCTCGAACCAATAAAATTTTATTATGTTTAAAGACGGCTCCTCGCACGTCAACCTTGGGCGTGGCCGCCCCCACTTCACCGGCAAACAAATCAAGGATGTATCGGGCATCTTTTTCCGAGTAACTTGCCATCATTTCGGCAGCAATTTCCCGAATTCCCCGATATCGTTCCATATCAAACGGATTTTCTGTGTAAGTCAGACCATTTTGAGCAATGGCTTGTAGTTTTTTAGCCCATTCCAGCCACCTTAAGTCCACGATGCATCTCCCAACTTCAGCGTGATCATCCTGCAAATCAGTATGTTAGCGCTAAGCCACTAAAAGTTTTAGCGGATTTTGCCCTCTTCAAGAGGGCTTTACACTGAAGGTAGGGAAGATGAGGAAATCTAGTGGTTCATGCCATTTGTTCTAATGGGTTCGTAGTTGCGATCGCTTTGTCCCTTGATCATGCGAAAATTTTGAATGGCTTACCCAATACAATCCTACGAAGACTTCAACGCCCAAGCCAAAAAGCGTTCTGTATAATACAACGCCAACTGATTACTAACTCCATTAAAAACCGCATCAAAAGCATGTTCAGCCCAAGGAATTTCTAACCAAACGGTACGATTTCCAGTTGCTTGCAATTGTTTGTAAAGCTTGCGCCCAAACTTGGCCTGTACTATGTGATCGCGACCCGCATAAACGAGTAAACTCGGAGGTAGCTCCGGCCTAATGTAACTGATTGGAGAAGCTTTGCGGTAAATTTCTGCCAGTTCCTCAGGTGTTCCTCCCAGAAAGGCGCGAAGAACAGCACGAGTATTAATAGGATTTGGAAAAGGCGGATTATAGTATCCGTTGGTGAGGTTAACTGGCCCGTAGTAATTCACCACTGCCCGAACCGGAACTGCATCGGGTTGATAGGCTACCATCATCGCTAGATGAGCACCGGCCGATCGCCCCATCACAGCCATTCGCTCAGTATCCACTTCCAACTTATCAGCATGGCTTTGAATATAAGACAAAGCCGCCTGTACATCCTCAAGTTGAGCCGGAAAGCGATACTTAGGAGCATGGCGGTAATCAATGGCGACTACCGAATAGCCTTGTGCTGCCATGTACCGACTAAAGGTTTCATCATTGTTAGGAGTCCCAGTACGCCAAGCTCCACCATAAATCATGATAATCGTTGGATACTTGCCAGTCGGCAAGGGTCGGTAAACATTTAATTTAAGTTCCACCCCATCCGGTTTGGCAAACACAATACCCCGCTCAATGCGAACGTCTCTAACAGAAATTCCCCGAAAAACATCTGCCAAAATAAAAGGCTGGGAGCGCATTGGCAGTACTTCAGATTGAGGAACTTTTGTCAAATAATCTGTTCCCAATACAGTCTGCATCTGGGTAGCAAATCGTGCATTGGCCGAGGGGAACTGGAGCAGTGGTAACAGACTCAGAAGTAAACCGAGCAAACTACAGACCAGTGCAATATTGTAAGGCCAGCCTTCATGCAGCCTCAAGAAAACCAAAATTAGTGCGATCGCATTGACAAAAAACAGCCAAGGAGTAACTTCCGGCACACCCACACCCAGAGGCAGTAGCCAAGATGTCGGAGCGGGAACTACAACCCAGAGGCTGAGAAATAATCCTACCGCACTCAGGAGCAAGGGAATGAACAGCGAAACCAGAAACATCCCCAACAATGTCAGCTTTTTTTTACCCTTAATGCGTTGTTGCAAACTTTTAAATCCTTATAGCGGACTTTACTTTATACTTAATACTGATTTTATTTTCTTAGTTTTAACAACGTTTTCACTAAGCAAAACGGTGGAGCGATCGCCTGAGATGCCAAAGCTATCCAAAACTTTTTGATCCAAATTTTGGGAATTCAGGCATCAGGGCGTGAAGTTATGTCTATCTCACTTGATTGGGGGGACATCTTATGATGAACGAAGAACAAGCGTCTACTTGGTTAAAATCCGGCTATCAAAGCCAAGATTCAATTCATCCTAGCCCTTCGCATGAATTGACTCCCGTTCTCCCTGAGAGTACGGATAAATCACAACTGAATCAGCTCATTGAGAATGTCCACACTGAGTTGCTCCCCAAGCTCCTAATCGAGAGCATCGACCCCCACGATCCGGTGAAAGTCCACTATGTTCCTAGTCCTTGGCAGCTCCTCGGTGCAGGAAACTACGCCGCAGTATTCTATCACCCCGATTACCCTCACCAAGTGGTGAAGATTTACGCGCCTGGGCGTCCTGGATTCGAGGAAGAACTAGAGGTCTATCGTCGCTTGGGTTCCCACCCTGCCTACTCTGAATGCCTCTATGGAGGAGAGGGCTTTCTCATCCTTAAGCGGCTGTATGGAGTCACCCTCTACGACTGCATCAACCAGGGTCTACCCATCCCCAAATCGGTCATCAAGGACATCGACCAAGCTCTAGACTATGCCCGCCAACGTGGACTTCACCCCCATGACGTTCATGGGCGCAACGTGATGATGTACGAAGGTAAGGGATTAGTTGTGGATATCTCCGACTTTCTGCAAGAGGAAACGTGCAATAAATGGAATAATCTGAAAAAAGCGTACTACTTGCTGTACCTTCCCCTCTTATCTCCCCTCAAGTTACGAGTATCCTACTCCCTTCTAGATACTGTCCGTAGGTACTACCGCCTCTGCTCTAGATGTCATCGAGTGGCGCTCCCGGCTAGTGCGGGTATACTATTAGCACTAACCGCTACAACCGTTTGGGTGGGGTGCACAATAGAGAACGATGGGTTGATCGATGGCTCTAAAATTGAGCGCACGACAGCCCCTGAACGATGATTGATGTAAGGTTCTATGCATCGGTCGAGGTGATAATTCCACAACCAATCCGTCCACCCGCATTCCCTGTAGGCTGGCCGAAATCATCTTCTTTTTCATGGAGAATCACAGACAAACCTGCGATCGCATACTGACCTTGCTTAAAGGTTAGTCCCTCCACAGTTTCCTTGAATGTACCCGTACCGTCTGAGCCAATGGTAATATTGCCTAAATCTCCAGCATGAGCATTAGCAAAACCATCCTTGGGTAAAAATCCATGTTTGACGCCATCGGGGTTGAAATGACCTTGAGCGGCATTGCCTTGAGCAGAGCAATTGCCTATCTCATGGATATGAAAGCCGTGTTTTCCAGGTGGTGCATTATTAATGTCCGCTTCAATTGTCATCTCATTGCCAGTTAGGGAAAAAGTAGCATTTCCCATCGTTTGAGAAGGGTCTGAGGTACTGTTAATTGTCGCTTGAGCGGTTTGCGTTTGATTGTCTGCAACAGGGGTATCCTGCTGACAGCCGTAAACGAATATCACTACACTCAGACAAAGCATGAGTATTGTAGTTTTAAGGTTTCTAAATATTGCTGTCATGATCAAGCCTCATTTAACTCTGTGGCCATTGTGCCATCTGGTCTGGAAAATAGGGGTCGGGAGTCGGGAGAGATAAATTCTTACCGATGTGATAGTTAGTTAACTGTCTACCGGAATTGACCATCTGCTGTGTCGGTTATTGAGAGCATAAGGGGATTGGGAAAAGAAGCAATATCACTCTTGCTATGACGACAAAGAAACTGTTCCATTGAATTTTCTGCTCAGGAAAACACCGTTTTATTGTAGGTTGAGACACATCCCAGTTGAACGATTAAACTTTGTTGTTCGCAGGCAATACCCGATGAATTCCTGCAAGCACCTTCATTCATAAGAGAAGTCATGAGTATTTCCTTACAAAATGAGCAGGTAAAACACCTGACACCAACGGCAATCGAGAGGGTGAGGGAAGGAGTCGCTGCGGCACGCGATCGCAATGTTCGCCAGAAAACTCAACAAGCCCTTGATAATATTGAAAGCATCGCTGAAGGTCATTCCGATCGCCGAGTGAGTGGATGGTTGCGTCGTGGTGTTTTGCGATCGCTCATCCATACTGTATTGCGGGTAAAAGTCGAGTATCCGGAACGAATCCCCAAAGAACCCGCCTTACTAGCACCCAACCATCTTAGTCATATTGACCCATTACTCATGCTGGCGGAGGTGCCACCTCATCCTTACTATTACATTCCCGGCGATGCTCGGACTTTGTATAACCACTGGTGGAAGCGTTTTATCCTGGGTTTTGCTGGGGGGGTTATCCCTCTAGAACGTCGCTGGAAAGAAGAGAATGCGGTGATTGAAGCGGCAAAGGCAGGATGCGACGAACTCGCTGAATTGGCTGCCGCAATTGAACAAAATGTTCCCACGGGTGCAGACTTACAAACGTTGCGACGGATCGACCGTGCAGTTCAGGCCATCTTTGCACGGGGGGATGGAATTATGATATTTCCCGAAGGTAAACTGGGAAACGTAGAGGGACAGTTACAACTCCCTCTGGCGCGTGGGGCTGCTATTTACGCTCTACGTTCAGGTGTACCGATTGTGCCTGTAGCATTGATTGGCACTAAAGACCTTTATTTAGGCAAAGAAATCACCGTTCGGTTTGGTGAACCTTTACGTTTTCCCCAATCTAACCACCCTAAATCTAAGGAAGTCAACGCTGCTTTGCAGGCTTTACAAGATGCATTATTAGCACTCTTGCCGGAAGATTATCAAGAACCTAACGAACCTAAGCCATTGCGTTACTTTCTCAATCACCTCTTATGGTAAGCTAACAGGCGTTCAGGTCGCTTCGCTCCAACTAAAAATTATATCAAATCCGTTTGAATAACCAGATTATCGTAGGGGCGGGTTTTGATATTAAGTTTTCAATATCACTCAAGGCTGATTGCTAAACCCGCCCTTACAGGTTTTAAGGCCATTGAACCGGATTTAATATTATCAATTCAAAAGTGATTTTTTGAATTTTGAATTCACAATTCCTTGAGGCTCAAATACAAGCATGAATCCTACTGATTTAGCATTTGCATCCGCACTCGAACAGGCACAGCTTATCCGCCAACGCCAAGTATCCCCCTTGGAATTAGTTGAACTTTATTTAGAGCGTATTCAACGCTTAGACCCTCAACTAGGAAGCTATTTCACAGTAATATCTGAGCAAGCATTGGCTGAGGCAAAGGCAAAAACAGAGCAACTGGCAGAAACTGACGACCCCTCTCAACTTCCTCCTTTTTTCGGTGTTCCTATTGCTATCAAAGACCTTAATGCAGTGGCAGGTATTCGCCACACCTACGGAACACCTGTATTGATGGATAAAATTGCCGGGTACAGTGATGGCGTCGTGATGCGAATTCAGGGGGCTGGCTTTACCCTTCTCGGCAAAACGGCAACCTCAGAACTCGGTTCTTTACCTTACATTGACCAAGCTGGATTTCCACCCACCCGCAATCCCTGGAATTTGGATTATAGTGCTGGGGGTTCGAGTGGGGGTGCAGCAGCAGCAGTGGCAGCCGGTTTAACACCTCTTGCCCAAGGTTCTGATGGTGGGGGTTCAATTCGAGGGCCTGCGTTTTGCTGTGGATTGGTGGGGATAAAGCCTACACGGGGTCGAGTTTCCTACGCACCGGTTGGAGATTATCAAAATGGGATTGCCACGAATGGGACTCTGGCTCGCACGGTTGCGGATGCGGCGGCATTACTGGATGTGATGTCGGGTTATATTACAGGCGACCCCTACTGGCTATCTAATCCGGAGACATCGTTTTTAGAGGCGACTCGTCAAACGCCTGCCCAGTTACGGATTGGCTTTTCTACCTCAGTACAACCAGTGGGTGAAGCGACTGGAAATTGTCAGCAGGCGGTTAGGGAAACGGTGCAGTTGTTGGAGGATATGGGGCATACGATTGTCGAATCTGGTTTCCCAGACTGTACGGATTTGATTGAACCGTTTAAGGCCGTTTGGCAAGCGGGGATTGCTGCATCGGGGATTCCTAAAGAGGTACTCAGTCCAATGAATCGCTGGATTGCTGAACAATCGGGTTCGGCGGGGGAATATCTGCAAGCGGTTCATCAGATGCAGATTATGGCACGACGGATTGTGGGATTTGTTGAGGCGTTTGATGTGTTGGTGCTGCCGACGTACATGCATCCCCAAATTCGGGTGGGTGAGTGGGCGAATTTGAGCCCTGAAGAGACGTTGGAGAAAATTATGGGCTGGATTGCGCCATGTCCGCCATTTAATGCGAGTGGATTACCGGCGATCGCAATTCCTACTGGATTTGATAAGTCTACAGGTTTACCGATGGGTGTGCAATTGGTGGGACGCCCTGCGGCTGAAGCGACGTTGATTGCTGTGGCGGCACAGTTAGAAGCGGCTAAACCTTGGAGTCAGCATCGTCCGGCTTTTGCATTGTAATTGAATGATACTAGAGAGTGCATGGTTGCTCTTGTGAGTGCCCTGTTTTGATTTCGGTAGGATGAACATAGGTTTATCCTCACTGCGGCTGCTATGGTTAAAACACCTTCCCAGCATTGGACAATTCCTTTTCTAGAAAATGGCGATCGCTTAAACCGTTACGAATTTGAGCGCCGCTACAATGCCATGCCCAGCCTCAGAAAAGCCGAGTTGATTGAAGGAATGGTCTATATGCCTGCTGCACTGCGCTTCAAGAGCCACGGTCAACCTCATGGTTGGATGATCGGATGGTTGGTAACTTACGAAGCGATGACTCCGGGTGTTGCTTTGGGAGTTGAACCAACGGTGCGGCTGGATATCGACAATGAACCACAACCGGATGCTGTACTCTTGATTATGCCAGAAGCAGGGGGACAGGCGCGATTGAGTGAGGATGATTATATTGAAGGTGCTCCAGAGTTAGTTGTTGAAATTGCCGCTAGTAGTGTTGCTATTGACCTTCATGCTAAAAAACAGGCATATCGTCGTAATGGGGTGAAGGAATATATTGTTTGGCAAGTTCTCGATCAAACTATTAGCTGGTTCTCTTTAGAAAAGGGTGAGTATCTGGATTTATCGGTTGATACGGATGGAATTGTAAGAAGTCGAGTTTTTCCGGGGTTGTGGTTAGCGGTTTCAGAGTTATTAGCTGGGAATATGCAGGGGGTATTGGCGGTTTTACAAGAGGGGGTGCAATCGGCTGAACATGGGGCATTTGTTCAGAAATTAGGTAATGATTAATTAGGTAGTTGTGCCGAGAATGATGGTACTTCAAGTTAGATTGTCACTTTCGTAAATCAAATTGAACATCGCAACAACCAATACCTATTGAGCCATTACAAATACTAACTCATTGAAAGAGGACAGCACCGATGAATACTGCAAAAATTACTACTGATGGCACACACCAAGTTGTTATTTTGCCTGAAGACTTTCGACTTACAGGCACAGAAGTCTATATCAAAAAAATTGGTAACGCCATTGTCCTGATTGCAAAAGATAATCCCTGGCAATCCCTCATCGATAGTCTAGATAATTTCTCCGATGATTTCATGAATACTAGAGAGCAGCCACCTCTCGATACCAGAGACGGCTTCTAAATGCGATACCTGCTTGATACCAATATCTGCATTTACCTCATCAAGCAAAAACCTCAAAAAGTGCTGGACAAATTCAAATCCCTCACCATTTCTGATGTCGGTATCTCCTCTATCACTGTTGCCGAACTTGAATATGGAGTCGCCAAAAGCCAACAGCAAGAGAAAAACCGCGCTGCTCTGCTGCAATTTCTGTTACCCCTAGAAATTGTTGAATTCAATCAAGCTGCTGCGACGATTTACGGCACTATTAGAAGCGATCTAGAAAGTAGAGGACTTATTATTGGTGCAATGGATATGCTCATTGCCTCTCATGCTCTGAGTTTAGGAGTTACTATTGTCACTAACAATGTCCGAGAGTTCTCTCGCATTCCTACACTCCCATTAGAAAACTGGGTTGAGTAATTGTGAAGAAAATAGCAAGGGCACACGGGGAGAGCGCCCCTACCAATAGTTCTTCAACAAGCAATTTACCTAACTTTTGAATTGGTCAGAGATGTCTAATCAAAAACACCAACCAAAATTAACTCTGACAATCCTTACCGCCAGGAGTCGCATCAGGATAGAAAGTAATGATGGCTTCTCTATCCTTACCTTTAGCTGAACCCTTCACAAAAACAGCCTTAAAAGTTTGTCCTGTCTCTCCATCCAGAACGTTCCACAAACAAGCACCTTGAATTCTACCTTGTGCCTTCAGCGCTTTCGTACCATCAAGGAGAAGTTCTTGAGCGTTGCTAACTAAAGCATAACCCTTGAGGTCATCAATCCAAGTTTTACCGTCTTTTTTGACAACAACTCCCAATGTATAAATGCTACCGGGAACAACTTCTTCTTTGCTCAAATTTTTAGCTAGCCGACCTCCAATTCCTAGCTCTTGCAGTTCTAAATACCGCCCTGCAAAGTGTAATCCGCCAATCTTGGTCGGCCTTTCTAACTCCCCACAAAAGATATGTTCAAAACCTTCTCGGTCAGACCAAGCAAGTGTTAAATCATCCAAAAATTCCTGGTTTGTATTCCGTCCAGGAAGCAGTTCACCCCCGACAGCATCCTTAATTTGTTGCAGTACCTCTGGATGGGTTTCCATCAATTGATGGAAGGTACTGGGTTTAACTTTAGTACCCATCGATCCACAGGCGGCTAATACTGCTCGATCAAATTCACTAAGTACAGGGGGAGGTGGTGTAATGTCTGCTAAAACTCTAACGGGGAAGCGATGAATTTCTAGATTATCTATCTCATCAAAAAAGGGTTCTAACGCCGTTTCTACTGGCTGTTGCGGAGGGTTAGGATTGGGTTGAGTGCTAATATCCTCAGCCTCGAATGTACCGCAGGAAGCATTCACCCAGCGACGTTCTGGAGTGGCACCGGATATTTTAATTTGCACATACTTCCGTTCTGGAGAATTAAAACCAACGGCTTCGTATCGCTGGCCATTTGACACCCGGATATTGCCTGGATTATAACCATTAATCGCTCGGGGCGCTTCACAACTACGAGTGGCTGTAAAGGTTCCAGTTGACGGAACTTGAGCATAAGCTGGCTTGAGAGAGAAAACAGGAGTATTACCAAACAGAACTAAGGCTAATCCCAGCACTAGGCTGGTAGCCAGTTTCATCCACATCGGATATTTCATAGGTTTTGAAGATAAAGGAAGTTTAACTCATTCCTCGCCTCTAAAGTCGAAGAATGCAAGCATTATAGGTTGTCGGTTGTTTGTATCTTTATCTTGTACAAACCACCAACAACCGATGTCCTTAATCTTCACCGAGCTATTGCTCAATTCCGGATAGATTCTTTTGGAAATATAGAATTCCCTTAGCGAACCGATACCCCGCTAGCTTTTCTTCAACCAGCTAAACATTGCTCGCAAATCTTTGCCAACTTCCTCAATATGATGTTCAGCTTCCTGACGCCGCATGGAGGTAAATCCTGGTTTTCCTGCCTGATTTTCTAATACGAATTCACGAGCAAATTGACCGGATTGAATTTCACTGAGGATTTTCCGCATTTCCACGCGAGTTTGCTCATTGACGATGCGAGGGCCGCGAGTATAATCTCCATATTCAGCCGTGTTGGAGATGCTGTCGCGCATTTTGTCCAATCCACCTTCAACAATTAAATCAACAATTAATTTAACTTCGTGGAGGCATTCAAAATACGCTAGTTCGGGTTGATATCCGGCAGCAACTAAGGTTTCAAATCCGGCTTTAATTAAGGCAGTTAAGCCACCGCAGAGTACGACTTGTTCACCGAATAAATCCGTTTCTGTTTCTTCGCGGAAACTGGTTTCTAAAATACCAGCACGGGTGCCACCAATTCCTTTAGCATAGGCCATGGCGCGATCGCGAGCTTGGCCCGAAGCATCTTGATATACCGCAAATAAACAAGGAACACCTTCACCTTGTTCGTATGTTCGGCGCACCAAATGTCCAGGCCCTTTAGGCGCAACCATCACCACATCCACTTCCGGGGGTGGGACAATTTGACCGAAGTGAATGTTAAAACCATGAGCGAAGGAGAGTACTTTTCCTTCTTTAAGATTGGGTTCAATTTCGTGGGTATAAACGGTTTTTTGTACTTCGTCGGGCAATAGAATCATAATCCAGTCAGCAGCTTTAGCGGCATCAGCAACAGGCTGAACGGTTAAACCTGCTTCTTGTGCTTTAGCTTGGGACTTACTGCCCGGATACAGCCCAACAATAACGTTTATGCCACTATCTTTTAGATTCAGAGCGTGGGCATGACCTTGTGAACCGTAGCCGATGATGGCGATTGTTTTCCCGGCAAGTAGGTCTAAGTTAGCATCAGAGTCGTAGTACATCCGGGCCATAGCGGCATCTCCTTGGAGCAAGTGTTGTGAGTAGACTGCAAACTCTTGATTTTACAGCAAAACATACCCCATTCATCCAAAGGTGAGTAATGCCCACCTGTGATACCCACTCAAAACACTAATCAAGAGAGAAATTTTCAGCTTTTTGTTGCAGGCATTGACCTCAGCCGAGACTCTGATTGAGTATATGCTACAGCTTAGTGTAATTTTGTTTGTTTTTACACCAAAATCATTTGTATATTTCTGCCAATAGAAAGATGTTTATCCTGGCGACATCAGAGAAAATCAAAACCAATTTACCTCAATTTTAGGCTTTCTACTTTAAAAAGGAAGAATTAAAATAGAAGAACTATTTCTATACTATTATTAATTTTCATGATATTTATCAATCTGTTTTAATGATATATTTTTATTCGGTTCTTTAATACTGATAAAACAATAAACTTTTGGCATCTTCTATAAAAGTTCATTTTTCTTGAATCAATCCTCAACTCCATCAGGGAAATAAAAAATGAAAGTCGGCTCTAATTATTTGGGAAATAATCGTTGTGAATTTACGGTTTGGGCACCGGCTCACGACCAGGTATCCATACAAATTGTTGCTCCTCAAGAACAGCTTATCCCAATGCAAAAAGATGAACAGGGATACTTTAAGGTGATTGCTGACAAAGTTGAACCTGGCACACTTTATTTTTACAAAATTGTTGAGGATGATAGACCTGACCCGGCTTCCCACTATCAACCTAAAGATGTACATGGGCCGTCTGAAGTCATCGATCACAGCCAGATGAATTGGACTGACAATGATTGGTCTGGCATTCCTTTAGAAGATTTGATTATCTACGAATTACACGTTGGCACCTTTACACCAGAGGGAACATTTGAAGCAATCATTCCTCGTTTAAAGGAGTTACATGAGTTTGGAATTAACGCTATTGAAATTATGCCAATCGCTCAGTTTCCAGGCGATCGCAACTGGGGCTATGATGGCGTATATCCTTATGCAGTGCAGACCTCGTATGGCGGAACAACAGGGTTTAAGAAATTAGTTGATGCTTGTCATCAAGAAGGGATGTCTGTCGTTCTTGATGTCGTCTACAATCATTTTGGCCCAGAAGGAAACTATACTAGTAACTTTGCCCCCTACTTTACAGAAGCATACAAAACGCCTTGGGGTAGAGCTATAAATTTTGATGACATTTATAGTTACGGAGTCCGTAGTTTCTTCATTGAAAATGCATTGTTCTGGTTCCAAAATTATCACGTTGATGCTCTAAGACTAGATGCAATTCATGCCATTTATGATTTAGGAGCAAAACACTTCTTGCAAGAATTAGCAGAGAAAGTAGAAGTTCTTTCTCAAGATGTAGGAAGAAAATTTTACCTCATGGCTGAAAGTGATTTAAATGATGTTCGAGTAATTCGGCCTAGAGAATTAGGTGGGTACGGAATCGATACTCAATGGAGTGACGATTTTCATCACGCTCTTCATACCCTGCTAACTGGAGAACAAAGGGGATATTATCAAGATTTTGGTCAATGTGAACAGCTAGGAAAAGCATATAAACAAAGCTTTGTTTACTCGTGGGATTATTCTCCTCATCGGCGGCGATATCATGGGAATGATGCCAGCGATCGCCCAGCTTGTCAATTCATTGTTTGTTCCCAAAACCATGACCAAGTGGGTAATCGGATGCTGGGTGAACGTTTAACTCATTTAGTGTCTTTTGAGGGTTTAAAGTTAGCGGCAGGTGCGGTTCTTTTTTCTCCTTATATTCCTTTACTCTTTATGGGCGAAGAGTATGGAGAGGATGCACCTTTTCTTTACTTTATCAGTCACACAGATTCAGATTTAGTTGAAGCTGTAAGGCAGGGGAGAAAGAGAGAATTTGCCGATTTTCATCAAGAAGGAGAATTCATCGATCCATTTGACATTGATACCTTTAAACGCTCAACCTTGAAATGGGAGATGCGAAAGGAAGGTAAACACAAAGTACTTTTAGAGTTTTATCAACATCTAATTCAATTACGCCGTACCATTCCAGCACTCAAAAACTTGGATAAACAAAATTTAGAAATTTCTGTAGATGAACAGAATAAGGTTCTTCTCCTGCGTCGTCAGAGTAATGCCAGCCAAATTTATTGCCTAATGAATTTCAGTCAAAAAGATGTTACTCTAGACATCACTCTCGATGGGATTTGGCGAAAAAATCTAGAATCGTCTGAGGTTAAATGGATGGGTTCAGGCTCCACCATGCCAGACAATTTACTACAACAAGAACAGAAAGTAACTCTACAGCCACAAAGCTTGGCTTTATATGAATTAGAATCCCTCACTTAGGAGCTAATAATGATGAGAATTCCTACAGCAACTTATCGAATTCAATTCCATCCAGGCTTTAAGTTTGAAGCCGCCCAAAAAATTATTAATTATCTTGTTGAATTAGGAATTTCCGATATTTACGCTTCACCCATTTTTAAAGCGAGACAAGGCAGTACTCACGGCTATGATGTTGTTGACCCTACTCAAATTAATCCTGAATTAGGAACGCCTGATAATTTTGAGGCATTGGTGAGTGAAATTAAGCGTCACAACATGGGGTGGATACAGGATATTGTTCCCAATCACATGGCTTATGATAGTCAAAATGCTTGGCTAATGGATGTTTTAGAAAATGGGCTAGATTCAGAATCTGCTGAGTATTTTGATATTGAATGGGAACATCCCTATGAAGACTTTAAAGGGCGAGTCCTTACCCCGATGCTGGGTAATTTTTTGGGAGAATGTTTAGAAAATGGTGAAATTCAGCTCAATTATGAAGAGCAAGGGCTAAGTATCAATTACTACAGCCTAAAATTGCCAGTTCGTATCGAATCCTATGGCTTATTTATCAGCCAACATTTAGGGCAATTGGCCCGAGAGTTGGGACGGCGGCATCCCGATTTTGTTAAATTATTAGGTTTGCTTTATCTAATCAAAAATATTCCCAGTGAAACAAAAGGAAAAGAACGATATGATCAAATCGCCTTTGTCAAAGGACTTTTGTGGGAACTTTATACCCAAAATCATGAAATCCAAGAATTTATCGACGGTAATATCAAACTGTTTAATGGAGAAAAAGGTAATCCAGAAAGCTTTAACCTTCTAGAAACTTTACTCAATGAACAGTTTTATCGTCTTGCGTTCTGGAAAGTAGGCGCGGAAGAAATTAATTACAGGCGATTTTTTACCGTTAATGAACTGATTTGTGTAAAAATTCAAGAAATCCGAGTATTTCACAAAGCTCATGCCTTAATCAGTCAGCTTGTAGAAGAAGGGAAAGTAACAGGATTAAGAATAGACCATATTGATGGACTTTATGACCCCACGGAATATCTCAAGCGCCTCCGACAGAAGGTTGGAGACATCTATATTACGGTTGAAAAAATTTTAGAGCTAAACGAACAATTACCCAGTGCTTGGCCGATTCAAGGAACGAGTGGATACGATTTTTTAAACTACACTAATGGAATTTTCTGTCGCCAGGATAGCGAACAACAATTTACGGATATTTACACAAGATACACCGGTTCTACCCAGTCTTACGGACAATTGTTCATTGAGAAAAAACAACTCATTGTTGATAAAAATTTAGCTGGTGATGTTGATAACCTAGCTCAAATCCTTAAAAAAATTGCTGGTCAATCCCGACTGGGAAGCGACTTTACCATGAATGGTTTGAAGCGAACTTTAGGTGAAGTTTTAACGCTTTTCCCCGTGTATCGGACTTATGTGAATGGTGAGGGATTGAGCGAAGATGACTCTTGCTATATCAAAGAAGCAATTGAAGAAGCAAAAGCCCGAATCCCATTACTTTTGAATGAACTGAACTTTATCGAAAAATTACTGTTACTAGACTGGGCAGATTCACTAACCGATGAACAAAGAGGTCAACGCCTTCATTTTTTGATGAGGATGCAACAATTGACAGGGCCTTTAATGGCAAAAGGCATTGAAGATACTTTGTTTTATGTTTATAACCGATTACTTTCTTTGAATGAAGTTGGAGGAAATCCGGGGCAATTTGGTATTTTGTTAGAGGAATTTCATCAATTTAATCAACAACAAAGTAACGTCTGGCCTCACAAAATGAATGCGACAGCCACTCACGATACTAAGCGTGGTGAGGATGTCCGCACAAGATTAAATGTACTTTCAGAAATTCCCGATGAATGGGAAAAACAGGTGATAACTTGGACTGAAATCAATCGCTCTAAAAAAATTCAAGTCAGGGGAAGAGCGGTTCCTGTTCCCAATGATGAATACTTCTTTTATCAGACTTTAGTGGGGGCTTATCCATTTACTGAACATGAAAATGAGCAGTTTATCGGACGGGTTAAAGATTATCTACTCAAGTCAGTACGAGAAGCTAAATTACATACTGCTTGGTTGCGCCCTGATACCGAGTACGAACAGGGATTTCTGACATTTGTCGATCAGGTTTTAGAACCCTCAGACTCTAATCCATTCTTGCAGAAATTTCTTCCATTTCAACAATGGGTTGCTGAATATGGTATCTTGAATTCTTTATCACAAACGTTACTAAAATATACTACTCCCGGTGTCCCTGATACATATCAAGGAACAGAATTTTGGGATTTAAGTATGGTAGACCCCGATAACCGTCGCCCTGTTGATTATTCCCGACGAATTACGGTTTTAAAAGAAATTCAAGACAAAACTCAGTCTGATATTTTGAAACTCATTGATGAACTCTTTGCTAGTAAGGAAGATGGCAGAATTAAGTTATTCCTAACCCATCGGGTGCTTCAGGCTAGAAAAGAGAATGTAGCGGTATTCCAGAAGGGTGAATACCAGCCGTTGGAGGTGGCAGGAAAATTCAAGGAACATATTGTGGCCTTTGCCAGATACTGGAATCAAAAAACGATTGTGGCCGTTGCCCCACGATTTCTCACCGGACTGATTCAACCTGGCGAACTTCCCCTTGGAGATAAGGTTTGGGAAGATACTCATATCCTGATGCCCCAAGGCATGCCTACGGCTTGGAAGGATGCCATCTCAACCCAATCGGTGTCGGGAGAGGGTACGCTGCCCGTAGGTAAGGCATTGCAATACTTTCCGGTAGCACTGCTAACGAGTTAGTCTGAAAAACGGTGGACTGTACTTCTGATCAATTAAAACCTCACTCCCGATTAGGAGCGAGGTTTATTGAGCTTAATCAAGCAGGGACAATACCTAAATTGCCCCTATTCATTATTTAGTAATCGAAGTCGCCGCCCATACCAGCGCCAGCACCAGCACCAGCGCCTTCCTTCGGCTCAGGCTTGTCAACCACGATACACTCGGTGGTCAACACCATACCTGCAATAGAAGCAGCGTTTTGCAGAGCAGAACGAGTCACCTTAGCGGGGTCAACGATACCGGCTTCAAACATATCGACGAAATCATTGGTCGCCGCATTGTAGCCAACGTTGAAGTCTTTCTCTTTAACACGCTCAGCAATCACCGCACCGTTTTGACCGGCATTCTCAGCAATCCGCTTCAGAGGTGCTGCCAAAGAACGAGCCACAATCATCGCACCGGTTAAGGCTTCACCAGTCAGGTTAGAGGTTGCCCACTCTTCCAGCGTCGGAGTTAGGTGTGCCAGGGTGGTGCCACCGCCAGGGACAATCCCTTCTTCTACCGCCGCTTTGGTCGCGTTGATGGCATCTTCTAAGCGCAGCTTGCGGTCTTTCATTTCGGTTTCAGTCGCAGCACCGACTTTCACTACAGCGACGCCACCGGCCAGTTTAGCCAGACGTTCTTGCAGTTTTTCTTTGTCGTAGGTAGAGTCAGACTCGTCCATCTGACGGCGGATTTGCTCACAACGTGCTTTAACGGCCGCTTCGTTACCTTCCGCAACAATGGTGGTATTGTCCTTGGTGAGGGCGATGCGACGAGCACGACCGAGCATGTCTAGCTTGGTGTTGTCCAGCTTCAGACCGGCATCTTCGGTAATCAGTTGACCACCGGTGAGGACGGCGATATCTTCTAACATCGCTTTGCGGCGATCGCCAAATCCAGGAGCCTTAACAGCCGCTACGTTCAGCACACCCCGCAGGCGGTTCACCACCAGGGTAGCCAGAGCTTCTTTTTCAATATCTTCAGCCAAAATCAGTAATGGCTTACCAGAACGTGCCACTTGTTCCAGAACCGGCACTAAGTCCTGTACCAGAGTAATTTTCTTATCGGTAATCAGGATAAACGGGTCTTCCAGGATGGCTTCCATCCGCTCTGTATCGGTGACAAAGTAAGGAGAAATGTACCCTTTGTCAAAGCGCATCCCTTCGGTGATTTCCAGTTCAGTGGTCATCGACTTTCCTTCTTCTAGGGAAATCACGCCTTCTTTGCCCACCTTATCCATTGCTTCGGCAATCATCTGACCGACTTCATCATCGTTTCCGGCAGAGATAGAACCAACTTGAGCAATGGCTTTGGAATCTTCAACCTGACGCGCATGTTCAGCGATTTTATCCACCAAGAACGCCGTGGCTTTGTCAATACCGCGCTTGAGGGCGATCGCATTCGCACCTGCCGCTACGTTACGCAAACCTTCCTTCACCATCGCATGGGCGAGAACGGTTGCCGTTGTGGTGCCGTCACCGGCTGCATCATTGGTCTTAGAAGCGGCTTGCCGAATCAAAGAAACGCCAGTGTTCTCAACGTGGTCTTCCAGTTCAATTTCTTTGGCAATGGTCACACCATCATTAACGATTTGAGGTGCACCAAACTTTTTCTCCAGCACAACGTTGCGACCTTTAGGCCCAAGAGTGACCGCAACTGCTTCTGCTAAAATATCCATGCCCTTTTCGAGGGCGCGACGAGCGTTTTCGTTGTAAATGATGCGTTTAGCCATTGGTGTTGAGTTCAGTCAATATATGTGAGGGTTTATAGAAGTGGTGGGCTGACTCTTAAGGAAAAACTTAAGGGACTGCCCGTCTGGAAGAATCAATTGAAAGTTCAACCTTCAATGTCTGCCTGCGAACCTTCAGCAAGGTAACCTGGGAGGCGGGTTTAGTTGACTACGGCAAGGATGTCTTTTTCTGACAACAGAACGTACTCATCGCTGCCGAGTTTGATATCGGTGCCAGCATACTTGGAGTAAAGAACTTTGTCCCCGACTTTGACTTCCGGTTCTGACCGAGAGCCATCATCGTTACGCTTGCCTGGGCCAACTGCCACAATTTCCCCAACTTGAGGCTTTTCTTTGGCGTTATCGGGTAACAAAATGCCACCGGCTGTTTTTTCTTCGGCGGCGCTGACTTTGACAAAAACGCGATCGCCTAATGGCTTAACGGTTGAAACACTTAAAGATACAGCGGCCATATCTATCCCTCCTATAGATTTCTTTTTGCTAATTTAGCACTCTCAGCTCCTGAGTGCTAATTTACTCAACTGCAAGCAACGATTGCAACAAATTTCCTTGTACGGGTTCCCGAACTTAGGCTTTTAAGCTCCTCAAACCCTTGCCTATAAAGCATTTTAGAAAAATAGATTCCGAGTAAAAATCGATGCTGAGTTTGGGCGTGCATCCGAGCCATGCAAAATTATCAATTCAAAAAAGGCCAAACAGCTTATTTAAGAACGGTTGTTGACGGTTGACGTTTCCCGATCGCTGACGCTCACGCTATAGATGAAGATATGTATAGTCCTTGCCGTAGTATTCACTCTCTGTAATTGGAATAGTTAGAGAAAACGACTCACTCACCATGCAACTCAACCCCGCCGAACAAAATCTAGCCCAACCCACCCAGCCCGAAACGCCAACCTCTAATGATAACGGCGCTTTGAAAAAAAACTCTTTGTCTGCTTGTATCGAAAGCTTAGGTATTAATCAAATTCAACGACACATCTTTCTATGCGCTGACCAAACCAAACCCAAATGCTGCTCTAAATCCCTGAGTCTAGAAGCTTGGGATTACCTGAAAACACGCCTGAAACAATTAAACTTGGACGAACCGACCCCCACTCGTCCTAGCTGTGTCTTTCGCACCAAAGCCAATTGTTTACGAGTTTGCACCGCAGGGCCGATTCTAGTGGTTTATCCCGATGGGGTTTGGTATCGCAATGCGACCCCAGAAGTGATTGAACGAATTATTCAAGAGCATTTGATTGGCAACAAGGTGGTTGAAGAGTATGTGATTGCCACTCATCCCTTGCCAGAACCTTTATCCTCTTCTTCTGTAGAAGAGGAGGAAATACCAGAACAGGATGAGGCTCAACAGACAGCCGCTCAAGAACCTTTCGAGTTGGCTGGAGCCGATGGCGAGTAAATATACGGAAAGGAGAATCTAGCTTGTATCATTTTGCAATAAACTCAGACAGTAGGATAAAGCCAGTTCTTTTCTGGTTAAATGCCAGTGAAAGTGCTGCCATAGCTGGCTGAGAACTGTAAACAAATTAGCAATCTCTGCTGCTGTATCCTTACGGAATTTTCGCATTGGTGTAGCATAGTGATTAGCAAAGTTCCCGACGACGTTATTAACCCATTTCAGCATCCGGCATGGTGAGTATCACGACATGAAAGATAACGGTGTCAGAGATAATAAGCGACTGCTGCTCATTGATGACGACCCCAACCTCATCTTGCTCGTCAAGGACTATCTGGAATTTCGGGGATATGAAGTAATTACGGCTGAAAATGGTCGAGAGGCACTTGAGGTTTTAGAGCAGGACGTGCCTGACATGATCATTTGTGATGTCATGATGCCGGAGATGGATGGTTATGCTTTAGTGGAACATGTCAGGGAAGACCCCCGCACAAGTTGGATTCCTGTACTCTTTCTTTCGGCAAAAGGCCAAAGTCAAGACCGAGTGAAGGGATTGAACAAAGGGGCGGATGTTTACATGGTGAAACCCTTTGAGCCGGAAGAACTCGTGGCGCAGGTGGAATCTTCCCTCAAGCAAGCGTCTCGCATGATTAGTCACTCCGGTGGGGGGACAGAAGCCGGGCCGAAACTACAGGTTCCTTTTGATGTGGAGTTAACGCCTACGGAGTTAAAGGTAGTTCAGTTTGTAGCGCGAGGGATGGCGAATCGAGAAATTGCTGAGCAGATGAATGTAAGTCAGCGCACAATTGAAAGCCATGTCTCGAATATGTTAGGCAAAACTGGACTTCATAACCGCACGGAGTTAGCACGCTGGGCGATTGAAAGTAGCAAAGCTTAATTGGATTTTGGATTACAAATCGATGCTCCAAAATCCAAAATTGAATTTACCAACCATCTTGTTCAGCGTTAGCATCTCCCCATATTTCTAAGTCGAGCTCATCAAGGTAGATTAAGGCACTCTCGATTTGCCGACTTGTACCTCGTAATTCTAAGTCAAACCAGCCATCATCTCGTCCGTTGGCTCCCAAAAGGGCTGCCGCAATATTGACAGTAACGCCATGATGTGATATTAGGCGAGAAATGATCGGTTCGTTACTGAGTTGTCTGGGAATGCGAAGGCGAATCCGTGTCTCGGTAGGGCGATTGGCTCCTAAAATGTCGGCGTTGCTTTTTAATTGTAGGGGTTTTAAGGCGTTAGTTTGTGGGCTTGTGCTGTGGATGTTCATAGGTTGTTCGGCTTGGATGTAAACTACGATAAATCGGTCGGAATACTGTAAATTCTAAACCAAGCGGTAAAATAATGATCATGCAACCCGGAAGATTTGTCTGTAGTTGGGAAGAATTATGAGGTGAGCGCGCTGCCGTAGGCGGCAGCGCTTCGCTATCGCGTTTGGTCAAATCTTTGCTATGATAATAGACTGTGAGTCATAGCAATAATTGTGCTAAAAATTTGCTATGCTGACTATAGTTGCTGGTGTAGCTCAGTGGTAGAGCAGCGGTTTTGTAAACCGCCGGTCGCAAGTTCGAATCTTGTCACCAGCTTGAGTAAAAAGTTTTAGAAGTGTTTACTTATGTCACTACAACCATAAGTTGTCCGCAATGGTCACTTTATGCTTGTAATTCTCTCAGGTCAACTTATGCTTGTAATTGACCGAGTGCGAAGCAGTAGTTTTTAAACTTGATGTCATTAATTCTGTGTGCTTAATTTTTCTCTATACAATCGAGCTGGTGTGCGTGTACTCAAGCTAGTCACATCACGGCTTCAAGTCTAGCTGACGGCGTACTGCATATAATGCAGCGCGGACATCTTTGTTTCTTATACATCCTGGCTGCTTCAGATATGATGAGACGCGAGTATTAGAAGGATATACCCCTTGAGCATTCAGTTTGAGAGCAACTTCCTCGACTTCAAGGCATAGTTGCTCAATTCTTCTGTTATAACAAGCCTTTTTTTCTCTAAGATATTGTGCAGAGATAGCCTGGCATAAGTCTGAGAAATGTTGACGAAGAAACCGGACATCATATTCAAGATGTTGAGCCACCTTGGTCATTGATGGGGGTGGGTATTCGTCACTTTCAAGTACGGCTTCAAGCGCCTGCTGTATTTTGTTGGAGTCTAGCACTCTAGGAAGTTTTCTCGGTGTGCCAAGTGTCTGAATTTGGGGAAAATTCTTGATTCTGCCCTGAGCGATTACAGCAACATCTTGGATTAGGAAATCCATCAGTGAAATCTCTAGACAATCACAGATTTTTAGAAGAATATCCAATGAAGGCAAAACCTGACCCTTATGCCATACCCATACGGTATTTCTGGGTTGCTTGAGCAGACGAGCAAAAGCTGCGATACTTCCTTCACCTAGTTCGTCTACACAAGCAGAAAGCACTTGGGCAATCCTTTCCCTCTTTGGCGGAGATGTCAACCGTGGTGCAGCAGCCATCAAGTCTCCGAGAGCATCTACTACCACAGCCTGTCTCTGCCATTCCTCTTGTGTTACGAGTTCAAAGTTTTGAAGTGGAACGTTTAGGGAAATACCAAGCCAGCCCCTGCATTTTGAGCAGTATCCTGGTCGTGAGTACCAAGCCAGTGGGGGAAGTGACTGGTCACAGTGAAAACACTGAAGACGTAAGCGACGCTGGTGACGCAGACAAATCTTGACCTCATTAATCATCCAGAGGAGAGGTTCATAAATCATCTGCCCGCAAGAGCGCCACTCCTGATAACATGCCGGACAATAAGCCTTTTTAGAACGGAGTAAACCTCGTGAGGGAAGAACTTCACTCCAAGTAAGCATTGTCAGAAAGCGCAAGTCGCTTCTCACCGTTAGTGTTTCGAGCGCTCTGACCCAATTGACCGCCATGACACCAATACTGTTGAGTGTCCCTGTACGACTAAATATTCCCGTCCGACAAGGCGGCTGTTCTGAGTCAAGACTACTAGAGGCTGCACTGACAAAGGGTAGGAGTTCTCGTTCCATCAATACTCCTGGGAATACACGATGAGACTCTGCCAGTCGAGCAATGTAGCTAGTTAAGCTTTCTACGAAAGGAGTTCCTACTCCCACAGGTGGTAAATGGTAAAGACGGCTACGTTTAGGTAACTGAGGCTTTTCTATACTCCATAATTTTTCAGGCTCAGAGTCAACTATCATCTTAATTCTTAAATTCAGTCAACCATTGTTTACGAAAAGTTTTAGGCTTGCAAAGAAACTCTAATTTTTTTTGAGTCAATCGATTTTGTTTGTCGATTACTTTAAACTTAATTATCTTTTCCTAGAGGATTTGATGTTTTACTTGTCTAACATTCTACTGCACCGTTAAAAATTAAAGAAAATGAATCATGTTAACCGAAGATTCTCCCTATATCGACCTGGTTTTTTCCCTAACAGGCCAAACCCTGCCTCTCGATAATGGCTACATCGTCTATTCGGCTCTTTCTCGTATCTGTCCTGCTATCCATGAACTAGAAAATATCAGCATTCATCCTATTGCAGGCATTCCTGAATCTTCCAAGCAACTCCGTCTCACGCAACGTTCTAAGCTGCAAATACGCCTGCCTGTAGACCTAATTCCCTTCATCTACGAATCTTTAGCGGGACAAACTTTCAGTATTGGCCACAACCAATTTCAATTAGGTATTCCTGAATATAATCCGTTAGCTCCCTTTCCTAACCTCTATTCGCGCCTGGTTATCATTCGACGTTTTCAAGAATCCCAAGCCTTTTTAGAAGCCGCTGAACGTCAATTAAAAAGTAAAGGCATTCAAGGAACGATTAATCTTTCCACTCGAAGCAACGGACAAGCCCAGTGCCGACAACTTACCCTCAAAAATCAAACAGGAACCTTTGCTGTAAGAGGGTTTGGCGTACAAATCAGCGATTTGAACTCAGAAGACTCAATAACTCTACAAAAATACGGTATAGGTGGCAAGCATAAGATGATGTGTGGCGTATTCGTCCCTTCACAGCGTAACAAGAACAAGAGGGAAGGAGAATGACAACAACCACGCAACCTAAAATTTATCTCAGTCTCAGTGCTTGCGATACAACTATCATGCACCGTGCAGGGATGGCGGGACTGTGGATGACTCTACAGCAACTAGAACGCCACATTCCCACTGCTGCTAGTCGTCCAGGTAATCTATCTTGGTCACTGACTAACTCTAGCATCAGGCTTGACTGGCAAGGAGAAGATTTCACTGTTCTAGATTGGTTACTCAGACAATCCTTTCAGATTAATGAAAAAGGATTGATTAGTTTAACTGGATTGGATTCTTCATCGATGAATCTGATTAATCAAATCCATCTTCATCAAGCGATAGGAGCTACCTTTTTACGGCACCATCGATTTTATACACCAGGAAAACCAACTTCAGAAGATGTGGAAGTTAATGGTATTGAAGGAAAGTTTCCGTATAAATACCAAACGATAGAAGGGTATGCCCATCAAACGTTTGCTAACCACCTCTGTGACGAAGCCGGACAATTACGAAGAGATTACATTCAGATTGTCAGTTGGATTTATCCAGGCGCAACCGTTCGTCATGCCCTATTAGATAAATATAATAAACTCGAAGAAATAGTAGAATATGCCTTAGCGTTACTGTTTTTACCTGTTGTTTGCCAATATTTCATCTTACATTCTAACGTTTCACAAATTGGCACAAAACAACCCACCAAATATATTATCGTCATTCCAGAAGTTACTAATTTAAAAACTACAGCTCAAAGATGTTGGGAGCTACGAAGCTTAGACTATAAAGATTTCCATGTAACGAGCTTGGGAGAAGCTGGCTTAAAATACTACAGTTATGACGAAATAGAGGACTCAAACGAATATCACCAAGTTTGCCAAGTATTGTTGTACGAAAAATTGAATAAAGATTCAAGACAAAGAAGTTTGGCGGATATTCAAGACCTAGAGATTCAGAGAAAAACTATCTTAACTTCTAGATTAATTGATGAGCATTTTTCACCAAATAGAGTTTTTGGGACTGGGGCTAATTTGATTGTTAAAGCCAATTTTCTCAAAGGAAGAATTGCTGATAACTTAGTCAAAGGCTTACCTTGGTGGTCAGATTTTTGGGCAATTTTTAACCCCGATACATTCGGAGATTTATCTCAACAACTGATGTATAACCGAGAAGGTTTAAGAAGCATGATTGAAACGGATGAAGAAATGGAGATTTATAAATCTTTTATTAGAGCTTGCCATGAAGCTTTAAGAAAAACCTATGGCAAAATTTACGGTCGTACTAAGGAAGGAGAGGTTCCTCGATTCGAGCGAGAGTATGAACGGATTCGAGGAGAACTGGGGCGATGCTATGACCAGCAATCTTTTAATGATTTTCTATCAGATTTTCTCTCCAGAGCAGGGCTTAATTCTGCATTATACGACCAGTGGGAATCTCTATTGCCACTTCTGACGGGACAAGTTTCTTGGGAAAAAGCTAGGAATTTAGTATTGATTGCTTTAGCCAGTTATAAACCCAGCGAAAAGCCATCAGAAGAATTTAGCCAAAACTCTGAGGTAACTTCAGAAAGCCAATCATAGATTAATCAATGTCATGTATCAATTATTTGGCAACCTATTAACTCACTATGGTTCTGCCTCACTGAATCATGGACAATCAAAAGGGAATGTTAGTCCTTTGCAGAAAGTCTTGTGGCACGGTAAGACTCATTCTACTGTTTCTGGGGATGCCATTCGTTGGGCATTACGTTACTATTGGCAGCAACAAGGTTATCCAGTGAATCGAGTTTGGGATGCAGATAGCTTCACCCATACATTAACCGATGAGAATTTTGACCCCGTTCGATTTATTGATGATGATGTATTGGGTTACATGGGAACTGAAGCCGCGAAAGAAGAATTAATTGAAGAAGAATCAGAAACTGAGGATAAACCGCATAAAGGGAAAAGAAAAAAAAAATCTAAAGGCAAGTCAATCCCACGATTAGGAGCATTAGGAGTTAATCGTGCGATTTCTTTAACTCCCTACGATGGAACCCTGATATTTAATGCTAAGAGTGGAGCCAAAGACCGAACATCGCTTCATTTCCACGAATGTCATAATACCCGTTATCAATATGTGTTTGCGCTAGACCCCAATCATCTTAAAGACAAGTCTCGCATTTTTGCTGTTATCGATGGATTGATGTCTATTCGTAAGGTCGGGGGACACAATATGTGTTTTGCTATGATTTTTCTCCTGAAAGTCTGGTGTTTCGCTGGACTCAGAAGAACTCGCCTCATTTCTTCTATTGTTTTGAACAAGGTTCATCTGAACTAGAACCCAGAATATCTTCTGATTTGATTGAACAAGTTGAAGTCGAAGATATTGATGGGAACGAACTATGGATTGGGGGTAAGATTACTAAGAATCTACAGCTTTTGGATGCTCATATATTTCTAGGTAGAGAACAAGCCGTTGCTGATTTAAAACAAGTGATTGCTAGAGATTTAGCTTTAACGGAGTTTCAACCATCATCATGAGTTGGATAGCTCTTTATGTTGAGGTTCCTTTTGCTACGTTCCGCCAGTCTCACACGAGAGAATATGGCAAAACTTATCTCGTTCCTCCTGTGTCAACTGTCTATGGAATGTTGCTGGCGTTAGTGGGAGAGACAGAGGCTTACAAGCATTGTGGGGTACAGCTAGCCATTGCCATGCTGTCTCAACCGCAGAAATCTAGAGTAATTAGGCAGTTGCGGCGTTTTAAGGTCAAAGATTATGGCGATTCTAGAAATAGAATACCTGAGTACCAAGAGATTCTGACGGATATCCAGTTTATTGTCTGGGTAGCGTCTGGAGCAGAGCAAGTACAGCCGACTCTTGCCGAAAGGGTAGAACAAGCATTGAGGCATCCTACTTCTGTTCAGCGATTTGGCTGCTTGTATTTGGGAGAAAGTAATGATTTAGTTAACGTGGTGAAGTTGGTATCAGATGATTATCGCTGTGAGTCTAGGCGGTGGTTGATTCGAGATGATGAGGGATTAATTACTTTACCTTATTGGGTTGACCATGTTGGCTCAAAGGGAACAGGTTGGCGGCGTTATCGGTTGGAGGAAATATCTACTCACTCTCCACCAGAGTCTTCTTGGACAACAATTTCAGTTCCTAATTTTTGCAAGCATCTGTGAATGGAGAGGAGATTGAATCGGAAAAAATGGCTGTAATGCTTATAGAGTAATTGATTCAGAGTTTTAGTAATGGGTAAAGGTGCTTGCAAGTTGCTGAAAGCTTTGTCGGGTGTGGATTCTAGCCATTAAGAAAGTTACTAAATTGCAGAATATTTGTAACTTCGGCGGTATCTCCAGGAGATGCTTGTAAAATTATCTGTAAGCCCTTAGCTGACTAGGCGTTTGAGAAGGGCTGTGCTTCGTGGCTTTATGTCTATAGGCGTTGCTCAGATGGATCACTTGTGGATCAGTTCGTGGATCGCTTCCAGTGCTTCGTGGCTTTATGTCTATAGGCGTTGCTCAGAATTCGATGCGTTACTACTGGATTTGGCTATTGAGTGCTTCGTGGCTTTATGTCTATAGGCGTTGCTCAGCATCGCAACCAAAAGTATTAATATAAGTTCCTTGAGTGCTTCGTGGCTTTATGTCTATAGGCGTTGCTCAGATGGGTGGAAGCTTACAAGGAACTGGAATCCACGCAAGGTGCTTCGTGGCTTTATGTCTATAGGCGTTGCTCAGCTTGTGTAGTAAAGGGTTGAAGCGCCTTTTTAATTCTTAGTGCTTCGTGGCTTTATGTCTATAGGCGTTGCTCAGTGCATTGCATTTCCTTAGAAGATTGGCAACAGATTGTGCTTCGTGGCTTTATGTCTATAGGCGTTGCTCAGCGCGATCGCCTTATGTGCGCTGCGAGGTCAATCCTTGTGCTTCGTGGCTTTATGTCTATAGGCGTTGCTCCACCAAGCTTGGGTGGATAGTGTTTGTAATCTCAAAAGCTTCCCAGTGGAGCGCGATTCAATTCATCTTTGTATAAACGCCAATTAGGCATGAATTTATCCATCAGCGCTATGAATCGAGCGTTATGATGCCGCTCTAAAAGATGTGTTATCTCATGTACCACAACGTACTCTAGGCAGTGCTTGTCTTTTTTGGCTAATTCGAGGTTGAGCCAGATGCGTTTCGCCTGAATATTGCAAGTACCCCATTTCGTTTTCATCTGCTTAACTCCCCAGTCGTTAACCTGAACGCCTAGAGTTGCTGCCCACTTTTCGATTAATGGGGGAATGTCGGCTTTCAACTGCCGTCGATACCAGTCCATCATTACTTTTTTTCGTTGCGCTTCATCGCTACCTTCTCTTACATAGAGGTCGATGTAGGTATTGTTCCTAATTTCTACTTTAGGATTACCCTTGTGATAAATCACGTTCAGTAGATACCGTTTCCCTTGGAAATAATGACTTTCACCAGAAACAAACTCTCTTTTTGACTGGCGTTCTTGAGCTGCAAATTTGGCTTTGTGCTTTTTAATCCAAGATAGTTTTGAGATGACAAATAAACGTACAGCTTCGTCATCAATTCTTAAAGGTGCAGCAATACGCACCCGTCCATCAGGGGGGTATACTGCTAGATGCAGGTTTTTAATATCTTTTCTTTCAACATCAATGACTAAATCACTGACTGTTATCTGATGCATCCTAATATTCAGTTTGATTCTTTACTATCTCAAAAATTATATCAAGCTTTTCTGGAGAATTAATATGTTTTTTAATAGCGTTTCTTACTTCACGCTCCTTAATTTTACTGCCGCGCCAACCATCTTTTTTGGTAGTACGAATCTCATTATCTATGGCTAAGGCTAGGGCTTCATTTTGGTCTAGGTTATCGTACAAAGCTCTTTTAGCTGGGGAATCTAGGGATGGGGGATATTGAGATGAGGTAGTGGGTTGAGCAACTTGTTTGGTGAATTCAACAATCTTCTTCAGGTAGTTTTCATAATTCTCGGTAGCTGCTTTTCGGACTTGAATCAATTTATCCAACAGCGTGGACATTTCACCAAAATACTTGGGGTTGGTTGGTTGTTGCTCGATAATGACTTTGCGTAAGTTATTTTCGATGGTTTCGGCTACGGCTTCTGGGTTTTGCTTGATACTTTTGGGGAGTGTGTCAACTGCATTGGCACCCCGTTCGACAATCAACTGAATTAGGGTCAAATCATCAAAGGAGGAAATGGTTTCGCTTTCTTGTGCGCCAATGTAAGTATCAATCAAATGACGCATGGCAGGTTCATAGGCTTTGAGGTCAATGTAATCACCACTGGCTAACTTTACCTCAGCACGTACCTGTTCGTAATGCTTAACTTCTTGTTTAATGGTTTCGATTTCTGCTGAGGTGTATCCAGCCTCTGCCATGTCATTCGCTAGGTTTGCATACGCCCGGATTAAGGATGCTGTAAGTTGATAGAGGGCAATGCGCTTTGGCTCATTATTTTTTAGGTCGTCTGCATTTTCAGTATTGCCGCAAAAGTAGCGGATATAGGCTGGGGTATCTTGAGGAGGTTCTACAGGTTCGCACAAGGCTTTAATGCTTTCCCTGGCATTTTCCAGGCGTTCTATCCCCTTGGTAAGTCTATCGCTTAACAACCCATCAATGTCGTCTAAATCATAATCTTCAAAGGCTTCGGAGGTATAGTCACTTACCGATTTTTCTAGGCTTTTGAACAGGTCTTTGTAGTCGATGATATAGCCATATTCTTTATCATCCCCATCTAACCGATTGACGCGACAAATGGCTTGGAATAGTCCATGATCTCGCATGGTTTTATCGATGTAGAGATAGGTGGCAGAGGGGGCATCAAACCCAGTCAGCAATTTATCCACCACAATCAGCAGCTTCATTTGGGCAGGTTCTTCGACAAATTTCTGTTTGACTTCATCCTCAAAAGCTTCTGGGGTTTTGCCGTTGAGCATTTTTTGATAAATCTCATACTGCCGCAATTTTTCGGTCAACTCTTCCCCAGTACTTTCACCTTTGATGCTCTGAGATGAGCCGTCGTAAGATGTAACAATGGCGCATTTTGTAAAACCTGCATTTTGGAATAGCTCATAATATTTGCAGGCTTGATAAATACTGCCACAGACCAGCATGGCATTCCCGCGACCATTTTCTAGACGGTCTTTCCTGGCAAAATCCATTAGAATATCGCTGACGATTTTTTCTAATCTCGATTTTGAACTCAAGACTTTTTGTAATGTACCCCAACGTTTTTTGAGTTGGGTCTTGGCTTGTTCGGTTAAACCCTTGGTTTTAGCTTCAAACCACTGGTCTATTCTTGCGGGTGAGGTGATGTACTGGTCAACATTTCGGGCTTCGTAGCGCAAATCCAGGACAACTTTATCGCTTACGGCTTCATTGAATTTGTAGGTGTGAATGTAGGAACCAAAGACATTTTGACTGTTCTGTTTGTCTTTTTTGAGAAGGGGTGTACCTGTAAAACCAATCAGTAGGGCGTTGGGTAGGAGTTCCTTCATTGCCTCGTGTAAGCTTCCCGATTGGGTGCGGTGACACTCATCCACAAAGACATAAATATCGCCCTTGGCACTAAAGTCTTTGGATAAGCTGCGTTTGAGTTCTGCGATATAGTTGTCGTAGTCAGTTTTGTTTACTTCGCCTTTTTTGCCAAATTTATGGATAAGGGAGCAAAGTAATCGGGGGGTTGTGTCATTCAGCTTGTTGATTAGGTCTTGACCGCTTTGGGTGCGGTAAATATTTTCGCTCACACCCAGGAAAACATTTTTGATTTGCTTATCGAGTTCGTCTCTGTCGGTAATAATTAAGACGCGAGCAGGGGGAATGTTTCCTAGAATCCATTTGGCAAGCCAAACCATTGTTAGGCTTTTACCACTGCCTTGGGTATGCCAGATGATGCCGCCTTCTCGTCGGTGTAGGTAGTTTTGAGCTTCTTTCACCCCGAAATACTGGTTATGACGGCAGATTTTTTTGATGCCGCGATCGAAGACGATAAAATCATGAATTAGCTCTAGAAATCGTTCTTTTTGGCAGAGTTGCAATAGGTGTCTATCGAGGGAACCTAACCCCCTAGCCCCCTTCCCTGCAAGGGAAGGGGGAACAAGAGAAGAAGAAGGGACATTCAAAGCCTCTCTCCCTGTGGGGGAGAGGTTTGGAGAGGGGTTTTCATTGTCTTCTTTCCAGGTGAGGTAATACTTTTCAGGGGTTTCGATGGTGGCGTAGCGTAGCCCTTCGGTGTCGTTACCTGCCATGATCAACTGCATGGTGGTGAAGAAGGGCTTAATAAAGATGGATTTTTGGTTGTCGAGGTTTTGGCGGATGCCTTCGGAGACTGAGACGGTGCTGCGTTTGAGTTCGAGTATGCCCAAGGCGATGCCGTTGATGTAGAGTACGATGTCCGGGCGTTTGGTGTTTTCGCTTTTGACGGTGACTTCTTCGGCAATGGCAAAGTCATTTTCTAGGGGGTTGTCCCAGTTGATTAGCCAAACGGTTTGGGTGTTTTCGCTAACTCCTTCCTTGACTTTGACTCCATAGCGCAGGAGCCTATAGACTTCTTTGTTGATGTCGTAGAGGCTTTTACTTTGGTCGCCTGCGACTTTGTTGAGTTCATAGAGGGCTTTGGTGATGAGGCTGTTGCTGTAGCCTTGTTTGTCTCGCAGGAAGGTGGTGAGGATGTCGGTTTCGATGTTGCTGTTGTTGGCGCGATCTTTCCAGTCACCCAGGTAGTGGTAGTCTAACTGCTGTCGAAACAGTTGCACGATGCGGTTTTGGGTGATGCGTTCTTTTTCGCCTACTTTACTCATCCCTTCTCTCTACTGATATTGATGTAGCGCTACGGCTTGGGGGACAATGACACCTTCAGGGAATCGTTGGCTCAAAATTGGTAACTGGTTGATACTGCTAAGGGCAATTAAAACCGAGGAGTTGCTGATGGCTTTCAAGGGAGCTGCTCCAGTGTCATCAAGTCAGTATCTAGTTCTTCTAGGTCATAACTGCGATCGATTCCTTCATCACCTAACAGTTCATGAAATTCCCACTTTGTCAAGTTTGCCATCTCTCGCGCTCGACCAAAGGATAGCAGCCCTTTTTGATAGAGACGCACGGCTAATTCTCGCTGTATCCTGGGCAATCGTTCTGTTGGTGGAAGCTGGATGGCATCGGCTACATCACTGGGGATTTCTAGGATTAATCGACTCATGTTTTTGTCCTCATTTTCTTCTAGTTTGTATCGTTTTTTTCAGGTTTCGTCTCTGAGTTCCACTGAAGGCGCGTTTTTCCTGTAAGTAATTCTTGCATCATGCCCTGTTTGATGGCTTTGTATTTATCCCGTTTTTGCTCTAGGGCTTCGATTTCGGCGTCCATGTCGCTGAGAACTTGAGCGATCGCTTGTTGTTCCTCTATAGTGGGTGGGAGCAGAATTGGAATTGCATAAATACTTTTTGGAGAAGTATGACGTACTGTTGAACCTGTAGCGCTCTCCTTGATCTTCAAGTGATACTGATTTGACAGAAAGAAATAAAATAAAAACTTTTTTAATGCTTCTCTATTAAGTATTTTAACTTTCCCTATCCGCTGATTATGCAGTATTTTTTCTTGCAAATTAACGAATGCAGGCTTACCAAGCAAATTACACTCTTTAGTTAAGTCGGTCATTACAACTAATAAATCGCCATAGTTAAATTGGGCTGATGATGGAAAGTTTCCAGAATATCTTTTTGTATTTCTTTCATTAAAGTAAAGACCACCCTCTAGCTTAAAGTTGCCAGGAGTTAAAACAATTGGTCCATCTTCCGAAAAGAACTCGCTTTTAAAGGCAAAGCCATTCGTTAACTTAATAACGGACTTCAATTCTTTCTCTACCCACTCACCGCTAAACCCCGGCAATCGCTTCTTACCCGTGAGCAGTTGCTGCATCGTGCCTTGCTTGATGTTGCGCTTTTTGGTGATGAGCTGATCCAGTACTGCAATTAGGGCATCGACATCGCTGAGGGATTGCGCGATCGCTTTTTGTTCTTCTATTGTGGGTGGTAGCGGAATCAGAATTCCATAAATGCTTGTAGGTGAAGTATGACGTACTGTTGAACCTGTCGCAGTTTCCTTGATTTTCAAGTGGTATTGATTTGACAAAAAGAAATAAAATAAAAACTCTTTTGACGCTTCATCGTTAAGTAGTTCAACTTTCCCTATTCGTTGATTATGGAGTATTTCTTCTTCTGAATTAATAAATGCTGGTTTGCCAAGTAAATTGCATTCTTTAGTTAAGTCTGTCATCACGATCAACAAGTCGGCATAATTAAATTTGAATGCTGATGGACAGTGACCAGAATATCTTTTTGTGTTTTTTTCATTGAAATAAAGACCTCCCTCAAGCTTAAAGTTACCGGGAGTTAAAACAATTGGTCCATTTTCTGAAAAATAGCTACTCTTAAAAGCAAATCCATTCATTAACTTAATCACGGACTTCAACTTTTTAATTTTCCAGTGATTAGGAATAATTCCTATATCGGTTTTTTTATAGCCTTCCGGCAGGTTCACCTCCATCACCATACCATCCCCATCTTCTTCAGATGCCCCTCCACCTTGCTCGTCAACTCCTCCACCTCACTCGTCAACTCCGGCAAAGGCATCTCATACCGTTCCGCTAACTCCTTAATTCGTTGCGTCAACCGTTGCGAAATCCGCTCCATCTCTGAATTTATTGCCTGCCGCAGTGTAAGCATCCATTTATCATCCACCACTAGGGTTTTAATCTCATCCTCTGTTAAATCCCCGTATTTTGTTAACACAATATTATCCAGAAATTCAGTCAATACTTTAATTTCTTGACTAACTACAGCCTCTTGTTCAATCAGCTTCAGATACGCCATCAAAACCTTCAACTCATCCGCAAAATCTGGATCACTCTTTATTGCCTTAATTCGACTATTCACATTTGTTTTGGTAATTTTGCCACTATCGCTGGTGACTTCCTCCAGCAAACCCTCCTCACCCCCATGTTCCTCTTGCAGTTCCTCCTGCTGGCGAACAATCTCATCCTTCTTCGTTTCCAGTGCCTCAATTGCCGCCTGTTCTGCTTGGAAATAGCGGTTAATCACCAACTCCTTGGGAATCAATTCACAGACATAATCGGTAATTTTGCCTTTTTTATTCATCACCGCCGTTAGTTCCGCCTTCCAGCCATCCTCTACCAAAATATAAACATCGTCTTTCATACTCTCCACCCAATACGTCATTAGGTGCTGATAAACATCATATTTATCAATCAGGCTTTTGCCCGCAAACGCTTGCAGTAAGTCTTCCGAGAGGGTGTAAATAATGTCTTTGGGTTTATCTCCCGGTTGGATAGCTTTCAGCAAAGGCGTATGTTTCGCTTGCCATGCCTCAAACACATCCTGAATTCCTTCACCATAGCTGATAAATTCAGGATGGGAAAAAATGCAAAATTTAACCTCCTCCGCTGGAATTTTTAGCCCCAAGTATCCAGGACGATCCACCACTTCAAAAAGCTCTTGTTGCAGCGTCGGATAAACCTGCCAATACTCACTCAACGCCTCAATATCTCGCTTCGGGATTCCCCCCAACAGATGCGCTTCAATATCCTGAATATCCTCCTCTTCCTGACTATCGATATAGCGTGGGATATTCAGGTTGTACTCATGAGTCTCAATCTCCTCAACGGGAACCATCCGGGAATATTTCGGGAGTTCAATCTGCTTGTTAAAAACATCCACAATTTTGTGAATATCCTGCTCTCGCAAACGGTTTTTATTGCCATCTTTCACAAATCCCTTACTGGCATCAATCATAAAAATGCCCTGGCGATTCTCAGCATTTTCCTTATCCAGCACAATGATGCAAGCCGGAATCCCCGTTCCAAAAAACAAGTTCGGCGGTAGCCCAATAATCCCCTTAATAATTCCCTTGCTAATCAGATTTTTTCGGATTTCCGCTTCAGCATTCCCCCGAAACAGCACCCCATGTGGTAGAATAATTGCCCCTTTACCCTTACTTTTTAAAGAGCGAACCATGTGCAGCAAAAAGGCATAGTCCCCATTTTTCGCCGGAGGAATCCCATAGCCATCAAACCGCTTGAATTCATCCTTGCTCGGATTCAATCCATTACTCCAAGCCTTAGAAGAAAAAGGCGGATTGGCAACCGCAAAATCGAAGGTTTTGAGGCTACCATCTTCATTTTTAAAATAAGGACTCGCTAACGTATTGTCCTGCCAAATATCAGCCGTAGGATGCCCGTGCAAAATCATATTCATCCGAGCCAAGGCACGGGTGGCGTTGTCCATCTCCTGCCCGTAAATCGTTAAACCCCGTTCCGCTTCATCCGCCGCTTTCAGCAACAGAGAGCCACTACCACAAGTTGGGTCATAAATCGTTTGGTCTTGGGTTTGGGCTGAATTAACCCCAATTACCTTAGCTATAACACGAGAGACTTCCGCCGGGGTATAAAATTGCCCCTTGCTTTTACCCGATTGCGTGGCAAAATTCCGCATCAGGTACTCATAGGCATCCCCTAAAATATCATCGCCATCGGCTCGATTCTTACTGAAATTAAGAGCTGAGTTCTGAAAGATGGCTACCAGATTGGTAAGCCTATCCTGCATCTCCTTGCCCTTGCCCAGCTTATCTTCATCATTGAAATCAGCGACATCAATGACGCCCTTTAAGTCATTGGCTTCAGCAAGCTTGGCAATGATTTTATTAATGCCATCCCCAATTTCTTTATTCCCTTTCAGGGCAACAATATCCTGAAAGCTACCCCCTTCCGGCACTTCAATGAGAGCATCCTCTACACCCGCATATCGGTCAGAGACGTATTTAACGAATAATAAAACCAGTACATAGTCCTTATATTGCGAGGCATCCATACCACCCCGCAGTTCATCACAGCTTTTCCATATCGAACTGTAGAGTTCACTTTTTTTAACTGCCATCTTATGCCGCCTTCACAATCGCGCCCCAGGTTAGCTCTGCTAGACAGTTTTGGAACGCAATCAATGATTTTAACCCGAACCATAATCAGTCCACAAAGATAAACACGATAGTCACATTTTACTGATGGCGCTTATTTCTCTTCTGCTGCCATCTTCGCTTCAAATCCTCAGCCAGTCGAATATCCCCACCAGTTCCCCCTCATCTGAGCCACAACCAATCGTTGAACAGTCACAGGACTTACGCACATTGACTTTTGAGCCACGATTAGTAAGGCCGCACTGATGTGCGCTCTTGGGATATATGGCATTCCTTGCGTAAGCCCTTCTTGACATACTCCCCGCCGTGAACGGTCGGGGATTCTTTACGCTTCATTGGGTCGT